>CALOEH010000205.1:0-61986 GCA_942492195.1 uncultured Planctomycetia bacterium | reverse complement strand
CAGCTTGCGAACCTTATTTGCAACAGCTTTGCCAAATGTTAAACAGCATGGGAGCAAAAATAACTGGTGTAGGTTCTAATCTTTTAACTATCGAAGGTGTAACTGAAATGGGTGGCTGTGTTCACCGTTTATTGCCAGATTTTATTGAAGTTGGTTCATTTATCGGCTTAGCTGCAATGACAAAATCTAACATTACCATTAAAAATTGTAGGGTTGATATGTTAGGACGAATCCCTGACACTTTTAGAAGGTTAGGTATTGAATTAGAAATTGTTGGAGATGATATTCGTATTCCATCTCAAAAACATTATGAAATTCAACGAATGATTGATGGTTCTATACCAACAATATATGATGCTCCATGGCCAGGCTTTACTCCTGATTTATTAAGTATTGTATTGGTAACCGCCATTCAAGCAAAAGGAACCGTATTAATTCATCAAAAAATGTTTGAAAGCAGTTTATTTTTTATTGATAGACTCATAGATATGGGGGCTCAAATTATTTTTTGCGATCCACATAGAGCAAAAATTATTGGGATAAATCGCTCAGAGTATAACTTAAGAGGTGTCCGCATGTCATCTCCAGATATTAGAGCGGGTGTGGCCTTATTAATTGCAGCGCTATCTGCAGAAGGAGAAAGCATCATTGATAACATAGAACAAATTGACCGTGGTTATCAAAACATAGTCACAAGATTACAGAAACTGGGAGCAGAAATAAACAGAATCTAAATCTATTGAGTATTTTTGATTTTTTATTTTTCGATTATTGGTTGGCAAAAAACGTAACAAGTTATTATTGCTGACCGAAATAACATTTCAAAACATGAATGTACTATTAATTGGCTCTGGTGGCCGCGAACATGCCATTGCATGGAAAATAACACAAAGCAACTTACTCGACGATCTTTATATTGCTCCCGGAAATGCAGGAACTTCAGAGGTTGGAACCAATGTTGATCTCAACATTAAAAACTTTAAGGGAGTAAAAGATTTTATCCTTACTAAAAACATTAAAATGGTAATTGTTGGTCCTGAAGTACCTTTGGTTGATGGTTTGCACGACCGATTCCTGGAAGACGATTTATTGAAAGATATTCCGGTAATCGGGCCAGTAAAAAAAGGTGCAATGCTTGAAGGAAGTAAGGATTTTGCCAATAAATTCATGTTAAAATACGGAATACCAACTGCTGGGTTTAAAACATTTAAAAAGGAATCCATTGTTGAGGCATATTCTTTTCTTGAATCGCTTCAGCCACCCTACGTTATAAAAGCCGACGGACTTGCTGCTGGCAAAGGAGTTGTAATTTGCCAATCTATCAAAGAGGCTAAATCGGAAGTAAAAGAAATGTTAGAAGCTGAAAAATTTGGTACTGCTTCCAGCAAAGTTGTAATTGAAGAATTTCTGAATGGTATTGAAGTATCCGTTTTTGTTTTGACAGATGGAGATTCGTACATAATTTTACCCGAAGCGAAGGATTACAAGCGCATTGGTGAAGGAGATACAGGCCTTAATACTGGCGGAATGGGATCCATTTCACCCGTACCTTTTGCCGATTCCATTTTTATGAATAAAGTGGAACAACGAATCATTAAGCCCACAATTGAAGGTCTTAAAAAAGAGGGAATTGAATACAAAGGATTTATTTTATTTGGTTTGATTAGTGTAAAAAACGAACCTTTTGTTATAGAATATAATGTGAGGATGGACGACCCGGAAGCAGAATCAGTTATACCGCGGATCAAATCAGATTTAATGGAATTGTTCTTAGGTGTGGCAGAAGGCACCATTTCTGAAAAGACCATTGAAACAGATCCTCGCACAGCTGCTGCCGTATTTCTTGTCTCGGGCGGATATCCGGGAACTTATGAGAACGGGAAACCAATTCATGGATTAAATCAAATCAAGGATAGTATAATTTTTCATGCTGGTACCAAAGCAAATATAAACACCAACGAAATATTAACCAATGGTGGTAGGGTTTTGGCTATTTGCTCATTTGGCGATAATATTAAAAATGCGTTGAACACAAGTTTTTCAAATGCTGAAGTTATTGATTTTGAGAATAAGTATTATCGTAAGGACCTGGGATTTGATCTGGTTTAGTCAACATTAACTTTATGAAAAATAATTTATGCTAATCAGATTTTTCAGAAAAGACTATATTATTCAATATGTTGCATTGCTAATCATGCAGTTCTCATTCTGGTTACCTGCATTTATATTTCCAGAACTGAATTATGAGGGAAGCCTGTCTTTTACCTCACCGGGTTACAATATAATTTTATTTGTCTCTGGTCAAAACCCTCGTTTATTAGCAATTTTTGCGTTTATAATTGTTTTCTTTTCCGCCATTATTTTAAATAAGGCCCTCGACAATAATCAACTAGTTAGTAAAAACAGTTTGGTTGTGGCATTTATATACATAGTCTTAATGAGCCACGGACCTGCTTTATTAAGCATGTATCCATCACTTATAGCTAATTTTTTTATCATTATT
The DNA here is from genome assembly GCA_942492195.1 of uncultured Planctomycetia bacterium. Classification (GTDB taxonomy): domain Bacteria; phylum Planctomycetota; class Planctomycetia; order Pirellulales; family S012-138; genus CALOEH01. Next base: position 59,483 of record CALOEH010000205.1, on the reverse strand, counting down.
GCCATGTATCAAATTCTTACATTGTACATGGAAAAAGAGGCTTATTCGAAAATTTTCAACATAAGCATTTTACTGGCTGTCGGATCATTATTTTATTTTGAGACCATTATCCTTTTACTATTTATTTGGTTGACTTTTAATATCTATAGGATCTACTTTTGGAGAGAATGGGTTATACCTATTCTTGGATTTTTAACTGTTTATCTTTTCTTAGGAGTTTATTATTTTTGGACTGACAAGCTGGAAATTGCTATACAACACTATCATTCACACTTACAGGCATTTTATGCGTTTCAATTTAAGCTCACACCTGATTATTTTTCAATTTTCGTTAACATAACGGTATACATATTAGCAATTGCTGCACTTATAAATCTGATTGTGCGGCTAAGTGAATTCAATATAAGTGTGAGAAAACATTATTGGTCATCTGTAATCCTATTGATAATTTCATTTTTAATCGTTTTGCTGGTGGGTAGCGCAGATCCAAAAAATATTTCCTTGTTATTAATTCCAATGTCTATCATTATATCAGGTTACCTCATGAGGCTAAAAAAAACATTTTGGGTCGACATTTATCTTTGGTTTCTTTTTGCTGCAATTTTGTTTCATAATTTTTATGCCATAATTAGTTCGCAAATATTTAATTGATGCTTTTGAGATCCTACACAGAGAATTTAGTAGAAGCTGGATGTGATGAAGCTGGCAGAGGATGTTTGGCCGGTCCTGTTTATGCAGCTGCCGTTATTCTTCCAAAGGATTATAGTCATTCAACCTTAACCGATTCAAAAAAATTAAACTTAAAGCAACGCCAAATTCTTCGCAAGGATATGGAAAAAGATGCCATAAGCTGGGCAGTTGGTATTTGTTCCAATGATGAAATTGATAAAATTAATATTTTAAACGCTTCGTTCCTTGCAATGCACAGGGCGCTATCTAAACTCATTAAAGAGCCAGAGCTTATTTTGGTTGATGGAAACAGGTTTACACCATATCCAAAAATCGATCACAAATGTATTATTAAGGGAGACTCAAAATATTTATCAATTGCTGCAGCTTCCATTTTAGCTAAGACCTATCGTGACGATTTTATGACGAGAATACATTTGGAATTCCCTCACTACGACTGGCATAAAAACATGGGCTATCCAACAAAAAAGCATAAACAGTCAATTACAGAATTTGGTATTACAAAGTATCATCGAAAAAGCTTCCGCTTAAATGAACAAATGAAAATTCATTTTTAATTCCTTATTAAGGCATCTAAAAATTAGGAGATTAACTCAATTATTAATATTTTAGGGCTTATTTATGATAAGGGGATAAAGATAACTTACAAGTAATCTTCAATAATGAAAACAATTGGCCTTTTGATTATGATTTCATTCTTTAGTTTTAATAGCAATTCACAGGACCTCCAAAAAGATCATTATGATACTGAAAGGGTAAAAATGGTAAATTCCCAGATAAAAGCACGAGGTGTTAAAAATGAACTGGTTTTGAAAGCTATGGAAAAAGTTCCAAGGCATTTATTTGTTCCCTCAAAACTTCAGAACCAGGCATACAACGATTACCCATTACAAATTGGCGAAGGACAAACTATTTCTCAACCCTATATTGTAGGTTTTATGACAGAAGCCCTCAAGCCAGACTCATCATATCGAGTGCTGGAAATTGGGACTGGCTCTGGATACCAGGCTGCAATATTAGGTGAGATATGCGATAGTGTATTTACCATTGAAATATTTGAATCACTTGGAAAATCAGCAATAAAAGTTGTAGAAAACCTTGGTTATCATAACGTCAAGATAAAAATTGGGGATGGATACCAGGGCTGGCCCGAAAAAGCACCCTTTGATGCGATTATTGTAACCTGCTCCCCTACTCACATTCCTATGACCTTAAAGGAACAATTGAAAGAAGGTGGGACAATGATAATTCCTATTGGCCAATTAAACCAGCAGGAGTTAATAGTTCTAAAAAAGGAAAAAGGAATCCTTCATAAAAAAAATGTTTTACCCGTTCGTTTTGTTCCCATGATTGACCAGCAAGGTGTAAAATATTAACCCATACTGTTTATTTGTTAACTCAACTTTAATTCTGTTCTTGTTTTTTTACATTTGCAAATTAGAAAATCTATTAAACAAGCAAGAAAATGAAACATTTATTATTATCAATTTTGGTTTCGCTATTTTTTGTAACATACAGTCAAGCACAAGAAACCGACAAGCAAGAGAAAGAAGAAGGCTATACCTTTGAGATGATCAAAGATATTCCAACCACATCAGTAAAAAATCAATACCGTTCTGGTACATGCTGGAGTTTTTCCGGTATATCTTTTATTGAATCCGAATTAATCAGGAAGGGCAAAGGAGAATATGACCTATCTGAAATGTTTGTAGTAAGAAATTCCTATGAAGAAAAAGCAATTAAGTATGTTCGTTTTCAGGGAAACTTTAACTTTGGAGGTGGAGGCGCTTTTCACGATGTAACGCATGTAATGAAACATTATGGAATCGTTCCTGAAGAAGTTTACAACGGCCTGCTCGAAGGAGAAGAAAATCATATTCATGGTGAACTGGATGCTATCTCGGAAGCGTATGTTGATGTTGTTGTCAAAAACAAGAACAGGAAACTTTCGTCTTCCTGGTTCAAAGGTTATCAGGGTATACTCGATGCCTATTTAGGTGAATATCCCGAAAATTTCACATATCAGGGTAAAGACTATACACCTCAATCTTTTGCAGCTGAACTGGAAATTAATCCCGATGATTACATTGAAATTGGATCCTATACGCACCATCCATTTTATGAAAAATTCATCATCGAAGTACCTGATAATTGGTTGCTTGATTATATATATAATGTGCCAGAGGATGAAATGATGGACGTTATTAATTACTCCATTGAAAATGGGTATACTGTTGCCTGGGGAGCTGATGTGAGTGAAAAAGGATTCTCCTGGAAAAATGGTGTTGCCATAGTCCCTGAAGATGACCGGAATGATTTAAGCGGGACAGAAAAAGAAAAGTGGGAAAAGTTAACAAAAAAAGAAAGGGAAGATGCCTTGTATAAATTTGATGGCCCTGTAAAAGAAAAGACCATTACTCAGGAAATGCGCCAGGCAGAGTTTGACAATTATCAAACTACAGATGATCATGGTATGCTTTTGACTGGTACAGCTAAAGATCAGGACGGTAATTTATATTACAAAGTTAAAAATTCATGGGGTGATTCTAATCATAAATACGATGGTTATTTTTTCGCTTCTGAAGCTTTTGTAAAATTGAAAACAATCGACATTATGATCCATAAAGATGCGATCCCAAAAAATATCAAGAAGAAGTTAAATCTATAATTTCTTTACATCATTAAAAACCGCATATGCTGGGATAATCTCTTTGTGTATGCGGTTTTTTTATGCTTTTATTTCAATTGATCAATCTGAAGCTGAAAAATATACTTTAATATAGAACATATCTGTTTTATTTTCGTTGAAAACTTAGTTGAAGAATATTTAGGTGCTTTATTAAAGATGGTTAAATACAAATTACTTTTTCCTATTTTTATATTTGTTATTCTGACATCATTATGTCAGGATGGATATAGTAGCAATACGGAAAGAATTGATAGCCTCGAAAACATCCTGTACAATTCGTTGAGTTACAATTTATCGCAAAACGAAAAAATTACCATTTGCGTGTCTTTATCAGAACTTTACACCGAAACTTCCTGCGAAAAACAAGTTGAATATGCCATTCGGGCTTTAATTCTATCGGAGGAAATGAGCGATGAAGAAAACTTAATGAAATCTTTAACTTTACTTTCTGATGCCTATTATAAGCTAAACAATTACGACAAGTCAATTGAATATTCAACGCGGCTATATAACATTTATCATACCCAAAATAATGAGATAGAAGCTGGTGAAGCCCTGCAAATGATTGCCCGAAATTATTATAGTGGGAGCAATTATATTGAATCAAAAGAGTATTACGAAAAAGCCCTGGATATATTCAAGAAAAACCAACACTTTGAAGGGATTGCAACAACATTGCATGAAATGGCAAGTATCCTTGGGCATTGGGGCGAATATGATGAAGCATTGAATAAAAACCAGGAAGCACTAAAGTTTTGGGAAGAGATAAATAATAAGGTTGGAATCGCAAGTGCTTATAATGGGATAGGCCGAATTTACGAAGAGCTGGGCGAATTTGATAACGCTTTTGACTATTATCGCAAAAGTCTAAATCTTTATCAGGAACTCAAAAAATCATCGGAAATTGTAACGATGACCTTACACCTGGGCGACATTTATCTAAAGCGAGGCGTACACGACAAAGCACTTGAATATTATTTCAGAGCTGAATTAATTGGCAAAGAAATTATTAATAACGATAAACTCACTGCTATAATCCTGGGTAGTATCGGAGAAGCCTATAACGACAAAGGTGATTATTTAAAAGCCCTTGACTACTTAGAAAAATCAACCAATATTTTAAATCGGTTGGGTGATAAAATGATGCTTTCAAAAAGTTATACCCAGCTTGGACTCATTTATTCAAATGTAATGGATTATCAAAAGTCATTGGCTTATTTTAAGCAAGGACTTGGGATTGCTGAGGAAATAAATTTTAAGTATCAAATAAATGAATGCAACCTTCACCTATCGGAGGTTTATGAATTAATGGGCCGCTTTGATAAATCATTAGACCATTATAAAAGATATATACAGGGAAAAGATAATATTTCTTCAGAACAAAAAAAGCAAACCATAGCTGAACTGCAAACAAAATATCAACTTGAAAAGAAAGAGAAAGAAAATGAAAGGTTACGACACGATGACCAGCTTAATAATGTTCAAATACAAACTCAGCAAATAGTCATCGGATTAGTTTTATTTATCCTTCTTGGAACCCTGGTTTTATCGATGATATTTCGTAAACGATACCAGCAAAATGAAAAACTTAATATACAGCTAGCGATTAAAAACAAGGAAATTGAGGAACAACAAAAGAATGTCGAAAAACTAAACATCGATCTTAAAGAGGCAAATGCCACAAAAGACAAGTTCTTTTCAATTGTTGCCCATGATCTTAAAAATCCATTCAGTTCGTTACTTGTATTATCGCAACTGCTACTCGACGATTATGATACATTAAGCAACGAAGAACGAAAACAATTCATCGAACAGATCAATTCCGCAGCTGAAAATACATATTCCTTATTACAAAACCTGCTCGAATGGGCCCGCACTCAATCAGGGAAAACATTTATCAATAAGGAAGAAATTAAGCTAGATAAAATTTTGGCTGAAGCAATATCTGTTCTTAAACCAATTGCAAAAAATAAGAAAATTTCCTTACGTTCTAACATTGCACCAGACAGCATAGCATGGGCAGATAAAAACATGATTTCAACTGTAATGTTGAACCTAATATCAAATGCTGTAAAGTTCACTAATCAAAATGGATCAATTGATATATCGTCTAATTTAAGCAATAATCATGTAGAAATACAAATTGCAGACAACGGCGTAGGAATTTCGAAAGAAAACATGGATAAACTGTTTAAACCCGACATTAAATTTCATACTGTTGGAACCGAGAAGGAAAAAGGAACAGGTCTGGGACTCATATTATGTAAGGAGTTCATCGAGAAGAACGACGGGGAGATCTGGGTTGAAAGTACTGAAGGAAAAGGTAGTAATTTCTATTTTTCTTTACCTGTTTCCTAATTTAATATTTCCAATTATACCCTAAATTTAATTCTTTTTCCATTCAGAGTACTTTAGTGATTTAGGGTATTTTAACATTGTGATTCCTTTTGAAAAAATTCATTGTTCTAATAAATATTACCGTATCTTTGCGTTGTAAAATAATTTCTTCGGGGCAGGGCGTAATTCCCGACCGGCGGTGATAATCCGCGACTCTCTGATAAATTTAATCAGGGACTGATCCAGTGAAATTCTGGAATCGACAGTTAAAGTCTGGAAAGGAGAGGAAATTTTATGAGTAAGCAATTATTCATATGTAAAAAATATATACCCCGAGGATAATATCTTAGGGGTTTTTTTATGGCTAAAAAAGACGATATCAAATTCATGAGAAGAGCAATTGAGCTTTCTCTTTTAGGAAATGGTTTTGTTCATCCCAATCCTCTTGTAGGTGCTGTTATTGTTAAAAATGGAAAAGTTATTGGAGAAGGTTATCACCAAAAATTTGGTGAAGCTCATGCAGAAGTAAATGCCATTAATAATACCACTGAGCCTATTGAGGGGGCTACCATGTATGTAACGCTTGAGCCTTGCAATCATTATGGAAAAACACCACCTTGCACCGACCGGATCATCCATGAAAAGATTTCCAGGGTTGTTATTGGAATTCCTGATCCCAACAATCAGGTTTCGGGCGGGGGCATTGAGAAACTGTTGTCCGCTGGTATCGAAGTAGGAACTGGCATCCTTCAAAAGCAAGTGCAAAAGGTGAATGAAGTATTTATAAAATATGTTCAAACCGGAATGCCATTTTGTGCTATGAAAACAGCCATGACAATGGATGGTAAAATATCAACATATACAGGCGATTCAAAATGGATCTCAAATGAGTTGTCGAGAAAATATGTTCATGAACTGAGGCATAATTACAGTGGTATTATGGTAGGCGTTAATACCGTTATTACAGATAATCCATCTTTAGATGATCGATCTGATTATAAAACAAAAAGTCACCCGGCTAAGATTGTTGTTGATTCCAATGGGAGAACACCTTTAAATGCTAAATTATTTAAGTCAAACACTGCTAAAACAATCATAGCTGTCACAGAAAAGGCTGGTGCTGATTTTAAAAAAGCAGTGAGTAATAAAGGAGCTGAAATCGTTTTATGTCCCTCAAAAGGAGATAAGGTGGATATCCGTTTTCTTATGAAACATCTGGGTAATTCTGGAATTGATAGCATTTTCCTGGAAGGGGGTAGCACATTAAATTTTTCGGCGATAAATGAAGGCCTTGTTGATAAAGTATATTCTTTCATTTCACCAAAGCTATTAGGAGGAGAAAAAGCTCACACACCGATAGGTGGAACGGGATATAAAAAAATCAATGATGCTATCGTATTAAAAATAGCAGATATTAAAAGATTTGATGAAGATATATTGGTTGAAGCCTATATAAATTAAAACGATGTTTACTGGAATTATAGAAGAAATTGGGACAGTCAAGGCAATAAAGTTGGGAAGGGTTTCTGCTTCACTTTCCATTAATGCCCATTTTGTAATTAGCGATTTACGAATTGGCGATAGCATCAATACAAATGGAGCCTGCCTGACAGTAACTGACTTTAATTCCAGTAGTTTTAAAGTAGATGTTATGGCAGAAACCATGAGACGAACCAATCTGAATTTATTAAAATCAGGTTCGAAAGTTAACCTCGAAAGGGCTTTAAAGTTGAGTGACCGTTTGGGTGGACATATGGTAAGCGGGCACATTGATGGAACAGGAACAATCACTCAGGTTGATCAGGAGGAAATTGCTACGTGGTATACCATTCGTGCAGAAAAAGAGGTTCTCAGGTATATTATAAAAAAAGGTTCGGTTGCGATTGATGGTATCAGTTTAACAGTGGCCGATATCCTGGATACCTCCTTCAAGATTTCCATTATTCCGCATACAGCAAAGGAAACCACGTTGCTAAGTAAAAGGACGGGTTCAATTGTCAATATTGAGAATGATCTAACTGCAAAATACATCGAAAAATTTACACTCCTAAATAAAGAAAGTAACAAACGGAGTATTGATATGAGTTTTTTAAAAGACAACGGATTTATAGATTAATAGATGAGCGATTTTAACACAATTGAAGAAGCAATTGCCGATATTAAACAAGGCAAAATGGTGGTAGTAGTGGATGATAAACGCCGCGAAAATGAAGGTGACCTAATTATGGCAGCCGACATGGTAACACCGCAGGCAATTAATTTTATGGCAAAATTTGGTGGAGGCTTAATCTGTATGCCAATTATTAAAGAGCGACTAAAAGAACTCAATATCGGGATGATGGTGGCCGAGAATACCGACACCCATAAAACAGCATTTACTGTATCGGTAGATGCCTCGGAAACAACAACTGGTATATCGGCTCATGAACGAGCTTTAACCATAAAAAAACTCATTGATCCAGTGGCAAAACCTGACGACTTTAATAAACCAGGGCATGTTTTTCCGCTGGGATATAAAAGAGGTGGTGTCCTTGTTCGTGCCGGGCACACCGAAGCTGCTGTTGATTTTGCTCAACTTGCCGGACATTATCCTGCTGGAGTAATTTGCGAAATTATGAATGAAGATGGATCGATGGCGCGCGTACCCGAATTAATGGAATACGTTAAAAAACACCAGCTGAAGCTGGTTACAATTGCGGACCTTATTACTTACCGACGAAAGCATGAGAAACTTATCGACAAGGTATCAGAAGTAAAACTTCCAACTAAATACGGTGTATTTAAGGCCATAGGATATAGAGATAAAATCAATAATGAAGAGCACATTGCGCTGGTGATGGGCGATATTAATGGAGAAGAACCAATTTTGGCAAGGGTGCATTCCGAATGTTTAACAGGTGATGTTTTTGGTTCGGAACGCTGTGATTGCGGTGATCAACTTGAAGAAGCCCTCCGAAGAATTGCAAGGGAAGGCCGGGGAATTTTGCTATACATGCGCCAGGAAGGCCGCGGAATAGGACTCCTAAATAAATTAAAAGCCTACCATTTGCAAGACAACGGTATGGATACAGTTGAGGCCAATGAAGCCCTTGGGTTTCCAGCAGATTTGAGGGACTATGGAATAGGTGCCGAAATACTGGCTGACCTGGGTGCCAAAAAACTTAAACTGATGACCAATAACCCGAAAAAAATATCGGGGATATTTGGTTTCGGACTAAAAGTAGTTGAACGTATTCCCATTGAAATTGATCAGCATAAAAATAACCAGTTTTATTTATCAACTAAAAAATCTAAACTTGGTCATATGTTCAATATTAACGAGTTGAATTAAAAGAAAGAGCCATTGAGTTATCTTAGGTTTAACATTAACAAAAACAACTTATACTATGAATATTAAAGAAGGGAAACTGAACGCAAAAGACCTGAAATTTGGAATCGTCGTTGGGCGTTTTAATGAATTTATCAGCAGTAAACTGTTAGGCGGAGCATTGGATGCTTTAAAACGACATGATGCCAACGATGATGATATAGATATGGTTTGGTCGCCTGGCTCATATGAAATTCCGCTATTAGCCAAAAAAATGGCTTCTTCAGGAAAATATGATGCGGTCATATGTTTAGGTGCAGTGATCCGTGGAGCAACTCCCCATTTTGAATATGTTTCAAGCGAGGTTTCAAAAGGAATTGCAGCAGCTATGCTCGAAACAGAAGTACCTATCGTTTTTGGCGTTTTAACAACTGACAGTATAGAACAAGCCATTGAAAGAGCTGGAACAAAATCCGGAAACAAAGGATTTGATGCTGCTATGGCTGCCATCGAAATGGGCAATTTAATGAAGGAAATGTAAAGTACATTTCGAAGTATTATTTCCGCTCAGAATTCTAATCCATGATTAGAACCAATCCGGCATAATATGCCAAATTGGTATTCTCTGCTTTATTATGCATCATTATAAGGCAAAATAATCTTTTGCGAGAAGATTCATTTATTCCGAAACCTTTGATATTGGTATCCTTGCCACTTACAAATTTTTCAAAACAGGGATCCTTCGGACAGTGCCCTTTCCATCATATTTGACGGGTCATGCTATTGTTGAGAATTGAGGTATTCGAATAAAAACTAATCGAAATACAAAAGATGTCAAAATTTTCATTATTTTAGCTTTAACAATTATAAATAATATGACCAAACACCAAAAAACCAAACGAAAGGATTTATATGAACATGAATTGTTCTATGGATTAAATTTCTTAATGTAAAAGAACAATTAGTTTAACCATGAAATGGACAAGAAAAGATTTATGGATATCGATAAAGAAATACTAAATAAGACTACCAAGTGTGAAAAGGATTTTAATTGCCTGCAAAACAAAACACATGTTTATTGCCAGGTTGATAGTTGTTTAAATTATGAAGTGCATTTTATAAAATGTAAAAATGAGGAATATTGCATTTATAGAATGTCATTTGGCGAATCCTTTATTTGTAATTGCCCAACCAGAAAAGAAATATTTAATAAATACGGCAAATAATTGTTTTAAATAATCATAAGCATTTCGATAAGAAAACAAACATCTTTTTAATTAATATAAATTTCTATCTTTACGCTGATTTAATTACAAGCACCCTCAATTCTATAATAATAAATTGAATAGGTTTATCTTGATTGTTTTTGTGTAGCTGAGCCATCTATTGATTTATAAATAGAAATACAAATAGTGAACATAATAGTATTTGGGGGGTTGAATTTATGAAAACATTGTAATACTAACTATAAACACTTCATTTATGGTAGTAGCTAAGTTTAACGATCAAACAGGTTTACTTGACTCAAATTTCATGGGGGAAGTTACTTTGAAAGAAGTTATTGACTATATCATTGCCACAAAAGAGAACAAATCCTATCCCAGAAAATTGAAAATATTAACGGATGCAACAAATTCCAATATGAATTTTAATGCAGGCGATTTATTAGCAATCGTTAACGAGAATAATAAATCACTCGAGAATTACCAATATATAATTGATGCAATTGTAATCGAAAGTCCAAAAGAAACCGCTTTATCAATATTGTATCAAGAAATTGCAAAAAACCCCAAATACAAATTCCGGACATTCTCAACGCGTGAAGCAGCTTATGAATGGTTAACCGATGCATATTTATAAGTAATCAAGCAACATTATTTAACCCTTTTATCTCGTCTGCGGAAGAACCCTCCACAGATACTATTTGAAGCAAACAGCATCCCCTTTTAATTTATTTTTAGATGGTACCAACTTACATGCAAAATAATTATCCATTTCAATTCCTATAAATGTTGTAACTAAACATATTTTGTAATCGTCAGTAATTTATTAAGAAGTATAACGCTTATTATTAAAAATCAGGTCATCATTTATTCTTCAAAAAACTTAGGATATTAAACAGGAAAAAATGAAAATAAGAAACCACATTATTTTTTTTGCACTTTTGCTAACACAACTTATTAATGCGCAAACAGAAATTGATAAAACGAAGATACTTATTCTCGGTACCTATCATTTAAATCAAATACCTGATTTTAATCCAGAAATGCTTGATGAGGTTGTCGTAAAACTTGATAGTTACGAATTTGATGCGATTTGCATTGAAAATATGAGTGGAGAGCTTCTATACGACATTCAGTCAAGAAATGATAGCGCTTTCCAGGATGTACTTGATGGTTACGGTGGCAACCGTCTTTTACTTGCTGATTCTCTGCAAGAAGAGCTCAATATCAGTTTTCTTGAAGCACAACATAAAACTGAAGAAATACTACAAAAAGAACACTTATCCGAACTGGATCGTCAATTGCTAATAAATTATTTTATGGCCTCAACTGACATGGCATCCGCAACCTTGCAATTTCAATATTTGAATGAAAAATCAAGCCTCCAGGCTTCAGGGATTAATAGCAAACTAAAAAAGCTGGCAAGCTCCTCCAATGAAATATATGCTTTAGCCATAAGGCTGGCAAAGAATCAAAACCTTCAAAAACTTGAATACATCGATAATTTGCAGGATGAATCATTACTTTTTAAATATTATCCAATGTTTATGCAAGATTATATCAGCAATCAGGATTTATTTTCAGGAATATCAAATCACCCGGCTTATGAAAAAGTGAACAAAAAACTGAAAAGTGGAATTATAACAAATGACCTTTTTGAACTTTACCAGTATTTAAACAGTAAAGAATACCATGATCAGGATTTTGATGCACAATGGTCTATTTGGTTTAAAACAAATTTCCCTTCAGGTTCAGATCGAGCGCGTTATTCGTTATGGGAAATGAGAAATTTACAGATAACTGCTAATATTCTAAAAACAGTTTCTCTTTATCCTAAGAAAAACATCCTGGTTATTATAGGCGCTTCTCATAAATTTTTTATTGAAAAATATCTAAAACAGATACCAGATATTGAATTGCTTGAGTTTAAATAAAATTGTCCTAAGCCAAATAAAATGTTCGAAAAAAAATCTAAACTTTAATCATTACCCCAATTCCAAAATTTTCTTTCACCTGCAGCTTGGGGCCCTCGCCTGTTTGTACTTTTACCCCTTCAATCTTTTCGTAGGTAGGAATGGGGATATCATTATCGTAAAGCAAGTGCATATAAATATTGGACGACAAAAAACTATTGATCTTAAAATTAAGTGCAGATTCCCAGTCCACATCAAAATTCCAGCGGTTGTTGATGGTTTCATCCATATAATTGTTATGCAGGTTTAGCTTAGTATCGAAGATTACATTTTTCAACAGTTCTCGGTTTAGCGTCAGAATCAGGTTTAGGCCAAATTTTGGTTTATAGTTGGAACCGGGAATCAATACATTACCAAGTGAATCAATGTCTGCCGGTTTAACACCAAAGGCACCTTGATCGGCCAGATCCTGATCCAGAACAAAAAGGAATTTCCCACTGGCCGGTGATATAAATACAGACGTGTTTTCATCGGGTTTATATTCCAGGCCCATGGACATAAAAAAAGTAGCTGGTGCAAAAAAATCAGAAACAACTGTAGAGTCATTAGGGTATTTATATCCTTCACTAAACTGGGTTTTCAGGCTTAAAATAAAAGAGTAGAAAAAATCCTCAAAAGCTTCGTATCCCAGGTTTGTCCCCACATCAATTTTATCATCTGTTTTTCTTACACCCTGTTCTTCGTTCCACGCCAGTCCATAAGCCAGTGATGTGTAATTATCTACTTTAAATTTATTCCGAAGATAATTAGTTTTTAAATTTCCGTATGTACTTCCCGAAATAAGACTTTCACCTCCTTCGGCCCAGTTGCTAAAAGCAACCTGGTTAATACTAAGCCTGCCGTTGGCGATGATGTTCCAATATTTCGCCGAATCGGAAATACCAATTGAATTTGATGGCATCAGGGTGGCTGTGTCGGTCAATCCGGGTAACAAAGGTTTATTTGGAAAACTTGCAAAAGAGATACTTGTAAAAAAAACAATAGATAATATTAATCCAGTTCTCATGAATTTGGAATTTTGAAGCTAAATAACGGAAATTTAATAGTCGATGATAATCCAATTAACGAAGGTATTAACATTTGATTGTGGATAGAAAGCAGGAAGATCGTTTTGAAACAAACAAGCAGAACCCAAAAATGTGAGCTAATAAAACAAAAAAAGCCGGAAAATTCCAGCCATCAGAAAGGTTCCTTTAGGAATCCTTTGTCGCGACCATCTGCTATATCTTTGCCATTGCCGCTTATAATTGTCTAAGACCGTTTGTCTTAGTTTTGATGATGCAAAGAAAACAAAATAATTTAAGAGTATCCTTAAAGCTTCGCTAATTAATTCTTAATTAATTGTTAAATCTCAATAATTTTATATTTAGCCATCCATCATAAAATTAAATCTCACGTTCGAGATATACAGTATAGTCTTTAACAATGGGTTTGTATTGTGAATTTCCAAATAAGCTTGATGTGATTATAAAATCAGCAGTAGCCCGGTTACAAGCAGTTGGAACATTATACAGCACTGTCATTCGTAAAAGGGCCTTTACATCCACATCATGGGCCTGACTGGTCATTGGATCCCAGAAAAATATCATATAATCTATTTTCCCTTCAGCAATTAAAGCTCCCAACTGCTGATCACCACCAAGTGGGCCTGATTTCAATCTTGATACATCGTCAAGTTCTTTGGAAATTAGTTTTCCCGTTGTACCTGTTGCAAAAATCTGATAATTTTCTAATATCATTTTATTATGCATCACCCATTCTACCAGGTCTTTTTTCCTGTTATCATGCGCTACAAGCGCTATTCTTTTTTTCATAGTCGATATTTTCCGGTAAAAAATGACACCTATTTCCTAATGCTTATTTTTTCTTTTATTTCCCAGTATCCAGAACATGATTCCCGGAATTAAAAAAGGCAATGAGAAAATCAATGCAGCTATCGTATCTTTTGCACCACCATGATAAAACATATTCATCCCCAATAAAAAACCTGATAGGCTTAAGATGATACCTCCCTCCTTTTCACGGAACCAGGCAAAAACATAGCCAGCAGCAGCAAAAACCAGCAACATTAACATGGACTTTAATTGTGGGTCCTCAATCTCATTCCAGTTAGGAACGCCTTCACCGATAATAAACATCCCGAAAAAAACGAGTGCTATTCCACCGATGAAACGAGCAATCCATTTTATATGCGTTTTATTCATAGATATAATTTAGGAAATTTCGGGTTCCGGGTTTAGCGTTCCGGGTGAATAACTCAGAACGCTAAACTCAAAACGCTGAACTATTTTAACCACTTATCCAGCCAGGCGAAAAATGTTCGCTGCCAAAGGATTCCATTTTGAGGCTGCAATACCCAATGGTTTTCATCAGGAAAATGCAGGTATTGAGCTGGAACATCATTTAAAATGGCACCGTTAAATGCAGTCATTCCCTCGGGTAAAAACAACCCGGTAATCAAGCTCACCATGAATGATCAGAATCGGTGTATCCCAGTTTTGAACCAGTTTATGAGGTGAATGTGCGTAAGCACCCATCGCCACTTTGTTATCTTTTTCCCAAAAAGCACCTCCTTTATCCCAGTTTTCAAACCACATCTCTTCAGTTTCGAGGTATTGAGCTTCTTCGTTAAAGATACCATCGTGTGCAATAAAGGCACTAAAACGTCCTTCATGAATACCCGCCAGGTAATAAACCGCGTATCCTCCAGCGCTTGCCCCAACAGCACCCAGCTTTGTTTCGTCGATGAAAGGCTCTTTTGCCATCACATCAATAGCGGTTAAATAATCCTGCATACTTTTTCCATGGTAGTCACCACTAATTTGCTCCTGCCTGGCGCACTTCAATCTGCATTGGCAAGTGAAGATGCCACGGCCATCGAACAAGTGGCCGCTTCGTTCCCTGGCACGCCCGCCGCGCACGAGGCGGCCTTGTGGTTGGGGGATCGAGACTTGGTTCTGGGGCAGTTCGCGCAAGCATGGCAACGATACGAATCGGCCGGCGCGCATCCGACCGCCGGATACCGAATTGAGCACGCCGCCCGACTTCGCATGGCCGGGGCTCTGCTGGGGCACGAGGTCGGTGTGCCGGTCACGCAAAGCGTGGCGTTTGGAGAACAACGACTCACGGCTGAGGAATTCGAATCCACCATTGCGGATCTACTCGAACACCGCCAAGGTCAAACATCGCACGGCGGTCTCACGGCAAAAGGTTGGGTGCCGGCCCCACCCATTGCAAACTACCAAGCGGAGACGTTGACCGATTTCCCACATGGCACGCGTGGCTGGCACCATCGTCCCGGGGCTGAGGTTGACGTCGATTGGATGGCCCGAAGCTTGGCGATGGTGCCAACATCGGCGGGATGGTTGATTTCCAATCGGTTGGGGCTGGGATTGCTGGACGAAGATCGCAAAGGGCAGAAGTGGTATCGCGAGTTTGGCCGCACGCGAGGCTACCCTCCCACTTGGATCTGGGCTCCGATGAACCCGTTGGTGGTGGGAGATGCTACCTATTCGCGGCGTGTGACCAAGGTAACCCCGAGACTACAACATTCTGACCTGGAGGGCCGTTCGCGGTGGTCCACCGGCGAAGATTGGGCCATGCTCACAGATCCGATGCTCTCTGGTGGCAATCTGGTCTTGCTCTCTGCCTTCTATAAGGACCAACTCAGAGACCGCCGCAGGTCGATGGAAACCTGGCAAGTTTTTCTCACGCGGTTGAATCCCGCCGATGGGGCCGTGGTCGAGAAACTCCCTTTAATTGAGATCTTGGACCGTTGGGATGGTGTGCTCCCTTGTCAGGCCGCGCTGCTGGAAAACAACCGTTTGGTAGCCTCGGTCGGGGGAGTGGTTCTTAGTTGCGATCTCCAAGGTCGGGTCTATTGGGGCCGTCAACAGGAGGTCGAACCGGAAGGTCCGCAATCGCTTGTCACAGCGCATGCCCGGCCCCTGGTCGTTGGTGACCGACTGCTGGTCACGCAGACCTCCATGCCAGGACTCGAATGCCTGGAGACCGCTTCGGGACGGTTGATCTGGAAGTTCGCCGAGCCGGGCGTCTTGCGGATAGCTGGAATGCTCGACGACCTGGCCGTATTGGAAACTACCACCGGCCTCACGGCCCTTGACGGCAAATCGGGTGAAGTGCGCTGGCGGCGCGAATTGCCACATCTCAGCGAAGCCACACTCACCGGCGGCCCTGGACGCCTGGTCTGCATCGTGCAGAAGTTCGAAGCAGGACAGCGAGACAGTGCCTGGACGCCGCACCTACTTTGGCTGGATCCTGCCAACGGCGAGACACAGCACGACTTGCCGTTGGCAGAACTTCGCGCAGAGGGGCGCACCCCGCACATGGCACTGATGGGCCCTTGGTATCACGAAGACGACTCTTGGTACGTTTTCTACGACACCCATCGCCGCCGGAGCGAGGCCGGCTTCCGGACGCTGGTGCGTCTGCATCGCCGCGAGTAGCCGTTAGCCGTGATGACTACTCTTCCTAGGATTGGACCTGTTCGCGCGCTAGTTCTGCGAACAATTCGGGACGTCTGGTGCGCAAGGTGAAGTTGGGATGGCTGCGTGCCGCGGCAATCAATTGGGCGTCCAGATCGGCGACAATCATTTCGTCACGAACGGTTTCCAATTGAGCATGGCTCACGACCCTGCCCAAGGGATCGAAGATCACCGCACCGCCAGCGTGGTGAGGTTGGTTAGGATGATCGGCCGGGAGTGAGGGGACCGTGCCCGCCGCACCTGCCTGATCGGTCACGACACAGAAGCAGGCGTTTTCTTTGGCGCGCATGGCATAGGTGGCGTACATTTCGAACATCTTGCGTCGAGCGGCTGCCTGCGATTCTGCCGAGTCGTCCCAGCGCGCCTCGCGGGCGGCATGCGGCATCAGAATGATTTCGGCTCCGCGCAATGCGCAGATACGGCCCACTTCGGGGAACTGATTGTCGTAGCAAATCACTGTGCCGACGCGACACATGCCGAGATCGAAGGCCGAGATTTCCCGCCCGCCCTTGTAGTGGAACCCCTCGTCACGAGACATGTGGATCTTGCGCTGCTTGCCAATGTATCCATCAGGGCCCACCAGTACCTGGGCGTTGAAGACCACGTCAGACTCTTTCTCACTCAAACCGGCCGAAATGATCAAGCGGTGCTGCTTCGCCATTTTAACCAGGCTGGCAACGGCGGGCCCGTCTGGCACAGGCTCGGCCAGTTCCCAGGTGCTGGGCGTACAATGCCCATGAACTACCAGCTCGGGGAACAGCACCAAGTCCGCTTTGGCTTCCGCAGCCTGCGCGCAGAATTCTGCCATGCGCTCTAACGAGCGGGCGGGATCCCCGAGCCCTCCGTCCATGCTCACGGCGGCCATTCGAATTGAACGCATCTTGAACCTCCAGTGGCCTGACAAGTTTTGCTGATTTCGTAGAACAGTTGGGACAACGGTTCTACACGGTCGTATCGACCCAGTCCGCCGGCCAGAGAAAGGCCATCTTGAGCAACTCACGGGCAATCCCGATTCCCTGCCGTTCGAACCCGTCGCGATCTGCCTTCATTTCGGTTGCCAGATCGACAAGAATATCTCCCAGGGGCCGCTTTCCATCCAAGCGGCTTAGCAGAGTGAGTGCGATTTGATCGAGCTTGCCGGTGTACCCCAGTTCTTGGCGGCCGCGAAGTTGTACGTTGTGGATATCCCAACCGTTGCCGCTCGACCGGCAAAGTTGCTGCATATCAACATAAGGTGAAACTCGCAATCGCATGCTCAACAAACCACGCGGCTCAGGTAGCGAAGCCAGTAACGCACGGAAGTGAAACGCTCGAAAAATCGCCTCACCGCGAAGTCCGGACGTATCCGGCGGGGCGTCGTCAAACTGAATCCAGTTGCTGCCGCCGCTCCGTCGCCGCATGGTGATGAGGCCGACACTGATCCGCTCGATGTCATGTTCGCGATAGTATTCCATCCAGCGATCAAACGTCTCTGGTGTTGGGTTGGGCGTCCCGCGAAGCCAAAGGCAGGCGTAACATGCAGCATCCACGGTTTCGTTCCGCAGCACCCAAACGTCGCAGTTGCTTCCTTCGAACCAACTGGCAATTCGTGATTGCCAATCGCCGCTGCTGGGGTGTGCCCAGTTGCACAAGGTTTGGCAGAACCCTCCTTCGTTGAGGTGTGCGGCGGCCCCGCTCACGGACAACTCGCAGATCCGATCCGAAGTCATTCCACTATCACGAAACACAAACTGCGAATCGGGAGAGATGACATACGGCGGATTGGCCACAATCAAATCGAACCGCTCGTGCTCGACAGGTTCGTACATGCTGCCGCTGCGAACTTCGACGTTCGGCAAACCATTGAGGACCGCATTAAATCGCGCCATGTTGAGTGCGCGAGGGTTCACGTCCGTGGCCACCACATGTTCGCTATGTTGTGCCGCAAGCATGCCTTGGACGGCACTCCCGGCGGCCAGGTCCAGCGCGCTACCGACCGGCAGCCGCACGGTCGCCTCGGCCAGGATTCTCGTCGGCGATGAGAGTTCCAGAACGTGGTTGCTCCGCAACTCCTCAGCATTGCTACGGCGGATAGAATCCGTTGCGACGATCAATCCTCGATACGGGATCAGTGCCACGGCTCGGCGTACCTCGTCCCCATCCCCCACCAACAGCCCGGCATCCATCCAAGACTCGAGCGAAGTGGGAGCCACGGCCTGTTCGGCCTGTTTCCGAGATACCGACAGACCGGCTCGAAACAAACGGATGAGCGTCTCCAGCGGAGAGGTTCCCCGAGTTCGCCAGGCTGTCAACAAGGGATCGTCCAGCACGGCCGCTTCGCTTGGATCATCCAGGACTTCAGCAATGCCTGCCTTGGTAAAGTTGGCAGCGTGGAAAACGTCGCGAATCGCCCTGAGCCCATCGTTGGGCAACACATGCAGCGGACTCTCAGGCAACGGAGCATCAGACATCAAACGATTCGCCTACAGGGGACAAAGAGAATATTGGCAGCGAGTCCGCACAGAGCGCCGACTCAGACGGGGCCGAGTATAGCAAAACATCCGCTTGCCGATGCAGGAAGTGAATCAGGACGTCAAATCAATTCGAGCATCCGCTCATCGGCAACTGGGCACAGTGCATGTTCGATCAAGGACAACTGCGCCCGAGCTTTCGATGCTGTTGTCGTTCGCTGATAAGGACATGAGGTTGGCACATTGCCGCTGAGTTTACCACCACTGGCAGGCCACCTGAAACGAGCTAGTGAGTACAGAATGTGCTCACTAGAATGTTGACTGGGAGCGAATTCAACTTTGCCTGCTGGGCGTGCGAGGCCGTGGACGACTCCGTAGAATCGCCCGAGACGACAGGATTGCCGGTATTGGTACGAGTGGATCGACAAGAAGCAGCGCATACGGCCGGCAGTTCAAGGGAAAATCGCAGCGAACGCATCACTGGCAACAAGTTGCAGTGCCACCTTGCGGCGGACAACCCACAGTGCGTGTAATCGTTTAAACTGATGAATCTGATTTCTACCCTACTGTGCGAACACGTTCGAGAACTCGCAAAGTGAGGTGCTTCGGGAAGCTGTAATCAGGCAACGGAGATAACGATGACGATCCCCAATTCTTTGCAAGCTACTTTAGTCCAGGCGAAAACGCAGTTGAAATCGCACCCTAAAGGATCGCTTCGACTTGGGCTGCGTCAGTTGATTTGGAACGAACTTGGCCCTCAAGAGAAGCGGAAGGAGGACATGGCAGTCCACACGATTGGACTGAAACGACGATATCACCTGGCTAGGATGTGTTCGCAGCTCGTGTTGCCCATCTTCCAGAAGGAGTTCCCAAAAGACAAGTGGGCTGAAAAGGCAATCAAAATGGCTGATGACTATTTAGATGGCAACGTGGAGGAGCGAGTTGCCTTGCGCTGCTTTAGCAATGTGGCGGGGCAACATAGTGCGTACCACGAGCAGCAGCCTGAGAAATCCTATTCGATTGCTGGACTCGGTGCCGCGCAGAAGGCGCTCGAAATCGTGTTGTTTGACTCTCCCTATGACGCCAACTCCATCGATCCCGAACTCAAAGAATTCGACGTCGATAACATTGAGTGGGATGCGTCCTATCACGCGGCGGAGTCGTACGCCAACACGCATGGGACCACGCCGGACGACGTAATAAGCCAACGGGTCAAGTTTTGGTCTTGGTACTTGGACGAGGCAGTTCCCGCGGCCTGGGATTCGCAACCTGCGGACTGATCCGACCCAGCTAACGAACTGGAGCGAAAATGGCTAAGCAGATCGTCAAATTTGTCATCCCGTCGGGAACGAAAATGCGGCAACCAAGGAAGGCCGACCCCGCCGAAAAGCTCGTCAAGAAATTGAGTGCGTTGTTTGAGAGCGACGAAGATGTTTGGCATGCCCTGACCGGATATGGCTCGCGCGACACCACAACGGAATTCCACGTTAGCGATGCCGACGCGTTTTTCGCGATCGCCGAACCTGTTCTGAATGCGAGCGAACTAGGCCGCAAGTGTCAGGTCCGCAAGCAATATGGACCACGCAAAGATTCTGCTTACGTGTGTGTTGAACGGAAGGGCGACCGATGGGAAGTCGTCAAGTCGCAAGGAACGAAACCGAAACCGAAAAAACCAACCGTCAAAAAGGAGAAGAAGCCAGCACTGAAAGAAGCCCGCAGATTGCTGCGAACAAATCGGTGTGACTACCGGGAAAAGGGTTTCGACATGTTGCTTCAACTTGAGCGGCGCGACGAAGCCGTTAAACACGCTTTGGATGAACCCGATCATGGTCTCGTCGGCAAGATCGTCGATCGTCTATATCCGGCTCCGAAAGAATTGGTGGTTCACAACACCATGACGGACGCGAATCTGATGTTTCGGTACGGAATCGCGGAATACAATTACATTTACGCGCACGATGCGCTGGCTGACGCGTTTCGCCCGCGGAAGAACAAGCTGCATCCCACGCTCATCAAAGCTGCGGGGCTGGCCTACTGCCAATCGTTCGCTCCGTTTCTCGAATCCTATCTCGACGGTGAAGTCCTGACCTTAGAAGACGCGATTATCGCGGAAGGGCGGAAAGAGGGTCGTCGCGACGAGTTGGCGTCGTTGGAAATTGACGAGATTTGGAGTTACGAGACCCAATGTGCGATTAACGCGGCGGTGGCCCTCCGACAAATGGACAAGCCGGTTGAACCGCGAATCGTGAAACGCATCCTGGCCGACATGCGCTACTTGATGCCGGATTGTCAAACCCAGACGAGAACGATCGCCCAACTGAAATGGCTCTTGTTCGATATCGGTGCGGTCAAGACTCACCAACCCCTGCTCAAACTTTTGGAGTCTAACCAAAACTCGTGGGCCGACGAAGTCATGCCCGATTTGCTCACAACGCTCTTGAAGCGTGGCCATCGGAGAGAGCTGGACCGCGTTCTTAAACGTTTGATGAAAATTGATTACGGAGCAAATTGTCTGCTTGATCGAGCATTCATCCATTGGCCGTTGTCGAATTACCTGGACAACTTAGGTCTCATGAAGATTGCGCATCAAGGATATGAGCAGGCGAGAAGCAACAACGTCAAGCCACCCCCTTGGTGGAAGTGGGAGAATGCGAATTAAGAATCCTTCGGGCAATTTATTGTCTGTTCTTGGGTGCGGCGGTGTCGTTCCGTTTGGGCAATCGTTCATCGTACTAGCCAAACGCTGGGCAATGGAAGTCGCCTCCGGCGGGGTGCATGAGCGCACGTTCTCAACGTATCGTCAGGAACACTGGCACCCAAAACACAACAAGTTGCCAGCGCCACCCTGCCACGGCCAAGTGCCAATTCGGCTCATCGAGCTAAACGCGAAGCCACCAGCTTTCGCTCGCAGGCAAAACCGTCACCTAATTTGCGGAAGAACCTGTTTGAAGCGCCGATTGACAGGAAAAGCTACGTTCTACTCTTGCAGGACGAGGGGAGTATCCGTTGTCTGCTCGACTTCCAGTCCAGGCCGGATCGACTTCAGGCGTTCTATGGCTACTTGGCTCGCCCCGGTGTCCACCAGACGCAAATGCCTCAAACAGAGGAGTTGCTCTAACTCGCGAAGCGCCTCATCTCCGATTTCGGTTCCACAGAGGTCTACCGTTTCCAAATGCTTCATCTCCGCGATGTGCCGAACCGCGCTTCCAGCAAGCGGAGTATCGATGGCAAAATGGCGCAGGTTGCTGTTGGCCAGGTACTTCAATCCGTCGCCGCGAACTTGAGTCCTGTACAATCTCAATTTGCGCAGTTTCCTGAGCGAGGCAAGATGCCGAATCCCGGCGTCAGTGACCGGCGTGTCCGAAAGAAACAGAGTCTCCAGGGTTCGAATTTTTGACAGGTGAGCCAACCCTTGATCCGTAATATGCGGTCCGTATAATTCGACCTCGACGAGTTGCAGGGGCGCGATGAGAGCCAGATCGTCATCGGTGAAGTCACCGGCGCGAATGTCGAGCGTCCTCAAGTTGGTGGCCTGCTGAAGACTGAGCAGGTCATCGGCGGGCAGCCTGTATTCCAGATACAGATATTCGATGTGCGGGAAATCATTCACGTACTGGCGCATCTGGGATGGCGGATGCTGCGTGATCACGACATCAGCCCAACGAAACGAGTCCTCCCCACCTTGAATTAGGCTTTGTAACCAATAGGGCCCATAGGTATCCCACACCACTTGGACTGGGCGTTCTTTGGCAGCCAACAGTTGGCGTTTTGTAGCCTGGTAAGCATGTCGATCCATGGCGCCGAGCGCCGCCACGACGAGCACCAGCCCGCCTACTTCTTTCAAGCTCAGTTGCCAGGGCTTTAGCCTCAGTCGCTCGCGCCAACTCAGGCACAAGACCATTCCCAACGTAAAGGCGGCCCCCACAGCGAGGTTGCCGAGCAAGAGCGCCCACTCGTATTCGAACTCGGAACCCGATGAAATTCGGCAAACATCGTAAAAACTGAGACTTGGGGCCTTCTCGCGGGAAAGCCATGCCCAAGGCCAGCCGTGCGAGAGATGTCCTTCGTGACGACTGAGTGCTCTCGAATGGGTCGCCGGCACGTTCGCCAAGAACATGAACACCAACCCCAGCAGCAAGCCGACGACCAGGGAACTCCGTGCCGGCAGCACCCGCCGCCAGCGCGGCTTCGCTTCAAGTGCCAAGTCTTCCCGCTCTTTCATCTTTCGAGCGTCCTTATTCAATGGCTTCACCAAACACGACGACCAAAGGACTCCAGCTTCCTCAACTGTTCATGTTCAGGAACCCAGAGAATCGTTAGTGTAGAACAGTTGTCTCAACTGTTCAGGAACCCAGCGAAACATTTCGCGTGCATCTGCAGATCGAGCAATTTTGAACAGTTGGGGACAACTGTTCTACACTGCCGAACAGCTTTCTCAACTGTTCAGGAACCCAGCGAAACATTTCGCGTGCATCTGCAGATCAAGCAATTTTGAACAGTTGGGGACAACTGTTCTACACTGCCGAACAGCTTTCTCAACTGTTCAGGAACGCAGAGAAACATTTCGCGTGCATCTGCCAATCGAACAATTTTTGAACAGTTGGGGACAACTGTTCTACACGGATTCAAATTCGCTGTGTGAAACGGTGGATGAGTCTTGCGACGATGGCGGCGAGGGCCAGGTAGAGGAACAACTCGGCCAGGAGGATGGCGGCAACTTGATCTTCGACCCCGTAGTGCAGCAAAATGAAGAGATGAATCGAGAGTGTCGTGAAGCCTGGCGGAACCACGAGTACGCTGGCCGCCACATCTCCCGACACTACCACGGCCGCCAACAGCCAACTGCAAGCGGTCGCCGCACGGCGTTGCCCTAGTGCAATGTGGCAGACCCTGGCAAGTGAGCCAGCGCCGTCGAGTTCTGCCGTTTCGAGACTGTCTGAGGAAACGGTTCGTAGCGCTTGCCACATCACCAGAGTCGCCCAAGGCAAGCTCTTCACAAACGTGGCCGAGACAGGAGCGAGTATGGTCCGATCGTAAGCCCAGACCGCTGCCGGGAACTCAGGCTGGTTCAGCAAGTTGATGATCGCCATCCCAACCACGGGGCCTGGGATAGCCAAAGCCGTGGCCAGTAGCAACCACACACCGGTTGCCAGATGGCCACCTCGACGCATTCTCCAGGCCAACGGGATTGCGACAACGGTGGCCAGTGTGGCTGTCACGCTTGCCAGGATGGCGGTGTTGATGATTTCGGAGATGTGCTGCCCAGGGCTTGTCAGGATAAGCCAGGCACACTTTGTGATGCTCCAACTCCGCACGTAGCCGGCAGGCGTGAGGTCTACCAGCACGCCTGCCTTGTGCATCAAGCTTCCCACTGGCACGACGACCACAACCACCAGCGAAGCCACGACAATGGCAGTTCCCGCCCAGCGAAACCCCCGCAATCGAAACACCCAAGCAGGCCCGTAGGTCTGGCCCACGGGTGCAGGCAGTCGTTTCATGAAGCCGCGGATGGCGACATAGGCCAGGGCCGCCAAGACCGCGCAAGCAGGCAAGACGCGCTGTTGTGCCAAACTGGGGTCACCAATCGTCATCTGCGTAAAAACTTCTTCGGCGAATGTGCGAACCCGAAACAGGTCCGTGACGGTCATCTCGCTGGCCGTCAACACAATGACCCACAGCGCGGCGACGCCAAGGCCCCCCATGCTTCGTGGCCAGGTCACGTAGTAGGCCGTTTGAGCCGTGGAGCCTTCGAGCAGCGCGGCGGCTTCCAGTTCCGGTTCGACCGATTGAAGCGCCAGGCCGGCCATCACCACAATCCAAGGCAATGCGGATACGGCATGGATCCAGACAGCAGCACGCCACCCATCCAGCAAGACGGCCCCCTGCCAGATGGTCCACCATCCTTCGAGTCCACCCGCTGCCCTCCATGCGCCGGCCTGAAGATACAGCGGCATGAGCAAGATACTCGCCAGCGCCAACCAGGCGGCACGGCGGCCAGGCAGATCGGTTCGTGAGAGCAGCCATGCCATCAATCCCCCCCAAGGGAGAGCAATGAGCAAGGTGCCAAAAGCCAGCAACGCTGAGTTTGCCATCAAGCCCCGCACGCGAGCATCTGCCAGCAACGTGCCGATTCCGATCGTCAGCAGCAGCAGGGCGAGCGCCAGCATCCCCCTGGATCGGGTGGAATTTGGGAAGTCTGCGAAATTTTTGGAGGGTTCGTACAAGAATCTGTCCAGGTAACGCCGCTAAGAAGAAATAAACACGCAAGTGGTTCCGCCGTTCACAAACACCCACCTGTTTGGTGGAATTCCATCTTCCAGCGGCCGAAATGAACGTGTGATTCTCATCAATCTAATGTATCTACCGAATATGCCAGCGGAAGTGCGCTTGCAATCGTACCAGAGGTCACAGTCCAACCGCTCTCTTCCCCTCCCAGCAACAACGTACTAACTGGGATGACTTGAACGAGTTGAGTGTGCCGATAGAGACAGTATCGAATGATTCCAAGCGTCACTCTGTGTCCCCTCTCAGCAAGATGGGGGCACTGAGTCAAATAACACGATTTGTGCAATTTGGATAATTGGATAACTTGTGACGAATGAACGTGGTAGACTTAGGGGAATACGATTTTGGCTTTGGCTCCAATCCGGTGTTGGGGCTGATTGCACATACCGAGAAAAAACGGCTCGTACCGTGGGCCTTCGATGGTCCGGCGGCGATGCATCGTTCCCATTCCACCAGCTCAGGAGTTGAGATCGTCGTGGTTTCCGATCGGTTCCCAGGTTCGTTCTTTGGCCCTTCCACGTTGGTGGGCCTTCTCCGTCATCGCGCTGAATTTCAAGCGCATGAGGATGCTTACGTCTACCTGACTGATGGGGAGACGGACGAACTCCCGCTCAGCTACGAGAACCTTGATCGCCAGGCCAGGGCCATCGCCGCCTGGTTGCAGAGCCACGGATTGACCGGGCAGCGTGCGCTGTTGTTGTATCCAGCCGGCTTGGACTTTATTGCCGCCTTCTTTGGTTGCTTGTATGCAGGCGTGGTCGCCGTGCCGGCGTATCCGCCTCGGATGAACCGTTCGCTGGGTCGAATCGAAAACATTGTCAACGACGCCAACGCCAAAGTTGCGTTGAGTTTGGGAAGTGTGATCGAGCGTGTGGATCCCATGCTCGAAGAAACCCCCGAACTTCGCACGCTCGAATGGATGGCTACAGATACCGTCGATCCTATTCTGGCGGATACCTGGCAGCAGCCAGAGATTGACGGTGACACGCTGGCCTTCTTGCAATACACATCCGGATTGACGGGTACCCCCAAAGGGGTCATGCTCAGTCACTCCAACTTGCTGCATAACTCAGCCCTGATCTATCATGCCTACGAGCATACGCGCAGCGGCTTGGGAGTCTTTTGGCTGCCGAGTTATCACGACATGGGATTGATTGGCGGGATTCTGCAACCATTGTACGCTGGTCGCCCCAACATTTTGATGTCTCCGGTCTCTTTCTTGCAGCGACCTCTCAGGTGGCTCAAGGCAATTTCGAAGTACGGCGGAACCACCAGTGGCGGTCCCAATTTTGCCTACGAATTGTGTCTCCAAAAGGTCACGCCCGAGCAGCGAGATCAGCTGGACCTGAGTACCTGGCAAGTGGCGTTCAATGGTGCCGAACCCATTCGAGCCGAAACGCTGGAGCGGTTCTCCGAATATTTCGCGCCGGCCGGTTTCCGTCAGGATGCCTTCTATCCCTGTTATGGCTTGGCCGAAGGCACCCTGTTGGTCTCGGGCGGGCACAAGTATCAGGCGCCGATCATTCAGACGGTCGATGGCCGGGAACTTGAGAATCACAACGTGGTTCCGTGTCCGGCAGACGCTCCGCACGCCCGAAAGCTGGTCGGCTGTGGACAGAACCTGCCTGACCAGCGAATCGCAATTGTTGATCCCGAATCTCACGAAGAGTTGGCGGATGGCAAAGTCGGTGAGATTTGGGTCAATGGTCCAAGTATCGCCAGGGGATATTGGCAGCGTCCTGACGCCACGGAGCAAACCTTCGGTGGTTACCTGACCGATGGTGCCGGACCGTTTCTCCGTACCGGCGATCTTGGCTATCTGCACGATGGCGAACTGTACTGCACCGGACGACTCAAAGATCTGATCATCATTCGCGGTGTCAACCACTACCCACAAGACATTGAACTCACGGCAGAGCGAAGCCACGAAGTCTTGCGTACCGGACATGGTGCCGCCTGTGCCGTGGAGTTGGATGGTCGCCAGCAACTGGTCGTCGTTCAAGAAATCGAACGTCGCCAAGATGCCCACGCAGCGGACGCGATCGCTGCCATTCGCCGCAACGTTTCCAAACAGCACGAACTCACGCTCGATGCCGTAGTGCTGATCAAAGCAGGCAGCATTCCGAAGACCTCGAGCGGCAAGATCCAACGCCACGCCTGCGGTCTTGCGTTTGTGGATGGTTCGCTGACGGTGATCGATTCGTTCCCGAAGAAGATCCCGGGTGCCGTGGACCCGGTGCAAGCAGCCGCGGCGGCCAAGACAGCCCGAGCGCGATTTCGCGACCATAAAAAGGCACGTACCGAAGCCGCCGAAAAGGCCTCGGCGGCCAACTCTGCTGCAGGATTTCCTGCCGAAAACTCCATGCCGCAGTTGTTTCCTGAGTGCCAACGATTTGCCGAAGATCTAGAAATGATCCGTGGCACGTCATTGAATGCAACCTCTGACTTGATTGTCCAAGGGCCGGCTCAGGCCACCGTGGAAACGTCGCAGGGCAAGCTATTGAACATGGCGGTCCGCAACTTCCTCGGGTTGGCCAGTGATCCGGCCGTTCAGCAAGCGGCGCAAGAGGCGATTGCCCGCTATGGCACGTCGCTCTCGACTCTGCCCTGCGGTACCACGCAGCGGCCGCTGGTGAAAGATCTTGAGATGGCCGTGGCCTCGCTGTTGGGCAGCGACAACGCGTTGGCGGCTTCCAACATGTCTTCGGTACTGGGTTCGATTCGCGGATGGCTGGGCCCACAAGATAGCGTGGTCCATGCAAAACCGCTCGAGTCGCACGTTCGCCCGCTGGCGTCAACCGGGGCCAAGCTGCAATCGCTGGCCAGTTGCCAAGCGGACGTTGTTGAAGAGTGGGTCAAGAAGCACCGACCCGCGCATCGCCGGATGCTCCTGGTCTTGGAAGCCGTGGGGAGTTGCGACGGACAGTTGCTTGATCTTCCCCGCTTTATCGAACTGAAGCGGCATTTCGGTCTGGTGCTCGCCGTGGACGAATCGAATAGTTTGGGATGCCTGGGCCATCCGGCCGTGGGCTGACAGATTACTTCGATCTTGATTCTGCAGACGTTGACCTGTGGGTCGGCAATTTGGAATATGCCTTGGCTGGGCAAGTGGCCTTCTTGGCAGGCAACAAACGAATTGTGCAGTTCGCGCGGCACCACCTCACGGACGGGTCGCCCAATCCCGGTTCGACCGCCGCAGCGGTCCAGGCATTGCGAACACTCAACGCCGATTCCAAACGGACCGTGCAACTACGCGATAATATTGAAACCCTGCGAGAAGCGCTCCAGCAGCAGGGGTTGATCTCGGCCGAACAGCGATTGCTGGGGCCGGTAGTTCCCGTTTCGACCGGAAACACCCTGCACACGCTGCAGTTCGCCCAGCGGTTGCTCGACTCCGGCGTGCTGGTTCGGACAGCCGTTCCGCCTGAGGTCGAAGAGAATCATTCGGCCATTCTTCTTTATCCTTCGGCGCTGCACACTGCCGAACAACTCACACGACTGGCCGCGCAAATCTCTCAATTGAGGGCAACCAACGGCCAAACGCCCTCGTCCAGGTCCGGCCTCACCTCAGTTTCGCGGTAGCTGCCACGTGACTGTCTGGCCACGCGAAGCCTGCCCACAACAACTGATGTGACACGGATTGTGCGGCGCAAGTCCATGCTGCATAAGCAGGTTACAGATTCTTTCCGGCGTTCTTGCTGATCTGCAAATTCCAGATTCTTGACCGTTTGTCTCTCGTGTTTGAGATAATGGAATAGCTGGCCTCTCCGATTGCAGCGTACTCGCTGCCTCGGCTGTGCGACAAGCATCGAGTCAGGCATTTCGAGTTGGCCGGCCACCCGGTTGGCGGACTCTGAGGAATCCAGGGTAGTCCCCTCGTGACGAAACCTCCATAATGCCATCCGCCTTGCAACCGGGAAGTGCCAGACGCACATGATCTTGAGCTCTGCTCGTTCGGAATCAAAGAAGACAAGAGGTTTCCATGAATCCTTCGCAAACTATGAGCATGCACAAAGACGGCGCGGAATCGCAGGAGATCATTTCTGGAGTGTCGATCGGCGATTATCTGATTCGCCGACTGCAGGAGTACGGCATCGGGGATGTCTTCGGAATTCCTGGGGATTACGTGCTGGGCTTCTACTACCTGCTGGAGAACAGTCCCATCAACGTGGTGGGCTGCACCCGAGAAGACAACGCGGGATTTGCCGCGGATGCCTACGCCAGGATCAACGGCATGGGAGCCATCTGCGTCACGTACTGCGTCGGCGGGCTGAGCGTCTGCAATTCCATTGCCGGAGCGTATGCCGAGAAATCGCCCGTCGTGATGATTACCGGCTCGCCGGGACTCTCCGAACGGACCAACAACCCGCTCCTGCACCACCGAGTGCGTGACTTCCGCACACAGCTGGAAGTCTTCGAAAAACTTTGCGTCGCCGGAACCGAGCTCAATGATCCGCTCCTCGCGTATCGTGAGATTGATCGGGTGCTGGATGCCGTGCACAGTTTCAAGCGGCCAGGGTATATTGAGATTCCACGGGATATGGTGCACGTGGTGCCTGACATTCCGCACCGCAGTGCAGCGGTTGAGCGAGTCAGCGATCCGCACGCGCTGAACGAGGCTGTGGAAGAAGCAGCGGCACTGTTATCGGCAAGCAGCAAACCGGTGATCATTGCGGGTGTCGAAATGCACCGCTTTGGTCTTCAGGACGAACTATTGAAACTGGCCGAAGCGAGCCAGATTCCGATTACCACCACCATGCTCGGCAAGAGCGTGATCCGCGAGACGCACCCGCTGTTCGTCGGCCTGTACGAAGGGGCCATGGGACGCGAAGAAGTCACCCAGTTCGTAGAAGACAGCGATTGCGTGCTGTTGCTGGGGACGTTCATGACGGATATCAACCTGGGGATTTACACGGCCAACTTGGACCCAGGGCGGTGCATCTATGCAACCAGCGAACAACTGCGAATCCGGCATCACCATTTCCAAGATGTGGTGCTGGGAGATTTCGTTCGCGAGTTGAGCAAACGTACGATCCAGCCTCCGGTTCGAAAACCGCCGGAGAATCCGTATCGCACCGCTGGCAATTACGTGGTCGACGCGGAGAGACCAATCACCATTGAGCGGATGATCGCCCGACTCAATGAGACTTTAGATGACAACACCACCGTGATTGCCGATGTTGGGGATGCCTTGTTCTCGGCTACCGAGTTGGTGGTGCGGCAGCGAACAGATTTTCTCAGCCCTGCGTATTACACCTCGATGGGTTTTGCCGTGCCGGCGACGTTGGGGGCGCATTTCGCCTCGCGTGATCTGCGCGCGGTGACCATTGTTGGCGACGGTGCCTTCCAGATGACCTGCATGGAGCTTTCGACGATTGTCCGTCACGGTTTCGCCCCAGTGGTGATTGTGCTGGACAACAAGGGCTACGGAACCGAGCGCGCTTTGCATCCCGGCGACTTCAACGACATCCATCCCTGGAACTATACCCGGCTCACCGAGGTCTTTGGCGGCGGAACTGGCTACGAGGTCCGCACCGAAGGGGAATTTGACAAAGCTCTAAAATCCGCTTGGGCGGACACCTCTGGGATGAGCCTGATTCAGGTCCATTTGCCGCTCGACGATCACAGCAAGGCCCTCAATCGTCTGGCACAACGTCTGAGCAAGCGAGTCTAACGAGGTAGGAACCAATGTCGAACAGTTGTCCCAACTGTTCAGGGGCCAAGTAAAACGTCTCGGTTGTTTCTATAGGTGAACAGTTGGGACAACTGTTCGACAAGCCGTCGCTAAGACTTGACTCAAATGGAACGAGTTCTCCTGTCAGGCAACCAACGACGGCTTTTTCAATCTCAACCCGAAGCATCAGCGAGGAAGCATGACTGGCGATATCGCCAGGGTTGTCATCACGTCGGAGCTTGATGACTACGTTCCGCTGGTCGTTGCAATTTCACACTTGTTGGTAGGACGGTAACTATGACTCAGCCCACATCGCCGAATCAGCCTGGAACCAACACCGAAGCCACGGGGGACCACGCCGCAAACGCCAGAGACAGAAACTTCCTTCGCGGAGACGGCATTGACGCTCGGCGGCAAGTCAGCCGACGAGGCCAAGCGAACGGGTGCGGTGGACCGCGCGGATGATCAGGTCGAAGACCTCTTCGCGCGCAGTACCAAACCGTGAACAGCCCGGTGCATCGAGCGGTTTGGGATCGCAAGATTGACCGCAAGTTGTTCATGGCTCCCCCTGCCGAAGTTCCGAGTGACGTTCGCGAAGTGATGCGTGCCTCGTTGGATGTGGTGCGCGGCCACCGCGAGCGCGATACCATTCTGGATGATGGCAAAATCGCCGACCGCGTGTTGGATGATCTCGGTGAAGCGGGGTATTGGGGTCTGCTGGTCGATAAAAAACATGGTGGCAGTGGCGCGCCGTTCTCGGCCTTCGCGCCGTTCCTAACGCAGATGGCGATGCTGGATCCCACCATCGCCGGTTTGGCCTCGGTGCATGGTTGCATTGGAGCGGTGGATCCCGTACGCACCTTTGGTAGCGACGAACAGAAGCGGCGGTTCTTGCCGCAGTTGGCCAGTGGCGAACGACTCTCGGCGTTTGCTCTCACCGAACCTGGCGCCGGTTCGGACCTCACCGCCTTGTCCACTCGGGCCGAACTCGACGGCGATGACTACGTGGTGAATGGTGAGAAGTTGTTCATCACCAACGTGGTGCCAGGCAGGGTGATTGGTCTGGTCTGCCTGATCGAGGATCGCCCCGCCGTATTGATCGCCCAACTGCCCGAGGAAGAGAACGAGCACTTCCAACTGAAGAAGTACGGACTCTACGCGCTCAAGCACACGTTCAACCAAGGAATTCTGTTCAAAGATTTTCGCGTGCCGGCTGAGAATTTGCTCCAGCCAGTGCGAGGCGATGGGCTCACCGTTGCCTACCACGGTTTGAATCTCGGACGGGTGGCACTCTGCGCGAATGCGGCAGGGACCATGCGTTTGATGATGGCAAGCATGCTTCCTTGGGTGCATTTTCGCAAAACCTACGGCGCTCCGATTGGTGCGAGAGAGTTGGTACGCCGCCGTCTGGCACGTGTTGCCGGCTTGGTGGTGGCCAGTGATGCGTTGGTCCGTTGGTGCGCGCACCTGATTGACCTTGGTTATCGCGGCGAGATGGAATGCGTGATCGCCAAGATTTTTGGCAGCGAGTCCCAAAAAGACGCGGCGATTGAGTGCTTTATGAAGACCCATGGCGGTCGTAGTTTTCTGCATGGGCACATGTTTGGCGACAACGTGCACGAGTACCTGGCCCCTTGTATCTATGAAGGGGAAGGGGAAATGCTCGGCATGGCGTTTTTCAAGTCGCTGGTCAAGCACCACGGCAAAGAATACTTCGAACCCATCGGCAAGGCCCTGCATGCGGCGGGGATCAAGCAACCCAACATGGCGAATCCCGCACATGCTTGGCTGTTGCGTGGACCGCTGGCCCGGTATGCCGGATGGTATGTCAAACGTCGCTTCGCCGGGCGCACCGCGCGTCGCCTGGCCCAAGATGCCAGCTTCACTACGAACGCATGCCGAATTCGCCGCGGATTATCTCAGCCGTAGCAGTTTGGAAATCAGCGGTGCCATGCGCAAGTACCAACTCAAGTTGGCCGACCGGCAGTGCCGAATGTCAGAACTCTCCACCCGAGTGCAGCACGCCGTGACCATTCTTGTCACTAGCCTGCACGCTGGGCAAAGTTCGGACGAAGTCGTTCAGCAGGCAGGCGATGTTCTCTGCCAGGATCTCACCAGGGCGTTGACAGGCAAACGCCCCAGCGATCACTACTTCCGCAGCGTCAACAAGCTCGGCGAAGCCATCGCCGACGGCGGGTTCCACTCCATCGCCGGTTGCCATCCTGATGAGATCTTGATGCCCTATTAGTGCTGCGGCAACGCTTGAAATTTTGGGTTGGGCCCACGCAAGCGATGTCAGTTTGCGCGGTAATTCGGCTCTGCAGAACTATCCCAGCTGTTCATCTGCCGTGGCACGGGAAACATCCTGCTTGGCTCCAGAACAAATGGGACAACTGTTCTATATTGGTTCGGGGCGGAATGGTGCCGAGGGTGGTTATACTTGGGGGACTGACTCGCCATGCCAAGCTGATCGCCAAGAGGTTGTCGGGCTGGGAAATCGAGTGGTGGAAGTTCGCAGGCTGCTGACTTCAACGCCACTTTCTTCGATGGAATCGCTAATGTATTACGAAGGTCTTTCGCTCAAAACCGATCATCTGCACTCCAGGTTGCAGCCGGAGAGCCGGCAGGTCCCAAGACGGGGCATTCGCGTTTTTCAACTGGCAGGGTGGCTTGCCGTGTGGTTGATCTTGCCCCCGGCCTCCGGGGTTCTGGCCGATCCGGCGAAACCAACTCCGGCCCAATCGGCAGATGCGGACAGTGTGGAACCGGGGGACTTTTTTGTACATCGGGTGGTTCCGATCCTCAGGAAGCACTGCGTGGAATGCCATGGTGGGGATAAATCCGAAGGGGGATTCTCGCTCAATCGTCGGGCACTGTTGCTCGATGCCGAAGCGGTGAAACCTGGCGATGTGGCCGGCAGCCAACTTTGGCAGCTTGTCAACTCAGACGATGCCGAACGGCAGATGCCCCCCGCGGACCGCCCCCGATTGAACAAGGCAGAACTCGCCACGCTGCGGAAATGGATTGAGCAAAAGGTTCCCTGGCAAGAGGGCTTCACCTTTTCGGCAGCGCGTTACGAACCTCCGCTCAGATTGCGACACTTCCCCTTGCCGGCGGCTGGCCCAGGCAGAGATCACCCCGTTGACCGGATCATTGACGCCTACCTGACGGAGCGGAAGTTGCCGTTGCCGGGAGTCATTGACGATGCCCGCTTTGCCCGTCGGGCCTGGCTCGATTTGGTGGGGCTGCTTCCTCCGCCGGACGAATTGGCCGCTTTCGTCGCTGATCAAGATTCCAAGAAGAGGGCCAAGCTCGTCGAGCGTCTGCTGGCCGACGATGGCGCTTACGCCGACCATTGGTTGAGCTTCTGGAATGATCTGCTGCGGAACGCCTATTCTGGGACTGGCTACATTGACGGGGGGCGGCGGCAGATCACCGGCTGGCTCTATCAAAGCCTGTACGAGAACAAGCCGTACGACCAGTTTGTGCGCGAGTTGATTTCGCCGGACGCCAGCGCGAGTGGATTCAACCGGGGAATCAAATGGCTCGGCAACGTGAACGCCAGCCAAACCACCGAGGTCCAGTTCGCCCAAAACACTACGCAGGTGTTCTTGGGCATCAACATGAAGTGCGCCTCCTGTCACGACAGCTTCATTGACCGCTGGACACTCGAAGAAGCATACGGGCTGGCCGCCATGGTGGCCTCCGAGCCGCTCGAGATCTACCGCTGTGACAAGGCAACCGGCAAGATGGCTCAAGCGTCCTGGATCTTTCCGGAACTAGGTCAGGTAGACGCTGCGGCAACGCCGGGAGTTCGGCTCAAGCAACTCGCCGGCTTGATGACGCATGCCGACAACGGAAGGTTTGCCAGGACCATGGTCAATCGGCTTTGGCACCGGTTGATGGGGCGTGGCATCGTGCACCCGACCGATGCCATGCACACGCCGCCGTGGAGCGAAGAATTGCTCGAGTACCTGGCCGTGCACTTGACCGAACATGATTACGATCTGCGCGAAATGCTTCGGCTGATAGCCACCTCGGCCGCCTATCAGGCACCGGCCGAAGTGCTACACGAGGACGCTGAGCCAGCCAAATTTGTGTACCATGGCCCCCGCGCCCGGCGACTCACGGCCGAGCAGTTGCTGGACGCGCTGGCCACCATCAGCGGCGTTTGGCCCCAGCCCAATGTCCTGGACCATTGGACCGATGGACGCAGCCAGGGAGGTCAGCTGGCGGCGGTGCTTGTCGCCCTGGGGGAAGTCAAGGCAGGTGAAATGGACAAAGCGGTTACCGTGATCAACCAGTGGGGAGGCCGGCCAACCCGGGCCGCACTCACGCGGCTCGATCCGTTGCAGGCGACACTCGGAAGACCCAACCGCGAACAGGTAGTTACGACTCGCCCCGATCAGGTCACCACGCTCGAAGCCATCCATTTGGCCAACGGCAAGCATCTGGCCGACCTGCTGAAACGTTCGGCTGCCGCGCGATTGGCCACGCACCAGGGTTCGCCGCAAGAGTTGGTCGAAAGCGTGTACGGCCAGGCGCTGTCTCGTGAGCCCACGCCTGACGAGCTTGAGATTGCCGTGCAACTGTTGGGCACGCCGGCCACTGCCAACGGTTTGGAAGACTTGCTCTGGACGCTGTTCGTCCTGCCTGAGTTTCAATTGATTCGCTAACGGTCGTACGCCGCCCGATTTTGCGAGAGAAGGAACGTTTGAGATGAAGAATTACCGCACAGCCGCCCAAGGGCAAGACGTTATCGAGATGGCCACGCGTCGGCAATTCCTCAAAGCCGTGGCTGCTGGAAGTGCTTTGTCTGCCATGGGTGGCGACCCCCAACGTGTATTTGCCCAATCAGAGGGTGCTGACCCTCTGGAACAACCGCCCGCCAAAGCGGATGCGTGTATCTTGATCTGGATGGCAGGCGGCATGGCAGCCCCGGATACGTTCGACCCTAAAGCGTACCTTCCGTTTGAGGTGGGGACGCCAGTCGAAAAGATCATCAGCACGTTCCCGGCCATCGATACGGCGGTGGACAACATCAAGATCACCCACGGCTTTGAGCAAGTTGCCCAAGTGATGGACCGTGCCACGCTGATCCGTTCGCACGTTCAGGCGGACCTGGGACACATCTTGCATTCCCGACACCAGTACCATTGGCACACCGGCTATGTGCCACCCCAGACCGTGGCGGCACCGCACATTGGTGCCTGGATGGCGAAAGTACTCGGCCCGCAGAATCCTGTGATTCCGCCGTTCATCAACATTGGGCAGCGACTCGAAGGCAACGGAGAATCCGAAGAACTCAAGGCGTTCACCACTGCGGGGTTCCTCGGTAGCGAGTTCGGCCCGTTCAATCTGCCGTTTCCTGAAGATGCTGCTTCGGCCGTGCAGCCACCGGCCGGCATGTCGGGAGATCGATTCGCCCGGCGTTACCGGATGTTTCGCCAGATGCTCAAGAGCAGCCCTCAGACCGAATACACCAGCGACTACCACCAGGAGTCCATGCTCCGTGCCTTGGACAATGCCCATCGGCTGTTGGGCTCGAAAGACAAGCAGGCGTTCGATCTTTCGCAAGAACCCAAAGAGAGTCTGGAGCGGTACGACACCGGCCGGTTTGGCCGCGGCTGCTTGCTCGCTCGCCGTTTGGTTGAGTCAGGAGCCCGCTTTGTCGAAGTGACCACAGAATACATCCCCTTTGTGCATTGGGACACGCATGAGAATGGGCACACCACTGTGGCCAGTCTCAAGCAAGAGATAGATGGCCCCATTGCCCAACTGATTCTGGATTTGGAATCGCGAGGGCTGCTGGACCGAACGCTGGTGGTGCTGGCCAGCGAGTTCAGCCGAGACATGATCATCGAAGGGGTGCCAGGCTCCAACGCCCGAGACCAGTCGCGTGCCAAGACAGACGTACTCAAAGAACAGAAGCACTACGGCCTGCACCGGCACTTTACCGGCGGGTCTTCGGTAGTGCTCTGGGGTGGAGGAGTCGAAAAGGGAAAACTGTACGGTGCCACATCTCCGCAGCGCCCCTGCGTGGCGATTGAGAATCCGGTGAGCATCAGCGATCTACACGCCACGATCTTTACCCTGATGGGCATTTCTCCCCGCACCGCCTACGATGTCGAACGCCGACCGTTCTACGTGACCGAAGATGGCCAAGGCAAAGCGGTTCGCGAAATTATCTCGTAACGGCCGATGGCTTTCTCGCTGCCATAGCTACAGCCGGTCGCGGCTCTTCGAGCTTTCAAAATTTTTTTCACAGAATCGTCGCAAGACAACTCCTCGAGCGGCAACTGTCGTGAAGTAATGCCTGACGCAACCGCGCCGCGTAACGCGGACGCCTCCGCCATCGACTGGGCCTCGGTGCTCCAGCAGCACGAGCGGTGGATGCGTACGGTCTTGCTAGCTCGCCTGCGAGATCTTCAGGCGGTCGATGACGTGATGCAGGAGATTTCGTTGGCGGCGGTCAAGCAGCAAGCGCCGCTTCAAGATGCAGCTAAGGTTGCCCCCTGGCTTTACCAGTTGGCAGTTCGCCAGGCTTTGCAATATCGAAGGAAGGCAGGACGTGCCCGAAAACTGGCGAACCGTTATGCCGAACATGTTCAACCAACCGAGCAAGACCAGAAAGCAACGGACCCGCTCGATTGGCTCTTGGCGGCCGAGCGAAATGCCGCTGTCTGTGCTGCACTGGGGCGGCTGCCACGACGCGATGCCGAGATCCTGATGTTGAAGTACACCGAATCCTGGAGTTATCGCCAGATCGCAGCGCATCTAGGGCTGACCGAGAGTGCCATCGAAGCACGGTTGCACAGGGCTCGGACCAGAATGCGCCGCGAGCTCGCCAAGGCGGAGGTCACGGACGAACCACGCACCAACCCACATTCATAGATCCGCAAAGATCTCGTCGAAGGTGCCCCATGCAAGATCCCAAACAACCACTCTCCAGTCGCCAGTTGCCCCCTCTAGGCAAACGCCTGGACCCGATCTGGTTCGACCGGTTGGTGGACGGCGAACTGACCGAGGCCGAGCGTCGTACGTTGTTGTTGCGTTTCGACGACGAACCCGATGCCTGGCGGCAGTGCGCCTTGGCCTTCTTGGAGTCTCAAGCCTGGCAGCAAGCGGCTACACGATCGGCTCTGGCGAACTCAACCGTCGAGGCTTGCCCGACAGACACCACCTCGGCAGATACTGCCCTATCGCCCGTTCGCGCCGAGCCAAATGGCCGCTGGAGCGTTGGGCTATTAATGTTGTGCGCCGCTGCCAGCTTGCTGGTGGCCTTTGGGGGTGGCCTGACCTGGAACGGTTGGCAAACTGGTTCTCCGGCGACTCCGGCACCAGGCGTTGCCGTATCGCAGATTCCGCCGTCCAAGACTCGGAGCGAACCGGATCTACCCGAGCAACCACAACAGCCCCGGGTCACAGACACCGCAATCACTGCTCCAAAAGCAACAGGCGACAGCACGGTTCCTAGCGAGATCCTTCGGTTTGTCGAACAAGGAGCCGACGGTGCCTGGCACGAAGTCCAGGTTCCCACGGTTCGTGGAGATCAGGCCGAGGCCTGGATGCGAGATCAGCCCCCGGTCATGCCAGAGGCGCTCAAGAGCATGCTGGAACGCATGGGGCACCAGATTCGGACGCGACGGGAGTTGATGCCGGTCGAACTCAGTGACGGCCGCAAAGCCTGGATCCCGGTTGATCAAATTGATGTCGGTCCGGCGGCCAATTTCTCATACCAGTAGTCAGTTCGACGCGTGGGTGCCACGCTCTGCTTATGTTCTTTTTGGCGTTTTCAATTTGGAGAGGAAGAAGCAATGGTTACCTCACGATGGAAATTGGTTTCACAAGGCTTTCTAGCGGCTGCAATTTGCGTTGCCCCCACGATGCTGCCAGCTCAAGACTTGGCCCCGCCCCAGGAGGCCCCCGATCCGGCTCCGCCGGCCATTCCTCTAACTGACCTGCCACCGGGAGCACTCCCCAATGGCGAACGCTCCGAGCCGCGCACGCAGGCGTACTGGATTGGGCTTTCTTGTCGTCCCGTTGGCGAGGCCCTGCAAGCACAGTTGAATCTCAAGGCTGGCGAAGGGCTGGTCGTCGAGAGTGTGATGCCAGGTCTCCCCGCCGATCAGGCCGGTTTGAAGGCGCACGACGTTCTGCTTCGAGCAGGCGAAGCTTCTCTCGGCAGTGTGGCTGATCTGGCCACGACCGTGGATGCCAGCCAAGGGAACCAGGTGGCGCTGGCCGTTCTTCGCGGTGGCAAAGAGATCCTCGTCAACGTCAATCCGATCGTTCGTACAGAAGCTGGCGGTCCGCAACCAGGCGTGGGCCGCGAACCTTGGGGAAACTTGCTAGAGTTCTTCCGGCAGGGACCAGGCAGGGAGGGAGCTTCGTTCCAGATGCTGGGCCCCGGACTCGTGTTCGATAACCCTTTGCCTGACGACCTGAAGATTACCATCGAGAAGAAGGGGGAAGGTCCCCGTAAGATCATCGTCGAGCAGGGCAAGGACAAGTTCGAAGTCACCGAAGACCAACTAGGCGACCTGACCGCTGGCGTCCGCCCGTATGTGGAACGTTTGCTCGGACGGGGCCCCGTGGTGGACGAAGGGCTGCCGTTGGAAGAGGGGAATGTCCGACGTCGGCCGCGTATCTTTGGCCCAGGATTTCCCTTCCGCTTTGGAGTTCCTTTGCAACCCCGTGTTGAGAATCCCGCTCCTCAGAACCTGGAAGACGAAGTCGATAATCTCAGTCGTCAAGTGGAAGAACTCCGCCGCGCTCTGGACGCGCAGAAAGAGAAGCAAACGTTACCAGCTCCCGAAGGTAATTAACGCGCAGGGCCATCAAGCAGACTTGAGTTCTTGCCTACGTTATTAAAATTTCGCTCGGGACGGCATTTGCGATTGAGAATCGCGAATGCCGTCCCTGTTTGTTGCGCGAATTGCACCTCATCGAGTTTTCACGGAATGGTTGTACTTGCAATTGCGAACAGTCTTTCCACTTCTCATTCCCGTGTACAATTCCTGCTAAGTAACCAGCGAAAGTCAACTCCCGCGTTTTTCGTGCTGTATTAATCCCGCCAGCCCAGTTGGTCGATTCGGCGAAGTTCGGACGCTATGTCTTTTCCTTCGTAGAATGACATCCACCCAGACAACTTCTGTGTTTCGCCGGGGGCACAATCGGGAAACTGAGGGTCGCTGTGCAGGCAGGGACAATCTGCATTGCTCCAGACTCGCTGGCAAGGTTCCCAGGCTGTGATCACCCATCGATCAGACTCTTGAGCTCGGCACATAGCGTACGGCTGAGCGTACTGATGCCGCTCGACGGACCGCTCGTCAAAATCGGGCATACCTTTGAGGAGCAAACAGTTTTGCACACGGAGATTGCTCAGCTTCTCGGTTGAACCGTTGGTCAGCCACATTTCGAGCCGCACGCCGTCGCCGTTGGGGGTCACTAACGTGCCAAACGCTACCCCATTCGGCAAGCGTCGCTCCATACGCCATGCTCCATTCTTGTGTGGGATCCACTCAACCGGTTGCAGCGCAGTCTGCTGTTTGCTCCACATGGTCGCCACGTGCGTGTGCGCTAGATAGAGCAAGCCGTGTTGTTTTTCATCATTACGCCGAATGGCCTCGGGCACGTCAAGCACGACGTAGCTCGATTCATTCCACGGGGCGAAGATACTCACCTTCGTGTCACGCTGCGGACGGATTGCGCCGTCCAGAAAACCAATCCGTGGATGCCGTCCGCCTGGATAGGGAAGTACTTTGAGCGGCGAACCGTTGGCACGCTGCGGCCGATTGTCTGGGCGAATATCGAACTTCTCGAGCGCACGGACTACGTCATCGTAAGTTAGCCCGGTCGCCATGCAGACTTCGTGGCGGTCATAACCGTGGTGCCAGACCATATTCTCCAACCAAAACCGCAGGTCGTCAGGCCCTTGGGGAGTTCGCACATTGTCTCGCGAAGTCTCGTCGGCCAGAGACTTCTGTCGGTCGCGGATCACCATCATCGGGTCGCGAGGTTGGATCGTCGGATCGACATATTTCCTCAGGTCACGGAGTGCGAGGACCGTATAGCCATCGTCGTGCAGATAACGCATGTAGAATTCGAAATCCTCAATCGGCGTGTTGACCCAAGGGTGCGCAAGATCAGGCACGCCATGAAACTGCAGCACGGCGATACGGCCAGCTCTGGCTTTTGAAACTGCCGCGATAAAGTCATCCAACGTCCAACCGGGCCTCGCAATGCCGGTGGAAGGAATCAGCAACGGATGGTCCAAACCCGGTTGGTAGGCAAAACCTTTTCCTTGGTGATAGGTCTCCTGCGAATACTCCGGGACGTTGCCGCGGCGGGCAAAGACCGTGCCTGCTTTGCTGAGAATCGGCAGTGCGTCGAGCGTGAAGTGATTGGCCGGGTAACAGAATGTGGTAGTTGCCGGGATCTTGTGTTCTTGGCAACGGCGGTTGATC
The DNA here is from genome assembly GCA_942492195.1 of uncultured Planctomycetia bacterium. Classification (GTDB taxonomy): domain Bacteria; phylum Planctomycetota; class Planctomycetia; order Pirellulales; family S012-138; genus CALOEH01. The sequence continues at coordinate 17,881 of CALOEH010000205.1, read as the reverse complement.
GCCAGTACCTGCTCTGCGAGCTTTTCAAGGTTCGCACTCACCACCGCCATGTGATCACGCGTGTGGTTGCCGATTTCAAAGCCATCCTTGTGCAAACGCGCGATCTCTTCCCAAGTCATGTAGTCCTTCTTGTTCTTCGCAAAATCGAATCCTTCGGTAATGTAGAAGGTTGCGTTGAAACGGTACTTGAGCAGAATCGGTCGCACAATGGTGAAGTGCGACTTCACCGAATCATCAAATGTCAATACAACGACTTTGTCCGGAATCGACTCGACGCTCGACTTCTCGATCTGCTGCCCGCTCGCCGAATGTGAGAACGACACTCCTAGCATGACGACGGTGGCTAGCAAACGACGCATGATCAGATCCCTTCGAAACAGAAACTGCTTGAATCAAGAAACGACCTGTGAGCATGAGCGGGCAACGTTCGCCCGAAGTCGCCTTGCGTGCTCCGGCAGACGGCATCGCACGCCGGCCGGTGCGCGTGCGAAACAAGGCACTCCCAAGTTTTAACCGATCAACAGCCCAGGGCTACAAAAATGGGTGAGGCAGTAGAACCAGACACTCCCATCGGCGTTTGGAGTTGAGGCCGGTCGCCCTTCAGGCAGCGCGATCTGCCGATTCCAATTCAAGGGTCAATGCGGTCGATGACATCCGCCACGGCGCGTGGTAAACTCAAGTCGGGCTCTGAGAGTGCACACCACCAACCGCCGAGCGGTTTCAACAAAACAGAGTTCACACTCTGTTATCATTTCTCGGAGCCCTCTTTTTCTCACGGAAGCCCGCGGTTGGTTCGGCGCAGCTTCGCTCAGCGGGAAAGCAGTCATCACGCTCCGTCGTGATGACAAACGCGTCATCTCGGGCATGGCCGCAGACCTACCCGAAACGTTTTTCCTGGTTCTTGAACAGTTGAGACAACGGTTCTACATCAATTGGTGCGAGGACCCGCCTCGATAGGTATGACATGGCCAAATGCGATGAAGGTTATCTCTGTGAAGTGTGCGGGCTTGATGTTGCTGACCTGACCGAAAGCGATCTCTACCTTCGATACGTGATTGGGCAGGCGGATCCCGAGGTGTTGCACACCACCCCCGAACGTCACATCCGCTGCAATCCCACGCTGGCGCAGTTCATTGTCGCTGATGATTTCCCACCCGTTGAAGTCACCGGTCCGTTCGACAAGCGGCAACTTGATCCGCCGTACGTGGCCCAACGTGAAGAACTGGTGACGCGTGGTTGGAGACGGCTGCACGAACTCTTGGCCCAAGGGGAAGAGATTCCGATTATCGACTACCCTTTGGATGAAATCCGAGCGGCCCGACAACCACGTCAATAATGTAGAACAGTTGTCCCAACTGTTCACAAACTAAGAAAAACGTTTCACGTGCATCGGCAGGTAAGCTGACGCTTCGGGTTGGGAATGAAAAAGCGGAAGCTCAAATTGGTTGGAGGTCCTGTCTCGTTACGGTTTCTTGGACGCGGTCAACCACCGATCGAGTTGGTTGGCGAACGCCTGTCGATCTTTGGCGTTGAAGTTGGAAGGGCCGCCGGTGATCTGTCCATCTCCGCGGAGTTGGTCAAAGAGATTGCGAACCGATAGCCGCTCGCCGACGTTCACATCCGTGTAGAGTTCGCCTCGTGGGTCGAGCGCCTGCCCTCCCTTTTCAACCACTTGAGCCGCCAAGGGAATGTCCGCCGTAATCACCAGATCCCCCGGCTGGACAAGCTCCACAATCCGTTGATCGGCCACGTTCAGGCCGGACGGGACAAGGATGCTATCTACCAGGTCTGAGCCTGGCGTACGCATCGGTTGATTGGCGACCAGAGTCACCTTGGTCTTGGTTCGAACTGCGGCTCGAAACAGCAATTCCTTGATTTCGCCGGGACAAGCGTCGGCGTCGACCCAAATTTGCATTCCAGCAGTTCCCTCCAAATTCTCGCGAGCCAGAGCGTTGATTCCGTGCGAACACCAAACGTAGGGCTCAAACGTTCGATTCGCAAGCCGTGATGGCCGTCACTCCGCAAGAGAGCGACTGCGTCCTGGGTTGATCGGGTGGACGAACAGGCTGAGGCTGCGATTCGCCCAGTTGCCGCTTTAGCCTGGCAATTCTTGAGGCCAAACTGCCATGCTGCCAACTTCGGCGGGCGTGGGAAATTCCGTTGGCAACGGCCAGCACCTCCAGTGCCGAGATGTACACGCGAATGCCAGCTGAGCTTGGATTCGTCGGCATCGGTGAGCCATGCTGGCAACCTGCCTGCAAAAAGTCACTGACCACCAGGCAGCCAAAGTCATCTGCCTGAGCTTCCAGTCGACGGGAAATCATCCCAAAGACCACCAGCACATAAAGCCCCAATAAGAGTACCGAAACCATGCCTGAGAAGTGAGGGCTGAGAGACTCAAATTCCCCCGTCATGCGGACGAGGTGCTCGCCAACTCCGGTCGATTGCCAACCAGGCAGAAGCCACCTGACCGCGCCAACCAGAGCCAACGGCAGTGCCATCACGGCCGCCCGAATGGCCAGATGTCGGTCGCGTACATGTCCTAGCTCGTGGCCAACCACGGCGATGAGTTGGGCCTCGGTGAGATGGCGAAGCAGTCCGTCAGTAAGAAATACGCTTCGCACCGGTCGGCAGCATCCAGTCACCGCGGCATTCACCAATCCTGCGTCCGTGTGCCACAGCCAAAAGTTTCCCACAGGCGTCCCCCAGCGATGACTCACATGAACCAACATGCTGCGAAGAGAACCTTCGGCAATGCGATCCACGCGCCATGTCAATCGGAGCAACCACGGAAAGCCTGCGAACATGCAGGCCAACGGAACAGCGTAAACCATCCACCCCCAATCTCCTGCAAACAACTGGGGAAACAGCCAGCGGGTGAGGTCCTCCGTGGCAAACAACCCCAGCACAGGCAGCAAGAACAAGCCCAACTGCGATCGGCTTTGCCGGGCGACAAACCTCAGGCAACCCACCGGTTCGTCCACCTTGACGCCGCGGGCACGCGCCAGGTTGCGCCAAACCGTATCCACTCGATGAAATGCCGCCCAAGCGACCAACTGCGGGGCGAGCAACGGGGCCAGCAAGACCAGTTCGCCCAACAGAGGCCAGGGCCCCAACTGCCAATTCGCCTGAACGATCTGCGGCCAGCTGAGTGCGAGAATCGCAACCAGCACCCCGGCAGTCCAAACCACGGTCAGCAGGCTTTGCCACCGCGCGAACCGTTGCAAGATCTCTCGGCGGCGGTCGTAATCCAGCGGCAAACGGCGGGCAGTTCGCAGCGCAAGGCACCATCCCAAGATGGCGGGCAGGCCAAGCAAGCCCACCATAACGGTGACCTTCCATGCCGGGTGATCCGCAGGCGTATCTGGAGCCCCCATGCTGAGCAGCACAGCTCCTAGAGTTGTCAGAATCACTAGTACCGGCATCAACGAATCCGATCGATCGAACTTCAAAAACGCAAAGGCTGCAAACTCCTGCGGCATCTCGCCACGTTGTTTGCATTACCATCCAGCCTAAGCGGGATAGGCTGGATGTACAACGAACGGCGCGATCGAATTGAGCCCTTTGCCGGTGGCGTACGCAGAGTTTTCGCTACTTTCGCCAATAGCGCCTATGGGAAAATGAGTTACACTTCATCTTTGAGCGCGGCGGGGGTTTCGCCGTCGTCGGCCACGGACACTTGCCCAGAGGATGCCGATGCCTATCACCACTTCATCTCTTTCGTTTCCTGCCACATTCAGGTTCCTGGTCACAGCTGGCCTGTTTCCGTTTCTGCTGGGAGTCACAGTCGCCGAAGCCAAAGACCGCGTGGAGTTGGAACTTGCCACCGCGCCCGGCTTCTCGCCGCTTGAAACACAGCGGTGGTATCGCGTGTTGAAGGACCTGGACGTCGACCAACTCAACATTCGTTCGCTCAAGGCCACGGACAAGCTCGAGACGGTCAGCGAAGGGACGGCAACCCGGCGAACGTACAAGGTCACCGGGGTATTGACGGCCGATAACGAACTTCATCTCCCCGGTGGAGCCCGATTCAAACAGCGCGATGGATCCAAGCTGGCCGCCTGGCTGGAGAAGTTGCGGACTCCAGATACCAAGCGCAGCGGAGCAGGAGCAAGTCTCGGCATCGACGAAGCTACGCTCAAAGTTTTGGCAGAAGCCCTCAGCCAGCCGGTCAAGTTTGGAACGCGAGAAATACCGCTGGACGAGGTGGCCAGCAAGTTGGCGACCGGACTGGATGTCTCCGTACGAATGGACTCTGCCCATCGACGCACTCTTTCTGGCGAAGCACCGCTGGATGTCGAACTCCGCGGCGTTGCCACCGGTACCGCTTTGGCGTACACGCTTGGCCTGGGAGGCCTGGCCTTGGAGCCCCGCGAAGTGGGAGGTCGGCCATCGCTGGCCGTTGTCACTCCGACCACCGGCCGAGGATCGTGGCCCATCGGCATGCCGGCGGACTCCAAACGAAGAGAGCTTGCTCCCAATCTGTACTCGTTCATCAACGTCGAGATCGAGAAGGGGACAAAGCTTGCCACCGCGTTGCCAGCCATTGGAGGCAAGTTGGAGATCCCGCTGCTGATTGATCACAATTCGCTTGCCAAAGCGGGTATCGACCTGACGAAAACAGAGGTCTTCATTCCCCCGCGCAGATCAACCTTGGGACTGATTCTGAATTCCGTCCTAGGGCAGGCAAAGCTCAAGTACGAACTTCGCACCGACGATGGAGGGGATCCATTTCTCTGGATCACCACGTTCCGCCCAAGTTAAGTAACCGGCGAAGAACAACCTTCCGCCTTGGCGAGGCGGAGATGCTTGAGCGACGCTGCGACGCTCAACCGGGAAGAATGCCGGAGCGTAACTCACCGCAGAGAGCGCAGAGACAAGCGTCACGTTGTTTCGGCAATCTGTGTTGGAGCAGGTTTTGTCCAACTGCGGTGAACTTTGTTTTTCCGGTTCAAACCCGAAGTTATTCTTCGAGCGTTACTAACTAAGCAGCCATCCCTAACAAAAAAGTTTGGGCATGGAGCCGCTGCAGCGATCATGACGGCGATCTAAAGGCCAGCCCAGACTGATCGAGGCCCATGAGGCTCGAATCGGGCTTGGTTCTCCTCCGCGCATTTCGTACAGTCGTCACTCAACATCACCGGCGAATGCTGGCAATGACAGCACGCCACGCACTCTGCTTTGCTCAAGGATTGGGCAGCATCGCGTCCAAGGAGGGACCGCATGTCGAAATACGCACCCTGGCTCATCAGTCTCGTATGGCTTGTCGGTTGCAATGTCGAACAAGCGCTCGACCAACTGGCCCAAGAGGTCAAGAAGATTGACCAGGCCCCCACGGCGACGGCTCCCAACTCCACCGCTTCTCCGGACCTTCCTCCGCTGCCTACTCCGGCAGGAGACTCCATTCGCGTGGCTTCGTTCAACATTCAAGTCCTGGGGACTTCGAAGATGGGGAAGCCTGACGTGGTCCAGGTCTTGGCAGACGTGATCCGACGGTTCGACGTGGTGGCGATTCAGGAGATTCGTGCTAAGGATCAAACCATCATGGATGACCTGGTTGCCCAAGTGAATGGTACTGGCCGGTCGTTCGACTACGTGTTGGGGCCCCGGTTGGGAAGATCTTCCAGCAAAGAGCAGTACGCGTTCGTGTACGACACCCAGCGCATCGAGGTGTTCCGGGAGAGCGTGTTCACGGCCCCTGATCCCGAGGACCTGCTGCACCGCGAACCGTTGGTGGCCAGCTTCCGCGTCCGTGGCCTGCCCCCTCACGAGGCATTTACGTTTACGTTGGTCAACATCCATACCGACCCTGACGAAACCGATACCGAACTGGACGCGCTCGGCGACGTCTTCGCCAGTGTGCAGAGCACCGTCAATGACGATGACGTGATCCTGCTAGGCGACTTGAACGTGGACGAGTACCATCTCGGCCGATTGGGAAGTTTGCCTGGCATCGCCTATGCCATCTCAGGCATGCCGACCAACACGCGCGGCAGCAAGAGCTATGACAACCTGGTGTTCGATCGCCGTTACACGACCGAGGCCACCGGCGTCTCCGGGGTATTCAACTTGCTGACCGAGTACCAGATGACCATGGACCAAGCCTTGGACGTGAGCGACCACCTGCCGGTTTGGGCAGAATTCTCCACGCGCGAACAACCAGGCTCTGCACCACTCGCGGCTCGCCCCGGACAAACCAACCAGCGGTAACCGCCGCCGTTGTTCAGGCAGGAAAGCAGCTCAAGGATCAGGTAGACTGGAACGAGTCTCCTGGATAACCCCCTACTGCTTCCTGCCTGTGGTGCCTGTTGATGATTCACCTGACGTTAATCGCTGCTACCGTATCATTGCTCTCGGTGGCTGGGACCGGTGAGTCCCCAACATCCATCTCGCCAGCGGTGACGGATGAGCATGGCTTCCAAGTGCACCTGGTTCGGTCTCCCTATCAGTCAGGTGAAACCAAGATCAAGGTGCTGCTTCCGGATGACGTCCCCACTGGCCAGAAACTGCCGGTGGTGTACGTGCTGCCTGTCGAAGGGGGGGAGCAGTCACGCTATGGGGATGGCTTGCAGGAAATTAAGAAACTCAACCTGCACAATCGATATGGGGCCATCTTCGTGGCGCCCACGTTCTCGCAACTTCCCTGGTATGCCGATCACCCCACCGATCCGCAAGTTCGACAAGAAACCTACTTCAACCAGGTAGTGGTTCCGCACACTGAGCGAACCTATCCCGCGCTGGCGAAGCGTGAGGCGCGGCTGTTGCTGGGGTTTAGCAAGTCAGGCTGGGGAGCCTGGACGCTGCTACTCCGCAAACCAGACCGGTTCGGTCGGGCCGCGGCTTGGGATGCTCCGATGATGATGGAAAAAGTGGGCCGCTACGGCAACGGTCCGATCTTTGCCACCCAAGAGAATTTCGAAGCGTACCGAATCACAGACTTGCTGAAAGCGTCCAAACTCGCCGGTCCGGCACGGCTGATCCTCACCGGGTACGGCGGTTTTCGCAAAGAGCATGAACAAGTCCACGCCCTGCTGTTGCAAGAGAGCATCCCGCACCTCTACCGAGACGGCCCGCAGCGCAAGCACCATTGGAACAGCGGTTGGGTTGCCGAAGCTGTAGAATTGCTGTTCAGCGACACTCCGCGGCAAGTCGGTACATAGTGCTACTTCTCACTTCTCAATAAGCTCGACCTAGTGGAATACGAGATTGCCTTGCTCATTCTTAAAGAAGAACAATCGGCATCTCATCTTCTGAGAATCCCCTTCACTTCTTGCCGGGTTTGCGGGGCTTGATGTCGAGGTCGTTGGTGCGAATCTCTTTGAGCTTCGCGATAAGCTTGGCCTGGAGGCGAGCCACTTGCTCTTGGTGCTCGGGACGGTTGGCAAGGTTGGTGTACTGTTTGGGGTCTTTGGCCATGTCAAACAGTTCCATGCCCCCTTTTGCGTCTTCGCCATACTGAATGAAAGCCCACTTGTCTTCGCGGATTAAGTAGCCTCGCCCGTTGACGCTGAACGCCGCATCGCGAACCTCGTATTGCGGATCGTCCAGCATGGGCGAAATGTCTTTGCCCTGGAGCCGCGAGGGGACTTCCAGACCACACAAGCTGGAGAGTGTGGGATAGAGGTCTAGCAGTTCGGTGAATGACTTACAAACCGCCGGCTTCTTGCCTGGCACGCTGATGATGAGCGGCACCGCGGCGGACTCATCGTGCAGGCTGACTTTGGCCCAAAAGTCATGTTCGCCCAAGTGGTAGCCATGGTCGCTGGTGAAGATCACAATGGTCCGCTCTTCCAAACCTGCCTTCTTGAGGGCAGCGAGCACTTTGCCAACCTGGGCATCCATGAACGCCACCGAAGCGTAATACGCCCCCACGGCTTTCTTCTGCTTGGGAACATCCATCTGCATGTTCTTGCTGGTCTTGTAATTGATGCCGCGCTGGGGGATGTCATCCCAGTCCCCGTCAATCTTCTCCGGAAGTTTCATCTGGTCGAAGGGGAAGGGGTCGTAGTAGGCACTCGGCGAAACGAACGGTACGTGAGGACGCACGAAGCCGACGCCGAGAAAGAACGTCTCGTCCTTGTGTGCCTCGATTAACTCGCAAGCTTTGGCGGCTGTCTTGCCGTCCGAATGGACCAGGTCATCCCCTTCGGCTTTCACGTAGACAAAGGTGTTGCCACCCACCACTGGCTTCTTGCCGTCTGGGTTGCCTTCGAGAGTTTCACCGGGGCCGGGGGCTTTCCACTCAGGCCCTGGACTGTTGAACCGCTCGGTCCAGGAGATTGGGTCATCCGCACCATCGCCGCCAGATTCGATCCCCCCTGGCACTCCCATGTGAAAGATCTTGCTCACCCGGGCGGAATAATAGCCTGCATTCTTAAAATGCTGGGCCCAGGTTTCACGGTCGCCGATGGCAGGCCGGGGACTTCCATAACCCAGCATGTTGATGGCATGCGGATAATAGCCCGACATGAACGATGCCCGAGAAGGGCCGCAGTAGGTGCCTTGGCAGTAGGCCCTGGTGAATCGAGTTCCTTGAGCGGCCAGGCGGTCAATGTTGGGCGTTTGGCAAACCTGGTTGCCGTAGCAAGACAGAGCCGTCGCGGTGAGATCATCAGAGATGATGAACAACACGTTGTACCGCTGCGAGTCCTTCTCGCCTGCTTCGGCAGCAGTCAGCGATGTGGCGAACGACAACAGGACTACGGAAAATAAGGATATGGCTATCAAGGTGCGAGATATCATGTGCGTGTTTAATCAACTGAAGGAATCGAAATGAGTAGACGTCCACAAAAAGTACTAGAGATTGGCCAGGCGCTGATCGGTATCTCCAAACCGGGGGAGCTTGACCCCGAGCCGATCCATCAAGCTGAGATACAAACTGCACGCGCGCCGCTGGTCATCTCCCTGATGAAGGTAATCCAGCACCCGGCCGGTGTTGAGAGTTCCGCCGCCACGGCCAGCCAGGACAATCGGCATTTCGTCTGCCTGGTGCTTGTCGCCATCGAAGAGGTTGGAACAGAGCATGAGGAGCGAACTATCCAACAGCGATTGCCCCCCTTCGTCGATGGCTTTGAGGCGTTGGATCAAGTAGGCGAACTGCGCAACGTGAAACTGGTTGGTCTTGAGGTACATGGCCTCCAAGGCGGGATCGCGACCGTTGTGCGTCAGGTCCAAATGCAAGCTTCCTTGGACGCCGTCCAGGAACCCAAAGTTCATCTGGGAGAGATCGTTGTTGAGCATGCAGGTGGCAATCCGTGTCTTGTCCATCTGCAGCGCGAGCACAATCAGGTCCAGCATCAACCGCATGTGATCTGGAATGTTGTGGGGAAGTTGCTCGGCAGGCCGGGCCATGTTGGGTTCGGAAAGGGTTGGCTGCCAACCTTCGAGCGTTTGCGTGCGAGTCGCCCGATCTAAACGCTGTTCGATGGCGCGAATCGATTCGAGATATTCGTCGAGTTTTCGTTGGTCGCCGGGGGCAAGGTTACCTCGCAGCTGTTTGGCATCTTGCAGCACTTGATCCAAGATGCTGCGGTCCAGAGCCCTGTCTCCGGAGTTGCCAACCAGCAGATCGAACACTCTGGCAGGAAAAATCTCTTTGGTGGCTGGTTTGGTGTCCGATTGCCAAGAAATGCAAGATCCGTAGATCATGGAGAGACCGTCTTCCAGGCGAAGCTCGGTCGGTTCGATACCAACGACCAGACTAGGGACGGCCGTCTTGTTACCGAGGCGTTGGGCCAACACCTGATCCATGGTCCGGCCGACGCGAAGATCGTCTTGATCCAGACTCACCCAAGCGCCGGAGAGCAGGTTGGGCATCCGTCCCAAGTGGGCGCTGCGGTTCTTGACCGCCTGCTCATTGTAAAGCCCACGCAGAAAGACCAGGTCCTCTCGCCATGGATTCAGCGGTGCCAGGCCGGGGCCGAGTTGCATTTGGGCACCGCTCCCCTGGGCCCACCAATGTGCCGGTTCCACGCCATTGGAGAAGTACAGGCAAGCGAAACGACGCGGAGGGCAAACCTCATCGGGCGCTTGAACTCGCTTGCCAGACTCTTCACCGCGCAGCGGTAGAGATTCCAAAAAGGGAAGGGCCAGCGTCAACAGTCCGGCACTGCGCGAGCTTGCCTTCAAGAACGATCGGCGTGAATAATACGCCCAATCAGGTTGGCTGGTGTCGGTGATTGGGTCAGTCATCGCCGGTTGATCCTTGATCTCGATTGGTGCGCTGGAACCGAAATTGTCGGCTTCGCACGATGGTTTCTACCAGGCTGGAGAATCGGCCATCGCCGGTTTTCAATTCGGCAGCCATCTGGTTCAACAGCGCGGCGTCCGCAATCGACTCGCCTCGCCCCAACGCAAAGCCTAGCAACTTAACGCAAAGAGTCCGATGGAACAGCGCCATGTTCTCGGCCAGGTAGTTGCGAAGACCATCCGGTCCCGAGATGGCTTCGCCTGAGTGCAGCGTACCAGTGACATCGATCGGTTGGCCATCACGGTACGCTTCGCGCCAGCGGCCCAGGGTATCGTACTTTTCGAGCGTGAACCCCAACGGATCCAGTCGGGCGTGGCAATTGCGACAAGAAACATTCTGGCGGTGCGCCTCGAGTCGCTGGCGCACGGTGAGTTTGTCCCCCAAGACATCATCTGCCGCAATCGATCCGGCATCGGCTGGTGGCGGCGGAACCGGCGTTCCCAGAATCCGCCGCAAGATCCAATCGCCCCGTTTCACGGCGCTGGTCCGAAGCGGCGCAGAGGTAACTGTCAGCACGCTGGCCAGGCCCAGCAATCCGCCGCGGTGGGCGCTCGCCACCCTGCCGACTCGTTCGAGCTGTTCTGTCGAATCAACTTCTTGCGGAAGCCCGTAGTGCGCTGCCAGTTCGCGATTAGCGAAGACGTAGTCGGCGAACAACATTTCCCGCACAGGACGATCTTGGCGAATGATATGCTCAAAGAACTTCACCGATTCCAAGTACATGCTGGACCTGAGCGACTCGGTAAACTCCGGAAAGCGGCCGGGGTCCACGCCTTGATATCGGTCGAACCGATAGAAACCGAGCCACTGGCCAAAGAACTCTCGCGCCAAACGCTCTGCTTTCGGATCTGCCAACATGCGTTTGGCTTGTTGGGCGACTTGTTCGGCGGTGCGAAGTTGGCCAGCTGCCGCTGCCCGGCGAAGCTCCTGATCCGGAACGGATGACCAGAGAAAGAAACTGAGCCGGTTGGCAACTTGCCAATCGTCAAGCGCGGTGACGCCATTGGGTGAATCCGCCGGTTTGAGGTCAAGCTCGGATGATTCCACCCGGTAGAGAAAACTGGGGGACATCAAAATTCTAACCAAGGCTGCCCGAACGGCTTGACGATGGTTGAGTTCTCCCGAGGTCATCAACGTCTGGTAAAAGCCCGTCAGGCTGTCACGTTCTTCGACGTTGAGCGGCCGCCGCCAGGCCAGGTTGGCAAACGCCAGCAAGTCTTGCAGATGGCCAGGCTGGGAAGCCGACTGGGCAGCGCGGACGCGATGATATTCGTCACTCAACCGCTGGATATGCTGCCGGGGTTCGGGTGCCAGCCCCGCGAGCCACCGCTTGCTGACAGTGCCCACGGTGCGATCTTCCAAATCAATCTCGTACTTGACGGCCAGCATGCGGAAGAGTCCCTGGTGGTAGTCGAACGAGCTGAGCAAATCTGCCCAAGCCTGATCGAGCTGTCGACGGGCATCATCATCCAGCATGTTTTCCACCAAGAACTGATCGTCTCGGTGGTATTTGATCTGGCTGTGGAACAGGTTTCGTTCCGGGTTGTTGTACGAGTTGTCCAAGGGAGCGGGAATCGGGTCTCGGTCAGAGGGGGCTGGTTCTCGATGCGAAATCTGCGGCAGCAGCCCAGCGAACTCCAAAACCCCGGACTTCCAGGCTGCAAACTCGGGATGCTGTGGATTGGCCAACAAGGCCGAAATCGATTTGCCCTGGTCGGTGTCTTCACGCTGCGCAATCGTGCAGCGGACGATCTCGTTGCTTCGGCCGGACACATCGAGTTCAGCCGTGACCAACAGTCGAGCGGAAGTGGCACCAGGGGGAATTGGCAGCCGAATGGTAAACGGCTTGGTTCCCTGGCTGGCGAAGTCGCCTGCGGGAATGGGGTGGTCCGCAGGATGTTTGCCAAACTGCAAACGGGCCGCATCACCAGGAGCGAGGAATCTAGCCAAAGGCTGCGGGTCCTCCAGCAGTTGGTCCGGGATGCGATACTGCACGGCGGCATCTCGCCAGATGACGGTAGGGCTGGACGTTTCTTTCCCATTGGCCGGTTCGACACCGAACGTCAAATGGGCAACCTCCAGGGTTGTGCCAACCGGCCAGTTGATGTTCATCTCAAGGAGTTGGGACCTGGCGACCTGGAACGAATCAGCCGCCAGCACGCGGGCTTCTTCCTTGGCGTCCGGGTTCTGCCCAAACCGATCTTGCCACTCGAGCACCAGGGTTTGAATCCGCGCGCATTCGTCACGCGCACGACTCACTGCCTGCGGCAGGTTGGCAGCAGGGGAGGGGATCGCCTGCCAGGCTTTGACAATCTCTGAGGTGGGCATCTCGCGCGGCTTGTCCGTTAGCACTCGCCAGATGTGCTGCGCGAACCGTGGGGAGACTGCTTCGTGCTTTGCCAGCGAGATAAGCGTTGCTGCGGGCAATTCGAGACCGTCACGATTGCGAAACTGCCAGGCAACGAACAGGGCTCGCGCGTAATGATCTAGCCCAAACTCAATTCCCCCTTCGCCGGCAGCCGTGCGGAATCCGTGTTGGCGATAGATTGCCTGAATGCGAGCCATCGCTGAGAGCTCGAACCCGGTCTCGGCGCCGACTTCGTAAAAGTGCAAGGGACCGGCCCCAATCACGGCATGCTCGGCTACCTGTTTTGCGGCGCCCAGATATCGTTCGAGCGTCGAGTCCTGCATGAACTGCACGTTGCCGACGTTCGTAAATCCTTCCCCCCCAACGGCATCGCTGACAAACTGGCGATCCAGGTTGAGCTGAAGACCTGTCAGGTCTTCGATGGTGTACGAGTACTCGGCACCGGTCAGGCGGCGGAGCGTGACGGGTCCTGGGTCATCAGCATGGCTGGCAGCCACGTGGTTGAGTTCTGCCTGAACCCAGCCGAGAAGCTGCCTACGTTGAACCGCATTGGGCTGCTCCGATTCGACAGGAGGCATCTGCTGCTGCCCCACCCAATCAAGGACCTTCTGCCACTGCTTGTAATGCTGGTCAGCTGGAGCCTGGAGCATTTGTTCGAGATTCAAACCGGCCGCGGGTTCTGCGGATTGGTGACAGTCGAAACAATAGCGGGCCATGACCGCCTGGAGCCGATTGGGGAAGTCTGGTTCTGCGGCACCGAGCCTCTTCGAATCACCCGCCGAACCCAGCAACCAAGCCGCAATCACGCAGACTGCCATCACCGAAACCGGGGCGATGGATCGAACGCAGCGGGGACCATGGAGCATGTTTGTGGACTCAATCAAGCAACGTTGGTGGAGCATTGACAACCAGCACCATTCTACCTGATTCGGCGCGGGTGGTAGGACACTTTCCGCTGACATGCGATGGACAAGGTGCTTTCCGGCTCGCTGGCAAAAAAATGGAGCAATCTGCGTCCCCAAACCAATCGGCCTGTGGATCTACCTGGTAGCGGCTGGATCGATTTCGACGCCAGCACCACACGCTGCGGCTAGTTATTGCTCGGCCGGGGATGCGGCATGTTTCGGCATTTCGCAAATCTCCAGCCGTTTGTCGAAGGTGCGCTCGAACAACGAGGCTCGTTGCTCCGCTCCCCAAAGATCCACCTCGGGGAGTTCCTGTGCTTGCACTTCGATCCGCACCGCTTCAGCATTCACCGTGACCTGGACGTCATTCACCTGCTGCGTATGGCTGCGATCCAAGCCGCCAGCAATCCGGAGGATGGCGGCCATGGTGCAGATTCGATGGCGGTCTGCCTCAGCCAGTTTGTGAAAATTCTCATGTTTGATCTTAGGGCGAGCGCCGCGGTGATATCGGGCCACGTTGGCAATCAACTCCAGTTCGCGCGCCTTGAGCCCTGGCAATCGGCTGTTGAGAATCAAGTGGTAACTGTGCTTGTGGTGCTGGTCGTAGTTGATCAGGTAGCCGACGTCCTGGAGTTGCGCTGCCACCTCCAACAGCCGACGATCAGCAGGCGGAAGTTGGAATGGTTCGACAAGTTGTTCAAAGATCCTGCCTGCCAACCGGGCGACCTGCCGGCCATGCGGGATGTCCGTCCCACACCGTTGGGCAAAATTGGCGATCGCCTGATCCGAGTCCAGCGCGGCAGGCTCAGGTTGTGGCTGATTGTCCCCTACCAACATCGATAGCAACAGGCCGTCTCGCACCCCGCCGGTGTGTGTCTGGATCACGTTGACCTTGAGGTGGTGCATGATTCGGTCAATCACCACCAGCCCTGCCACGATGATGTCTGCCCTGTCCACGCTCAGGCCAGGTACGTTGCCGCGGACTTTAGGGGGCATTTTTCGAAGTCGATTGAGGATCCGCCGTAGATCCGCGCGTGAGACCTCATACGCCTGTACCGGCAGATCGGTCATCCCCTTGGTGGCCATGATCATGGCAGCCAGCGTGGTAAACGTACCTCCAGAACCAATCAGAACATGGGGAGCGAAGAGCGGCTTGCCGATCTCTTGCCGCACCCGGCGTCCGATCCGGCGGACCAACTTTTTGAAGGTAGCACCATCTTGCGCTTGGGCACCTCCGTAGCGTTCGGTCAACCGCACCGCACCCAGCGGCGTGGTGTAGACCTCTTCGATAATGTGACCCGAGGCCAGTATGATCTCGGTGCTGCCGCCGCCGATATCCACGACCGCGACATTCTTGCCTTCGAGTTTGAAACCTCGGGCCACCCCAGCAAACGCATAGTCGGCCTCTTGGCGAGCGCCAATGACTTCGATCTCTAGTCCCAGTTCGCTCCGCACACGTTCGCAAAAATCGTCACCGTCGCTGGCTTCGCGAACGGCGCAGGTGGCAATGGCCTTGAGCTTGCTGACCTGGTAGCCTTCGGCGATCTGCAACTTGCGCCGGAGGGCACTCACGGTCTGTTCCACCGCTGCGGGATCCAGACGACCACTGCTGGCCAGGTTCTTGCCTAACCGAGTGGACTCTTTCTCGTCGTCCAGAATGCGGTACGACCCATCTCCGTTGGCCTCGGCAATGATCAGGCGGACGCTGTTCGTGCCGATATCAATGGCAGCCAGGCGAGGCATCCAATCGGCACGCAGCAAAGCTTGTCGGTTCGGCATAGTCCGGAAGTCTTAGACAGTGAGCAGGAACAATCGCGGCAACAACCGCACAGGTCCTATCTTACTGGTTTGTGCCGAATTGTCAGCGGCCAGCGCCTCCTCCTTCCTCCTTGAGAACGCGAACTCCAGCCTCCGTCAGCCACGCTTCGTACACCCTTCCGCAACATGCGGCTCGAAATGGAAGCCGTTCTGGCAGTCCTGCGCGGAGCACGTAGTGATCGAGAATCCGTGTGTGGAACTCCCGCGTCAGTCCCACCGTTTGCCGCTGTCCGGCGTTGGTATTGCCCAAACCGCTGGTCTGCATCCTACTCGGCCAGGGAATAGTCAAAAGAGTTTTTGGCCAACCTCAGTCTCTGTCCATCCAATTCGGCTTCATAAACGCCGTCGTAGCAGGCCTAGCGTCGGATCTCCAGGTAGCGTCGGCCTGTGGTGCGATTCCGCCGTGAATCCGACCATGGGCTGCGACGGTGTGAACTTGGACGCAGAGCAAGAAGATCTGCTACGCCGGCGTTCTCCACGAGCGATACGGAGGGCGGTCCAGATACGCCCCGAGTTTTGAGCAGGTCACGGCGTTACCGGGCCGGATGGAGGTGGCAGCGAGGTGGCCCGATCTAAGGGTCGCGTGTTCCGCCAATGTGTCCGCAGCATCTCCAACAGCACGGGAGACAGCGGGACCAACCGCTCTTTGCGGCGTTTCGCATGACGGACCCGAATCAGCATCTGCTGGCTGTCGATATCGCGCGGTTGAGATGCAACGCCTCGGAGACCCGTAGGCCGGTCGCATAGATTGTCGCCACGACCAGGCGATGAAGATCCGGAGATGCATGGCAGCAGCCGTTCAACTTCGGCGGGGGTCAGTACGGTGGGCAGTTGGCGCGGATTGCGGGCCAGCGGCAGATGCTCGATCCGCCACTCTTGCTTGAGTGTTACGCCATAAAGAAATCGTAGGGTGCAGACGGTCCCGTTGTAGTGGCTGAAAGAAACTTAGCGCTCGTGGATGAGGTACAGCAAGTACCATCCTTGCTCCTCCACACGCCGGGGATCTGCTACCGCAGCGATTCTAAAATTTTGTGATAGAATGCCGAGGTAAAAATTCGCAGTCTCACAGCGTACCCGACTCAGTTATCACGACATGGCAGTCAGTACTCCCAGAAACACCGCCACAAGCATGTTTCCATTGGATTGCTACCAAATAGGTGAAAAATGCCACCGGCAAAGGGCCAGTCTCCTTCGACGTCACCATCATCGGCACCGGGGAAGTCAATCTGAACAACTTGAAAACAACCTTCGTCACGCATCTGACGAACTGCCGCTGGCAGTCCTTCGCCAGTGTCCTGAAGGAAAGGAGACCCGCCAAGTTTGTGATGAGATCTGACAACGTGATTTCCATCTTCATCTATCAGATAATCCTCGCATGTCCTTTCATGTCGTATCGGGTGCGGAGTCAATTCCGATGCCAATACTGTATCATCACCCCGAAGACTCTCACAATGAACTATCGCTTCAATAACTTCGCCTGATGCGTGAATAATTCCGGCTCCATCTGCCATGCTATCAAAGTCAAGAGAAAGAAAGACCGAAATCTCCAGCACCGGATCTTCGGCAATACGTATGGTGCAAAAGTACCTCGTTAATGGAGTGATGTGACCGGGGACAACCCCCGCTGGAGGACGTCCGCCGAGCCTTGAGCCCGACACACTATTACCGTCATCGATGACAAGCGGTACACATTCTCCGTCGTTACTTGGAAAGAGTCTTAGCATGGTTGAACGCCTCTTTTGCAATGACCTCTATCGTACTTTCGGGAACATCTGCATTTTTCAGAGCCTGAACATTTAACCTAACAATTTCATTTGGTGACAGGCCTCTTAGATTATTAGCTACTCCTTCGGGGCACGTCGAACTCACCGAAGGCGCACGTTTTCTCCGTTCGGGCCATCGACGACCGAGGAATTGTCGGCATTCCATCCAGTAGGGCATACGTTGTCGACCTGGCTGCTCCGCAACCGCAACGGGTCGAATTGACAGAGCAGCCGCATCATGTTTTGCACTTGCGGTTTGATGAGCCGATCTTCGGCGACCTCGAAGGACTTCAAGTCCGTGACACGTCCGGAACAATTATCGAACCTGTTTCGATCAGCGGGAATGGGACGACTGAGATCAGCGTTACGCTTCCGGGGCTGACCGCGTTTGGCACTTACTCGGTCGAGGTCACGCCGGAGCAAAATTGGACCGATCGGGGCGGCAATGTTTTTGCAGGATTGCACTGTCAATTGAGTTGTCGTCGAAGAAGGCATCCGCGTTGTCTGTCCTGAAGTCGATTAATCTCACTCTTCTGCGTCTTCAAGATCGGGAATCTCGTCAACCGTATGCGCAACTCGCACCGATCGCGGTACACCGGACTCCCTTGTGATGAGCCCCATCTGCTCCAACTTGACAATCATCTGGTGTACGCTCGGTGGCGAGACACGGAAATACTTAACCATGTCCGCTTCCGATGGACCCTGGCGGTGGAGCTTGCGGTAAAGATGAATGTAAGCGAGGTACTGTCCTTGCTTGTTTGTAAACCCGAATTATTCA
>CALOEH010000204.1:0-9364 GCA_942492195.1 uncultured Planctomycetia bacterium | reverse complement strand
CCAGCAAATCCACGCTTCAAGTGCGTGAAAAGAGCGGCCAGCCCCTGATCGAACGATGGCAGCAACTTCTCCTGCAGATTACGGAAGTTGTTGGAGTGCGTGTCCCAGCCAGAGAAAGTAACAGTGGCAAACCGCACACCTGCCTCAACCAGCCGCAGGGCAAGCAGGCAGCTTTGGCCAAAGGAAGATCCGCCGAAGGCGCTGGCCACTTCGCTCGACTCGCGACTGACATCAAACGCTTCTCGCGCTCGCGGCGAACTAATCACGGCATACGCCTGTTGATCGAAGCGGTCCAGTCCCTCAACAAGTGAACTCTTTCCATGCAGCTCTCCAAAGGCCGTGTCAACTTTGCCTAGCAGTTGCTGGCGGGCCTCAAACTGCTCGACCGTCAGGCCATTCTCAAGCGAGATGCCGCGTACCGAGAACGGCTGGCCCGTCCGCGGAGTGCTGGCGGTTCGAAGAGGTGCGTACCGCACGCCCAGGTAGCCGGCCTGTTGCGGCGTGTTGGGGATGGCGACAAAGTGCGGCAGTTGCGGCGAGCCGGAAAGCTCCTTACTAACCACCGCCCCCAGTCCCGGATACTCCAGCGAAGGAATCGGTCGGTTGCCCGTGTTGAGGTAAGTGGTACCGAGACCGTGGCCCGCAATGTTGTGGCTCACACCGCGCAGCAGCGTGAATTTGTCTGCGGTCTGAGCAAGGTACGGCAGATGCTCACTGATACGCAGGCCGCTTACGTTCGTCTCGATGGACTTGAACTCGCCACGAATTTCCGCCGGCGCTTCCGGTTTCATGTCGAGCGTGTCCAGGTGGCTGGGGCCTCCACCAAGCCAGATGAAGATGGCAGACTGCGCCTTGGCAGTATGTTGTTCGCCCGCGTCAAGCTGCCGCAGGTAGCCGCCGAGGCTTAGGCCAAACAGCCCGAGCGAACCAATCTTCAGCGTGTCGCGCCGAGTAACGCCGTCGCAGTACTTCGATTTGGACATGGGCCGCACCGGTCTAGTGGTTGAGGATAAATTCTTTGCTGTTCAGCAAGGCCCACAACAAGTCGCGGAGGCCTGAAGCCGCATCGGCCGCTTGATGTACATGTTGGCGAGCCGTGTCGAGTTCGCTCGCAGTCGGTGGACGGCTGAAGGTGCGGAGATACGCCTGCTGGATTGCGTCGTCCTCGTTAACCGAGAGCCAAGGATTTCCACGGGCTGCGATCTGTTTCAGCCAGCCCTCTTTGTGGTCCAGCCGGCTCAACAACTCGGCGTCGTTGCGCAGGTAAATGGTTTGCAGCAGGCTGGGCTCGCTGGAACGGTCGCAATCGCAGATTCCATCGCGCGGAGGCTTTCCAAACAGGTTCACGGCGTACTGTCCGTCGTAGCGTCCGCTGTATCCGCTCGAGATGCCAATAGCGCGGTCTCTGACGGTGGCGGGATCGGATTGCAATGCAGCCAGGCGTTGGTCGGCAGCGGTCGCCTGTACCAATGCATCGCAGGCAACCTCGGCCGGAAGTCGGCGAACCAGCGCCCGGCTGAAATTTCGATCCATACCGTTGGTCTCATTGGGAAGCCAGCTGCGCTGATAGGCATGGCTGGTCGTAATTTCACGATGCAGCCACTTTAAGTCGTAGCCCTGGGCGACAAACTCCCGGGCAAGATAATCCAGCAGGGGTTCGTTGCTGGCAGGATTTGCCAAGTTCATGTCATCCGGCGGATCCACAATCCCGACACCGAAGTAGTTGGCCCATACACGATTGACGATGGCCCTGGCGAAGTATGGATTCTCCGGTTGCCGGAGCCACTCCATTAAGGGAACTCGGCTATCATCCAACTCGGCGGCGAGCACTTCTTCGCCACCCAATAGTTTGGGCGTCAGCACACGACCGCCAGCTACTTTTGCCGTGCGGCGAGCTTTGGCCAACCGCCGCTCAAGTGACGTAACCGTGACTTCTTGCCAGGGAATGGGGCTGCCTTGACTGGCCAACTTCGCAAAAAGCCGCTTGTAGCTACCGCTGTCCTGATCGGCGGTCAGGCCGAACTTTTTCTTTCGCTCCTCAGCCAGCTTACGGTCGCTGTACGAATTGCCCACACCTTCGAAAAACCACTTGAATCCGTCATGGTCCGCCTTCGTCCATTGGTCATAGGGATGCTTGTGGCATTGAGCACACTCCAGGCGAATGCCGAGAAACGCATAGCTGAACCTTAGTGGTTGTCGCGGCGTGAAACGCCCTCGCGTCCAGAAGTACGGCATCCACTCCCGCTCGGAGAAGTCCGCTGGGGCCTTCTCGCGAAAGTACGAGGTCATCTCCTCAAAGTAGTTTTCCGCAGTTTGGTCGACTCCACGACTTCGGGCAAGCACGATCCCTTCGACAAGTTGATCGTAGGCCGTGTTGTCATTGAGCCGCCGATAAACCCAGTCGTACCAGAGCGCTGACTTCTCCCGCCGCACGCCCTGCTCACCTCCCACAGGGAGGTTCTCTTCCGTATTGCCGAGCAAGTCGCACAACCGCGTGGCCCACCAGGCCGAGGGTCGGGCGGTCGAGCAGTTCGTAACTCCTGCGCCCGCTTGTCCCGGGATTTATCCGCCAGGAATTGCTGCACTTCGCCAGGTAGTGGCAACGTGCCGGTGATATCGAGACTTGCCCGGCGGAGGAATTCCGCGTCGGTACAAATTTCGGCGGGCACAACTCCAACCTTTTTCAGCTTCTCGACAACGAGTTGGTCAATCTTCGTCGGTGGGCACCGCGGGATACTTGGCCCCGGTCAATTCGGACACCGGCAGCGCGACGGGCACCGGCGTGATTCCATTATCATAGAAAACGACGACGTGCGTATCGCCTCGGCCCATGGCCAACACTTCGCCGGCCGGGCTGACCTTGGCAATGGAATCGTCATTACTTCGGAAGCGGGCTAGCGGCGTGACATCTTCGCGCGAACCATCCGACCAACAGGCGATCACGCGTAGTTGCGATCGCTCCTCGATTCCGGCAAACACGATCTCTGCTGGCTCGACCAAGAGCGACTCAAGCGAGGACTCTTCCTCGGTCCCCGGTGCACCGGATTCGATCCACCTTCTTAGCAGCCGGTATTCCCACTCATCTGGCTTGAAGCGCTCACCCCCATCGTGATCGACGGCTAGTGTCGGCTTGGTCAAGATCAGGCTGGATGCCGGTTCTGCAAGATCCACCCGGTCCTGGTCCTGCTCCATCAGCGATGCGTGATCGGCGGCAAAATCATATCCAAAGAGCGAAAGCCGAAAGCCTCCTTGCCCCTGAAACGAACCGTGGCATTCCCGCCCGTTGCACGCCAGCCGCCCCAGGAGCGGCAAGACATGCCGCTGGAGGTCTGGCACCTCGTCCACTTCGGGCCGCGCATATCGCGAGTTAGCCGGCGGGAAGGGATCTTCGGCTCTCACGTAGACTGGCACGGCTGCCGCCGCCAATAGCACAATCGCCGGGATGATTCGCCGGACGGCTGTTCGCAGCGATAGTGAAACGGCCTTCGTCATGGTGTTTCTATTCTTCGACGGCAGCGGATCAAACCACATAGGCTGTAAGTAGGATGCGGTCTCACCCAGTATTATTGTCTGCTAGCAGGGGAACGTGAGACTCGGGTATGACCGGAAATTCAGATCGGTGCTGGCTTATGAATATATGTATTCTAACGCTGCCGTCGGCGGCTCGGAAGCTTTCTCTACTGGTTCAGTTCGCCACCTATATGGATCAGGTGACTTTGCGGTGTCCACGGCTGCCCGGCAACGTATCAGTAATGATTGATGCACGGTTCGTTGCCGACTATATTCCAAACGGATTGCAGTTATGTTGTCGCCGGTTCCCTCGCCACCTTTCTCTTGGGTTCAGCGAAGCCCCAACCACTAAAACGGCTTCTCTCCTAAACAGTGCTCAGCCTACCGCACATTGACGATGACCTTTTCAATCTTACCAGTGAACTTGGTTTCGTCAGGTCCGTAACCAATACCGCTTGCCACCGGCGTTTGGTTGTCGAGACCAACGTCCGCAGTTTCGTCCGCCGAAAAGATGTTCGGCTGAGTCCGGCCGATTCTACCTTCGGCCACCTGTTGGCCATTGACGGATAGCTTCGCCAAGCCGCCCTTTCCTGGACCGCCGCCGTCGTAGGCAAAGTCGAGTTTCACCGTGACTTTCCCGGCAGGAAGCGCCTTGGGGCTTTCAACCACGAACCGTTCCAATCCCAACCAGTTATATTCGTATGCTGGTTTTCCATCACGCAGATGCAGCGACCAACCGCCAAATCGACCACCTTGCACGACGATTGCGCCTGATGCGCCGCTTTCTGGGACCACGATCTCCGCCGTGATTGTCTTGGAGCGGTTTTTCACGTTGATAAACGTGTTCTCCATCATGCCCTCCATGCCTTCGTAGAGCGTCAGCGAGGTGCGCGAACCCAGCAGGTCGGGGCGACCCGCAAGCTCTGGATTGGTCCGCTCGATCGTGCGGTCATCGATCGGCAGCACGTTGTACTTCGCAGCTTCAATCATGAACAGAGCCTTCATTTCTTCGACTTTCTTCGGGTACCTCTCAGCCAGGTTGTTGGCGAGGCTAAAGTCCTTGTGGACAAAATACAAATCCCACGCGTCCTCGGTCAGCGGTTTCTGCTTTCCTGTTTGCCAGGGGGCGCGGTGAATCGTGCGGGCCAACCAGCCGTCACGGTAGATGGCGCGGTTGCCGAAAATCTCGAAGTACTGCGTGTTGTGTCGCTCGGGCGCGTCAGCATTGTCGAACGTATACAACAAGCTCGTGCCTTCGATCGGCACTTGCGCAGTACCGTTGACGATCTTCGGCTCAGGCAGGCTGCACGCCTCCAGGATCGTGGGCGCGACGTCGATCACATGTCCAAACTGCTGGCGTAATCCGCCGCCTTGCTCGATGCCCTTCGGCCAGTGAACAACCAGGCCGTTGCGTGTGCCGCCAAAGTCGGAAGCGACTTGCTTGGTCCACTTGAACGGTGAGTCGAAGGCCACCGCCCAAGCTGCCGCCATGTGCGGAAACGTCTCCTCGCTGCCCCACTTATCAATCAGCGGCAGCAGGTCCTCGACCTTTTCTTCGACCCCATTGAAGTAGGTCATTTCGTTATACATGCCGACCATGCCACCCTCGGCGCTCGTGCCGTTGTCGCCAGCAATGTAGAAAATCAAGGTATTATCGAGTTCGCCGATGTCGTCAATCGCTTGCACCAGACGCCCGACGTGATGGTCTGTGTGGGCGACGAAGCCGCCAAAGACTTCGGCTTGGCGGCGGAACAGCTTCTTGTGGTCCTCCGGCAGCGAATCCCATGCGGCAAGGTCCTCGGGCACGGTCGGCAACTGAGTGTCGGCGGGAATCACGCCCAACTTTTTCTGTTGTTCAAACGCCGCCTGGCGAACCTTGTCCCAGCCTGCATCGAACTTGCCGTGGAACTTCTCGATCCATTCCTTCGGCACGTGGTGTGGCGCGTGGGTGGCCCCGGTGGCAAAATACACGAAGAACGGTTTGTCCGGCGTCATGGATTGCTGAGCCTTGACCCAGTTGATCGCCTGATCGGTCATATCCTCGGTGAAGTGGTATTTCTCCTTCTTGGGTGGATTGACCTTCTTCACGCCGTCGTAGATCAGTGGCGCCCACTGGTCGGTCTCCCCTCCAATGAAACCGTAGAACTTGTCGAAGCCCTGATGCGTAGGCCAGCGATCGAATGGGCCGGACACGCTGGTCTCCCAGGCGGCAGTCTCGTGCCACTTGCCGAAGGCGCCCGTGCTGAAACCGTTGAGCCGGAGCATTTCCGCCAGAGGGGCCACGCGGTTCGGGATGGCTCCCGTGTTGCCCGGGTAGCCGGTGGACGTCTCCATGATGGAACCGGCGTTGGCGGTGTGATGATTCCGCCCGCACTTCAAGGCAACCCGCGTTGGCGAACACAGCGCCGTTGTGTGAAAGTTGTTGTACCGCAAACCGGATTTAGCGAGCCGGTCAAACGTAGGAGTGGGAATGGGGCCGCCGAACGTCGTGGTGGCGCCGAAGCCGAGGTCGTCGATTAGGATGATCACGACATTGGGCGCACTCTTAGGTGCCGTGACTTGAAAACGCGGCGGTGGTTGCGTATTTCGGACATCGAGTTCGCGGTAAGCCGGGTAGCTTGGCTCCTTGATGGGTAGAATCGTGCGGTCGGGTTCGGCAGCCTGCACGGCGATCGCGGATACGGCAACAACCGTTCCTAGGAGGGTAGTTCGGAGGATAGTCATAGTATTCACAGCAGCTAGTTCCTTTCGTGCACAGTGGGCGCATTCATAGTATTTTCGATTCATTAGCAGCGGACGATCCGCCGTAAAGCGTAGAGTTCCAGATCCGTGTAATGGATTGACGCACCAGTTCTGGCTGGCTTCGGGGACGGCGGCCGAAATGATGGACCATGACGCCAACGTCCATTCGATTGAGTGCAATCGCCACGGGACGAGCATCAAAGTGATGGGATCAAGCCCGCGGCTTGATGTTCTTCAATCCGTTCCGCCACCGCATCGTCGAAGACCTTGAGAAACCCCGCCCACGCCTTTTCAAGGCGTTCGTCCATCGGGGCTGCATCAACAACGGCGCGGATGAGCGGACCACGCCGATGGCAGACCTTTACGAAGCCCGATAGTGACTCCTCGAGCAGCGAAACAGGATCACCTTCGCCGTGCAGCCACGGCTCGGCCACGGTCAGTATCTCCCCCTGTAAATCATGGAGCAGCGTCTCGATCAAGTCGTGCAGGTCAGAAAAGTACTGATAGAAGGCCGACCGGCTCGTTCCTGTGAGCGACATCAACTCGGCAACGGTCAAGTCACGAAAGGGTTGGGTCCACAGGAACTTCAGCGCGCCATCGAGAATCGCCTGTCGCGTCTGTTCCGACCTGCGCAGCGTGGACTTATCTTTGGGGTTGTTCCTGCGGCGGATTATCTCTTGATTCGTTGGTGACATGGCGACTTAGTATGCTGACACGATGTCAGCAAGTCAACCCATCGCCGACGTCGAATGAAAGGCAGGAAGACTCGAATGTTCTGGTTCCCAACGTCGGGCGGCCCGATTAGTCGCCGGCCAGCGATGCGAAATCTACGCCGCCTTCCGCTCGAACTACTTGCCCTCGATCTGATTTATCTTTTGGTCAGGTTTTCGTGTCGCCAACAGCAGTCCTCGTTAGCGGTGAGGATTTTGGGATAAACGGGCTCCCAACGGACCGTAGCAGGCTAAGACGGAACCGTGACTCCTGCCAGCGTGGAAGTTCACCACGTCGAGCTGTCGGACGGCTAAAGAGGAGTTTCCAGGAAAGACGGGATCGGCCGCGTGCCGGCACTGCTAAATCGGGCAGATCATGAGCCGTTTGCCGGTCCCACGCGTACGAAGACTACTTGGCGGAATCCTCAGCGTTGGAATCGAGAAGCCGGCCTGAACGGAAATCGCCTTCGCATCTTCACTTTTTCGATGTCGGATTTCTTCCACCCTGGCGCCGACGCTTGGCGCGACGAAGCCTGGGAGATCATTCGGGCCTGCATCAATCTCGATTGGCTGATCCTGGCGAAACGCCCTGAGCTGATTCAGGACCGTTTGCCGAAAGACTGGGGGAACGGGTAGTCGTTTAGCAACCGGATCAACCAATCGTTGAAGCCACACACTTCGAGCACAGCGATAAACGATTCCCCATCTCGAAGCCGTTCCCGAGTCAGCCTGTCAAAGAACGCCTGAATCTTCTCCGGCCGCTGTGTTTCTCCAGGGGATATCCCATTGCACGCCTCCTGGCTCACCGGTTTGTGAGCGGCCCCCAGCGACTATTGAGCCGCTCATTTTCGGCGGCACTTTCTTGTCCGAACGTGGCATTGAGGGCGAGTGTCTCCCACTGGGCAGCGGGATCTGAGAGGGCCGTCTCTGGGGCGGTTGTGTCCCGCAGAACGGGGCTCGCTTAAGGTTCGGGGGATTTGCCCGAACTCTGGTTCGGCTGATTCAGGAGATAGTTGATTACGATCACGTCCAATTCGCCGTTATTGTCCTCGTCCCAGAAAGGGGACGGTCGTGGGAGACTCGCCCAGCGAATACTCGCCATTGGACAACAATTCGTTGATGATGATCACTGCGTCAACCACGTTGACGGCGCTGTTGGCTAATCTTCGGCGATCCGGGGGTAGATGCTGACCGTGATGTCGGTGTCTGCCGAAGCCAGGGCAGTTTCTGCATGCTCAACATCGTCCCGTGCGACGCTGTAAGAATGAGCCGCAGGCGAGGGCACATGCCTACGGCTCGGCGTTCAGTCGAGCGATCGAAGATGTACCGATTCTGGCCTTGCTGTCCAGGGAGACGCGGGCCGCCTCAAGTTCGCCCCATTTATCCAGCGAACAACGGTATCTACAAGCATGCCAGGGCTTCAATGTATTCGCTTGGCATAAGGTACTCGCTCATTCTGCTCACCCTCGAACGCCACAGTTGCAAAGGTCGCACAATCAACTCAGATCTGCGGAACCAAGCGTATGAAAGTGGCGTATCACCCGCGCACGCAACGTAGCTAGCTACGTCAGATCGAACGCGCTGAACCTGAACTACGCTGTTCTGAAACGGTCGATCAAGCGTCGCAGGCTGAAGCCAAACTTGCGGTTCTTGCGGTGCGATTCAAAGTTCGTGGCGAACGTGTCAATGCTTGGCATTTCGCTAACTCGCGTGGTGGAACAATCTAGCTTCACCGGCTGCCCCATCTTGTGGCTAACCTCCTGCTCTACTCGCACCAGTGAGAGTTCATCGCGAGGCACCTCAATCGCGACCAATTCGGTTGTGTCCGGCAACGTTTCGCGAGTTTCATCGATAGCATAGCCAGGCGGCAGATAGATCGCCCCAGTGTAGAAGTCTACCGCAAAGGCCACCACGCCTGGCACAAAGAAACAAATCAACCCCAAGCCATCCAGCGCAGCCACTTTCCAGTCGATCTGGTGGCTATGCGGCTGGCCGGATCGCTCTCCGTGAAGCAGCGTACCGCAACCGGACGAGAGCCCACAAGCACTGCCCAAGAGGGTGCTCTGTACGATCCGCAAAACGAATTCCCGACGGTGCATCCTAAACCTCACGCTAGCTGACTTGACGCCCCTCGCCGAGTGCCTGAATCGCGAAAACGACTGAGTTATCGACCGTGAGAGTGCGAGACATCCACCAGGGATGAGAAGATTCAAAGCCAGCAATGCGGCTATTACACTCAGTGGAGGGATGGCTGGAGATGATGGCGACGGGGAGGCGTTCTGCCGTGCCTCGCGGGTAGCAGGCTGGCTCATCGTGCCCTTCCTGGCCTCGTAGCTTCGTGAGCGTGCTGAACCTTGCGATCTTAAATTGCCATCGTTCATCCCTTCGCATCGCTACGAGTC
>CALOEH010000203.1:0-46000 GCA_942492195.1 uncultured Planctomycetia bacterium | reverse complement strand
TCGCGGCGGGGATGGAGTTCTGCGCGATGTACCCGATCACGCCGGCGACCTCGGTCTCCCACTACCTGAGCGAGATGTTCGAGAAGTTCGGCGGCAAGGTCCACCAGGCCGAGGACGAGATCGCGGCCATGGGCGCCACGATCGGCGCCTCCTACGCCGGCAAGGCCGCCTTCACGGTCACCTCCGGACCTGGCCTCGCGCTCAAGACCGAGTTCATCGGCCTGGCGATGATGACCGAGATCCCGCTCGTCGTCCTCGACGTCCAGCGCGGCGGGCCGAGCACCGGCCTGCCGACGAAGGTCGAGCAGGGCGACCTGCTCGCGGCGATCCACGGCTCGCCCGGCGACTCGCCGAAGATCGTGATCGCCGCGGCGACGATCGAGGAGTGCTTCCACGTCGTCGTCACCGCGCGCCGGATCGCCGAGGCGCTTCCGCACGCCGGTGATCATCCTGACCGACGCCAACCTCGCCACCGGCGTACAGCCCTTCCCGCGGCCGAAGCTCGATGTCGCCTGGCACGCTTCGTCGCCCGACCAGAGCGCCGTGCCGGCGGGCAAGGGCGCGTTCGACTGGGACCCGCGCACCGGGCTGTCCGAGCGCTTCGTCCCGGGCCGCCCGGGCGGCATGCACACCCTGACGGGGCTCACGCACGACGAGAAGAGCAACGTCGACTACGACGGCGCCACGCACCAGCGCGGCTGCGCGATGCGCAGCCGCAAGCTCCCGGTGCTGCAGCGAGACCTCGCCCCCCCAGGTGATCGGCGACGACGCCGGCGAGCTGCTGGTCGTCGGCTGGGGGAGCACCAAGGGCGCGATCGAGGAGGCGGTGGATCGCGCGCGCGCCGAGGGGCACGCGGTCTCGACGCTTCACCTGCGCTTCCTCTCGCCGCTGGAGCCCGGCCTGACCGAGATCTTCCGGCGCTTCCGCAAGGTCATGACCGTCGAGATCAACTACAGCGACGAACCGGACGCGCCGTTCGTGAACGAGGAGAACCGGCGCCGCGGGCAGCTCTCGTGGCTGCTGCGCGCCACGACGCTCGTGGACGTGGACTGCTGGACGCGCGTGCTCGGCGAGCCGCTGCGCCCCGGGCGGATCCTCAAGGCGATCCGCGACAACATGCCGAAGGGAGGCGCCCAGTGATCCCGTTCGCCACATCGGTCCTCGAGTGTGCGTCCTGCACGGGGGACGAGACCCATCTGGGTCCCGAGGACTACGGAACGCACGTCCCGCGCTGGTGCCCCGGCTGCGGCGACCACTCGGTCCTGACGAGCGTGCAGCGCCTGCTCGCGGAGGAACACCTCGCGCCGGACCGCACGGTGTTCGTCTCCGGGATCGGCTGCTCGAGCCGGCTCCCGCACTACCTGCGCACCTACGGCTTCCACGGCATCCACGGCCGCGCGCTTCCGATCGCGACCGGCGTGAAACTCCACCGCCCCGATCTCGACGTCTTCGTCGTGATGGGCGACGGGGACTGCTGCTCGATCGGCGCGGGCCACTGGATCCACTCGATCCGCTACAACATGAACCTGACGGTCCTGCTCCTCGACAACTGCATCTATGCGCTGACGAAGGACCAGACATCGCCCACGACGCCGCAGGGCTACACCAGCAACACGCAGCCGAAGGGCAGCTGGCTCCCGCCGCTCAACCCGCTCACGGTGACGCTCGGCGTGACGAACGCCTCGTTCGTCGCGCAGACCGCGGAGTGGGTGCCCGGGCACCTCTTCGAGACGCTCAAGGCTGCGCACGCGCACAAGGGGCTGTCCTTCGTGCGCATCCTGCAGCGCTGCCCGGTCTTCACGCCGGACATCTACCAGAAGGCCGTGCGCGATCCGGCGGCGATCGAACTGCTGATGCACGACGACGGCATCCCGACCGGCGGGACCGAGAAGCTCTACAAGAACCACGTGGTGCACGACCCGAGCGACTTGGCCGGCGCGCGCCGCCTGGCCGAGCCGGACGGGAAGTTCCGCTTGGGCCTCTTCTACTGCAACCCCGCCGCGCCGCGCTACGAGGAGACGCGGCACCTGCCTGTGCACACCGCGCAGGAACGCATGACCCTCCTCGACGCGGAGTTCGACCGCTATGCCGTCTGACGACCACGTTCCCCAGACCGACCCCGTCCTGCAGGCCCTCGAGGCGCTGCGCGCTCCCGTGACTGAGTTCCGCTCGGCCGTGGCCGGCGCGGAAGAAGACCTGCGCGGGATGCTCATCGAGCCGTCGGCCGACGCGGACGGCCGCGGGCTCGGCGTGTTCGCCGCCGGGCGCATCGACTTCAGCCGGTTCTCCCGCGTCGTGTCGCGCGCCAGCCCGCTCGACCCGCAGTCGCGGGACCGCCTGCGCGCGGCGCACGAGACGCTGCGCGCTCTTTCAGAACAGCCCGCGGAAGAACTCTTCGTCGTACGCGTCCCCGCGGGCGGCAGCTTCCGCGACACCGTCGCGGCAGGCTTGGCCGCGGCGGGCCGCGCATTCGGCGCGGCGCACGTCGCCGCTGCATCGCGCGCCGGAGCGAGTCACCAGAGCACGACGCCGAGATGTGCGCGCGTACTCCGTTCGCTGCGTGGACCGCACGCGAGCGACTGATCGCGCCGCCGCTCGTCGTGGTGGTGGACGGCGCCGATCTGCGGGCCGGCGATCTGGCCGAGTTCCTGGACGGCGTGCTGAAGATCGTCGTCGTCGTGCAGGGCGCGTGCTCGCCGGCGGCGTTCGTGAGACTCGTGACGCCGGGCGCGTGGGTCGCACAGGTTCCGGACGCGGCCGGACTCTCCGGACTCGCGAACTGGCCGGGCGCCGGTGTTGCGGCGATCGTCCACGACGGCGCCGCGCTGTTCACGCACGACCCGCGCGGCGGCAAGGCAGGTCGATGCGCTTGCCCGTTGGGTTCCCACAACTGGACGTCGATCAATCGCAGCCGACCACTGCCGGCGTGTTCGATGACCTGGGGTTCAGGCTCGGCCGCATCGACCAACCCCAAGTCTGCCAGGGCGGCGACCGTGGAAGGCAACCGGTGCCGGGGAAGTGACCGTTCTTCACTCCAGCCATCATCACGACCAAGGATGACCAGCCCCGTCGCATCCTGACGGGTCGACAGATCGAGGCCAGCGAAGTAGGACTCACCAGGGCTTGTGTTGGCCGGGGGCACCGCCATCGTCAGCGCCGCGGTCAGGACGTCCGGGTCGAGTGCATCACCGCTGCCCGACGTCCAGCGATTGAGCCACAGTCGCTCGTACGCGATGCGAGGCAACAGGCGCTGCTGTTCGTCCAGTCGATCCGGTGTGATCCACGAAGCGGTGGGGCCATCCAACCGGGAGAAGTACCAGCGGGGATCGGTCCGGATCGCTTCACGCGTCGCCCATTGCCAAGTGTCGCCCCAACCCGCGTTGCTGATGACCACAACAACGCAGTGCCCGCGCTTGGCCGCGGAGGAGATGAGCGAGTCCCACAGGTCACGGTTGGTCCAGTGCGTTAGCTCATCAACGATGATGAAGTCCGGCGTCAATCCGTAGGACGTAGCGGCATCACTGCTGAGGATCTCAAGCGAGCTCTCCGTGCGGGTGTTGATGACCCGATATGCCTGGACGTCCAGCGTGCCGGTCAGCCAAGGATTGGCCGACACCAGCCTGGAGATGGCATCGCGGAGCAGTCGGGCTTGCTCTCGGTCTGCCGCAGCCGCGACACCGGACAACCTGCGCCGGGAGAACGCCAAGGCCCAAGTCGCCATGACTGCCAGGTCAGACGTCTTGCTGTGACCACGGGGGCGCTCCAGGTACGCCCGAGGTGCTGCTGGTTGCACCTGGTGACCAGCCACCAGCCGCCAGGCATCGTCCAGCGCTGCGAAGTCGGCCAACTGCCACGGGTCAGCGATCGAGGCCAAGGGCACCGGTCCACGGTCGGTGTCGATCAGCACCACATCGCGGAACGCTTCCGGGTGCGCGGCCATCGCTCTCAAGTCGGGCTTGCTCACGGGCTCGCCTCGCCCGGCCACGTGGCCGGGTTGTCGGGTTCGGCATCATCGGGCGCGGTGACATCGGTCAGCGCTGTCCACGGATCAGTTGCCGCGACGTCGAGCCTCAGCGATCGGATAGCGCGGTCCCGAGCATCCGTCGCGTTGCCAAGCTCACGAAGGTAGCCCAGCCGTTCGGAGTCACTCATCTCGCTACCGCGCTGCCGCAGCCATCGGACGGCCAAGAGCGCCCGCCCTTCATGCCGCGCCACGCTCTGGCACGTCGCCGCGTCGGTCAGATTGAGTTGCCCCTTCGCCTCAATGACCGCGGCCTCACACTCGGCCCGTAGCTGCCCGATGCAGCGCCGGATGTACGCGGCGCCCTTGGGGAGTGTCCCCAACGCGAGGAAGCCGCGCCGGCCGTGTGTCGTCCTATTGCGATTGCCTGTAGGGGCTGGCATCCTGCCGCCTCATGGAATGTTCGGGACGCTGGGGTCACGTTCGGGATGTAATCCTAATGACTACATCCTACCGGTTGGCAGCGCCGGAGGCCACCAGTCAACCAGCCCAGATTGATGCCCAAGGATTAGGCAGTGCGGGTGTCAATGGGTGTCTACGCAGAGCATGATTTAGTAACATGCTTACCAGTAACGACTTACGTAACAAGGGCATCGGTTCATCAAACCGAGGGCGGGTGTCAGCGGCTGAAGTGTCATCATTGTGACTCGACCGCGCAAGGGTTCTCCAGTGGCTGGCCGGCGATAGTGTAGTCAATCGGACATTGAAGGGCGGCGGGGACGTGGCCGACTTTCCCAAAAGAGGAGGCGTCGTAGCGTGACCGTTCTTAGAAGTATCCCGGGATATCCTCCCAACGGCACTTCCAATGATCAAGAAGGATCGCTTTCCGTATTGCGGAAAGTCCCTCTTCGACTTGCTTCACTGTGGTGCGGATCTCATTCGCTGGCGGGTTGGTTGTCAACAACTTGCATAAAGTCATTACTTCGTCGATTTGCTCAT
Organism: uncultured Planctomycetia bacterium; assembly: GCA_942492195.1. Classification (GTDB taxonomy): domain Bacteria; phylum Planctomycetota; class Planctomycetia; order Pirellulales; family S012-138; genus CALOEH01. The sequence continues at coordinate 41,039 of CALOEH010000203.1, read as the reverse complement.
CCAATTTCCCGTCGTTAACGTCGAACTGCATAAACTTTTGATTGATCGCCGAAAACAGACCCTTGAAGTATTCGCCGCTCGCTTGCGAAGGGATGACGCCGCCAAACCGTAACCCTAATTCAATCAACAATAGAGCCTTATGGGCTTCAATGTCACTAGGCTCTACTCCGTAGACTGGAAGGCGAGCATAGAGTCGATCAAGCATGCACTCTGACACAAATTCGAGCGTACTACTGAGTTCGCGTCGGCGATCAGACTGCTCCGGCAGCGAGTCTCTCAAAGTACAGATACTTGTCAATGCACCTCCGAAATAGGCCGATTCGGCATGCTGCCGAAGGGCATCGTGTGATTGCCGCTGCGCTTCGGCCGATTCCTTCCAAGTCCTTTGCGATTCGTCAATCTCGTGACGCTGGAGTCGCAATTCCCGCCACTGCAGCAAGATCGTCAGTATGACGCCCGCGAATGCCAATCCGCTGAACAGTGCATTCACGCTTCCGTGAGCATCGCCAAACAGTGCTGCGGTCTCTGGATTGGTGATCGCAAGCCAATCCGGCCACTGCACGTAATACTTCCACAGAAGGCAAACTGCGCCAATGGTGAATAACGGGATAGCGATCAACGCCGTCGGTGTGAAGAACCAGCAATCGGTCAAACGCTTCCAGAATTCAGCAACGGTCCTGCAACATTCGGGCGGTTCTTTCCACCTCTCGTGCCACGGTCTTTTCTCACTCATTTCTGCTCCCTAAATTTGTCGGTCGAATCGGATAGGCGAATCATCGGGGCCTTTGATTGCAGATGCAAGCGTCAGAACATCTTTTCCATCACCTCAAGCTGCTCGCATAGCGATTGCTTGGCATCATCTTCGCTGGAACACTGCTCATGGGAGAACTGTACGCCGCCTGGCGACGCGATCGACCAGCGGAAACCTTCGCCACGGCGGAACACGCATAACGTCATTCCCTGCCAGTCGGTCCATAGGTTGCCGCGCTTGCTACGTCGCCAGTCCGATGGCGTTTGGAAATCGCTCATCCTGTTGAGCCTCCTAAAGTCCGTCGATTGATTCGCCCCTTCACGCTCCCAGGCAGGCCCTAACGCAATGCTCCGCTTGATGCCGACGCTGGGGGGCCTTATCGCGGTCAACGCTCGGAGAGATGAACAGAGACAGCGCCATGACCATGTCATTTTAAGGGCGCGGTCGTTCTCACTCTTCGGCCGCGCCCGGTCCGCTCCCCAGCACGCCGCCGGATATCTGGACGGTTTGGACAGTTGGACCTATTTTCCGGTTAAACACCTATGCGCGTGCGCGTTAGGGCTAACAGGGAGAAGGGTCCAACCATCCCAACTATCCCATAAACCAACAGGAATCGCTTTCGTCAGGCACTTTTTCGCGATTGTGAGCGATACATGAACCATCCCAAACCGTCCCAACTGTCCGGCACACTTGTGAAGCTGGCTAGTCAAGGTCGCTCCTCTCGTCATCGAGAAGTCCGATTCCGCGATACTGCATGGTTCCGCTTTTGATTCGTTCGATTCCGCGTTCCGTCATTGCCAAGCCGAATTTGGTTTGGGTGAGCGTTCTTTCTCCGGCCTGCTCTGCCCACATTTTGTATGTGCGGTACAGCACGCTCGCTTGGCAGGTAGCAGCGGGCTTGACGATGCACCATTCGCCCAAGAACGCCCCCAGCACGTCCTCCTCGCCACGGTACTCGGAGACGGCGTGCCGAACTTCCGCCGGCTCCCCAAGGCCACCCTTGCTCCAATCTCGGAATCCTTTTAGCGCCCAATTCAAGATTCCGGACCGCTCGGCAGCGAGCTTCTCTGGCAGATGCTTGTCCTTGTCGGTCTCTGGGATCGTCACTGAAAACGGAATTAGCTTGATGCGACGCCAGATGCCTCGATCAGTTCCGCGTATGGTCGGCTTATGATTGGTCGCCAGCCACATCTTGTGCCGGGGACGAAACGTCCAAAAGTCTTGTTTCATCAGTCGGGCCGTGACCGGGTCTCCACCGGTAAGCTCTTTGACGAGAGCCTCGCTCAACTGTTGGCCGTCATCAGTCTCGATGCACGTCACGAACCGTTTGCCGAACAGGCCAGCAACCGCAGTTGGATGCTGATCGCTCTTCGACGTCAGAAGGCCGCGACTTGCCTTCTTGGCATAGTTTCCAAGCATCGCTTGCACCGTGTTTAGAAATACCGACTTGCCGTTGTCGCCAAGGCCAAAACAGACGAACAGCACGTGCTCTGAAACATCGGCTGATAGTGACAATCCAACGGCGCGTTGCAGGTAATTAATGAGCTCCTGCTTACCGTCCATGATTTCCTGCAGAAATTGCTCCCAGCGCGGGCAGGTTGCTGTGGCATCGAACTTGACAGGTGCAGCGCAGGTCATCAGATCGGGACGATGGTGCGGTCGCAAATTGCCCGTCCGAAGATCTAAGGTGCCGTTCTCCAGGTTGATCAGCAGATCGTCCTGATCTAATTCCCGATGGTGGATGGCGATTCCAGGCTCCGACCGCAGAAGTTGGAGCATATGAGCGACACCACGCGAAGACGAGCTCGATCTACAGAACTGCCGAATCTCTCGATCTGGGTTCTCGATCTCTTCACATTGCAACCAGAGCTGATCTGCGACGCTCTTCGCCATCGCGTCGGCTCGCCGAAGATAATCTCTTTCCCAGCAGCAACCGTTGAAGACGATGAACTCGTCCCAGGGGCCGACAAACCGGATTTCGTCTCCGTGTGCGTCAGCCAATCGCTTTGCGTTTGCACTCTCAGTTCTACCTTCGGCCGCGCGAATATCTGGTAGTAATGGACTTGTGGAGATTCGGCGGTTCATTGTCGGCCCTCTTCATCGACCGGGGAAAGCCCAATGCAACGCCACCCATACCGGCGTAGCAACTGCTTGACAAACCAACGCAATGTGCGGATAGCCTTTGGGTGATCGCTCTCAGGCGACTCCAGAAGCATCTGCACGCGGAGCTTGGCATTCTTGCTAGACTTAGCTATCATTTCTTCTAACTTCCTTTTTGAGCCCGGTTGCAGCCGGGCTTTTTTGTGCCCCAAAAATTCGCGATCAATCAAACTCAGGGAAGTTAGATTCGCGCGTACGTCGACGGCGCCGATTAGGAATTGGCAACGGTTTCGCGTTTCGGCGCGCTTCAAACTGGGCGAGGGCCTCAGATGAAATGCGAAACCGAGGACGTCGCGCGGAGCGCTGAGCGACGTTAAACGCCGACAACTCGCCGGATCGAATCCACGCCCTGACGGTTGCCGGCTTCACACGGAGCATGTCAGCGAGTTCGGGTGGTGTGTAGTATCTCATCGCCACACCTCCTCGCCTTGGATGAAGCGCGCGGCCTCCCAAGCTGCCCGGACCGGTAGCCCAGCTCGTAACAATGCTGCAGCAGTGGCAATTGCAAATGCGGCCGCTGGACTCCACTCGCCTTGATCGCTGCGACGGACCACGCTGGCATTCTGCCAGCGCTCCAGCGTCTCCGAGTCGATGCGGGCGACTGTCAGCACATCATCGTCTGTGAGCGTCCTACGGGGCAATGTGAGGCCTAGCCAACAAGCCCACAGCCTCACGAGATCAGTTGCGGCCAAGATCCTCTCGCCCGGGATATCGCCAAGGCAGATCGGAGGCGTTGGAGCAAGCCAGACACGCCTATGCGTGCAGACAAGATATCGATTGCCAGCGGCAAAATTGCTCTCAAGATGACGCGGTAAAAGTAGCATCGCCTACCATCCATTCGCAGTGTTTGAGGTGCTGCAATAGATGGTAGGCGACTTGATGAATCGATAAACGGGGACCCGATCGGGACCCGATCGGGTCCCGATCACTTAAGTCTCTTGTAGCCAGACGGGGCATCGGTCCGTTTGATATGGCCCGAACTTCGTAGCGGGCTCCCCGGTCGTAGCCGTTCTTGCACCGTGGTCAGCTTGTAGCCGGAGGTGCTCTTGCCGGAGGGAGCTCTATCAATTGCCAGTTCCTTTGCTTCACGGACTTCCCCGACCTTCCAAACCTCTAATATCGCCAAATCTGCTTCTGAAAGTGTTGGAGGAGTTTCTTCGAGACTGTCATCATCCGGGAAAGACTTCTCAAGCACATCGATCAGTGCGTCATTGGCGTCTCCGTGTTCTTTGGGGGACCGTGCGTGACGCAATGCACGCCAGGCTGCTCGAATGTCGCGACGCATATTTGATCTCGGCAGTAGCCCGATAAGCTTCACAAAGGCTATGTGCAGTCTATCTCCGACTTCGACGTCGTCAGGTAAAGAAGTTTCCGCGTCCTCCTCAAGCAGATTCAAGAGATCGTCCTTGGCGTCTAGCAGCTCCTTATTGACTTGGGTTCTATTCGTCGCCATGGTTGCCCCCTTCCTCTCCGTAGAGCCAATGGTGAATCACGTCGGCAACCGCCTCCAAGCGTTCGTCGGAGATGGTCTCACGGTACATACCTGGGACAGTCTGGTCCGTTGCGTGCCCCATTAGCATGTCCACAGCCACTTGGTCTCTCGATTCGCCTCCGATGGTTTCAGTGTTGTGCCTTAATGCGTATATTCCCCGCCCCTTTCTCTTGATCGGTTCCGGTGGTTCAACGCCATTCTTCTCAGCATGTCGTTTGGCTGCGGAATCGATATTCCGGAGTAGCTTGGTGAATCCTTTTGAGATCTCACAATTTGGGCACCCCCTATCGTTCGTGCGACTCCATCGATTGCCGTTCACTGTAATGAAGCAGAGTTTCTCGTCCGCGAGGTCGTTCGGCTTCGGCCGTTGGGAGACTGCGGTTCGTAGCACTTCGAGAGTTTCGGGCCAGAGTTTTGCTCTACGGTCCACACCGGTTTTTGGGCGAGGGTAATTCACCCAGCCGCTGTCGAAGTCGACAACGCTTTGCGGAAGGCTTGACAGATCCGATGGCCCGAACCCGGCATTCAGTGCCAATAGGACCATCGCACGCATTGGCACGCTTGCGACTTCCAAGATCCGATGGACTTCTGAAGGCTGAAACATCCGCGGCCCGTGTTCTAGCTTCTGCCTGAGCGCGATGTTTTCGCATTTCGCTCTTGGCTGGCCGCTTGAAGTCAGCGCCGAATCGCATCTTCCGGTCAATAAGGCCCTCGTCCAGCGCGAACTTGAACAACTGCCGAGTTCGACCAATCTCATTCCATATCCCGTGAAGGCCCCGGGTCTTTGCAAATGAGTTCATTAGCCGCCGGAAATCCGAAGGCCCGAGGTCACTAACGAGCCGCCTAGCCCCGAGACAATTCATCACTCGCTTGCACGTTGCCTTGTTTTCTTCAACCGTCCGGGGACTGATTCTGCCCAATCTTGCCTTGTCTTTCTTGGAATCAGCGTAGGAATCGCACAATTCGAGGAGGGTCAATTCGCCCCTCTGGCTTTTTGGGGTTTTCCCCGCGTGTAAATCTTCGGCTTGATCTTCATACGCGGTCAGCGCGGCCTGCCAGTCGTCCCAACGGCCAAAATAGCGGCGCGTGCCTCGGATCTTCTTGTAGAGCCTCCCGGTTCCCGGATGGTAGCTCAACGGGAAGTCCGCATAGGGTTTGTGCCGCTGTTTCCATTCGGCCTGCGATGGCCTCTCGCCGTTGGCCGGCTTACGCTCGCGTACACCTGTTTCCAGTTTGGTGGCGGCCGCTTCGGCTTCCAGTGTCGCAATGACGTCTTCGAGTTCACGACGCTTCTCGGAAAGCGCTTCTCGCGCAGACGCGGACAGGGTAGAATCCCGAGACATGAGCTAACCTCCTATTTAGGTTGGCGTCATGACACCCGTCGGCTGGTATCCGGCGGGTGTCGCAATTTACCCGGGAGCGCCCCGGGCCATGCCCAAGATTGTACGTGGGTGTACAGTAGGTGTAAAGGAAATTCCAGGGGCGGTCAGGATCGACGTAAGGTAAATACTAGTAACAACTTGCGGGTGTAGCTCAATGGTAGAGCATCGGCTTCCCAAGCCGACTACGAGGGTTCGATTCCCTTCACCCGCTCTCGAAGAAAACCCTTGATTTCCTGCGGGATTTCGAGGGTTTTTCTATGTCTGGAGGGATGGGTTAGATACCTTGTACGTCGCTTGCTTCATTAGCGGCGGCGGTCATACTCCCCGTTAAGCAGCCCAGACCCCTCTGGATGCAACGTGTCACCAGCTCTTGTTCATCGCGTCTCTCGTCGCGTTGAGTTGGCTCGCAATGATGGCCATCCATGAGTTCGGTCATTTCCTTGGCCCGATGTTTTCCGGCGGTGCCGTGGAACGAGTCGTGCTTGATCCGTTCTCGATTTCACGCACAGATGTTTCGCCAACCCCAACTCGTGCTGTCGTGGTTTGGCTTGGCCCGATTCGTGGCTGTTTGATTCGTCTAGCTGTGTGGCATGTTATCCCTTTAAAGGGACATGGCACCCGCGATCATTGGGCATCGGTGGATGCGGCAATTCACACCTTGAGTTCGCTGTCACCGTCAAGGTTGTCTGCATAACGCTGACGAATCGGTTCAACGACCTCTTGGACGAACTCGTCCACTTGCTGCGGCGCGCGGCCAACGAACCGGCTGGGCTGCATCTCGTCGGCCAGGTTCACCGAAGCGAAGGCGGGATCTGCCTGAACTCGTTCGAGCAGGTCGTTGTGTCCGTCTTGGTCCTTCATCCGCGCGGCGGCGTCCAGGCTGTGTTGCCGGATCTGTTCGTGCAGCATCTGGCGATCTCCTCCGGCGGCAACGGCAGCCATCAGGAAATTCTCCGTCGCCATAAACGGGAGTTGCTCGGCCAAACGGCGTTCGATCACGCGGGGGTGGACCACCAACCCGGCCGCAATGTTGTGGTAAATCAGCAACACGGCATCAATGGCCAAAAACCCCTGCGGCAAGGTCAGTCGGCGGTTGGCGCTGTCGTCCAGGGTGCGTTCCATCCACTGCACGGCGGCTGTTTGCCCCTGCGCTGATCTCCAGGCCGCTCACGAATCGGGCGAGTGCACACATGCGCTCTGCCCTCATGGGGTTCCGTTTGTAGGCCATGGCGGACGAGCCAATCTGCTTGCTGCCAAACGGTTCTTCGACTTCTTGCAAATGCTGCCAAAGCCGCATGTCGCTGCCTGCCTTGTGAGCGCTTTGACCCACATCGCTCAGGGCATGCAGCACTTGGGCGTCTATTTTTCGTGGATAGGTTTGCCCCGTCACGGCAAAGCTGGCGGCAAAGCCAAACTTTTCAGCGACCCGTTGTTCGAGCCGCAGCACTTTGGCATGATCGCCATCGAACAAGCGGAGGAAGCTTGCCTGAGTTCCGGTGGTTCCCTTGACGCTGCGAAACCGCAGCTGTGCCAGGCGATGTTCGACTTCTTCCAAATCCAACACCAGGTCGTACGCCCAAAGGCAGGCCCTCTTGCCGACCGTCGTAGGCTGGGCTGGCTGGAAGTGGGTGAAACCCAAGCAGGCCAGATCTTTATGCTGTTGGGCGAACCGCCCCAGGTGGTCAATCACGCCGGCCAGGCGACGGGCCACAATCCGCAGGCTGTCACGAATCAGGAGCAGATCGGTGTTGTCGGTGACAAAGCAACTGGTTGCCCCCCAGTGGATGATGCCACCCGCCTGAGGACATACGTCGCGAAACGTATGCACGTGCGCCATGACATCGTGCCGGAGCGATTTTTCATGTTCGGCGGCCCTGCCAAAATCAATGTTGTCCACCTCCGCCTGCATGGCCGCAATTTGCTCAGCGGTGATGGGGAGACCGAGTTCGGCCTCAGCCTCGGCCAGCGCGACCCAAAGCCTGCGCCAAGTGCCAAACTTCCGCTGAGGACTCCAGACGCGGCTCATTTCGTCGGAGGCGTAACGCTCAATGAGCGGGTTGTCATATTGATCGTGCGACATACTGCAATTTTAGAAGGAACGGGGCGTGTGGTCACAAAGCATCGAGGGCACAGAGAACAATCAACTGAAAGAGCGCTGGCTCGGCTCAGAACATATGGAAAGGATACCGCCACAGAGATGCAGCACTAGTGGCGGACTGGCTAGTGTGTAGAACAGTGGGCGGACAAGGCACAGCCTGTGGCGCAACTGCCGCACCCTCCGCCACTTGCATTGGCGGTGCCGCAATCTGGCCCACAACCGGTGGCGAGCGTTTCCGCAAACTGTTGAAACTCAATGTTCGCGGCGTACAGCTGGGCAAGTTCGCCGGTCAGCGACTCAAGCTCGGGGGTCACTTCGCCTAGGAAGTGAAAGTAGATGGACTCGCCGTCGAAGAGGATTTCGACATCGAGCAGCACCGCCGACAGCCCTCGTTGGGCGATCAGCCCGGTGCAGGCATCAATGGCCTCTTCGCGATTTCGCAGCAGTCGGGCCTGCAGTAGTTCGTCTTCGACCCCCATCCGGCGGAGCAATTCTCCCCCGCGTCCGACAGGACGCTGGCCATTTTCCGGCTCACTTTCTCGAACTTCAACGTGTGCCAGCACTTCTCCACATTCGATACCGCGGGTGGTACGAACCAGGACTCGGGTTGCACGACCATAGCGTGTAGCGTCCACCGATCGGAACGGCAGCACATGGCCGTGAACTCCAACGCGGACCAGATGAACGGACGGCATGACGATCGCTGCATCTCCATGAAGAACGAACGGGGCGAAACCGGCAACGGCAACCAACCAAAGATTCACCGCTTCTAATATTGTCGCCGATGGATTGCCGTTTGTGAACCACCTGATACCGATCGAGCGTTTTGCATTCAGCTGGTTTGCCACAGCCGCTGGTTGGTGCGGAGCTGCGGCAAGAGCATCCGCAAGGCTCTGGCGCGATGGCTCAAGACGGCTTTGACGTCCAAGCCGAGCTCCGCGAAGGTGCGGTGGTACTCGGGGATTTCGAATAGCGGATCGTAGCCGAATCCGCCACTGCCGACCGGTTCGAAGCGAATGCGACCTCGACAGTGTGCTTCGCTTTCGGCCTGAAGATTTCCTTGCGGGTCGCACAACGTGGCATGGCAAACAAACTGCGCGCCGCGCTGCTCGAGAGGAACGTTGGCCAGGTTCTCGAGCAACAAGCGATTGTTGGCCTCGTCATCCCCGTCCACGCCTGCATAGCGAGCCGAGTACACACCCGGGGCTCCCTTCAAAGCGTCCACCATCAACCCGCTGTCTTCACCCAACACCCAGTGACCTAGGTGGATTGCCTGTTGTTGCGCTTTTCTAAAGGCATTCTCAGCGAAGGTGGTTCCGTCTTCGACGACCTTGATGGCGGTGGGAAAGTCAGCCAGCATGCGCAGCTGAATTCCCAGCGGTTCGATGAGCCCTTCGAGTTCGATGGCCTTCTTACGATTGCCCGTCCCGAGTACGAGCAGCGGTGTCTGGGAGTTCATGTCACCTCGAAGAATCGCCTAGCGCCGTCGGCTGTCTCCGGCATAGTCGGCAGCCAGCGAACGACGGGGCACCGCGACCGGAATCGGTTGTACGTCGAATGGTATACCAAGCAGCGTCTCTGGTTTCCACCCTCCGCCTGGTATCGGCTTGGACTTCCAGGTTTGCATGATCTTGTAGATCTCAGGGTTGATCTCGGTGGTGCCGTCGGGTTGCGGCGTGCCGACCGAATCGAACGAGCCTACCGTCACCAGGCTGGCATGCCGATCATGAAACTCATAAGCTTCCCAACCTTTGACGCGGAGGGCTTCAGTGAGTTCGTGGGCTCGCATGGCCGCTTCTTCCAGGCGGCTGGTCAGTTTTGTTTCGTTCGGATTGTTGCGAAACTCCCAGACCTTCTTCTGGTCGACAACCATGGCTCCGTTGAACGTGGCCACTTTCACCGTGAATTTACCAGGGCACTTGAGCAGGCTGTGTTTGACCCCTTTGTTGATCCCGTACACAAAACTATCAATCGCGCTGTGCGCCAAACGCTCTTTCGGCATGATCGGGTTGACGCAGAGAAACGCCTGACCCATGGGACCCGTATGGTTGATGTTGTTGTGGATTCGTAGGATTTCGCTGCCTGCGAACCGCTTCTTGGTTTGCGCGGACAGCTTGTCGTCATCCACCACTTTCTGCATTAATCGCCAGCCGGCCAGGGTCTGGAAGTTTTGGCGGCCTTGCTTCTTTAGCTCCTCAGGCATCAGGCTCTTGGGCTCGGCTCCCTTGATCTTCAGCAGATGCTTTTGGGCATCTGGTTCATCAATTTCTCCATAATTCCCGACAATGACGGCAATCTCTTGGGTCCCGTCTCGGCGGTACTTGCCACGGACGGGGTTGCCGAATCGATCTACCCTGCCGGAGAGAGCGGGATCTTCGTATTCGAACTTCCGTTGAAACAGGTAGGCTTCGAGCTGGTACTTGTCGCGAAGCTCGTAGACCAGTTCGCTGGCTTGTTCCATCCCCCCTTCGCCTGAGAAGCTGGCAGCCATAATCATCCATGGGCCGTTGTTTTCGGTGAGCAAGTAGTCTGCTCCCTTTTCGGCAGGCACACGAGCCTTGAAGAGGTTCAGCCACGGTGGAACCGCGTGGACGGTTGTGGGGAGCCCTAGAATTGCCAAGAGGCCCGCGAGTACAACCAGTCGTTGGGTACGCACGATTTCGTCTCCGGTCGCCAATGGAAATACCGAGAAATGCTCGCTCGAACGCGTGGCTTAAAATCTCTCCACGTTCCAGCGCGGGCGGGACTGTAGCAAATGGCGCGGTGGGCATCCAGACCGAAAGGACAAACAGCGTACTGCCGGGTGCTAGCAGGCAAGCCGGCGGAGCCCCTTGACGAGAGAATCACGGGGGCGACGATACAACCACTCGTCCGCCCCAGGCTCGGCCATGCCCAGGTTGGGCGGGTGCCGACATCCACCCGTTCGATCCAAAGGAAACAGTCTTGCGGCAAACTTTCTACGATGTCCCCTGTACCGTCTGCGGCTGCGTCTGCGATGATCTCGCTGTCACGGTCGAGTCGGGCCGCATCGTCAAGGCACAGGGGGCTTGCTGTCTCGCCGAACCCTGGTTTCTGGCCGATCACCGGGGGGCAGAGCCGGTTGCTAGCGTGGAGGGTTCGCCGGTTGCGTTCGAAGTGGCAATCCAACAGGCAGGCGAGCTCCTGACCGCAGCCCGCAGCCCCCTGGTGTTTGGACTCTCGCGAAGCAGTACCGATGGGCAGCGCGCCGCGGTTCGACTGGCCGAACATGCGGGAGCTTTGATTGATACCTCGGCGTCGCTCTGCCACGGTCCTTCGATCATGGCCATCCAACAGGTGGGAGAATCAACCTGTTCGCTGGGCGAAGTAAGTAATCGTGCCGACCTGGTCATCTTTTGGGGAGCGGATCCCATGACCAGCCACCCCCGACACTTGGAGCGATACTCGGCCGACCCCCAGGGCATGTTCGTGCCAAACGGTCGAGCCGACCGGACGCTGGTGGTGGTGGACATCGAGCGGACGGCCACCGCCGAGCTGGCAGACTGGTTCATCCAAGTTCCTCCTCAACGCGACTTTGACATCCTTTGGGCATTGCGAACATTGCTTGCTGGTCAAGAACTGCCAGAAGGTGAAGACTATGGAGTACCACACCTGGTGCTTAGCCGTCTGACGCAACGGTTGAAGTCCTGCCGATGCGGTGTCGTGTTCTTTGGGCTGGGGCTGTCGCGTCGCGGATTGGGCCATCTCAACGTGGAGGCGCTGCTGCGAATGGTGGCAGAATTGAATGACTTCACGCGATTTCATGCCAAGCGGCTACGCATCCCAGGGGACGTGACCGGAGCCGACAGCGTCTTATGCTGGCAGACCGGTTATCCTTTCGCCGTGAATCTGAATCGCGGATATCCCCGGTACAACCCTGGCGAATACACGGCCAACGAAGTCCTGGAGCGAGGCGAAGCCGATGTTTGCCTGATGGTAGGAAGCGAAAGTGTGCCGGACCTCTCTCACCAGGCAAGGCGGCATCTGGCTTCGATTCCGACCATTGCACTGGACTACCCACACATCACGCCAGCCGTTGCCGCCACGGTGCAGTTCAGGACCGCTGTCTACGGCATCCACCGGCGCGGCACGGCCTATCGGATGGACGAGGTACCGATCGAACTGCCGGCCTTGCTTGATTCGAACCTCCCCAGTGATGACGAAGTCCTTCAAGCCATCCAGCAGCAGGTTGAGCCTCGCATTTGAGCCGGCTACCACGTTGCCACAGGTGCCACGGCGTAAGAACCAGCATCGCCGCTACAATCGCACTGGGGCGGAACACGAATCCCCGGCCGGTCCAGATCCTGCGGCACAGCAAGCACGTCAAAAAAGGTATCATCAGTCCGGCAGCGCCGCAGCGCGCTGGCGTAAACTCTCCCGGCGGTTGGTCGCTCATTGTGATGATGCCAGATGATTCACTTCGACAACACAGGACTTGCGAAGAGCCATAGCGCCAACCCTGCCAACTTGGTTTGTGGCCGTGCGAGAGCGCACCTATTTGTCTGCCTGATCGTGACGATTCAGGCATTGGGTTTCCGGACGGCTCAGGCGGAGCAACCGTTCCCTTTGGAGCCGGCAGATACATCCAGCCCACGGAGTACGCTCCGCAGTTTCCGTGAGGATGGGCGGACCATCTACGATTTGATTGTGGCGCAGAAAGGGGAGCGAACCAGTTCCCGCGCTTTGGTGAAGCCCGCCGCGAACCGAATGATTCGCTGTTTGGATCTGAGCCAACAGCCAGATTATCTTCGCAAGAGTGTTGCGGCCGAATCGGCGGTTTGCTTGTTGGAAGTTTTGGATCGTGTCGAACTGCCGCCAGAGGATGAGATCCCGGGCCCTGATGATCTGCTGAACGCAGACGGCGAGTTGCTCGCCAAATGGCGCGTGCCGCACACAGACATTACCCTCTACCGGGTCCCGGATGGGGCTCGCCAAGGCGAGTATCTCTTCTCCCCAGAGACTGTGGATCTGGCGACCGAATATTATGACCGCGTGGCACATCTGCCCTACCGAAACGATCAAGCACTGCGTGGCCTCTACCGTTGGTTCTTGTCCGAACCAGGAACCGCCTGGCTCGCTTGGATTGTGCACCGTCTGCCGGACTGGACACGAGCCAGATTCTACGGCGAAGCGCTCTGGCAGTGGTTTGGATTGCTGCTGGTGGTTGCTGCCGGGCTGGGGTTGATGGTGGCCACGTATACGCTAGGGCGAAGACGCAGCCAGCGGATGCTCAAGGTTGGGATCTTCAGGCATGTGCTGACGCTCTGGTTTCCTTTGGTTGCCTTGGGAATTCCGCTGCTGGTGCAACATATTGCCAGCCGATACCTGGTGATCACTGGCATGACGCTCGTGGTAGTCAACCTGGTCACGTCAATTGTCTTCTTGTTCGGGATCGTGGTCCTGATTGTCAGTGTTGGCAACCGCGTGGCCGAAATCATGCTCTCTTCGCCGCAGATCCATCCACGCGGTATCGATGCACAGTTCATTCGGATCATCTGCCGCGTGGTCAGCTTGATCCTGTCGGTGATTGTGTTCTTGGAAGGAGGGCAGTACCTGGGAATCCCTGTGACTACGCTGCTGGCGGGTGCCGGAGTTGGCGGGTTGACCATTGCCTTGGCGGCTCAAGATACGCTGCGAAATCTATTCGGCAGCATGATGATCATGCTCGACAAGCCGTTCAGGGTTGGCGAACGAATCATCGCTAAAGGCTACGATGGCGTGGTGCAGGAGATTGGCCTGCGTTCGACACGCCTGCGGCTTCTGACCGGCCATGAGGTCACCATCCCCAATGACGACATGGCACGCGCCGATATCGAGAACATCGGGCGCCGGCCTCATGTCCGCCGCGTCAGTGACATTGCTCTCCCGCTGGACCTCACCCCAGAGCAGGCTGAGCAGGCGGTCAACCTTGTGCGAGAAATTTTAGAGAACCACGAAGGCATGCTGGCCGAGTATCCTCCCCGAGTCTTTCTCAACGAATTCAATCGAGACTCGATCAATCTGCGGATGATGTACTGGTACCACCCTCCCGATTACTGGGATTTCATGGCGTTCAGTCAGCAGGTCAATCTCCGCATCAAACGGGAGTTTGCCGCAGCTGGGATTTCATTCGCCTTGCCAACCAGCAACACTGTCATGTCTCAACAGACAGACCAGCCCTGGCAGTTTGCGGTTGTCGACGAAGGGCCACAGCCGGCACCTCCCGGCGAACCGCCGCCGCCACAATCATAGAACGTCGATCGCCGCATTGTCTCCATCGCGAAAGGCGATCGGTTTTGGCACCGTTGCGTCGTCCTGTTTTCCCAACTCACAGAGCTGTGTGGGAAATCGACTCTCATCTTGGAGATATGACGGTTACGTTTCCGTTGAAATGATTTACCTGAATTATTCCCAAAAAAGCCTTGACAGGTGGCAGCGCGAATCGTAGCATCCGTTTTGGAAATTCTTCCATACGGTAACATGGCACGTTCGGCGGTTCTCGCTGGGCTTGCAACCATTACCTGACCCTCTCATTTCTTAAGCGCGTTTCTTTGCGCAGATCCCGAGGCGTTATGGTCCACTCTGCTCGCTCCCGGTCCGGATTGACATTGGTGGAATTGTTGACGGTGATGGCCGTCATCGGAATCCTGCTGGCAATTCTCCTCCCTGCGGTTCAAGCTGCCCGCAATGCGGCACAGCGCACGCATTGCAAGAACAACCTCAAGCAGCTGGCGCTGGCCGTGCACAACTTCCATGACCGCGAAGGGAGCATGCCGACCTACTTCGGCTGGTATCCTCGAGTCAGCCAGATGCGAACGGTGGAAGGGTATCGCGTCCGCGGCAGTTGGTTTACCCACTTGCTGCCCTACCTTGAAATGCAGACCGCGTACCAAGCCATCTATTCAGCAGGCAATGGCAACTACGGCACAAATCAGATCACCGTGGTCGACAGACCAGCGACGCCCGATTATGCCCCTCGCCGATGCTTGGGATGGACCGTGACCCGTCCCGCTTCGCCCGGTCAGGGACATTACGAATCTCAACAGGTGACAACCGGGACCAACACCGATCATGTCGGGCATACGTTTGGCGAAGTAACCGTAACCACCGAGCAAGTTTGGGTGTGGGATGTGCGGCCAGTTTCCCAGCAGCGGGAGTGTACCAGAGGATGGTCAGCGCAGGTGGGACAGCCAGCCCAAACGCACCGCGAAACGGTACTCTCCGGGATCGACACCATTGGGGAGGTCTCCTACGGAACCCTGCTTTGTCCTGGCGACCCAGTTGCCCAAACAACGGAGGTCTTTCGCAACAACCGCACTTGGGCCCTGACGAGCTACATGGCCAACTTTCATCCCTGGACCGTTGGTGATTGGATCAAAGACGGCCCCAAGGCCATGATGCAAAATCCCCGCACCTTTGGCCGCATTACTGATGGACTGAGCAACACCATTTTGTTTGCCGAAGCCCAACGAGTTTGCGACCCCTGGACAGGCCACATGGGCAAGCGTTTCGCTCATTGGTCAGGGCATCATCCCAACCGAAACCTCAACCTGCCGATGCACACCTTTGGCGTCAACTGGTACGGTGTCCCCAACACGTATATGTTCCAGCGCAGTGTCCGGGAAGAAGCCTGCAACAACTGGCGCGTGCAAGCACTTCATGGCAGTAAATTGCAGGTTGCCATGTGTGACGGGAGCGTGCAGAGTATCGCGTCTGACATTTCTCACCTCGAATCATCCGATCCCAACACCGATGGAATCGAACTCGGGGGGGCGGTCATCTGGGAACCCCTCTCGAACGATCTGGGCGCGTGGGACAGGCTGATGCTGCCGACCGACGGGGGTGAGATCTCCGGGGCCTTCATGTTGCCCTTGGATTGATCCACGCTCGCCTACAGCACCAAGCAAGAAACCTGCAGACGCACCTGATACGTTTTTCTGAGTCCCTGAACAGTTGAGACAACTGTTCTACATTGGTTAGCGTTTGGGGCGATAGCAGACCAATTTGCCATTCTCGAGTGCGGCGTAGATCCGCCCTTGTGAATCGACGGCCAGTCCGCCTTTGACGGCGATTGCTGGCAGGTTCACCTTCCAAACATCGCTGCCGTCGTTGACGTTCACGGCGGCCAGGAAGGGTCGTTCAGGTTGCTCATCGGGATGTCCTGTAGTGAGCAGCGACTTGTCCGTAATTACGAATCCGGTGAACCGCCGATTCTGCTTGTCTTGCCAGACGTGCTTCGGCGTGGCGGCACCACCACCCCGCCTGATCCAACGGGCGGCTTCTTTCGGATCGCGCGGTGTGCCAGGTGGCAGGGCGGACTCGAGTGCCAGGTTCGTGAACACACTCCCTTCGTAACTGGCATCATGGCAAAGTACGCAGCCATCTTCGCGCTCATGCTCTAACGAGACGTACTTGCCGTAGTTGGGATAGTACGGGTAGAAGGCCGTGCGGAACTGCGAGGTCACCGCCGAGGTTGGTTCGTTCAGGCACTCCAGCGTCTCGAGATGGTACCGAGCGGTTTCGTACACACCGCCGGCGAGAAAGCGAAGTTCACCCTCGGCAATGCCGAGATTTCCCTGCATGCTGATGCCGCTGTTGACGTCGGCGGAGAGGGCACCGGAGGTGGTATTCTTGGCCTTGAGCTTCCCCGTGATCGCGTCAATGGCCACGACGTAGGTGCCATCGTAATGGGTGATGCCGGCCGCGGCGTAGAGTGTGCCATCATGCACGGCCACACCACCGGCGACGGGCCAACGTGAGATCAGGCTGCCGAAGATCGGAATCAACCGGTCTTGCGGAGCAACGCGAAAGGTCCACAGCAGCCGTCCAGTGACCGCTTCGAAGGCATACACCCGACCGTCTGCCGAGCCCACGTACACCCGGTCATGGGCCACTGCCGGTGAGTAATACACGGGGCCTGCAGTGTAGGCTTTCCAGAGCAACTTGCCTTGTTCGTCCAAAGCAGCAACGGCCCCGGTCCGATCAGCAATGAAGACCTTGCCTCCTGCAATGACTGGTGCCGTGGGAAGTGCGGTGCTGCAAATGTCAGCGGTCCAGGCAGGCTCTACGTTGTCCGAGATTGCCACCTTGGCCACATCGTTGCGAGCGTTGCTGCCGCGGTACGTGTTCCAGTCGCCCGATTTCGCATTCAGACTCACCACCGGCTGCTCACTCGCCATGGTCAGGGCGTCACGGTAGAGATCGCCGGTACTGGGAAGCGGCTGCGCTGGACCGAGCCCTATGTTTCCATAGAGTGACAACTGGCAACCACACATCCATGGCCCCCAGTAGAGATGTCCATTCGAAACCAGTACGCCGTCTTGGCAGGGAGGTCGCATGGGTGCAATGTGTTCAGCAGTGTTGGTTCCGGTAATCACGCGGACCGTGCCGCCGCTGGTTCGATAAAAGACGCTATCCACACAGCCTGTGGCCCTGGTGCAGGCGCGCCGGGTGGGCAAGGTGCCGAGTGTTTCACCGGTGTCGTAGTTCAAACGAAGTCCCGTAGTGCCAGGCCCGGCGGCGTAGATGGCGTCTTGCCGAAGCACGAGTTGCAGGTTGCCGTTCTTGTGCGTCCAGGCCAAGCTGCCGTCTTTGGCAGATGCGACCACCATCTTGCTTCGCTGCGGTCCCGAGAAGAACAGGTAGTCATCGTTGCATTTCATGAAACAGGTGGTGGCATAGCCCGTCACGTAGTGCTGCGCGCGTTCGTCGGGGCCAATCGCTTCGTGCAGGTCTTTGTCCGTGTTCTTCCAGGCGAGCTTGCCAGTCTTGGTATCCAGCGCGGCAAGATACTTGCCGGGAGCGTAGACGAAGAGCCGATCACCGCGCATCGCGACGCCACGAGCATCCAGGAACTCTTTGTCGCGGAAGTGCCAGAGTACTTTTTTGGTTTTCGGATCTATGGCTACCAAAGTCCGCCCGAATCCGAACGCCGTGCTGGGGTCAGAATAGTCATGACCTTTCCACATTCCCCAGGGCCAGTGACCAAGACCGCGTCGGGCAGACTTCTGCACGTCCACCTTCACTTCTGTGCTGCCAACCAGGGCATAGAGAATGCCGTCCTGCATGGCCATCCATTTCCAGACGGGGCCATCGCTGATGTCGTTGCCGACGGTGATCTCGTCCCGAACCTTGCCGGTCACGGCGTCAATGATCTTGCAGGATTGGTCGTCCCCCATGTAGAGCGCGTCGTCGGTGCCGATCATCGTATTGCGATGAATCATGAACCCTTCAGGCAGCGGCCGTTTCCAAAGTACCGTCCCGTTGTAGGCGTTGATACAAAGCAGCGCGTTCAGCATCTCATTCTGGTTCGCCTTGTGGGCAATATGCCCGAGCGCCTTGAAGATTCGCCCCCCGGCAATCACCGATTGCTCCGGCATCGGGCTGAACTTTGGTTCGGCTAAAAACTGTGTGTGGAAATGCCCTTGAGCCAACTGATCGGTCGATTGCGGATTGTTGTCGGGTGCATGGTACGGATGGGTCCACTCATCAATGCCTTTGGGAATCGGTTTGACGAGTTCGATCTGGCCGATGTAGGCAATCGCCTTCGGCCGGAGAGCGCGGAGTAGTTCGCGCTCTTTCACGGCACCTTCGGCAGCCTGGTTCACAACAATGCAATCCGCCACGTTGTCAGCCAACTGCAAAGCGTCCGGGCTGCTCTGGACGGCAAAGATCTGCACTCCCAGCAGTCCTGCCGCGTCAGCCGTTTGGCGCAGGTCGTGCAGTTGCCTGGCATCGCTGGTTTGGACGTAAATCGTCAATTCGCTCGACTTGGCCAGGTCCAACAGTTGGGCAGGTCCCCCGTCCGGCAGTTCGACAAAGCCCACAATGCCGCGTTCGGTGCCAATCTTTTTGAGCAGGGCATCGGTCGACTTTTCGGCTCCCCAACTTGGGCTCGTCAGGCTTACGGCCAGCATCAGCGCCAGCGTCAATGGGCTCATGGACTTCATGATTGCTTCTCGCTACTGAAGAAGAGATGTGGTGCGGTCGGCGAGGCGGCACCGGCCCCGAACCGCAAGGCCGCAAAATGTTGAAGATTCCAATCCCCCGATTGTAGGACGTATCGAAGAGGTTTGATACAATCCAACCAAATCAATTTCCTTTTTCCGTGGAGACGGCCATGCGCACGTTCGTTTGCAGTTGGTTGGTAGTTGGGCTGGTGTGGGCAACGGCGCTCGAGGCGGGTGACAAGAAAGTTGAGAAGCAGGCCAAGACGCCCAAGACCGTGGACATTGGCACGCTGGCCCCTGAGTTCAAGATCGCGGACTCCGAAGGCAAGGTCATTAACCTATCGGACCTGACCGCCAAAGGCCCCGTACTCGTGCGGTTGACCTGCGGCTGCATTGGCTGCGACAAGGAACTGGCCTACTTCCAGACACTGCATGACGCCTACAAAGAAAAGGGGCTTACCAGCCTGGCGATCTTCCGCGAGCCGGACTCTAAGGTTGAGAACTACGTCAAGGCGAAGAAACTCAACATGCTGTACGCCGTCGACAGCAAGGGCGAAAGTTGGAAGGTCTTCCAAACCAAGACCATGCCTACCAACTTTCTGATCGAAAAGGGAGGACGCATCACCGCCATTGCCGCAGGCTGCGAACCAAGCGGTCTGGTCGCCAAAGCCCTTTCGAAGAAAGTCGCCAACCTGCTCGAAACCGAAACGGTCGACGTGCAGAAGAAAGACACGCTCAAGAAAGCCGAGTAGCCCTGGCGATTGAAGAGAATTGCGGCGCAGCGATGCGCTCTGTGGCGAGAATGCGCCTTTGTAGTATTCATGGCACCCGAAAACTTTGCCGTGCACTAGCGGCAAAACCGCGTCCGTTTCTCGCCCCAACCGAGTCGAACGAGTACGCTCTTAATCTTGTTGCTTGAACCATCGCATCGCGAGGTGTGCCACAACTGGGACACTGCATGATTCAACGTGCGTGGATGTTGCCTGGCGTTGGTCGATGGGACTTTCGCATCCCGATCTGGCAAATTGGTTTGAGCCGAGCCCCGGTCAGAGCCTAAGCTAAGGCAATCTCCATAGTTCTTGTTGCATTCCGCAAACTTTTCACGGTGGTGTGATGTTGTTCGCCAGAGTCTTCTTGTCTCTCGGGGCCATGTGGCTGATGGCCGGAGTCGCGTCCTGGGCACCGGCGTCGGAGCGTCCGAATATTCTCTTCATTTACACGGACGACCAGGCCCCAACGGCCATAGGACTCGATAACCCCGAACTGAAAACGCCCAATATCGATCGGCTGTTTGGCCAAGGGGTCCGCTTGACCAATGCCTTCGTTGCGACGCCCGTTTGCAGTCCCGCCAGGGCAGAGGTGATGGCAAGTCGGTACGGATCAGAAGTCGGCATCTTCGATTGGATCAACCCCCGCCAAGAAACCGAGCATGGGCTGGACCCTTCAATCGTTATCTGGCCAGAGTTGTTGGCAGCGGCAGGCTACCGGACCGGCCTGGTCGGCAAATGGCATCTCGGCACGGCGGATCGTTACGAACCCAGACAGCGCGGCTTCAAGCACTTTGTTGGTTTCCGGAGCGGCGGCACCTCTCCGATTGATCCAACCTTGGAAGTCAACGGCCAGATGCAGAAGTTCAAGGGGTACACCACGGACATCCTCACCGATCAGGCAATGGATTTTTTGCGCAGTAAACAGGAGGGGCCTTTCTTGCTCTGCCTGCACTACCGAGCCCCGCACGCTCCTTGGTTGCCTGCTCCGCCGGAGGACACAGCACCGTACGCAGACCTGGATCCGCAGATTCCCAACCCGGACTTTCCGAACCTGGATACTGCCAAGATCAAGCGGATGACGCGCGAGTACTACGCCAGCGTGAGCGGAGTGGATCGTAACGTAGGGCGTTTGATGAAACTGCTGGACGAACGCAAGCTCACCGAGAACACCCTGGTAATCTTCACCAGTGACCACGGATATCACCTGGGACATCATGCCTTGTGGTACAAGGGCAATGCACAGCGGCAATTAACCAAGTTGCCCCCTCAGCGGTGGCCGCACATCGGAGCCAGGCATCGGCCGAACCTGCTCGACCAATCGCTACGAGTTGCGACTGCGGTACGCTGGCCCGCCACCATCAAAGCCGGCACAACCCTGGACCAGACCATCAGCAACCTGGATTGGTTTCCTACGCTGCTGGCCGTTGCCCAAGTGAAACTGCCTGAGAACTTGGTGATTCGCGGCAAGAACTTTGCTCCGCTTCTCAAGGGTGAGAGTATTCCCTGGGAGAATGACTTCTACTCTGAGTACAGCATGAAGCACGGGGCGCAAACGCACATGAGAAGTTGGCGCACGGAGAAGTGGAAGCTGATGATCGACTTTCTCAACCCAGGGCGAGTTGAACTGTACGATCTGGTCAACGACCCAGGAGAAACCACGAATCTGGCCGATTCGCCAAAGGCTGAGCCGCAGCGAATGAAGAAGTTGCTGACCACCAAGATTGTCGCGAAGATGGCGGAACTGAACGATCCCGCAACTCCTTAGCTAGAATAGAGTTAGTATCCATAGCGATGGGGGGCGTTGTAATTCGTACCGCGAGAGGGCTGTTGCCAGCGGTGCAGCAAACTAAGTGTCCCGTTCGGTTTTGTCACTGGCAAGTCAAGTCTATCAAAGCATTTGCGGAATGCCGACAGGTTTAGGGTTGGCGGACCTCTGCATAATTGGTCCTGCGCGGCACACCGGTTGCACTATTCGTGAGCCACACACTGGCTCCTGCCCAATTGTCAGTTGACACCATTGCGAATTCGATCCGACACGCAAGTTTGATGGTGATTCGTATCTCGACCCGACTGCATCTCTACTTTTTATAGGGTAACGAGTTACGAGCGGTGCCGTCCCAGCGGTTAGGTATCAACATCCGGCTCCGGGAGGCAGTGAAACGGGAATTTGTGAAATTCGTGCAACCTTAGGCCCACGGTCTTCGTATTGAACATAAGCTGTATCGAAATGATGCACACCATCGACCAACATACTGAATCCGCATCCGGCAGTTCGCGCAGCCCGCGCACTGACGAACAGCTCCTTCTGCACTATCGGCAGAGCGGAGAGCGTCAGGCGTTTGAAGAGCTTGTGCGACGCTACCAGACGGAGCTTTATAGCTATTTGTGTCGTTACTTGGGGGACCGCATTTTGGCCGAGGATGTCTTTCAAGCGGCCTTTTTGCAACTCCACCTGAAGTGCGACCAATTCGAACCTGGTCGGAAAGTAAAACCTTGGCTCTACACCATTGCCACGAATCAAGCCATTGACGCGCAGCGCAGGAACAAACGCCACCGGATGGTGAGCCTGGATCGTCAGTCTGCCACAGGTTTTGAAGGGGACGGAGGATCTTTACTTGAAATTGCTCAAAGTGATGCCGACCAACCTGACGCAGAACTCGAACAACAAGAACGACGTGATTGGGTGCGAGAAGCCGTGGCTTCGCTGCCCAAAACATTGCGAGAACCTGTGATGCTGGTTTATTTTCAGGGATTGAAGTATCGGGAGGCGGCAGAAGTTCTGGACGTTCCGGTTGGTACGGTCAAGAGTCGACTGCACTCCGCTGTGAGTAAATTGAACGAAGCTTACCAACGCCAGTAGGCCGTCCCCCCCCGCGCCAAGCCAAAGTGACACCATTCCCCCTATTGCCAGACGTTGATAAAGTCGCGCGCTGAGTAACCCAGCCGTGTATCAATATCCGGAAGTATCCGTTTCCAGCGAATAGAGATCGGTGATGTACCATGCGTGAGCAATTGCTCGGCTACCTGGTCGGGGCTCTTGACGAGGACGAAGCCGCAGAGATTCGGGCGGCTTTGGCAAACGACCCTGCCTTGCGCGAGGAACTCGCGGAGTTACGGGACCAGGTTGCCTTGTTGGAATCAGATGCAGAACCGTTTGAACCTCCGGCAGCCTTGGCAGAGAAGACCTGCATGCTCGTCGCCGAACACGCCGAGAGCATGCAGCCTCGGTTGAGCGAGCCCCAGACGCTTGCCAAGTCAGGGCGTTGGAACAGTGCCGACTGGATTGTTGCTGCTGGCATCTGCGTCGCCGCTTCGCTGTTGTTCGTGACCTCGGTCTCTAACAGTCGTTTTCATGCACACGTTGCCGGCTGTCAGAACAATCTGCGTCAAGTGGGTCAGGCGTTGTCGCAGTATGCTGACAGTCACCACGGCTACTTTCCACGAGTTCCCACTTCTGGAAATCTGGCGGTGGCAGGCGTGTACGCTCCTTCACTCATCGAAGGTGGTTTCCTGGACAATGCCCAACCGGTTTTTTGCCCGGCAGAGTCTGGCAGTTGCGGCAATCAAACCCGACCTCAGATTGTGCCTAGCCTCGCTGCGGTGACCTTGGCTCAAGGTTCAGAACTGCGCGAGTTGCAGCAGCAACTTGGTGGAAGCTACGGCTATTCGCTGGGGTATCTCAACAATGGCGTCTACCAGGGAACCCGAAATCAGCACCGTGATCTGTTTCCGGTGTTGGCCGATGCCCCGCATGATCGCTGCTCGGACGATCCCCGCTGTGCCCGCAGTCGCAACCATGGGGGTGCCGGGCAAAATGTCCTGTTCGAGTCCGGCCGTGTGAAGTTCCTCAGTAGCTGCCGTCCCGGTGAGAACTGCTGCGATAACTTCTTCACCAATGAT
The DNA here is from genome assembly GCA_942492195.1 of uncultured Planctomycetia bacterium. Classification (GTDB taxonomy): domain Bacteria; phylum Planctomycetota; class Planctomycetia; order Pirellulales; family S012-138; genus CALOEH01. Next base: position 17,540 of record CALOEH010000203.1, on the reverse strand, counting down.
GATGGGGATGTGGCCGCAGGACGCCACGAAGGGGATGCCGTGATTGGCAACAGTGGCGACACGCCGCTGCAAAATCTTCGTGGTGCCGGGGCTGCACTCTCGCCTCCTAACGTCAGCCCTTGACCGCTAAGCATCAGGCGAAGAAGAACTTCCGCATTCGCGAATCAGAGATGCTGGAGCGACGCGTGTTGGAGACCATGTACTGGGCGAACGTTGTGATTCTGTCGTCAGGTGCGTTGCTGCTGATCCATGCCATCGTTTCCGGCTACCGCTGTTACCGCGAGCCCTGGGACGAAATGGGATGCCATGAGTCAAGACGATCCGTGATCGCACACGCTAGCGATGTTCAGGTTCGTTAGTTAGTCCACGTACAGAAACTCGTTCGAACATAGAAGCATGTGCACGAAATTCTCGAACGATCGCCGGGACGCAGCGGCCGACTCGACCTCTTCGGCTTCGAAGAGTTTTTGCAATTGCTGCATGTAGGCTGTTGCCGTGGAAATTTCTGGTGCCGAAGGTTTTCTGGCAAACGTGAGTTGGTATGCGTGGCGGATCTTGTCCGCCAACAGGGCAGTCGCTCCCACCTGCTGCTCAACACGGCTTGCCAATCGGCCGGCGCTGGTGGTGAGGAATTCGCTGTTGATCATGGTCAATGATTGCAGCGGGGTCGCTGAGGTTGACCGGCGTGCAATTCACGTCGATGATTGGATAGTCGAACACGCGCAGGAATGTCAGCGGGTTGGTTCGCCGAGCCAAGAGATAGATGCTCCGCCGCTGCTGAGCCTCGACGGTTTGCAAGCCGCTGGCAGTGGCCTTCAACTCGACTGGCGGACCTCCCATGGTGAAGTCTGCCTGACCGCTGACAGCAATCACCGAGTCGCGCAGTGCCTCGGCATCGAGACGCCGGAGGTTCATCCGCCAGAGCAGGCGGTTGCCGGCATCCGCGGCCAGTTGCTCCCCCTGTTCCACACTCTCAGACGCCTGCCGATACACGGTGGAGGTCATCATCAATTTGTGGAACCGTTTCGCGCTCCAGCCTTGTCGCATGAACTCCACAGCCAACCAATCCAACAAGGCTGGATGAGTAGGGCGCGAACCGGTCGCGCCAAAGTTGCCAGGCGTATCGACAATGCCGCGGCCAAAATGATGCTGCCAAAACCGATTCACAATGACGCGGGCCGTCAACGGGTGGTCGGGGCGAGTCAACCATTGTGCAAAGCCTAAGCGGAGCCCCGTTGTCTCACCCACGGCGTCAGGCGAACCCGTTGCATTCGCCTTGCCTGGCTCGCTGAGTACGGAGAGGAACCCCGGGCTCACTTTAGGGCCCGCGAAATCTACATCACCCCGATGCAGCAAGCGGATCGTGGGTGCCTCGCCTACATCCCACAACGCCTGCACCTTCTCAAGCTTCAAGGTATCCAGTACTTGCTGGAACTCTTGAATCTGTACTCGCAACTTTTCGCAGGCCCCGCGGTCAGCCTCTTGCAGGGCGGCATCGACTTCAGCGTCTGTCACTGCCACCGCTTTTTCGTACTTGCCGGCAAGCTTCTTCTGAGCGTCATTGCGTTTCGATGCAGGTGTCTCGAGTGCGGACTTTACGTCAGCCCTGACCGGTTCAGGAACTTGATTCAGTTTGGTTGCCTGAAGCTGGTCCCGGTAGCGGGTTTGAATGGCCTCCAGTTCTTTCCGAAGCATGTTTTGAGCCGTGGTGGTTTCTGATTTCTGGTGCGCTAGTTCGGCCTGTTCGGCTTTTGAAACTCGATAAAGATGCCGCTGACTGGGAGGCAACCATTTGCTGGGGTTGTAAGCAGGCGTAAAGATCGAGAGAAAACGGTAATAGTCCGTATGCGGGATTGGATCAAACTTGTGACTGTGGCACCGGGCACAAGCCAGCGTCATGCCCATGGTGCTGGTCGAGACCCTATCCATCAGCATGAACATGGCTTCGTAGCGGTCGAATGGCAGGTTGGAGATATCCTCGTTGGTGGCGTCGAGCACGTTGCGGAGGAAACCGGTGGCCGTGAGCCGTTCGAGTATTTCAGGCGTGTACTTGGGCGCGTTGCGCCAATCGACCGTTTCGTCACCAGCAATCTGCTCGGTCAGGAACTGATCCCACGGTTTGTCTTGATTGGTTGCCTGGATGACATAATCCCGATACCGCCAGTAGCCATCGGCCAACGTGGCCGTTTTGGGATCAAAATCCTTGCCGGACGTATCCACATAGCCCACCACGTCGAGCCAATGCCGGCCCCAGCGTTCGCCATACCGGGGAGAAGCCAGCAAGCGATCGATCAGCCGCTCGTACGCACCGGGCTGTTCATCTTCCAAGAACTCGGCCGCTTGCTCGGGTGTGGGAGTTAGTCCGGTCAAATCAAAGTAGGCTCTGCGGAGCAGCGTCGGCTTTGCCGCGTCGGGCGAAAACGAAAGCCCCCGCGATTCCAACTTGGCCAGAACGAAGCGATCGATCGGGGTGCGAACTCGATCCGTTGCCGTGACCTGAGGGGGCACCACAGGCACAGGTTTTTGGTACGCCCAAAACTGGCGATCTTCTTCCGAGATGGTAGACGTCTCGGTTTGAGAATCGGCTTCTTCGCGGCGCGGTTGCACGTCGACAAAGTCGGCGAACCTGCCCTTGTCAATCCAGCGTGTCAGCTTGCGAATCTCTTCCTTGGTCAGCGGTTTGCCTGAATCCGGCGGCGGCATGGCATGGCTGACCACTTTGCGAACCAGGATGCTCTTATCAGAAAACCCTTCCACAATCACGGGGCCGCTGTCACTGCCACGCATCAGCGATGCGAGACTGCTGAGGTCCAAACTTGCTTCGGGCGATTCCTGTCCATGGCATTCGACACAACGCTTGACCAAGACGGGCTGGATCTCTTGCTCAAAGTGGGCGAATTGCTGCTGCACTTCGGGGGGCAAATCGTCGGACTCATGAGACGTGGCCCCGGTTTCAATCCAGCGGCGCACCGTTTCAAGCTCTTGATCCGAAAGCCGCAGTTTGAACTGCGCCGGGGGCATCACGCGGGTGGAGATCTTCTTCCACAGCAGGCTTTCCTCCAACGAGCCTGGCACCACCACCGGTCCATTCTGGCTACCGCGCATGGTCAGACGCGCGGTGCGCAGATCGAGACCCAACTGCGGCGAACTCTTGCCATGGCAGTTGAAGCAGTACCGCGTGAAGATCGGCAAGACATCGTGCTCGAAGACCGGTTTGTCTTCGGCAGCAGATGCGATATGCGTGTTGGCGAAAACCATCGCGGCAAGCACAAGAAACGTGCAGTTTGTCATTCTGTTTTTCGTCATCGTGTCAGGTTAAGTAACATGAACGGGATTCGTGAGCAGGTCGCCCACCACCTTGGCTCCGGTGACGGTCACATCCGACGGCGTCTCCAACCGGCCGCCGTGCGGGAACTGGACGCGGCGATGATCGAGCCCCAACTGGTGGCACACCGAGGCGATCATGTTCGGTACACTGACGCGGTTGACCACGCTCTTGTAGCCAAACTCATCGGTCTCACCGTAAATGAGCCCTGGCTTGAATCCACCTCCGGCAAACCAGACGGTGAACGCGTTGCGGTTGTGATCGCGACCGGTTCCGTTTTGGGTGGTTGGCAGACGACCGAATTCGCCCGCCCACATGACAATGGTGCTGTCCAGCAGGCCGCGTTGTTTGAGATCTTTGACCAGCGCCGTGGCACCCTGGTCCGTCTCGGTGGCGATCTTGGCCATCCCCTTCTTGATGTCGTTGTGGTGATCCCAAGGCTGTCCGGGACTGGTGGTGACCTGGACGAATCGAACCCCAGACTCCACAAGCCGGCGGGCCATCAGGCAACGCGTGCCGTACTTGGCGGTCGCGGGGTTATCCATACCGTAGAGCTTCTTAGTGGCCTTGGTTTCGGCAGAAAGGTCGAGCACGCTGGGGGCTTCGAGCTGCATCCGCGCGGCGAGTTCGAAGTTTTCGATCCGTGCCTCGAGCTCAGACTCGCCGGGACGAGCACGCAGATGCCTGGCGTTCAGTTTCTGCAAGAAGTCCAAGTTGGCACGCTGTGCGCCCGAAGGAAGCGGCGTGGGAGGATTCAAGTGGTGAATCGGAGCGCCGCGCGTGCTGAACTCCACTCCCTGGTACAGCGCCGGCAAGTAGGCGTTGGCCCAAAGCTGTTTGCCGCCAATCGTGTAACCGTCGGGATCTCGCAGCACCACGTAGGCTGGCAGATTCTGATTCTCGGTGCCCAAGGCGTAGCTGATCCAAGCCCCCATCACCGGGCGACCGGGAAAGATCTTGCAAGTCAGCAACATGTTGAGCCCTTCGAGATGGTTGTTGTGCTCGGTGTGCATCGATCGCACAAAGCACAAGTCATCCACAATGGTGCTCACGTGAGGCAAGGCCTCGGAGACGTCCATGCCGCACTCGCCGTACTTCTTGAATTTCAGCGGCGAAGGCAACAAGCTGTTGACGTTGTTCGGCTGGTGGATCTCGACGCCGTCCGGATGCGGCTTGCCAGCCATGCGGTCCAGTGCCGGCTTTGGGTCGAACAGGTCCATCTGGCTCGGACCACCGTTTTGAACGAGCTGGATCACTGCCTTAGCTGGGGCGGGAAAATGAGTGTGGCGTGCCTGTAGGTCACCGTAGACCGGCACGTCCGCGGTTTCCGAAGCCACCAGCTCACGGCCGCCGAGCAACTGCGAAACGGCCAGTTGACCTAAGCCAAACCCAGACAGTGAGAGCATCTCGCGACGGCTGAACTGCATCATGTCATGGCTCGTCCGTTGGGATTCCTACAAACGGGGGCGGGGGAGAAGCCGCAGATCCTATGATAACGAAGGTCTGCCGCGCTGGACATTGTAGAACAGTTGTCCCAACTGTTCATTGAAATTGCTCAATCTGCAGTTGTAACCGAAACGTTGTACTGGTTTCTGAAATGAACAGTTGAGACAACTGTTCGACATTGCTGTCACTTGTTGGAGGGAACTGCCGAAGGTTGCGGCACCACGGCTCCTGCGTTGACCGTTCGCATGTGGTAGACGCTGCCCGTTGCGGTGAGATAGAGGTCTCTGCGATCCGGCCCTCCAAAGGTGACATTCGTAGAAAAGGCAGGCATCGGCTTATGCAGCAGCAACTTGCCTTGGGGGCTGATGACAAACAGGCCGGTTGTTTTACCTTCGCCTGCTGCGCCGTAAATGTTGCCTTTCACGTCCAGGCACATGCCATCGATTCCTCGATCAGGCGAGAAATCGTACCGAATGCCATCTGGCTTGAGGTCCCCATTCTCCAGTACCTGGTACCGATGCAGTTTTTGTGTGCCGCGGTCTGAAACAAAAAGCTGCTTGTTGTCCGGCGTGACCAAGATGCCATTGGGCCGCTGCAGGTTCTCGACTACTCGCGTCACTTTGCCGGGGGCATCAATCCGATAGACGCCGCTGACGGGCTGCGATTTCTCAGCGGGAGGGCCGTAGTACGGGTCGGTGAAGTAGATCCGCCCGGCATCATCCACACAAACGTCGTTGGGTCCGATGAACGGCTTGCCGTCGTACTGGTCGGCCAGCACGGTTTGGGTTCCGTCGGCTTCGAGTCGGGCCACACGGCGCAATCCCCCTGCACCGGACGATTGGCAGAGGATCAGTCTTCCTTGAGCGTCGAAACAGGTTCCGTTGGTCCGCCCTGCCGGTTGAAGAAAAACGCTCACTTTGCCATCTGGCGTGCGCTGCATGATCCGATCGTTGCGTCCATCTGAGAAATACAAGACGCCCTGGGCGTCTACCGAGGGACCTTCGGTAAACTTGCACCCATCGGCCACCACCGTCACCGTCCCAGGGGGAACCAGGACGTCTTCGCCCTCGGCATCTGGTGACTTCAAGGCCGCAATCAGGGCAAGCGAGACGGCCAGCAGCAAAATTCGGGGTTGAAACGGTTTCATGGCAAGCAGGCCTTATGGAGCAGGAGGAACTGAATGGCTGGTTGAAAGTGCGGCAATCCAACGACACCGCGGAGGCGAGCGACTGTGTCTATCTTTTCCTAATCGAACCGATGAATCAACCTAAAGAGGCGGTTCCTCCAACCAATTTGGCTTCTGCTCGTTCCATCCTAACGCGCAGCGTCAGCGAGGAAGCGTCTGGCGATGTCGCCGAGGATGTCATCACGACGGAGGGTGATGGCTACTTTTTCAAGCCCCAGTCGTCCTTTGCCAGCATTCTACCGACGCTGTAGAATATCACTCCAACTGAAACAACCAGTCGTGACGCTGCGGGTTAAGATTAAATATCACAAAGTCCGGTGGTAGCGATAAGGTATCTCACCATGATCAAGCGACGCACACTCCTCAAGCAGCTCTCGGCCGGTGCTGGCAGCCTGGCCTTGGCGCCACTGCTGGGAAGGCTTGAAGCGCAGGAAAACGGCAGCTACACCGTTCCGAAGCGGGTGGTGTTTGTGCTGTTCGGCAACGGCTTTCACGAGGAGGCTTCGGTTCCCAAAGACGTCTCTATGGGGGGCACCGAGACAAGAACTCAGCCGCTCAATCCGCTGACTCTGCCGTTCGACATCGAACCGTTCACGCCCTACAAAGACCGCCTGGCCATTGTGCATGGGTTGCGGGCAGGGCTGGTCAATGCTGATCACGGGGCAGGCTTCGGTGCGCTCTCCGGCTTGAACGGCGGAGTGGGGGACGACCGGCGACGCAACGTGGTGGGCGAATCCATCGACGCCGCCGTGGCTCGCAAACTGCCAGGCATTTTCCCGTTGCTGGTGTTGGGCATTGATCCCGGCCGACCGGAAACCAACGCCCACCTATGTTCGTCAGCTTGGGGCGCTGGCAGACCGATCGCAGCCCAATGCCGCCCTGAGTTGGCATACGAATCGCTGTTCGGCAGCATCGGCGCGAAACAGAACGATTTCGCGTCGCGCAAGAACCTGTTGGATTTCATCTCTCGCGATATCAAGGTTCTTCGGTCCAATCTGGACGGCATCGAGCGGGAGCAGTTGGATTATCACCTGGATGCCTTGGAGTCGTTGAGCAAGCGAGACGCCCAGCTCTCGGCGATGTACGACCAAGGCTTGTTGAAGAAGTCAGCCCCGTCGCTTCCTTCCCCTTTCCCGGTGACCATGACGGACACGGTCACCGCGCAGTTTGACATTGCCGCCTCGGCCTTGACGACCGGCTTGACGAACGTGGTGACCATCACGTCCGAGCTTTGCACGGTCCGCGGCGCTTATACCGGGATCTCCACGTTGGGTTCGCACGCCGTGGGACATAATACGAAGGACGCAAAACTGGAGATCCCCGGCTTGGAGATTCTTCGCCTCGTGCGCCGGCACATCGCCGAGCGGACCGCCAGCCTGTTGGAGAAGCTGCAGAGCATGCCGGAAGGGTCCGGCACCATGCTGGACAACACGCTCTTGGTGTTCACCAGTGACAGCGCCAATCGGCAGCACACGCATGGTGAGAATTGGCCATTCGTCCTGATTGGGAATCTCGGCGGCCGGATCCGCGGGAATCAGTTGGTCACCTACCCCATGCGCGAGGCCATGTATGGCAACACCGGTTTTCGGTTCGGGACAGCACCGACCACCAACCCCACCATCAACGCCATGTACAACACCATCCTGCACGCCGTAGGCGACCCGCGCGAACACTTCAACCTGGTCGGTGCCAACCAAGACAACCCCGCCCAACGCGGGCCGCTCAAGGAACTGCTGGCGTAACGAACGACCAAGGTTTGCTCATGCCCTGGGGCCTTTGCAGGCAGAGACATGTCCGGCAAGCAGACAGAAGATAGACAGCCCGGAGTCTCGGAAACATGAACACGTCAACTCACGGACACCGCCAAGTATCGACTCCGGCATTCTGCTGCGGACACGTTCTTGATTGAGGGACTTGTGTCCCTTCTGGGGGAGGTAGTGGTGCAAGGGATTTCCTGGAGCGAGATCCGGTCGAGGTGGGGCAACAAGAAGGATGTGCTAGCGAACATCGACCAGTTCATCAAGAACCTTGGTGCCAACTCGCCCTCCGATTGGGTCGCAATACCTGGGTGGGAAGAACTGGACGACGCCGAAATACTCAGCCATTTCAAGGAGATTCCAAGCGATGGTTTCGTAGTGATTAGCGATGTCTGTTACACCGAAAACCATGAGCCCATGCTTGTGAATGACTCAACTTCTTTGGAGCAATTCGCTTCTGAGTACCTCAAAGAATTCGGAGAATTGTTGTTCGATGGGGATGTGTACATTTTCGGTGTTTCATCAAGCTACGTTGGCATCTTCCATCACGAGGGCCTCTGCTACGAAGGTGAACTAACCTGAACGCGTCGGTGGTAGTGCAATGCTGGGCGAGCTTGAACATACTGAGCATTTTAGAGTGGTTCATTGTCCTCAATGTAGAACAGCGATACGCGTCCATTGTCTCCAGATGTATTGTGACTGCACCGACTGCGGTACGCGCTCAAAGCTGCGCGGATTTGCAGGGATGGGAACCGAGATAGCGGATGTGATTGATGCCGTTTTGACGTGGATGGGGACCGGTGAAGGATTCGACGCGACCATGCACCGACATCGCGAAATTCATGAACTGCCGGAACCAGGAATCGACGATGAAAACGCTCCGGGATAGCAAGCCGTGCCTGGTATCTTGATTGATGAAACGCTTCGTTCGCAACGGGTAACACCTGTGCCGTGGCACTTCCCCTAATGCCACTCAGTCCACGTTGGCCCGTTCGATGATCCGTACCTGACCGGCGTAGGTGTCCACTTCGACGAGGTCTCCGGTGCGGATCAATGTGGTGGCCTGGCCGGTTCCAATCAAGGTGGGCTTGCGCAGTTCGCGGGCGATGATGGCGGCGTGGCAGACGATGCCGCCGTCGTCAGTGACCACGGCGCCGCAGTGGCGGAGCAGCGGCATCAATGTCGGGTTGGATTGAATGGACACCAGCACTTCCCCTTCTTCGATGGTCTCGGCAGAGCCATCTGCGCTCATCACCACCCTGGCCCTGGCACGGCAGACGCCTGGCCATGCCGCCTGGCCGGATAAAACATCGGGGTTCGTATTCGGCAGCATCTGCCACTGCCGGGCAAGTCGCATCAAGAGATAGCCGGTCTGCGAAACGAACCGCACGGAGTCTTGACCGTCGATCGAACGAAAGATGAAATGCTTGCCGGCTTGGATCTCCGCCCAACGCGTTTCTAAGGTATCCAGGCTGATGGCATGCCGGTGCAGTTCGTTCCAAGTCATCAACTGGGGGGCCATCTCAGGTGCGGCAAACCCTAGCTTGCTTGCCACCTGAGCCGCTAGCGGAGCAACGATCTTGTGTTCGATAGTGGGATACAACGAATGCGAGCGAAGTCCCTCAGCCAAGGAGCGAACCTCTTGGTCGTTCAGGTCATGTTGCTCATGGGCCAGCAAAGTCCAGCGGGAACCACTGTGGTGTATTGGGCGACGGTCGAAAGGAATTCCGCAGCCTGATCCATATCTCGAAACTCATCGGCATGCTGCTCGATCCGTTCGAGCGAAACCCGATAGACTTCGTGCGAGGTTTTCAGGATATCAATTAGCGCGTTGCGGTCGTTGCGGCACAGATCGGCAATATGATCGATGGCCTGCTCCTGTGCCTGACGATCCACAAAGTGATTGGCCATGCCGCCGGCGTCTTGGATGGACATGGCCCGATTGATACTCGTCTGGATCTGTGGGCTCAGGTGTGCCGCGTCAAGCCAATGAGCCCAAATTGACGTGTCCAGCAGGCTCATGGGACGCCGCACAATGTGCAGCCAACGGTCCATGTCGTCAATGATCCGTTCTTGGTACTCGTCTGCCAAGGTGGTAATGGGGCGAGACTGCAACAGGTAGAACTGGCCGTCGAACGCCCACTCGGTATCGACCGGATGCCCGTAATGATCGTGAATTCGTGACAACATCCGGCCGTATTCGGTCACCTGAGCGTCGGTGAGTTTGGGGGCTTTTCCTTGTTCTTGCAAGTCGCTCCATTGCAGGCTTCCGTCCGCGGGGTCCATGAAGAGCCCTTCGCGCTGCGCGCCGGTGACGGCGTTCAAGATGGCATGCGTGTTCCGATCGATTGCGAATTGATCTGGCACGATTCGCCCTGAGACAATGGCTTCCCCTTGGCCCAGGCAAGCTTCGACCAACATCACGTTGGGCTCTTGAGTCACCGGATGCACGGAGAATCCAACACCGGAGACCTGGCTGGCGACCATCTGCTGGACCACCACGGCCACGCCAAACTTGCCCGCTCCGTAACCGTGGGTTGCCCCGTAGGCCAGGGCAGGCTCACCGAACATGGAGAGCCAACAGGCGCGGATCTGGTCTGCCACTTTCTCAGGTGAGACGTTGAGGTAGGTATCCAGTTGCCCTGCCCAGGCGCTGGTTCCGCTGTCTTCGCACGTTGCGCTGGAGCGAACCGAGACACGTTCTGCTTGAAGCTGCCCCACAGCAACGCTGATGGCTTCGGCCACCTCGCCCGGCATCGGCACGGTGGCCATGTGTTCGGCAATTTGCGCCGCGCCGCGGGACACGTCGCACGCTCCGGCGTCGATGCTGCGCAACACCGCTTTGACAAACTGCCAGTGTTCTCCCTGCATGAAGCAATGGAAGGCAGCGAACTCACAATCACAAAACCTGGCGGCACCGGCGCGCCCGCCTGGTGCAATTCTCCCAGCGAAGCCCCTTTTCCGCCAGCTTGGGAGACATGCGACGAATCCACTTGACTCAAAGCCAGGACAAAACCGTCCATTCGTTCACCTTACAAGAGAGAAGTTGTCCAATTCGAGCCGAGCTTGTCTCGCGTTCATGCAAATCTCCCTGACGTTTTCCGTGTAGCCCCAACTCCCGCAGTTTAACGCCAAACCCCCAGGAAGATCCATGCACTTTTCAGCATCCACCCACGCAAGAGCTGGCGTGCACCGTGCACCCTGAAAAGTTGAAAAGTTGGGGGCCAGCGATTCACGTTGACCCATTTTGAAAAACCTGTCAGGTTAGCGGGTGCGCTTGCCTGACGTTGCCGCACAACGGGGCATTGCCGCATGGACCCAAAACCGATTCTTTACCAACGGGGCGTCAAGAATGGACGCTGGCACCCTCGTCGTCTCGGCATGTTTGCTGCTGGGCCAATTCCAGCCAATGCCAGACCCCGGCTTTGCATCCGGAGCCACACCGGCAGCCGCTCTCGGACGGACTGGCCCCGCGCCAGCGAACCCGGCCGAAGCTCCCATGGCGGGCCCGCTGGTCCCCATCCGCTCACGCGAGGCGGTTGAACATCACTTCACCCTCCAACAGCGATGGTTCCAAAATACCGACAGTCTGGCGCACGGCACACCGCTGACTTTGCTGCAGGTTCTCTCCCGACCCGTTCAAGGGCCACAGCGAACCAACGCGGTTCAGGCATACTGGCAACTTTCTCAACGAGCCGCCGAAGAACGCGTGCATCGCGAGGCTGTCCAACGCGTCTTGGCTTGGGCATCCCGATCAGGTCCCAACGAACGTGCAGAACTCGAGGCCGCGCTCGCTCGTCTCGAGGCTCGACGCAATGAGTCTCAGCTAAAACTACTCCACGCACAGCACGAATTGGCCGAATCGATCGGTTGGACCAATCCCGAGCAGTTGCCTGTGCCGGTGGACTTGCCGCACGTGGGTCCGTACCGGACGGAGTTCGAAAAGATCTTCGCCGGAAAACAATCGCCGGGCTCTCTGGCCTTGCTCCATCGTGTGCTGCCGGTCGAATCGCAACTGCTGCAGGTTCGCGCTGAAGCGGTGGTTGCAGCCAACGATGCGGCAACATCGGCTCAAGACTCCTGGCTGCGAGGCGAACAAGACCTGTCAACGGCGCTCGAGCGTCTCAGTGTTTTGACAGCGGCTCGCCAGGCCTTCTTGCAATCGGTGATTGCTTACAACACCAACATTGCCGAATACGCCATGGCCGTGGCACCCGAACAGGCAAATCCCGCGACCTGGGTCAGCATGCTGATCAAGGCAGATTCCCCCGCCGCGGCTTTGGGGAATGTGCCGGCATCTGCCGTTGAAGGACAGTCACCGACGCCGGCCCAGTCTACGTTTCGCAACCAGGTCATTCAGCAGCGACCCCTGGGTTTTGGACCAACCGGCGGAGGTGTCATTCCGGCGACTGCGACCGAGCCGATTGCCGTTCCACAACAGGCCGCGCCTCGTCCCCGACTGACACCGACCGAAGAACCAACGCTACTGCCTGCCGGAGAAGCTCCGACCAGTATCTTGCCTCGCCAGGGTGCGTACCGGGTACAGCCTCGTAGTGAGGCTCCCACGTCCATTTTGGCCGGCGCAGGCAAGTCCGCCGAAAGCCTCGCGCCGCCGTCGCCGGAAACGGTGCAGACTGACGCTGAGGAACCGGCGTTGTTACAGCCGCAAGCCGAGACCGCTGAACCGATTCCGCAATCGTCTGACGAAGCGTCCGCAGAGCCACCTGAGAGCAGGCTGTTTCCCACTCAAGGAATTCCGAATCGTGGCGAACCGACGCCAGCGGTTCGTCCCCAGGCTGCGAAGCCAACCATCCAGCAGATCCGTTGGGTTGCCCGGCAGCTTACGGATCAGGCGGGGACGCAGCACGATCAGCTTAGTGCGGCGCTCAAGCGGTTTTCGGGACTGGAAGAATTGACGCCACCGTTGCGTGCTCGGCAGTTGGCGGTGTTGCTACTGCATGAGATTGAGACAGCCGGCGAATCGGAAGACGAAAGCCTGCCGGTCGTCAAACGCCGCCCACTATCGCTCGAAGAATGCCTGGCTCAAACGGCCGAGCAAGATCGTCAAACGGCCGTACACCGCTACTGGCAGGCGGTTCGCCGCACTGCCGAATTACGCTTGCTGCGAGATCGCGTCGAGCAGTATCAGGCGTTGGCCCACGACGTGCTTGCCCGCAGCGACGAGACCTCTCACGCGGCCTCCATGCTTGATCTACGGGTGAAACAACTGTCAGCTCAAGGGGATGCGTTGCAAGCCACCGTGTTTCTCTCACTGGCCGAGTGGCAGCTTACCGAATCCGTCGATCAAGCGGCTGTGAATTACGTCTACCGACCGGTCACGCTACCACACACCGGCGGGTATAAGGTACTCGCTCGCAGCGAAGACGCCGGAGCCGTCGAGGCGATGACGGCGCTCGATATCCGCGTCTGGCGCGGCATCGTCGACCAGCGAGCCACGGCGGTGGTTCGTGCCGACACCTCACGTTCTGCCTTTCACGCGAGCTACCAACTGCGCGGCGAACATCTTCGCACCACGCTGGACGCCATCGAAACGCAGTCCAGCGACAGCATTGAGTTCCTGGCTGCCTTGACCTCGTACAACGACGCGATTGCCGACTACGCGCTGCAGGTTGCTCCCACAGGGATTTCTGCCTCGCGGCTGGCTGGCACCATGGTCATGAACCAATAGCGGTATTGGGTTCGCAGACACCTCAGCCTCCGAGAGTTCACTTTCTCAGCGAACCAACTTGTCCAGCGCCCGGCATTTCTCCGAGTCGATAGGGACAGGACCCCGCCTTCCTCTTCGTGCGCCCTAGATGGAGCACCCATCGCTGCCGCCAATGCGTTACGACGGTGAAAAAGTACCTTCCATCTTGCTTCTCCTTCAAGATAAGGGACTGCTGGTCAGGTTTCGGTACGTCATTGAGTGCATCAACGCCTAGAAAGCTGAACAACTCAAAGAATCGACACGTCGTGCCGGGGGATTTCAACTTAGATATCCGTAGGGCTGACAATCGGCTTGCCATCGTCCAGCATCCAACGATCTTGAGCATCGAGGAAGTGAAAGTTGCCGCGGAATGAGAACAGCTCGGCGTTGCGGAGCCTGATTTCCAGACGCACGACTTTGTTGAACAGCGTGCTGAGTTTGCCCTGTCGCCAGGTCAAAGGGTGCCGCAGGCTGTCAGCGTCGCGAAGTGCGATGCAATCTTCGAATGTGAAACCTTCGACGGGCCGGCTCTCCATGTCCGTGATCTGAAACTGCACTTTGCCGAACTGTGCCTGGGCGTTCATGGTGAGGGGTTCGTCGAACAGTGCGAGCGGCTTGGAGAGAAACTCGCCGTGGTTTCCTTGCGAACTCAAGTACATGAAGCCATCTTTGCGAAGCGTGTGCAGCGTGATGGCGAACAGTTCGCGCTGGCGGCCGTTTGGGGTTTGCCCACTGGTTCCGTGCTGAATCTTCCCGCTTCCGCTGTAGATGCGAATCTCATCGTCGGTTTCAACGAGTGACGAAGCTTGAATCCCTCCGCAGCCATGCTCGCCCGGCCGGTTCACGGGAATGAACGGTTCGCGCAATCCTCGGAAGAAACGGTTTCCGTCAAAACCGTAGGCAAGCTGAACGTCAAGCGGACCCACAAACTGATTGAAGCCGCGCACCGGGCCGGAGTCAGCCCCATGAAACACCCACAACAGACCAACATAGCCATTGCCGTAGGGGAAGACCGGCATGCCGTAATGCTGGGTGAGGCTGGCATCCAGCGCGTCGGGTTCGAACAGTAACTCTGGGCCGCTCCAGCGCTCGAAGTCCACCGTGGACTGCACGCAGACCCGGCGATCTCCCCAGCCAGGGCGGACCGTCATGGCGTGGCGTCCCGCCTGATGGTTGAAGTATCCAAACAATGGCGGCTCGGGGTGCCAATCCGGCTGCCCCCAGTTAAGATCCGTCCGCGCTTGCCAGCTGAGTCCGTCCCTGGAGACCAAGGTCAACTCATCGTGCATGTAGCGTTTGAGCCCTTCGGTCTTGGCGATCTTGTGCCAGCGATGGGCCGGATCGGCCAATGCCCGACGGAGGACAGCCTCACCGTTTTGGTGTGCGTAGGCTTTGAAGGGAAAGCCGTCGTCGGCCTGCGGATCCAGATACACACCTCCGGCGCTTCCCTGTTCCAAGGTGAACAGATGATGCGGCGCGAGCTTCTTACCAGGGGGCTGGATGCGAGATTGCGGCAATGGTTGCCAGTGCAGGCCGTCGTTGCTCTCGGCCACCATCAACTGGTAGGGCTTCCAGCTGAGGGAATACAGCATCCGCCAGCGACCGGTGGAAGAATCCCGGTAGACGGTGGGCCAGGAGTTGTGCCCATACATCAGCGGGTCCACAAACGTAGCTTCTTCTTGCCACTTGGCCTGGCCTTGGCAGAGCTTAAGATTGTGGATGCGATCCAGTCGCCACAGATCCCAAAACAACCAAGTTTGCGGAGTTGCTGGCTTGGCGCCGGCGTCAACCTCCGCGGCATGACTACGACCACGCCATGCCACGGTGGCGAGCCCCGCGGCACTGACGGTGCCCAACTGCTTCAAGAAGCCTCGACGATTCACCCGGGCCACTCCTGACGGGAATTTCTAGGACATGATCTGATGAATCGGTTTGCCGAAGTCAACTTCGAGTCGCTTTCGGCCAGGAACTTCCAGCTTGCGGGAATCCAGGCCGAGTTGATGGAGTACGGTCGCGTGCAGGTCGGTGACATAGTGCCGATCTTCGACCGCGTGGAACCCCAGTTCGTCCGTGGCGCCGTGCGTGACACCTCCTTGGATGCCGCCACCGGCGAGCCAGGTGGTGAAGCCGAAGTTGTGATGCCCTCGACCATTCTTCCCTTGCAGCCCTGGCGTACGACCGAACTCACTTCCCCAAACGACGAGTGTTTCGTCCAGGAGGCCTCGACTCTTGAGGTCTTTGAGCAATCCGGCAATCGGCAGGTCCACCTTTTTCGCATTCTGCTGATGATTGCTCTGCACGTTGCTGTGTGCGTCCCAGGCCCCCGCCCCCCCGCCGCCGTGGTAGATCTGGACGAACCGCACGCCCCGCTCGACGAGTCGGCGGGCGGTCAGACACAGCCGGCCAAACGGTGGCGTTGCTGTCCAACCCGTACAGTTGCCGAACGGCGGCCCGGTTTCGTCGCGCCAGGTCTACCACTTCGGGGACGGCCGTTTGCATCCGAAACGCCAGTTCATACGACTTGATCCGCGCGCCGCCAGTGCCGGATCGTCCGGGTACGCTCCGGCTGCAAGCCGGTTCCAGCCGCCTCAGCAGTCCCTGTGCCTGTTGACGCTCTACCGCCGAGGCCGTCGTATCCGGCGTTGCGAACGGCAACGGGTTGCGGGGATCAACCGAGAGCGTGACGCCATGATGTTCCGGGCCCAGGTAGTCCGAACCCTCGGTATGCCTTGCCGCCACAGCAATCGCCGATCTTGTTGCCCATCACGATGAACTGCGGCAGTCTGTCGTTGAGCGAGCCCAGCCCGTAATGCACCCACGCGCCGATGGTGGGGAAGAAGCCATCGAAGCGGTTGCGGCCGGTGTGGAATTGCAGTTGGGCGTCGTGGTCGCTGGCAGTGGTCCACATGGATCGGACGAACGCCATATCGTCAACGCATCCCGCTACATGCGGCCACCAGTCCGAGACGGCAATGCCGCTTTGCCCATGCTGGCGATAGCCTACCTGCATGGGATACAGCGTCTCGTAGATTCGGCCATTGGCGTTATTTTTGGCCAGTTCTACCCGATTCGCAATCAAAGGAGAGTTGAGCGGGTCGTACGGGGTCTCCTTGATGGTTTTGCCGCCGTATTTGTTCAGCTCTGGCTTGGGGTCAAAGCCTTCGACGTGGCTCACGCCGCCAGCCATGAACAGCCAGATCACGCTCTTGACTTTGGGAGCGTGGTGCGGCTTGCCGTTGGGAGGATACCACCACGGATGTTCTGACTCGGCCCCCAACGACGTGCTCGGTTGAAAGCCGTCGCGCGCCAGCATTGCAGCCAACGCAATGCCGCCAAAGCCGGTGCCCAAGTCACCTAAGAAATGCCGACGGGATTGGGGAAGATCGGATGGCATGAATCCACCTGGGGTTGGTTGCGGTTGCGAAGTCTGAGACTCCTACCTGGCTAGCGTCATCATAGCTTGGCCGCCGGGGCGATCCCAGTGGCTAGCGTTGACGCGCTGGATTCGGTGCTCTATTGATGTGGCAACGCTGCCTGGATGGATAGCGGCGAGGTTCTTGAGATTGCCCAAGGAGGGGCCATGCGAGGCAGTTCTTTTCACGTCGTCGTACAACCTGTTAAGGCAATCCTCTTCCCGCTGCTGCTCGGGTGGACCCTGCTCGATGCAGATCCACTGGCCGCGTGGCAGCAAGCTACCGAGGCCGAAACTGATCCGCAGGTGCGAACCGCGCGGCTGATCCGGAGCTTAGGGGCAGGCGGATATCTCGAACGGCGCGAGGCGGCGACGCAATTGCAGCAGCTGGGTTCGGCTTCTTTGGTCGCCTTGGAACAAGCAGCCCAGAGCAGTGATGCCGAGACTCGTCTACGAGCGGCCGAATTGCTCCACCAACTACGGTGCGAACAACTTTGGGCGGCCCCCGTGCTACAGTTATCCGAAACACACATGACGGCCTCGGCCGCACTCCAGCAACTGGCCAAACAAAGCGGCAACCAGCTTCGCATGGGAGATCGATACGGAAACCTGGCTGATGGTCCTCATGCGTGCAATCGTCAACACGGTACGTTCTGGCAGTTGGTCGATGACATCTGCCATGCCTCCGGCAATCAAATTCGCCTGCA
>CALOEH010000202.1:0-30520 GCA_942492195.1 uncultured Planctomycetia bacterium | reverse complement strand
GGGAGAACCAGCGAGCGGTTTAAGGGTTGGCCACCGGCACGTTGTTGGTTTCACATTCTTGTTTGATTGCGGCGTTGGAACCTTTTCTTGTTTGAGAGTGATGTGATGTCAGACCGTGCCAGGGTGGAGACCCTAGAAGATCTCGCGCAATGGGCCGCCTACCGCGAAGCCCGAACCGAGGCCTTCTGGCTGGCCCAGCATCGCTGGGACGACAAGCAAGAACAGGTCAACCATGAGACCAATCAGCGGCTGACCGCTTTAGAGAAGCGCGTGGTTTGGGCAGCCGGGTTCGCCTCGGCCATGGGGGCCGTTGGCGGGGTTCTGCTCAAGAGCCTTTGGGGGTAGGCCCACCGATCAACGCCTGTCGCCGGCAGCCATGACGGACCCAAGAGTGTGACGGCAAGAAGGTAGTCGATGTATTTGATTCGGTGTCGTTGTTGATTTTGATCACAAGGAGTTTCGAGAGATGGCCAGGCGACTTTCGTCCATCGTTGTGCGGCAGATCAAGCAGTTGGCAGGGCAAGGATGTGCGAGCCGCGAAATTGCCAGGCATGTCGGACTGAGCCTGTCAACCATTCACAAGGTTCGGCAGGGAAAGTACGACGCGCGGCTCAGCGAGCCGGTGCGAAGTTGCCAGGCCGCGGCGGACGAAGAACCGGACCTTCAGGCCGTTTGGTGCGAAGTCTGCCGCTGCCACGTTTATCCTCCCTGTCAGACCTGCCGGATGAAGGCCTACGCCGATCGCCAGCGAACATCCACGCGCCGCAAACGACCACTCCCTGCCGAGTTGGCCAACGATCCTCGCCTGGAAATCGCGGTCGCCGAACTTGGCCTGCCGCTGCGGATGGTCAACTACCTGGAACAGCGCGGCATACTCACAGTTTGCGACCTCCTGCATTGCCAGGCCGCCAAACTTCGCCAGGCACCCAACTTCGGCGACAAATCCCTAAGGCTGATCTTCGCCGCACTCAAACGATTGGGCTTTGTCCGAGACGAGGCAAATGCTGCGTCGTGATCCGCTGAACCCTTGATTCACGGTTCCAAGTCCACCCCAACAGGGCAACCGATTGGGGCAGGCATTTACTTGCCAGAAGCCACATCCTGCGGCACAAGTAGCGCACTCGGGAGCAGTGAAAAACTCTGTGGCGCGTTGAGCATCTGCATCGGGCCGAGAGGGCATTTGGCACGGTCGAGCGACCAGATCCGGCCGCGCTGGTCAGGCGGAATCTCCAGCAGTTGCAGATGCCCTTGGTCAACCAGCGTTGGCGTGATCTCCTCCCCTTGCGGATTGAAGAATCGGGGTGGTCCGGCGGCCGTGTAGTTCGCATAAATGGCCAACGTTTCCGTCTGCTGCGGAACGTAGAAGTACAACCGCGGCGTGGGAGTCCCTTGACTGTTCGACCAGCCTGGCGTCGATAACATGGCGCTCGGCGACGGGGCGAAACGAAACATCCGCTTCTGACTGACAATCTGCATCTTGTACAAACCAGGCTTAGGCAACGTGACCTCCAGAGCGGACCACTCGGTTCGCCAATTCGGCCCGGTGACCAGCGTTGTGTTCGTGAGTGATTTGCCGTCTGGATCGGTCACCAAGAAACCAACTGGCAGCTCCGTTGCCACTTTCGCGGTGAACTTCTCATTCGCCTGTTGAGCCAAGACGTTGAATTCCAATGTGTTGTTGAGCCACAGAACGGGTGGCTCTTCTTCTTCCGCAATGGCGGGACGCACCGCGGCAAGCGGGACCAGCGGTCCGTCAAACGTCCGGGTCGCAAACGCCTGCGGTTGAAATTGCATAGCGCCGTCATGCACTCGGGCACGAATCTCATCATCCCCCAGTGGCGTCACTTTGGCCCAGGCGGGCGCGTCGTGGTTTTGCCAATCGAAGTCAGTGATCAACGTCGGATTGCCGGCCAACTTCTCATCGCGAGCCAACAGCTGCGAGTGGCGAAAGGCGTGAATCATGGTCGATTCGTAAATACCCCATGAGAACCGCATCAAACGCTCTGCGGCCGCGCGGCGTTGTTCGCTGCCGCGCTTGGTTTGCAGATACTCGAAACCCCGCCGCAGATACTCGACGTACCGTCCGTAGTCAGCCACACGCGCTGCGACAGATGGATCTTGGCCCGCAAGTTCCCAAGCCTGGGCAACATTGCGAAACGAAAGTGCCAACTCATGCGAGGTGAGATAAAACCCACCGGACCAACGGAGCAACATCTCCCGCATTGGTCCGGCCGCCGGGCCAAAGCAGTCTTGCAGGAACTCGGCGAAGATCGCCTGTTCGTCCTTGTCCGGTTGCCAGGCCAGTTGCGCAGCGATGTACCAGGCAGGTCCCATGGCTCCAGAACTATACGTGGATTCGCAAAGAAAACTGTCCACGCCACGGCGGTGCCAACCGCGGAGACGCTGCGGACCAAAACCGAGCGGATCAAACGTTGGCAGGTCATGCGACCAATCCGGGATGGACCAATAGTCGTAGATGCCCATCCGCGATACCTTTTGACTCCAGGCGTCCAGCAACTGGTCCGGGGTCAGGCCGGTCCGCTGGAAGGCGTACGGGATGACTTGCACGTACACGTTGGGCTCAAGCGGAATGTTGGGGACCGCTGCATGCTCGTTGTAGGCGAACAGACTGACATGCCCAGCGGGGAACTCTTGGCGTACGGCCTTGGCCACCTGATTGGCTACGTGAAAGACGCGGTCGCTCACGGTTCCCAAAGCCAGCGACTCGGGGGCGGTGCAGTGCTGGCCGCCATCTGCCGGTTCTACAGAAACCGCCCAGGCCCTGGGGTCCTCTGGATTGCGCTCTTGTGCCTGGCGATAGAACTTCAGCCGATCTTGGACATAGAGGTCTACCACCTCTGGATTGCCGGGGCAGAACTTGGCGGTGATGGACCAGGGCACGCGCTGGCCATCGATCATGGCTCGCCACTCGGGATGGGCTTCGAGCTCTTTGCGGTAGACCAGATTGAAGGCTTCGCCAGTATGGCCTGAAACCCGAAACTCTCCGCCGAACCGGTTTCTTCTTTGCCACGTGTACCAACTCTGTTCGAGCTTTCGCTCAGGGTCGATGGGCAGCTTGCCGCCAAACCCACCGGTCCCGGCAAATAGTCTTGAGCGAAACGCCGGAGCCACGGCTACCGGTTGATTGAGGCGAATATCGTCGAGCTTCGGCACGATGGTCCAAGCCTCGGTTGGAAAGTACCAGCGACAGCCCAATTGTTCTAAGTACAGGTAAACCGCGTGTGACAGTCCGGTGTCGGAGCGCGAAATCAGCCAGAGCCGGTCGTCGCCATCAGGCCACAGGCAGACCGCTTCGCGACTTTCTCCAGGCAACTGTTTGATGGCCGCAGCAGGCACCCCTTCGGCATCTGCGCGGCGTAGCAAGATGCCCGCTGGTTGATCATCCTCCGCCAGGGCAAACGGCTGGCCGGTGATTCGCTGCAAGTAGGTTTGCAAGTCTTCGACCGCGGATTTTAGATCCGCCTGCATCTTTGCAGGGGGACGAATGGCCTGCTGGTAGAGGGAATCAGCAGCGCTGAGCGAGTCGGTAGAGATGCCCAGAGCAGTCAGCGCGCTGACGCAGCACAACGCGAGCCATCGCCATTTCAACATACGCTCGGTTCCTTCGATTGATCTCATGAATGCCACACCGGTCGATTGATTATAACTCGCACCTGGCGAGGATGACGCGTCAACTCGCCGTCGCGTCATCCGTGGAGGCCAGGATTTGCGCCATGACGTGGTCAGCCGGCGTGGTGGCCGAGATGGAAATCTCTCGGCATTCGCTCAAATGCCGGAACCAGGTGCACTGGCGTTTTGCAAACTGCCGCGTGCGGGTTTTTACCAGCGTGATGGTTTCGTCCAGTGCCATCTCTCCCTTGAGATGAGCGATGGTCTCGCGGTAGCCGAGTGCCTGCAGCGCGGTTCGGCCGAGCGGTTCGTTCGCCAGGAGTTGTTGCACTTCGTCCACCAGGCCGGCGGCATACATCCGGTCGACACGGCGGTTGACCCGGTCGTACAACTCGGCACGTGGCCAACCGAGCAGGAACACCCGACATTGGTCCTGCGGCACAGGGCGGTCGAAGTGTTGCTGCCAAATGCTGATGGGCGTGCCGGTCTTCTCGTAGACTTCCAACGCTCGAATGATCCGTCGGGCGTCGTTCTCGTGAAAGCGTTCGGCGGTGGTCGGATCTACCTTGGCCAGCAGCAGCCGTAGGGCCTCGCCTCCTTCGACCCTGCGGAGTTCTTCATACTTGGCCCTGAGGGTCCAGTCAGGGGGAGGGCCTTCCCAGAGCCCACGCAGCAACGCCTTGAGATACAGCGGCGTGCCGCCGACAAACAGCACTCGCCGCCGCCGGTTCAAGATGGATTGGCAAGCCGCTTGGGCGTCCGTCAGGTATTGGGCCAGGCTGTACGGCTCAGCGGGGGAAACCAGGTCAATCAGGTGATGCGGCACACTGGCTCGCTCGGCAGCGGTCGGCTTGGCCGTGCCGAGATTCATCCCGCGGTACACGGCCATTGAGTCGAGCGAACAGATCTCGGCATTCAAATGACGGGCCAAACGGAGCGCGATCTCCGTCTTTCCAGCGGCCGTGGGTCCGGTGAGAAACCAGCATTGCCCTGCGAAATCGAAGTCCGATGCTGAACGCTCGGAGTCAGGCATCGGACTGCCAGGTTGGTTCATCCGGTCAGCGGCGTGGAGTTAGAATGAATTGCGAACGGTCCAGAGCCATCGTAGAACATTTGCCTCGAATGTTCATCTGCCACAGCAGGCTTAGCGAAATATTCGCCCATTTCGTTTTCTGGAAAACAGTTGACCAGTCGCAAAACAGTCGCTGCAGCGGTTCGACACAGATACCAAAGCCGGTATAATGAATCAACTTGCATGGATGTGACTCCCGCCCCACCCGAGCCGCAACATCAGTTGCTGGTTCCTGCCTGATTGATTCCCACACATTTTACCCTTGGTGTGCCATGGCTGCTTCCCACCCGTTTCATTTGAATCGTCGTCGGTTGTTGCAACTGGGAACCTCTGGAGTGCTGGGGCTTTCGCTGCCTGAGATGTTGGCACTGCAAGCACAAGGATCATCTGGGAGTACGAAACCGGCAGCGGCCAAAAATGTGCTGGTGCTGCTGGAGCAGGGGGCCATGTCTCATATAGATACCTGGGACCCCAAGCCGGATGTTGTGGCTGAGCACCGCAGCCCTCATCGGCTAATCTCGACGAACGTGCCAGGCATGCAGTTCACCGAGTTGCTATCGAAAACGGCCAAGGTGGCGGACCGCCTGAGTGTGATTCGTTCGATGTATCACCCCAAGGCGGGTGCCAACGGACATCCTCAAGGAACTCAGTACACGCTGGCTGGTGCCCATCCCGCGAGCGTCCCTGAGCGGCCCGACATCAGCTCTGTGGTGACCGAAATGTTGGGGAGTGAGTGCCGATACTTGCCCCCGGCGATTATGGTTCCAGGCAATAGCGAACAGGCAAAGGAGTCCCGCACCGGATTCCTGCCTGGCTCCACTGCCATCTTTAAGACTGGCGGAAGAGACGTATCCGACGAGAACTGGCGAGTGGATGGTCTGCAAGCCCGGCCTGAGAACCAAGGGGACCGCCTGGCTGGCAGGAGGGAACTTCTCAACAGCTTGGAGCAACGATACTCTCCCGCCAACGCCCCCGCGGCAACCGGCTTTGGCGGAATGAGTACGTTCTATCGCCAGGCGTTCGAAACGCTCGGCAGCCCACAAGTCTCAGCAGCGTTCGATTGGCGGAGCGAACCGGAGACGATTCGCAATCAGTATGGCCCCGGTCATCGTGGTGCCTGTTATCTGGTGGGTCGCAAGTTGATTGAAGCTGGCGTACGATTTGTCACGGTCGATGTGCGCTGGCCTCGCTGTGACGAATACTCCGAAGGAACCAATCTCAACTGGGACCATCACGATTTCATTTATGCCTCAGGCACCTGTAACTTGCCAGGGGCCGGAGGTGGTGGACGGGGACGATACGGAATCGGCACCTGGCCGATGATGGGGAGCGTGGATCAAGCCTTTTCGGCCTTGATCGAAGACATGGACCAGCGCGGCCTGTTGGCCGAAACTTTGGTCTGTTTTGTGACGGAGTTTGGCCGGACCCCATTGCTCAACAAGCATCAAGGTCGGGACCACTGGACCCACGCCTATTCCATTGTCATGGCGGGTGCCGGTGTGCCGGGAGGGCAGATCATCGGACGAACGGACGCCAACGGCGGCTATGTGGAACTTGCCCCCCATACGCCTGAACAGTACGGGTCCACGATCTATGAGAAACTCGGCGTCGACCGCTCCCAACCGCTGTACACAGCCGCCAACCGGCCGGTGTTCGTAGGTCATGGCGGAGAGCCAATCGCCGAGGTTTTTTAGAACGTATGTTTTAATCGGTTAATCGGGTGGCACTATTTCAATCACAACCCGAACGATTTCGGTCCTTGAAGCTTGGAAACAGCCCACTCTCACGGCATGTGGTGTATAAACGTGCATTGACGATTTTGGTATTGTCGCTATGCTAAAGGTCTCCAGGGACGAATCGACGACACACAATAGCCCGTCGCCGACGTTTATTCACTTTCGACCAGACGATTTACCTCACCTTCTTGCGAAGCTGCAGGGCCTCTGCGTTCGACCGCGATTGGATGCTCCTGCCCCTGAGTTTCGCCCCCGCCTGGCGGTCGGCGACTCGTTCTGTGTGGTCGACTTCTCAGCGCTAATCTGAGTCATCTTCTATTCAGGGCGAACCCACACACCTTGTACGGCTGCAACAGGTCTTTGATGCCTGTGTCAGACAGTCTATTCGCTTTTTCAATGGAAGTTTGACGAATGAATTTTGAAGACATGGGGCTGAACTCCAGCCTGCTCCGCTCGGTCGAGCGACAAGGCTACACCCAAGCCACACCGATCCAGAGCGAGGCGATTCCGCTCATTCTGGAAGGTCACGATGTGTTGGGTTGTGCCCAAACCGGCACCGGCAAGACCGCGGCATTTGCCTTGCCTACGCTGCATCAACTGATGCAGGAAATGGCGTCCGAGGATGCCGAAAACCGCCCTCGCCGCCGCGCGATTCGGGCGTTGGTGTTGACCCCAACTCGCGAGTTGGCCAATCAGGTGCAAAAGAGCTTTGCCACCTACGGGCGTGGCACCAGCCTCCGGCAGACCGTGGTGTACGGCGGCGTAAGCCAGAACCCGCAGGTCAAGTCGCTCCGCGCCGGTACGGACGTGGTCATCGCCACCCCTGGCCGACTGCTCGACCTGATGAATCAAGGGCATGTCCGCCTGGGCAACCTGCAAATGCTGGTGTTGGACGAAGCTGACCAGATGTTGGATATGGGCTTTGTCCAAGACCTGCGGCGGATTGTAAAACACGTTCCTGATAAACGTCAGACGCTGATGTTCTCAGCCACCATGCCGCCGGAGATTCGGAGTTTGGCTTCGGAGTGGTTGGTGAACCCCCGAACATTGCAATCCACCCCGGTGGCTTCGACTCCCGACAAGATCAAGCAGGCGGTTGCTTTCTTGGAGAAGTCGCACAAGCCTGCGGCTCTGGTTCGGTTTTTGAAATCCAGCGGCGGCCATCGCAACCTGGTGTTTTGCCGCACCAAGCGGGGCGTGGACCGAGTGGTTCGCTACTTGAACCAGCAACAGATCAACGCCTTGGCCATTCACGGCAACAAAAGCCAGAACGCCCGCGAGAAGGCTCTGGCACGGTTCTCTTCCGCCCGGCCTCCCGTGCTGGTGGCGACGGACGTGGCCGCCCGAGGGCTGCACATGCCGGACATTTCGCACGTGATCAACTTTGATCTGCCGGAGACGCCGGAGATTTACGTGCATCGAATCGGACGAACGGCACGAGCGGGTGCCGAGGGAGAATCGATGTCGTTTTGCAGTGGGGACGAGAAGTCCTACTTGCGGCGGATCGAACGTTTGATTCAGCGCCCCGTGCCGGTCATTCGCCTGGCCGGTTCAGAGCATCGTGGCCCCAAACTGGTTGCCCGACCTGAAGCCGCCGCTGCAGCCGGTCGGCCAGGGGGAAGTGGTCGCGCCTCGACCGCGAAACAAGCGGCTCAAAAATCGCGTCGCCCCTTCAAATCTGGACGGCCTGCCGCTGGTGGCAAAAAATGGAGCGGCCCCAAACGCCGCAAGCGCCAGCCTGCCAGCAGCAAGGGGTAGTCGTTCAGTTGCGTGAAGATCAGGCACGCACGAAGACTTCCGGTTTGAACCGGAAAAACAAAGTTCACCGCAGAGTTCGCGGAGGTTCGCAGAGGGCGAAGGGTCTACAGTCTGGCGTGTTGGTGAACAAACCCATTCCAACACGGACTGCAGAAATCACATGACTCTTGCCTCTGCGCTCTCCCCGATCTCTGTGGTGAGTTAAGCTCCGACATAGACTCCCGGCTTGCGTGGAACCAGTTCAAAGAGCTCGGAGGCTGTACCGCAGGCTGGCCTCGTCGAAGACAGCTGGCCGGTCTTGGTTCTCTAAGAGATCCACCACGATGTTGCGGCAGGAAGCTCGCGACATGTAAGTGTCATGCCAGTCGGCAGCCGATAGTTTGACGCGACGAGGGCGGTCGAAATCAACCTGCACCTGGCCTGAGAAGCGGGTCAGCCGCACGGCCGTGATTCCGGACTTGTAGGTCGCCGTGGCAGGCTCCCAGTTGTCATTCACCAGGAACTCAATCTTGGTTGGCAATTGTTTCCGCTGCGATTGCATCTCGCGAAGGTACACCGGTATGGTCTCCACCAACTCATTGAGCTTGTCACGCCCGGCGGCAGTGAGCCGGGTTTCGACTTCCACGTGCTGCGGTTCAAGGACGAATGTGCGTTGATAGCTTAGCGGAGCATACAAGACCCTGCCCTGGTTGAGCATCCGGGTGGGTATTTCGCCCGAGACGCGCACGGTGCCTTGCCCTTCGACCGCACCGGCCTGCTGTTGAACTTCGAGCTGTTGGATCCGCCCTGTGGTGAACACGCGGCCATTGTAGGCCGTTCCGCTGACAGCATGCTGCGGCCAGGTTTGCCACTGATCGAGCCGATCAAAACTTTGCTCGGAGTTCATCCCTCCCCTGCGACCCAGAATAACGGCACCCGTGGACGGCGTCCAAAAGGCCGAAAGCTGTCCGCCTCCCAAACCGTACGGCCCTGCAAAATTGGGCGGGCCAGCACTCCCTGGCGAGGCAACCGGGCCGGTATGCAGCACGGCCGCGTACGTGTCCTGTTTGGCAACCGTAAATGCCTGAGCGAACGATCGGAAGAACGCCCCTGATCGCAGGACAGGCAGCTTAAGCAGCGGAGACTGTACGGCCTCGAGTTGTGCCCTGCGTGCGTAGCTCCCTGCAAGGTAGTGCTCTTGGGCATAGTTGATCGGTTGCGGGAACGACCATGAGTTGGGCCAAGGCCGAAACGACCAAGGCGAGGCGACAATCTCTTCCGGCTTGGCGTAGCCAGGGTTCTCTTTGATCTGCCTGACGAATTCCTGGACTCTCAGTTCGCCTGCGGAGGCCAGCAGTTCACGGCTGGGAAGTTTTGTGAGATGGGCCGCTTCGTCCGTCAGCATCGCCGCACCGTAGTCGCGGAACGGCCACTCGTATTGATCATGCGAGGCGTCACGCGAGGTGCGAAAGTTGAAATGACACGGGCCTGTGACCGTGCCGTCTGGCTCAGGGAGCGATAGATGCGCTCTCAGTCGATAGGCTTGAGCGATCGGCTCGCGTGCAAACTCGTAGCCGCTGGCCAGAGCCAACCACACCGCGTAGAACCGAGCCTGACCGTTGTAGGCAGCATCGTAGCCGCCATTGCTCACAAAGTATCCGGCCGGGTGGAAGTGCTCCGATTGCTTGAACAAACCACGCGCGAAGGTTTTTGCCTGATCACGCAGTGAATCATCAGCCAGTGTTTCTCCGGCATAGTACAAACCGACGGCAGCGGCCAGATCCATGGCCACGTCATGATTGCTGGGGCCCCAGGCAAGCACGCGATGGACCATCTTTCGCAAGCCAGTTTCGAACGCCGTTTGCACCTCCGCAGGAATCGCGCTCCGCACACCAGGCAGGGTGTAGGCGAACAACACCAAGTGGTGGGCTGTGCTGTCGGTGCTACACACTCCGGTTTCCGGCGCGGTCTCATGCAAATGATCCAGCAGCATGAGCAAGGTCGCCGCGGTGACAAACGCCCTGCGCTTGAGCGGCTGCGAGCCATGATACGGATTGCCGGCATATTCCCAGTTCGCAAACCACGTCAGCGGTTCTGGCCAGGAAGGTGGCCGCATGATGGACTCAGGCCCTTCGATGTTCTTGAGCAGAAACAGCCTGGCTGGCGCACTGACCGAAGGGGCACTCCGCTTGCGACCAATCCGGGGAACCCGATCCAGGTCGAGCAGCCACATCCGATACTGTGCCTCAGGGTCCGGGTCTGGAGGAGCGACGGTAAGTTCCAACTCACCAGGATCCAGATCCGCCTCGGTGAGGCTGGCCAGGTAGTCGCGCAGCACCCGCTGATAAGGGTGATCTTGAGGAAGTTTGCCAGAGTACGCCGGGGGAGAAGGCTCAGTGCTTGGCGAATCCGTCGTGGTGCTCGCGGTTGCCACAGGGATCACTTCGCCGCGCCGTGACTTCAACAAGGTAGCCGCAGACCAAGTGTCCGCAACGGCGACGGTCTGCGACGTCTCCCCGGCAACTTCGATGGCCTTGCCAGTGGCATCGGTAATGTGGAGCGCATCTCGCAGGCAGGACACTTCCAGCGATTTCTTATTCGGCAAGTAGCGCAGATCGCCACGTGATTTGGCGGGGAATTTCACCTGCGTGCTGTCTCCGATCTCGACGACAACATCTCCCGTGGTGGGATACAATGAGACGGCGCGACCTTCGTCCGAGATGACCGCATGCACCGTATCGCCGGCATCGACGATGAGCGAAATCGGGGGTGACGTCGCACCCTTGGGCCGAGCCAATTGGAACCGAAACTCGCCGTAGGTTGCCTTGATCGAGAGGTTCCACGGCACCACCCGGCCGCGGACATCTTCAGCCGGCGGGGGTGGCATGGTCAGCGAACCGGTGGTGGCCTTGAGAGTGGCGATGCCCAACGGCGTTTCGATCTGCTCAATGTGCGGGGTACCGGACACCAGGTCGATGTCGATTCCCCCTTGAACCACCTCCAGCCAATGCGGATGAAAGACCACCTTGGAATTTGGTTGGGCACTAGCGCGCGTGCTGTCCCCGTATTGAGCGGTCACGTAGGCACGACCGCCCCCGGTGGTAACCACGTCGTCCGGATGCACATCCCAGACACCTGTCACATGCTCCCCGTTGTAGAAGCACGGGGCACGACGATACGAAACGGTGGCCAACGTTTGCGTAGCGCTGGGTTCCGCAGACCAGGCTGGACAT
The DNA here is from genome assembly GCA_942492195.1 of uncultured Planctomycetia bacterium. GTDB lineage: Bacteria > Planctomycetota > Planctomycetia > Pirellulales > S012-138 > CALOEH01. The sequence goes on along the minus strand of CALOEH010000202.1, from coordinate 19,112 downwards.
GCAATCATTAGCCCAAGGGTCAGCGCCAACGGCAGGCAATTCTTCATCCGGATCCCTCTTTCTTTGCGTTGCTGAACTACGGCACCGATGCTGCAGATGGGTGCCATTATGCCGCTCGGCCGTCGTGACCGCCAATGGAATCATCGACCGAGGTAGGAGTTCGAACCCATTTGAGCTTCCGCTTCTTCACCTGCATTTCCTCACTGACGCTTCGGGTTGGGATTGGTGCGACGACATTTCGGCAAATGGCACAACGATCTGTTTGGAACTACGTTTGCAAGTTCGTGGAACATGTTAAAATTACCCGACGGCTTCGTTCGTCTTACGTTGAATCTCGCAAGTCCTGGATGCCCCCCCGTTTGCGGCCCAGGGCAAGGTTTGCGAGGTGGGGGACTGAGAAGAGCGAGCGGTGCCAGCAGGGAAGCGTTCTCTAGCGTCAGCGCAACCGCGCTGTCTGGAATCCGATTCTGGCCGACCCAGCGGCCACCCGCCAATTGCGAAAGGTAGCGATTAGAACTGCATGACCGAGATTGATCTCACCAAGTTCGAGAAGAACATTCAGGTACGTCAACTGACAATGGACGATTTTGACGCCTTGGTCGCAATGCAGCAGAAGTGCTTTCCTGGCATGCAACCCTGGTCCCGGGACCAGATTGCCAGCCAATTGAAACACTTCCCCGCCGGGCAACTCGGCGTTGACTACGAAGGGCAGCTCGTTGCTTCGTCCTCGAGTTTGATTGTTGACTTCAACATGTATTCGGAGTGGCACAACTGGCAGGCCATTAGCGACAACGGATACATCACCAACCACGACCCCCGCGGCGATACGCTCTATGGAATCGAGATCATGGTGGCACCGGAGTACCGGGGCTTCAAGCTGTCTCGTCGCTTGTATGACGCCCGCAAGGAAATCTGTTCGGAAAAGAACGTTGCTCGGATCATCATTGCCGGACGGGTGCCCGGTTATGGCGAACATGCTGATCGGCTCACTGCGCGGGAGTATGTCGAGCAGGTGATGAGCAAAGCCCTGTACGATCCGGTCCTCACCGCCCAGATTGCCAACGGCTTTGTACTCAAGGGGTTGATTCCCAACTACTTCCCATCGGACGAAGCCTCGCGCGGGTATGCGGCGTTTTTGGAATGGACCAACCTGGACTACGTGCCTGGGGCCAAACGTCGTTTCTACCGTCCCGTCGAACAGGTTCGATTGAGCGTGGTGCAGTATCAGATGCGGACGATCGCCAGCTTTGACGAGTTCGCCCGGCAATGCGAGTACTTCATTGATGTGGCCTCGGATTATAAGTGCGATTTTGTCGTCTACCCAGAGCTATTCACCAACCAATTGCTCTCTTGTGTGGAGAGTTCGCGGCCGGGACTTGCGGCCCGAGAGTTGGCCGAGTTTACCCCGCAGTATCTCGAACTGTTTCATCGCCTGTCGATCAAGTATGACCTCAACGTGATTGCCGGGTCGCAATTTACGGTGGAAGACGATCATCTCTATAACATTGCTTATTTATTCCGACGCGACGGAACGATTGGGAAGCAATATAAACTCCACATCACCCCGAGCGAACGGCGTTGGTGGGGAGTGGAACCGGGAGATGAGATCGAAGTCTTCGATACCGACTGCGGCAAGATTGCGATCCCGATTTGCTACGACATCGAGTTCCCCGAGATTGCCCGCGTGGCAGCTGCCAAGGGAGCTCAAATTCTCTTTGTTCCCTTCAATACCGACACGCGCCAGGGCTACCTGCGAGTGCGCCACTGCGCCCAAGCCCGATGTATCGAGAATCACCAGTACGTGGCGATTAGCGGATGTATTGGCAACCTGCCGTTTGTGGAGAACGTAGATATCCACTACGCGCAGTCCGGTATTTTTACACCTGCCGACTTCTCCTTCTCGCGAGATGCGGTTGCCGCAGAATGCACGGCGAATATCGAAACGATTGTCATCCATGACGTAGATGTCGAATTGCTCGAACGCCATAAACACTCTGGCACCGTGCAGAACTGGAACGACCGACGAACCGATATGTATCGCGTGGTCTATACCGAAGGGGACAATAAGTTTGAGATCTAGCGAAGTAGGACCTCGAACCAATTTGAGAAGGTGGCGATCGCCACAACCGCTCGCGATTTTGATTCTCGTCAGCTTTGCAAACTGCGTTGTACGGCGGCCCTGGTCTTGGCTAGTCCCGTCTTGGCCACGGCCAGGGGGTCTTGTTTCCAATAGCCGGGGTTGAAGAGTTCCAGCGAGAGCATGCCGTCAAAGCCGTTGTCGTAGAGCGTGCGGAAGATCCAGTCGAGTGGGGCCACGCCGTCACCGGGATAGACTCGATCCGCGTCAGACATCTCTGCCCTGGGGGGCGTGGCAGGGTAGTCGTTGACATGAAACACTTGAATGGACTGACCGGAAAGGAGCCTCAAGCCGGCGAAGTCGGATCCCCCTTTGAAAATATGGTACACGTCCGGCAGGATGCAGGCGTTCGATTGGCCACTCTCCACGGCAACCAAGACGGTGGCCCCCAGTTGATGGAGCGATTTGGAGAAGCCCCAGACTTCCACCTGCGGGATGATTCCGATTTCCGCTCCTAGTTGGCAGAGCACGCCGTACCGCTCAGCCGCGGCGAAGAGGTCCACGCTGACGTCTCTGGCACCTGCCGGGGGTGCGGCGATGCGTTTGCCTCCGATCGCGGCCAAAATCTCCATATCATGCCGGGCTTGTTTGAGCCCCGCCGCGCGCTGGGCGTCGTCATCCACAATCCATTCGGCAAAGCCGATGGCGCTCTCTACGGTGAGCCCCAGGTCTTCGATCCGTTGGCGCAGCTCTTTCAGGGTGCCTCCGGCTTGCAGGTAGGCTTCGATGTCGCGCATCCAAGGCTCGACCCCTTGGTAGCCGGCTTCTGCGGCGATTTCCAGTTCGCGAACGATCCCGAGTTTCTGGCCGCGAATGGTACTGGTGTTGAGGCAATACCCAAACCGCCCCGGTTCGCGAGGGGTGGTGTCAGCGGAGACTTCAGTAGCCATGCTGGCGGCAACTCCTGTTCCCAAGGCCAGAGATGTGTGGGAAAACCACTGTCTACGTGAGAGCTGCGTCATGGCTGAATCATCAATATAGGTAGGAACCGGGAGTGCGAACTGCCCAACCGAACCGGCGGTCAGGCACTTTAGCGAGAATACTCAGCCAACGGCGCAAATGCGAGTCTTTGAACCGGATTCCGAACCTCACGGCGTTCTACTTCGCCGAGCCCTGCTGGGCAGCTTGCAGTTTGGCCAACCCCGTGCCAGTCGGCACGTTGATAAAGAGGACGCCGAGCAGGTCTTCGCTGTCGTTGGCAAGTTCGTGTTCCATGCCAGAGGGAACATGGATGACGTCCCCGGTTTGCACCGGGTGGCGCTGGCCTCCTAAGATTGCCACACCCCGGCCGCGCTGCACGACAACAAGCTCTTCGGCGTCCGGGTGGATGTGCAATTCCTTGACATGCCGACCCCCTGGTGGAATCAGCATGTGGTGGACGAACTGAATCGTCTCCAGGCAGGTTCGCTCGGGCGTGGTCTCCGTTTCGTACAAACGAAGTGCGGGGGCAGGCGTGTCCGCCCGATTCTGCCAATTGCCGTCGGCATCGCGGATGCTGTACTCAATCACTCGATGGGGATTGTTGAACAGCAAACTCTGGATAATGCCCTGAGACTCAGTGGTCCAGTTCGCAATCGCCATGGCGATGAGTCTTTCTCTTCGATGTAACAACTGTCAGGAATGTCAGGCAGGTGTGAATTACTGGCTAGCGGCGGGCGTGCCAACAGGGGAAGGTTGTTGCGGAAAGTCGGCAGCCTGGAGATCGAACAGGTCTTTCCAGTTGACTTCGGTCCAGCCACCGCGGGTTGCCGATACGGTGAGAATCGGCGAACGAGCGATCAACATCTTGCGGCTCTGCGGCCAGGCGACGACGGACAGGTGCGTGACCACGCCTCCATTGCGCGAGACCTGGTCGAGCATCCGTTTTGCCTGACCGGCATCAATGGGTGCGGAGAGTTCCGCCTGGCGTTCAAGTTCGCCGGTCAGCCGCTGCCATCGCCATAGGCTGCTGCCGAAGATGCTTCCGCCCGAGCGAGCCAGGTAATGATTCGTGCAGATCATTTCGTCGGAGTCGGGAGAATGCGGGCGGCGCAACGTCACCCCGTTCCGCTCGGCGGCCGAGTCCCACTCCAAGACTCCTGGCAATGCCTTGGGGGTGTCTGTCCGAGGGCCGACCACGTGCAGGTTGGTACCGACACTGACTGGCACGTTCTGCAAGATGCGGGTCATGTCCACCGCTGGCTCAGCGGCACCCGCCTGTTCGAGAGCGGTGCGAATGGCCAACGTCCGCGGAATCCAGCCTGAACTGGCCAACGGGCGTTGGCCCCGGGCGTCATGAATCGCGGCAAACACCCCCTCCTGGTTCATCGCGGTCGTGGTGCCGACACCGCCAAAGGCGTTGATATCCAACGTGGCCTTGAGATCCTTTTCGGTCGGCTCAATGGCCAGCAGCACGATGGACTGGGCCAGCGGAAGCGCCATGTAGTCCAAGTTGCGGGCAACAATTACTTCTCCCCCAGCGGTGCGACTTCCCCAGGCAGCAAACGAACTACAGCCCATCCGGAGCAAATCCGAGATGCAGTTGATGGCCTTGAGATCGTCCTGGTTCAACGGACGGTTGAGCGCCGTCAGCATTCGGCTCTGGGGATCTGGCAGGGCGACCTTGATGCCGTCCAGCATGCCGGAGAGTTCTTGTTCGTAGCGATCTGGGAAGGAGAAATTCTTTGTGCGGGCTACGAACTGTTCGTCCCACAGGCGGCGATCCTGCAAGGCCAGCAGTGGCAAGATCGTGCCGTTGAACAAGCGGACAATCTCCTTGCCTGCCAGCACGCCATGTGCCTTGCCGCGTTGATAATGGTCGCCGCGAAGGACCATAAACGGATAGCCGTCGAGCGTGCCGCGCAGGCTTTGCTCATAGGTGGCCGTGACGCGGGCAGTAGGTTCTTTTGCCCCAGCTTCGCCTGACAGCGTCAGCAGAGCCAGAACCATCCACAGATTCGACCATTTCCGCGACAACGCAATCATCCTTCGTCCTCCGCGTTTCCATCGTCACTTGCCTAGTGCTTTGTCATGGCACCCAACCCGAATTTAAGCGTTGACGCAGTCACCAGGTTCATCTTACACGGCTTCGCCTGCAGACATCCAGAGAGCGAATGATCGAAAATCAAGGTTCCTGCCCGTTGATTTTGTCAGCAGCGAAGGCCACAACAGGGAGTTCTCACACTTTCAAGAAACTCTTGCTTTGGCCAACCGTATGAAGATTGACTCCATCGAACTGTTTCACGTACAGATGCCGCTGCTCTATCCATGGCGTACGGCCTACGGCGAAGATGCTGCGATTGAGTCCGTGCTGGCGAGGGTTCAAAGTGGGGACCTGGTTGGCTGGGGCGAAACGGCCCCGTTTGCCGCACCCTGCTACAGCCCTGAGTGGGCAGGTGGGGCATTCGCATGCTTGCGAGATTGGCTGGCCCCGGCGCTGATTGGCCAGGATGTCACCTCCGGCGAAGACCTGCAGGACCGCCTCAGGCACTTCAAGGGAAACCAGTTTGCCAAAGCGGCTTTGGATACTGCCTGGTGGGTGTTGGCGGCCGAACAGCAACAAGTGCCGCTGCACCGGTTGTTGGGGGCTACGCGAGACGCCGTGGATGTGGGGGCAGATTTCGGTGTGATGGACTCCATTGACGAGCTGTTACCAGGCATTGGTCAGGCGGTAGATGCTGGATTTCGCCGGGTGAAACTCAAGTTCCGTCCTGGCTGGGATCTGCCGATGCTGGCCGCCGTGCGGAGCGAGTTCCCTGATCATACCTTCCATATCGATTGCAACAGTGGGTACCGAATTGGGGACGTGGATCTGTTTCGCCAGGTGGATCAGTTCAAGCTGGCCATGGTCGAACAACCTCTGGCCCATGATGATGTGCTCGATCATGCGCAGCTGCAGAAGCAGATTGAAACGCCGGTGTGCCTGGACGAAACCATCAACTCGATCGACCGGGCAAGGCAGGCCATCGAACTGGGAAGTTGCCGCTGGATGAACATCAAGCCGGGCCGAGTAGGAGGGCTGACCCCTGCCGTGGCGATCCACAATCTCTGCCAGCAGGCGGGGATCCCTTGTTGGGTTGGTGGCATGCTGGAGAGTGCCATCGGCTCGCGGATCTGCGTCGCGCTCGCCATGCTGGATAATTTCACGTATCCGGCGGACATCTTCCCTTCGAGTCGATTCTACGCGAACGATCTGGCGACGCCTGAGCTCGATCTTGTACCAGGCCCTGACAACGCGCCACAAGTCACCGCCAACAACACCCCTGGCATTGGCGCAGCGCCAGATCCTGAACGGCTTAGCCAGTGGACCATCTCGCGCGCCAAGATCGAACCATCTACTTGACAGGGGTCCGGCACACTCCGACAATCTTGAAGTTGCAATTCGCGCACCGGTTGCTCCCTCTACCCCCAGAGCAATGCCTGCACTGACTGAGCCACAACGTCATGCCCGTCGCGTGGTGCGACGTTTGGCGGCCGATTATCCAGATGCAGAGTGCGAGCTAAACTTCTCGTCGCCGCTGGAGTTGCTCATCGCCACAATCCTTTCGGCTCAATGTACGGATGTCCGAGTCAACCTCGTGACGAAGGACCTGTTCCAACAGTACCGCACCGCTGCTGATTACGCGCAGGCTCCCATCGGTAAGCTGGAGAAGGCCGTACAGAGTACCGGCTTTTTCCGCAACAAGGCCAAGAACATCAAAGCCTGCGCGCAAGGTCTGGTGGAGAAGCACGGGGGCGAAGTTCCCCGCTCGCTGGAAGAACTGGTACAACTACCAGGTGTCGGACGTAAGACGGCCAACGTGGTCTTGGGGACTGCCTTCGATCTGGCAACCGGGGTGGTGGTCGACACACACGTGGCTCGGCTGAGTCATCGGTTAGGGTTGTGTGCCGAACGTAAGAACGCTGAGAGAATTGAGCGCGACTTGATGGAGTTGTTGCCGCGCAAAGAGTGGGTGGCGTTCAGCCATCGGATGATTTGGCACGGACGCCGGGTGTGCAACGCCCGCAAACCACATTGCGACACTTGCTCCATGAGCAAGTTCTGTCCCAGGATCGGTGTAACGGCCATTGCTAGTGAGTCGTAGCCCAAGCGACACCTCCTGAGACTTGTTCGCACTGCCGATTGACTTTTTCGAGATCCAAGAGCGCCACGATGATTCTTTCGGGAAACGAAATTCAAACGCGGCTCGGCAAAGACATCGTGATTGACCCGTTCGATCCCGCTCAGGTCAATCCCAACAGCTACAACCTCTCGCTTCACAAAGAGTTGATGGTGTACGAAGAGGTCGTGCTGGATATGCGCAAAGCCAATCGCGTGAGGCGACTGGAGATCCCGCCCGAAGGAATCGTGCTGAGCCCCAACCAACTGTATCTGGGGCGAACCGCCGAACGGACCGAAACCCACAACCTGGTGCCGATGATCGAAGGGCGTTCTTCGGTAGGACGATTGGGCCTGTTTGTCCACGTCACAGCAGGGTTCGGCGACGTTGGGTTCTGCGGTTATTGGACACTGGAAATGTTCGCCGTGCAGCCGGTCCGAATTTATGCGGGCGTTCCGATCTGCCAGATCTTCTACCACCAGATCACAGGCAAGGTGACCGAGTACGCCAGCAACAAGTACCAACACAATTCGGACATCCAACCGAGCCTGTTGTTCAAAGAACTGAATCCCGCCGCTGACAAAGACCCTCAGCTCAAGATGGAATTCGGCATGGAACGTTCGCACCGTTGAGCGTTGTGGTTGTCGAGGTCTAGTGCCTGCTCGTCGCAGTGCTACCAGATTCAAGCTTTGGGAACAGAGCCTCGAGCTCCTGCATGCCCACGCAAGCGAGGGCATGGCACTCAAGCCGCTGCTACCTTACGGGCTCGACTTGCTGAAGCAGTAGAGATGCCCTGCCGTGCGGAGGTAGATCTTGCCACCGACCACCGCAGGCGTGGCCATGACGTCTTCGCCAAAGTTCGCATCCGCCAGAATTTTCCAATTCGGCTCTGCAGAAACAACGGTCAACCGGCCACGCTGGCTGATGGTGAACAGCTTCCCGTCACCCACCACCGGCGAGCTGAAGTAGGCGTCGGTACCGCGCAGACGCCCTTGTTTTTGGGCTTCGCCTGTCTCGGCATCCAAAGCGGTGAGGATCCCGCCGTCATTGACAAAAAACAGCGTGCCGTCGTAAACAACCGGGGTCGAGTTCCGCGGCAAGCTGCGAGTGTAGGTCCAGGCTTGATGCGTCTTGGTGGCATCTCCCTCAGCTCCGGGGCGAATGGCCATGGCGACACTTCGCGCGTAGCTCAAGATCTCGCGAATGCTCTCGTATTCGGGAGCGTCCAAACCACCACTCTTATTGCGATCAAACTGGCCGATGAACCGCTTGATGAGACTGTTGGGGAGTTCGGCCGCTTCGAGCTCGCCGTTGTTGTTGGCGTCAGCCCCTTTGGCCAGTGCGGCGAAGCTAGGAAGCGCGGCCTCTTCGCCACCCCCTGAGTTGGCCACGTACAAGCGGTTGTCCGAACCGACCACAGGCGTACTGCTGACCACTCGCGAACCGTCCCGAATGAACCACCTCAGCGCTCCCGACTTGGCGTCGTAGCCGGTCACCTGCGCGGTGCCAGCCACCACAACTTGCGTTTCGTCCGGTTGTCGCCAGGTTACAGGGCTGTTGTAGTTGCGGCGGTAGAACGAACGATCAGTCCGCCAGCGGTTCTCGCCGGTTCGGATATCAAAAGCCGCCAGGTAAGAATCATTGTCGTGATCTTCAACCAACACCACCAGACCATCGACCAGAATCGGAGAACTCGGCGCACCGAACTGATTGTCGAACGGCCCTAACGCTACCTGCCAAAGCAACTTTCCCCCGCGGTCATAACAGTACAAGCCAGAAGAGCCGAACATGCTCACGACGTGCTCGCCGTCAGTGACCACGCTGGCCGTGGCAGGGCTGCCAACTTTATGCACTTTCTCCAGCCGGTCGTACGGGGCTTCTTGCCGCCACAGGGTTTGGCCATCGGTCGCACTGATGGCCAGCGTCCAGAGTTTCTTATCTTCGAGCGCCGTGAGGTAGATGGCATCGCCCCAGACCACCGGGGACGAAATCCCGCTGGGGATTGGCACCTTCCAAACGACGTGCTTGTCCGGGCCAATCTCAGTTGGGAGTTCGGCATCGTCCGGGGCCACACCACTGGCGTTGGGACCACGAAACTGTGGCCAGACTGGAATTTCCGCAGCAGCCACGTGGCACGCGTTCAGCAAGCTGCCGGCAATCATGGCTAGACAAACATGGCGCAGCGGAGAAACAAGACCGATCCAGAATTTCAGCAGGCAGTATTTCAGCAGGCAGAGGTGGTGCAACACGGGGCGTTCATCCGGCGGGAGGTTAGGGGGAACCGGGGAATGTGTAGTAGGCCATCACGAGAATGATCCCTACTATAACCACCAGGCCGAGCGCAACAACAACTCGCGTACGTTCTCCCGTTGGCTCGCCGGTGAACCGGTTGAAGTGCATTCCGCAATCTGAGCAAGAGACATGCACCGATTGCCATGCGTGCATGCGCCGCCTCCAGGGGACATATCGCACCGGATTGATGTCAAAACCTTGGCACCTGGGGCAGGGAACCGAAACGTCCTCAGGCCGGAGATCAGCGGAAGCTTCCACCGTTTCGGAACCGGCGGAGTCCGTCTTGGGAGACTCGTATGGATTGTTCGCCAAATTGATGAGGCACCTGATGGGAAGGAACTCGTTCACTGTGAGCCAAGCGATACAATCGACGGGAGCTCGTTCGTGAGCAGAGACGCGTCGGTGAAAAGCGCCGTACGCTGAGCGAGAGAGCGTACAATCAGGTTCACCGAATGCAGCAGCGCAACGTTGCGGCAGCCAAAATTCAGCGTAGAATGGGACTTATGCGCCGCGGGCTCAGTTTATCACAATTGGCGCGAACTTGTTCCCACCTACCTTACCCGCCCCGCGTCAACAACAGCGTCGTGGGCTTGGAGTGACACGGCCAATTCGCCTCAGCGAGCCTGGCGATTCGTTCTACAAGGCTCTTCTACCTACCAGCGACGAATTTGATGCGAATTCTTTTCCAACTCGCCGCCGTCTGTGTTGTCTGGCTTTCAGCTGCTTGGTCCTTCGCCAAAGAGCCGGTTGACTACCAGCAGCAGGTAAAACCAATGTTGCGACAGCGCTGCTTCGCCTGTCACGCAGCGCTCAAGCAAGAAGCGGGACTGCGGCTAGATACCGTGGCGTCCATGCTTGGCGGTGGCGACTCGGGCGCGGTGATCGTTCGCGGCAAGCCGGACAAAAGCCTGATCCTGAAACGCATCACCGCCATGGAAATTGCTGAGCGAATGCCCCCTGAGCATGAAGGGGAACCGCTGGGCGCAGCGCAGATCAAATTGCTCCGCCAATGGATTGCCGAAGGAGCGACCGCGCCAAGCGACGAACAACCAGAAGCTGACCCTGGCAAGCATTGGGCCTTTCAGCCGATTGTGCGCCCGGCCGCTCCGCAAGTGGAGAACACTGCCTGGTCTAAGAATCCAGTGGATGCTTTCCTGTCACAGCGTCATCAACAGCTGGGGCTTACCCCACAACCCCAGGCTCCACGTGCGCTGCTGCTGCGGCGACTCCACCTGGACTTGCTAGGGCTCCCTCCCACGATCGAAGAGATTGCGGCCTTCGAGGGAGACACGTCGCCGGACTGGTACGAGCGGAAGGTGGACCAGTTGCTCGACGATCCCCGCCATGGCGAACGCTGGGCTCGTCACTGGATGGACATCTGGCGGCACACAGCGATTGGTGGGGTTTCGGCGCGCAGCTTCGCAACAGCCAACGGCATATGTGGCACTTTCGAGATTGGATTGTCGAGTCACTCAACGAGGATCGGCCCTACGACGAAATGGTGCGGCTGATGCTGGCGGCGGATGAGCTTCACCCCGGCGATCTCGACAAGCTCAGGGCTTCGGGATTCCTGGCTCGCAATTACTTCATGCTCAACCGTCTTCAATGGATGGACGAAACCGTGGAGCATGTCACCAAAGGGCTTCTTGGGCTTACTATCAACTGCGCCAAATGTCATGACCATAAATACGACCCGATTGCCCAAGATGACTACTACCAAATGAGGGCGTTCTTTGAGCCGTACCATGTGCGGATCGACATGGTGCCTGGCGAAACCGACCTGACTCGCGACGGCATTCCCCGTGTGTACGACGGTTTGCTTGACGTGCCGACCTACCTGTTCATTCGAGGCCAAGAGAGCAACCCAGACAAAAGCGTTGCTCTGTCGCCTGGCGTGCCGGACCTGTTGGCGTTCGATTCATTGGCAATCCAGCCAGTGGAACTTCCCGCGGTTGCCTGGCGACCGGCGAGGCAACCCTGGGTGATTGAGAACTACGCGGCCGCCGCTGAGGAGAAAGTTCGATCAGCGCGAGCAGCCGTTGAGACGGCGAAAAAGGAGTTGAAGGAAAACGAGAAGGCATCAACCCACGCACTCACCTTGGCCCAACTAGAAGTGAAGATTGCTGAAGCCCAGCAGGCCAGCGTCCAACAACGCGCCGCCGCCATGCAGGCCGACTGGGCCGTGGAAGACGCCGGTGAGGATGCGAACGACACCTTGAAGCAAGCCCAACGAATTGCCAGGGTGGCGGCCGTTCAGGCCGAACGAGCAGTCGCGGTAGCCACCGCCCGCAAAACTTTGGCGACTGCCGAGCATCAGGCATTGCAAGCGGCGGACGACAAAAAGGAAGCGACTGCCAAGGCAAAGCAGGTCGCCGAAGAAGCACTGGCGAAAGCCATCGAGCAAGCCGCCGCAACAGTCGCTGACAAGGACTCGTTCACCCAGCTGATCGGCGCCCAGTGGACGGCGACCAGGTTTCTCCATTCCCGAGAAGACGACCCGACGGTCGTGTTTCCCCCGCGCAGCACCGGCCGGCGCACCGCGCTGGCCCGCTGGATCACGGACCGCCGCAATCCGCTCACGGCGAGGGTGGCCGTTAACCATCTCTGGGCGCGTCACCTGGGCACGCCATTGGTCGCCACGATGTTTGACTTTGGCCGGAATGGAGCCACGCCCAGCCATCCAGAACTGCTGGATTTTTTGGCTTCCGAACTGATCGATAGCGGCTGGAGCATGAAGCATCTGCATCGGCTGATTGTGAAGTCTGCCGCTTACCGGATGAGTTCGTCAGCGGCCGGTGCCATGGCGAGCATCCGGATTGATCCTGACAATCACCTCTGGTGGCGGCGAGAACCGGTTCGGCTCGAGTCGCAGATCATCCGCGATATGACGCTCGCCCTCGCTGGCACGCTGGACCTGACGTCAGGCGGCCCTCCGGTTCCGCCGGAGCAGCAGGCGACTTCGAAACGCCGGAGCCTGTACTTCTTCCATTCCAACAACAGCCGCAATCCGTTGCTGGAAACGTTTGACGAAGCGGCGGTCACCGAGTGTTACCGCCGCGAGCAAAGCATTGTGCCGCAGCAGGCGCTTGCCCTCTCGAACAGCGCCTTGGTACTCGAGGCCTTGCAGCCCATTGCCGCCCGGCTTTCGCAGACCGCCGGCACCCAAATACCCTTGGAAGAACCGGCATTCATCCGCCGTGCCTTCCGCGAACTGCTTGGCTTTACCCCAAGCGCAGCCGAACAAGCCGCAAGCCAACAGGCGATGCTGGCCTGGCAGCAACTTCCGAACCGGGGGGAGTCTGCCCGCCAGTACTTGATTTGGGTGCTGCTCAACCATAACGATTTCGTCACGCTGCGCTGAGCATCGGCGCCGCAGGAGCCCAAGACCATGCAGAAGACGAACACGCCTCGTCGCCGTTTCCTTGCTGACGTAGGGTTGGGCTTCACCGGCCTGGCGCTCGGAGCCATGCTGCACCGTGATGGTGTCTCGGCCGAGCACGGCTGGACGCCCCCCAACGGCCAGCCGCATTTTACGCCCCGCGCTAAGAGTGTGATTTGGATCTTCCTCAATGGTGGGCTGAGCCATATGGAGAGCTTCGACCCCAAGCCGATGCTCACCAAGTACGCCGGCAAGACCATCAACGAAACTCCGTTCGCAGACGTACAGGACCCCAAGAAGTTGGCCATCGAACGACTGGTGGTACCTGACGCCAACGGCAACCAGCGGAACAAGCTGTACCCGCTGCAGATCGGCTTCCAGAAGCATGGCGAGAGCGGGATCGAAATCAGCGACTGGTTTCCCCACATCGCGAGGCACGTCGACAAGCTGGCCATCGTGCGTTCGATGTGGACGACCGACAGCAATCACGGGGCCCAGACGCAGTTCCACTCGGGCCGGCACCGCAACGACGGCGACTTTCCCACGCTCGGGGCCTGGGTGCATTACGGGCTCGGATCGCTGAACGACAACCTGCCGCAGTTCATCTCGATCGGGCAAGCGCGAGTACTGGAACAACCGCGACGGCCACTATCTCGGGCCGGCCCATGATGCCGTGCCGCTGCGGATCGATCCGAAGAACCCGCTCGACTTCAGCCGGCCCGCCCAAGCGTTTCCCGCCGCAGCGCAGGCGATTGGCGAGGATCTGATCTGGCAGTTGAACGCGATGCGCGGCGTCGAGTATCCCGACGATCCCGGCGATGGCGGCCCGGATCGCGTCGTACGAACTGGCGTTCCGCATGCAGCGGTCGGTGCCGGAGGTGGTGGACTTTCTCCCGCGAGACGGCCGCAGACCCAGGCCCTGTATGGGCTCGATCAGCCGCACTGTCGCGATTTTGGGATGCAGCTGCTGGCCGCGCGGCGGTTCGTCGAACGGGGCGTCCGGTTCGTCCAGATCCAGCACGGAGCCGGTGGTGCCGGAGCTTGGGACGCGCACGGCGGACTCAAGGAGAACCATTCCAAAAACGCCCTGGCCGTGGATCAGCCGATCGGCGGATTGCTGGAGGATCTCGACCGCCGCGGCTTGCTCGACGAGACGCTGGTCGTGTTCGCCACCGAGTTCGGCCGCACCCCCGGTTCGCAAGGTTCGGACGGACGAGATCATCACATCTTCGGCTTCACGGTCTGGATGGCCGGCGGAGGGCTGAAACGGGGAGTCGTGCACGGAGCGACCGACGAGATCGGATTCCACGCCGTCGAGAATCGGCACTACGTGACCGACATCCACGCCACCATTCTCCAGCAACTCGGGCTCGACTCCCGCCAGCTCGAAATCCCCGGCCGCAAACGTCTCGACATCGATCATGGGCAGCCAATCCAGGAGATCATTGGGTAGTTGGATCGAGCGAGCCAGCAGTCTCGCAAGAGAAGCGAGAGTAGCAATCCAGAATGCCGAAACGTGTCTACACCCGCGCCTTCGCTTCGGTACGATTTATCGCACCGGATCTGGATCCGCTTGATATCACAAAAGCCCTTCGGTTGCCGGCTGATTCGCAACATCGTCGTGGCGAGCCACGAATCACACGTTCCGCGAAAGGTGTCGTGAATGAATACGCTGCCTACCGCTTCGGACTCTGGTCAATGTCCTCGGAACCATGGGTGGACTCGCCCACGCTTGAGACTCACTTGAAATGGTTGCTGGAACAACTGGAACCACGCGCAGATGCCATTCTGTCACTTGCCATCTGCGATCTAAAAATTGACTTCTTCTGTTACTCTTTGGGTGGCTCGCCATCACCTCCGTCAGTGCCTCGTTCTATCATCGAACGAGCCGAACATCTCGGAATCGTCGTTACAATCGACCACTATGATTCACGATGAATCCGGGGCACAAAGAATGTTGCGCCGAAGAATCGTACAAATGCCTAAGACAGGCACGGATCGGAAAACGATCGCGGCTGAGGCAAACTGAAAACTTGATTGCGGATCGTTGATTGGTCCGATATCCGGCAACCCAGTGGTGCCCGGGAAGAACCCGCTCAGTCCAGTGGCGGAGGCGTTGGCTGAGGAGGCTGGGGAAGGTTGCCTGCCACCACGTCTTCGAAGTAATTGGCCAGACGCTTGCCACACTTGCGGAGTTCGTACCGATGGATCACCCGTTCGCGAGCGGCCTGGCCCAGCGGGGCATGTTCGGCGGGATTGCGAAGAATGGCCAAGGCGTTTTGGGCGTGCGCTTCCACATCTTCCAGGTCTGCCAACAATCCGTGCTTGCCGTGCTCAATCACTTCTTGCAGAGGCGGCGTGGCCGAACCAACCACCTTGCAGCCGCTGGACATGGCTTGGAGCAGCGACCAGGAGAGCACATAAGGGGCCGTGAAATAGATATGCAGATCGCTCAACGTGTACAGCGAGGCCAAATCGGCCAGGGGAATATGACCTAGGAAATGAAACCGAGAGAGGTCGTAATTGTCTTGGGCCAGCACGTAGTCTTTGAAGGTCTTGGCTTGAATGTGATACATCTCGTGGCCGTAGTGCGTGCGTTCTCCACCGGCAATGAGAAAGATCACGTTGTCCATCTCTTGGCAGATCCGCTTGGCGGTCTTCATGAAGATATCGAAGCCGCGGATCGACTCCAGCCCTCGCGAGACATAGGTCACCACCTTGGTGTCCGCATCAATCGGAATGCCCCGGAATTGACACGGCCGCGGGACGTCCTTGGGCCGAAAGGCTTCGGTCTCAATCCCATCGTGGATGATCTGGAACTTGTACCGATATTCGGCAGGTGCCATGTTCCACTGAAACAGCGTCGGCGTGTAGCCAGCATCCACGGCGTTCAGCTGCAGGTGGGTCAAAGAGTGGTAATCGGCATTGAAGATCCTGGCCCGATCCGGAGGCGGAAACTCATCGCGAAAGACCAGGCCATCTGTCCAAAACGGGGCCGGTAACAACTCGAAATAGCCCACAAACGGGCAATCGTACAGCACGCGCAGGTAAAGCAGGGTTCCGTAGGACATATGCCCTACCACCAAATCAGGCTTCAACTGCGGGGCCTGCTGCATCCCTTTGTAAATAGCCCGACCGTGGTCAAACAGGACCGAGACCTGACTGGGATTGCGAAACGTCTTGGGCTGCGGCCCCTTCTCCACCTTGTAATTGACGTGCACGAAGGGAAGATTCTTCAAATGCGTGGTGTCAATCGAGGTCACGCACGTACACTGCCAACCGTATTCCCGGGCGAACAGTTGTGCCAGATGGCCAAACTGAGCTGGGAAGTTGGGGTGGATAAACATCACCCGCATGGCAAACCATCCTTGTTTCCGGGGACGCCAAGTCTTTATTAACCGGCAAAAAATAACTTCCGCTTTTGAAATCGGAGATGCTTGCGCGAGGCTGTACGGCAAATCGGGAATTGCCGGAGTTCAACTCACCGCGGAGATCGCGGAGACAAGAGTCCTGTGGATTCGGCAATCTGTGTTGAAGTGGGTTTTGTCCATCGACAAGACAGAATGTAGATCCTTTTATCTCTGCGCCACTCGGCGCTCTCTGCGGTGAACTTTGTTTCTCCGGCTCAAACCCCAAGTTATTTTTCGTGCGTTACTTAGTGGAACTTTTATCGGGCAAACCAGCATGGCCCCGCAAGCGAGGCCATGCACCCACCAGGTTGGGCTACATTACGTTTCTAGTGCTGGCGCGTCAATTGGAGGTTCGCTTGACGTAATCCTGGTAGACTTCGGCCACGTGGCCCGCTTTGGTATCGCCAGCGTGTACGTACAGACCGTAGGACATTTCGAAACTTTGACCTGGCTTGAGGTTCAACGGGTTGGCGGGGCTGGTTCCGCGAGAATACGCTTTGTCACCAAAGGGGCTCAGCGTGAACAACCCATAGGCGCGGACATGGAACCGAGACTTCCGCACGTTGTCAGGATGGTCGAATAGGGCCACACCGTACGTCTTGCCGTCCACGTCTCCGTAGTAATCCACCCACTTGGATTGCTTACCCCAGGCGTCCTTCTCACCTTTGAGCCCTTCGGCATTGACGATAAATCCCCCTTCTTTCTCCCGAATCGTGTTGGCCAAGCGGAGTCCAAAACCCCCTTCCTTGGTATCTTCGAACGCCACCGGTTCTTTTCCGGCGGTGAACTTGATATCGAACTCCATCAGTCCGTTGGCGAAGATGGAAACCTGGGTGTTTTCGATCAGGACGGTCTGCCCCGCGTTACCCAACCAATGGTTGGTGATCTGCATGACAGCAGGGTTGCCGTTTGCTTCGGTGAGTTCGACGCTTTGGTTTTCGATTCTTCCCTTTTCTGCCCAATACTTGATGCCGTTGATCTCGTCGATGGCGAGGAAGATCCCTTTGTGGTGCGGATGATCTTCTGGCTTCTCCAGCCCACGCGTAACAATGGCGTCACCTGAGCGAACTGGGGAAAAGAACGGCTTGGCCCAGTCTTTGCCAGTGTTGTAAGTGGTAAACGGCTTGCCGTTGATGGTCACCTGGACCTGGTCTTTGTCCTTCTTGAGTGAGACATGCTTGTCTCCTTCGCCAGCCTGAGCCAGCCCGCTGCTGACGAGGCCCAAACCGGGGGCCAATCCGGCGACCAGCAACCAACAGAACCAGCGAACCATTTGAGGACGAAGCGTCAGTACCGTCATTAGGGGAACTCCTAAGAGTGAACCAAGTTGTGGGGGAGAAAGCATCCGCAGCTGTTCGCTCTGCGGAACATGGCGAAAAACGTAAGCTGCCAGTCTAATCGGCGCTCGCCCTGATTGCCACAAGCGGGGGTGAGTCAGGCAAATAAACTCTGCGAAACAAATTCTACGAGACAGATGGTCAGGCACCGTCATCCGCGGCCCTTGCTGGCGGTTTTCGATTCGCTGTTGCTTGAATGTTGCTTCGCGGACCGTGGGCCAGTATTCTCCAACCTCAACGCGCGGCCATCAGGTTCACTTCTAAGGTTCATGTCATGGGGCGCTACCGATCTTGGATTGCCATCGCGGTACTGATCTGCAGTTTCGCGGTCCTAGACGTTCTGCTGCTGGCGATTGGTGACGACTTATCCGCAATCGATTTCGTTCGTGCGACACTTGTCGGTACGCTATTCGGCGTCGTCATCGGGCAACTCAACCTGATCAGTGTTTGGGCGGCTATGGCGACGGGCCCGGTGGTGGTCAGGCTGCCATGGGCGCTGCTTCTCACCTTCTTGTTGTATTACGCGCTGGTGCTCGGTGCGGCACTTGCGGAATCTCCTAGCCAAGTGGCATACGTGACGCTGCTGGTGGTCTTAGTGGTGGCCCAACTCTGCGTGCAAGTTCCGTTGTGGGTTGGCTCACGCTGGTTCAACTGGCAACTCGTCACACCATCGGCAACTATTGGTGTGGATCAAACGCGCAGCCAGTTCAGCATCTCGCAGTTGATGACCGGTACGGCACTGTTGGCCCTGACGTTTGGGGCAGGCCGCCTGGTCTTGCCAGCCGATGCTCTAGCTCTGCTGGAGGTGAACCTAGACTGGCAGGATTATGTGGTGATGGGGGGCGCAGCGATCTGCAACTTGCTGTTTGTAGTCCCCTGCGTGTGGGGAGCATTCCTGCCTTTCGACAAACTGATCCAGCGAGGACTGGGCTGGGGAGTTGTCATCCTGCTGGCGACGACTGCCGAGTTCGCCATCCTTGCCACAATCTTGGGGGGTGGTGTTGGCAGCGTCGAGGACTGGTGGGTGTTCCTGGTCGGGAACTACGTACAGTGCTTCACCGTAGCCGGGACTCTGCTCATACTCCGCTGGCAGGGCTTTCGCTTGCTCCGCACTGGGCGAACTCCAGACGTTGAGGTTGCCGACTTTTCACTAAAATCGTGATCTGACGATCTGCGTCACAACAGTGACCTGGTTTTCGACGGCAATCCGATGTCTCAGGTGTTGATTCTGTTACAATACCGGGTGACTCGCTATCGGAAGGTCTTCCGATGGCCGATATATCCTTTCTCAGCCAGAGTTCTTTGCCCTAGAGGAATTACTCGTGAAACTCGGACTTGTCGTCAACGACGTCAAAACAGAAGAAGCCGGCTATACCACCAGTCGACTCGCGGTTGCCGCGATGGCCATGGGGCATGAGGTCGCCGTCATTGGGGTGGCGGATTTTGCCTACGACGCCGACGAGAATGTCCGAGCCCGTG
>CALOEH010000201.1:0-19872 GCA_942492195.1 uncultured Planctomycetia bacterium | reverse complement strand
GCTTTGGAGACGCCAAAGGAGACCGTGCCAAAGGCCAAGGAGATTCCGAACAGAATCCCCAGATAGATTCCAAAGACCTTGCCCCCCGCGTTCTGGTCCAAGAATCTGGTGAAGACCATAATATTCGCAAGAATAACGGCTCCCACTCCGGCGAGCGAGAGCACGGCTCGTAGCGTCATTAAGAAGCCGGGACTTGGAGGTGTTTTCGGATCATGAATCGCGAGCAAGACTCCAATAGTTAGGAGAAATACGACAAGATTCACACCGCCATACGCAACGCCGCACAACGCACCCGTCAAGTACTTGGTAAGAAAAGGTTTCGCTGGACGACCTGCCAGGTGGAGCGACAATGTGATGATCGGCATCAAGATCAGACCGCCGATCAGACTGCCACCGACCGTGGCGGCGATAATCAAAAAACACTGGAAGGCAATTGCTGGTGCGAGCATGTTCCCAATCTCGAATCCCGTCATTGTCCGACTCCCAGCCTCGCACGGAAAATGGTCGGAACCGACCACGAAGTGATACCAGCGAATTGAAACTTGACCCGGCGCAGAACCCCGCCCCAGGCCGCAGTGGCGAGCTTTTACCATACCAAGGAGCGGGCTGCTTGCCAACCTCGACAGAGGGAGACATCGCCCTGGGGGTGGGAATCCGTCAGGGCAAGAATCACCGAGGTTTGGAAAAGGTCTCGCACGGATCCAAGCGCATCGGGTTGCGATCTGCCGCTGCAGATTCCAGGTGTCTTCTGAATGCTTTTCGGCAACGAGTTGGGCGGTTTGTTGCTCGGGCCAATTGGACATGACCTGGTCGGCTTGCCAGGCGGAAATGAGTGCCTGTTTCAGCGAGTTGGCATCGGCCGGCAGGTTCATCACGAACGCCCTGTGGGTGCGATCCTGCCGAGACTCAGGTTCGCGCTGAGCCCGATGCAGGCAGGCGTCGATAGGTCTCGAGGGGAAAATCATGCAGCAACGTTCCGTGATGGAGGAAGTGATTGCGCCCGACAGCGAAGGCTGTCTGCCGGAGAATTTCCGATCACCGCGGTACCGGATCGCTGGTGCCGTCCATGGCGAACCTGGCCAAAACGCGGAGCCAGGGGCTTGGACATCCATCCCAGCACGTGCCGGTGCGGCTTCGTCGATGGCCTGGCAGTTCTGGAGCAGCGAGGTACTGCGCAGTGGCGCCGAATTGCATCAAGCATCCGGGGCCGATCAGCACCGCCGCCCCGCCACTGGATCGGCGGAGTACGCGAACCTGATGCCGGCGGCATGCCGCGAGATCGAGCTCAACCTGGGACTTCGAACTCCGCCCTAACACGGCGGCCAGTTGGGGTGATTCCCACAGCCGCAGGACACTGCTGGGGCCGACTCCAGACTCGGCCTCGACGAGCAAGGCTTCGTCAAGTGCCAGATTCTCTTCAGGCGTGCTGAGCGTTCGGTCGAGAAGGAGCATCACGGAGCGGGCTTCTGAAAAAGTATCTATCGCACCACGGTCAAATCACACCCAGGATAATAGTATCGCAGGATTTCCAAGCAGTCCCGGCCAGCGGCCCCCCGGTGTTTGGCGCCCCACTGGCACATACCAACTCCATGCCCCCAGCCACGCCCCACAAATTGGTAAGTCTCCTCCTGTTTCTCAATCCGGAAACAGGGACTTCGCAGAACGCCTGAGAAGACGCGGAACTGTAGCTCCACACCATCCATCACCAGAGCCTGCTTCTCCCCGATCAGGCGGACCTGACTTGGAACACCGTGGGCGGTATCCGTCCCGTCAAGAACCATCTCAATGTCCAGCAGCGCTCCCAGGGTACGCCCCTGAGGTCTGAGATAGTCATCCAGTCGGCGTTCGAGTTCTGTATGTGAGAGCGAGGTGTTCCAGTGATAATGTGGCCCTGGTTGGCAATCCTGGCAGGGGACGCTCAGCAGCGGCGGTGCGGCCTCGGGAAATACCTGATGACCGTGGAGCGTGCCACCTCCGCAGACCGCATGATAGTAGGTGCAGAACAACTTTCCGCGAAATGTGCAAACCATGCCTTCGGTGAGCTGGGCTGCCTCCAACGCGAGCGGGGTTTCTATCTTCCACAACTCTCCCGAAGGCCGCCGCGCCTCCATGCCTTGGTAGTTTTGGCTGCGTGGGGAATCGTACACATCAAACTGGCTCGCCTGGCCAGAAGTCTGCTGATGCCACAACACATACGACCTGGCCACAATGGCCTGAGCCTGGCGAGCGCTGGGAGGAAACGCGTCCGGCATTTCGCCTGCTACCACACTGGCCACATAACGCTCGAGCGGGACCAGGTTGATGGCGCTGAGTTTGTCCCCGTGTTGCCGAATCAGCCTGAGATCTCCCCGATATCGGCGTTCGCCAACCCAGAGCGCGCCGGACTCAATCACGCGGATGTGGATGGCCGAGGCATCAAACGTCCGGTCACCAATCTGGATCCCCGCATCGCTCGACTGGACATCGTACGAAGTAAGTCGAGGGCCTTGCGCCAGAACCTTCCAATGATCGACGGCCGTCACCTGGTAAGGGCCGTCAATTCGAACTTTCCAGCTGGAACGAGGTCCTCCGCCAAGCAGTACCCGCACCGTGCGCAGCGCCGCGGTTTGCGAAACATCGGGCGCTGGGGACTCCGGACTGCGAACCGCAACCGCGGCGCGGTGGGAATCGGCAGGGGCGCGGGCTGTCCACCAAGTGGCTATTGCCAATCCGAGCGCAACTCCGAGCGCCAGCCAAGTACGGCGGTTCACAGAATCCCTTCCTTACCGCACAGAACAAGTAGAAAGGGTAGAACAGTTGTCTCAGCGGTTGGGGCAACCGTTCTACCTAATCGCGATGACGGCTTTACTCGCCCCGCAGTTTGAGCCCTTGAATCGTGAGCTTTTCGCGGACCTCGTTGAGGCTGGTCACGCCAAAGTTTTTGCATTCGAGCAGTTCGTCAGCGGTCCGGCGAACCAACTCGGAGATGGTTCCGATTCCCAGCCGAACCATGCACTTACGAGCACGCACTGAGAGGTTCAGGTCATTGACCGGCTTGCCGAGCAAGGCTTGCTCGTCCGCGCTCAGATTGCTGAAGTCTGCTGGTTCTGGCTGCTTGGAATCGGTGGCGAACTGCCCCAGTTCCAAACCTTTGGAATGAAGCATCTCTTTGATTTCGACGAGGCTCGTTTCGCCAAAATTCTTGCTCGCCAACAATTCCTGCTCGGAAGTGCGGGTGAGATCACCCAAGGTGCGAACTCCCATCCGTTGCAGGCAATTGCGACTGCGGACAGATAGTTCGAAGTCTGTCACAGGGATATTGAGTTGCTGGTTGGAGACGCTCCATTTGCCGTTGGAGCGCCTGGGTCAATGAACATGTTTCGCGAGGCTTCCACGTCCTTGTGGTACATGGTCGCGCGGTCATGGTCCGGAAAGACATCCAGAATGCGTCGGTAGCAGTTGCGGGCTTTCTCAAATTCGTTCTGGTCTTCGTACAGCACGCCCAAGTTGAGCAGGGCCCCGACATGCGTGGGAAACCGTTTGGTGGACGCTTCGTAAAGTTGGACGGCCGTGCTGTCGTTTCCGTTTCGGTCGTTCTCAAGCGCTAACCCAAACAGAGCTCCACAGTGAGTTCCGTCTGCGGCAACGGCTCGTTCGTAGAGACGAACCACTTCCTCCGGATTGCCACCCAGGGCCGCCACGGTGGCCCCGCGTTGGAAGAGGTAATCGGCGGTTTGTTCGACGGCACCGGAGAGATCGTCCAGCTTGGCCAAGGCCGCGGTTGGATCTCCCTGATATCGCAGGGCTTCGGACTCGTTGACGGCACAGGTATCTCGGTCATAGCCGGCTTGGGCCGCGGATCGATACGCCTCGATGGCGTCCTGATACTGTTGGCTGGCAAAGTAAGACTTGCCCAAGTACAGGTAGGCCAGCGCGCCGCTGTCGGCATTACTGAGAGTGGCGATTGCCCTCAGGTAGCGACCCAACAGGAACTGACAGACGCCGAGCCGAACCTTACCAGCAGGCGTGACATCTTCGCGCTGTTCGAACTGCTGAACGGCATCGCGAAGCGTCTTATAATGGCTCGGGTCTTCGCTGGTCGCATCGACGATCCGCCGCACTTCCTGAGGGCCAAATGACGTGTTCGAAAGCACGACGTCCTTCAGATCATATTCCAAACCCTGCGACATCACCCAATTCTCCCAAAGGCCCAACAGTAAGTTCGATCACGCGGTTCCAAAAACAGACTTGTCACCATCACCAGCCACCAGCACAAGCTGGGGCGGCAAATGCCGAGCAAGCGCAACTTCGCTATTTGGAAGCACTTAACACCCGCCACTGACGCCCAGGCCAGTGGATGCAATCCGCGCAACCATACAATATAGAGTTGCATCCAACCCCCGACAAGAGACCCCAAGCACGAGGTTCCAATATCGGGGTGAGAATCGCTTTGGTTTGGCAAAGCCTCGAAGCAGAAAAGTATTCATTACGCGCCGCCGTAATGACAGCCGAAGCGTCAGCGGGGAAACTCCGGGGGTGGCATCTGTGGCATCGCCTGACATGCTTCCTCGCTCACACTCGCACACGTCGGGAGTAGGAACGGGAATACCTCGTCAGATACTTGCTGGGATGCCACCCATCACCTAAGCTGATGG
This sequence comes from uncultured Planctomycetia bacterium, assembly GCA_942492195.1. Classification (GTDB taxonomy): domain Bacteria; phylum Planctomycetota; class Planctomycetia; order Pirellulales; family S012-138; genus CALOEH01. The sequence goes on along the minus strand of CALOEH010000201.1, from coordinate 15,238 downwards.
GAGTTCTCGACTTGACGCTTCGCAAGGAAACCGAGCCGAGAGAATTTTGCAAGGATCGCCGAGCCTGGCACGGTTGCTGCCGGCTCCCTCGACACACGGAAGGATGGCGGGATGGACTCCCCGGTTGCAAAAACTCGCTTTGCGAATACCCCTTCGCGAACTCCCCCGACGGCTGCTTTGCAACGAACCACCGATTGGCTGCTCAGCCAACAGCAGCAAACCGGAGCCTGGTGTGCCGAACTCGAAGGAGACTCAATCCTTGAGAGTGAGTACATCTTGCTGCTCGCTTACCTCGGTCGCCACCGGGAACCAACCGCCCATCAGGCTGCCCGCTATTTGCTAGACCTGCAAATGCCGGACGGTGGGTGGAGTCTGTACCCCGGGGGCGATCTGGACATCAGCGCCAGTGTTAAGGCCTACTTTGCCTTGAAGCTCACCGGCCACGACCCGAGCAGCGAACCGTTGCAGCGGGCTCGCCAGTTGATTCTCGCCCAAGGCGGGGCGGACGCTGTGAACAGTTTCACCCGGTACTACCTGGCGTTGCTGGGACAGATTCCGTATCGACAATGTCCTGTGGTTCCGCCGGAGATCATGCTCCTGCCAGGCTGGTCTCCCATCAATTTGTATTCCATGAGTGCCTGGAGTCGCACGATCCTGGTGCCGCTGGCGATCCTCTCCTCGTTTCGTCCCGTGGTCGAGGTTGGTCCCGAGTTTGGGATTCGAGAGTTGTTCGTCGAGTCACCCGAGTGCTGGCCACTGACTCGCTGCCCTGGCTTGGAACACAAGCCGAGCCTATGGACGCGGTTTTTTGCAGGCGTGGATTCTGCGCTGCACTTGCTTGAGCGACGCCGTTGGCGTCCACTGCGCCGCAGGGCCTTGCAAAAAGCGGAAGCTTGGATGCTCGAGCGATTTGCCGGCAGCGACGGCCTCGGGGCCATCTTCCCTCCCATGATTTGGAGTATCGTGGCACTTCGCTGCTGGGATACTCCGATGATTCTCCGGAACTGCAGTATTGCTACGAGCGGCTCGAAGGGCTGATCCTTCGCGATGACGATCGGGTCCGTCTGCAACCTTGCAAGTCACCTGTCTGGGATACCGCAATTACTCTGCGCGCTCTGCTCGAGGCAGGGCTTCCTGCCAACTCACCCCCAGTCCAGCAGGCCACCGAGTGGTTGCTTGATCAGCAGATCTTGTGTGCTGGTGATTGGACCAAGACCGTTGCGGCTGAGCCTGGCGGATGGTGCTTCGAATACGCCAACCAGTTCTATCCGGACGTTGACGACACGATCATGGTGCTGATGGCACTGGCCGAACAGTCCGGCGTGACCACGCCAGACGCCACCTTCAACACCGCGCAGGGCAGCGAGATTTGCTGGGCCGGAAGCGCTCAGGCGGCACAGCCAGCAGCGGCCTGGCAGCAAGCTGACCAGATGCAACGCGTTGTCGGGGCGATTGATCGGGGAACTCGTTGGGTGCTGGCCATGCAAAACAGCGATGGAGGCTGGGGAGCCTTTGATCGAAACAACCATCGACAGTTGCTCTGCCATGTGCCGTTTGCAGACCACAATGCCATGATTGACCCCAGCACGCCTGACCTGGCGGGTCGCGTTCTTGAAGCGCTGGGGACGCTAGGGTATCGCACCGGTCACCCGGCTGTTGACCGGTGCGTGAAGTACCTGGAACAGGAGCAACAGGCAGATGGAAGCTGGTTTGGCCGCTGGGGTGTCAACCATATCTACGGCACCTGGCAAGTCCTGGCCGGCCTGAGTGCCGTGGGCGTCCAGCCTGACCATCCCGCCATGGTTGCCGGTGCCCAATGGCTGATCACTTGCCAGCAGGCGAGTGGCGGTTGGGGCGAATCCCCCCGCAGTTACGAAGACCGCGCCTGGCGCGGACGAGGGACCGTCACCGCGTCGCAAACCGCTTGGGCATTGCTTGGCCTGTTGGCGGCGGGGGTTGCCGATCACCCTGCGGTCTCGCGCGGAGCCCAATTCCTCATGGCTCGGCAGAAGGAAGACGGGACATGGGATGAACCGGAGTTCACAGGGACCGGCTTCCCGCGAGTGTTCTATTTGCGCTACCACTACTACCGAATCTACTTCCCGCTGTTGGCACTGGCGCGCGTGGCAAAAACTGCCCAAGCCAAATTTTAGGAGGCCTCTGACATGCGATTTCCGATTTCGCTGACTGCCAAAATGAGCGGCTACCTGGCACGCCAAAAGTTGCTGCGACGGAAGAAGTTCCCCTTAGTGTTGATGCTCGAACCGCTCCACGCTTGCAACCTGACCTGCACCGGATGTGGGAGGATCCGAGAGTATTCCACTTCGATTCGTGACCGGCTTTCGATTGACGAATGCCTGGCCGCCGTCGATGAATGCGGGGCTCCCATCGTGAGCATCTGCGGGGGAGAGCCGATGATCTACCCTGACATCGAACAACTGGTCGAGCGGATCTTGGCCAAGAAGAAGCATATTTATCTCTGCACCAACGGCATGTTCATTCGTAAGAAACTGGCCGGCTTCAAACCTTCCAGCAGGTTCTTCTTCAACGTGCACTTAGACGGAATGGAAGCTACGCACGATATGGCGGTCGAGCGCGAAGGGGTATTTCGCGAAGCCGTGGATGGGATCAAGGCGGCCAAAGAGGCTGGCTTTATGGTCTGCTCCAATACCACCATCTACCAGGAAACCGACATGCACGAGATCGCCGTGCTGTTCGATTACCTGACCGAACTGGATGTTGACGGCTTCATGCTCTCGCCTGCCTACAGCTATGACGCGGTGCAGTCCACCAACCCGGACGGTGCCGCGTCGATCTTTCTCACACGGAAGCAGATCCACGAGAAGTTTCGACAAGCCAAAGAGCTGCTCCCGCACCGCCGCTTGAACACCTCACCGGTGTATCTGGAGTTTCTGCGAGGTGAGCGCGAGTTGAAGTGTGCGGCCTGGGCCAACCCCACACGCAATATCCGGGGATGGAAGGGCCCCTGCTATTTGATCACCGACCAGCATTACAAAACGCATCAGGATCTGATGGAGCAGACAGATTGGGACTCGCTAGGGCAAGGCAAAGACCTCCGCTGCGAGAACTGCATGGTCCATTGCGGGTTTGAGCCGGCAGCCGTATTGGCGGCCAATCGCCGCCTGACAGACGCCTTCAAGATGGCGCGGTGGCAATTGAGCTGATTGGCGTAATGGCGTCGCTCAAGCATCGCCGATTCGCAAATGTGGAAGTTATTCTTTGCCGAATGATTAAGGTCGGAAACGCAACTTACCGAGGTCCGCTTGGAGTTGGGTCAATTTCTGTTTTTGCGCCTCGACGAGTTGAGGGCTGCGCCCCGCCGCTTCGATGTATCCGCGGCAGTCTTTAATCAGCGTCAGTCCTTCGGTAGCCATGGCGGCCTTGCGTGTGGGGTTTTGTTCGCGGAGCCACGTGTTGTATTGGACCACCGCCCGATCTCGGACGAGTTGGCTCAGGCAGTAATTCCAGAGCCATGCACTTGCCTGATTTGGATCCAGCGCGACGCTTTCGCGCAACTTGGCCTCGGCCCCAGGATTATCTCTCAAGAGAATTCGGGCGTTTCCGGCACATCCGAGTGCGTACGCTTTTTCTCCGTCGGTGGATGCCAGCTGGACCGCTTCGTCGGCAGTTTTGGCGGCCAGTTTGATGGCGTCGGTGTCGAACCGATAGACCGAGCGTCGTGTGCCTGACATCAGCAATTCGCAGTAGTCGCAGCGCAGGTCGTAACGGTTGTCCTGATCGAACGTGCCATCGGCCATGTGTCGCTGTTCGTCGCGAAGCAGTGATTCGTACTCGGCTTTGGCTGTGTCCAAGGCCTTCTTGGCTACTTCCAAAGCGTTTGGGTCGGCTCCCAGGCGGCGTGACCGGCTGAGGAAAACGTCGGCCCTTCGAAGGTTCGCCCAACAGATGATCTTTTTGCTCTTCCACAAGCTATACGGTGCCAATTCACGAGCCCGACTCTGAGCGCGGCTCAATAGATTGACGGCCGCGGTTTCAGACTCGTCGGTATTCCCTAATGCGGCCACGGCCTGACTCAAGGGAAGCAAGGCGTACTCGTTGCAATAGACCAGGCGGTTGTAGTTCGTTTCGTTCAATTCGAACTTGGTGATGTCCCAGGCCGCCTGAAAATGCTCGTCGGCCTGATCCAGGTTGCTTTTCGCTTTGTGGATCAAGCCGAGGAAATAGTTGGGTTCGGCGGAGGGTTTCATCTCGAGCGCGTAGTTCAGGCTCTGCACAGACTCGGCGAACTGCCCCGCTTTGAACTGCGCCCGTCCCAGACAGACGTAGCTTCTCATTTGCAGGTCAACGTCGTGGATCGCCATGTCAGCCGACCGAAGAAACGCATCCTGGGCTTTATCATAGTCTTTGAGATCTTCGTAAACGTTACCGGCCAACATCCAGCAATTGCGATAGTTCAAGGTCAGCAGTTTCTCGGCATCCGTTCGGGCGGCGAGCAGCAAAACGTTGTGCTGAGGATCTTCTGGTGGTGTGAGATTGGCAATCTCGACATTGGCGGTCCCGCGTCCGGCCAGGGCACCAATGAAATGCTTCTTGGCTCGGGCCTGGACGTCAGGGCTTGCCTGTTGGTAGTCCTTGATCGCGTGATTGTACTCATCGATCGCTTTACGGAGTGTTTCCACGCGTTGCACGCGGCTCATGTTGCGCGACTCCCGCAACAGCACACCGCCAGAGATCCGTCGACTTCCAATGTAGGTGACGCTCTGACGTTGCGAACGCGCCTGGGCTTCGGCCACGTGCTGCCTGATCTCAGGAAACAGCGACGGGTCTTCTCGTTCCAGCAACTCGGCAGCAATTGCCAATGAATACAATGCTGATTCCGAATCCAACTTGCTGGCCTCACGGAAGGCGTCAATCGCAGCCAATTGATCGTTGGCACGCAAGTCCGACCGGTCGCTGATCAAATGCCCATGCGAGTAGTACACCTTGGCGAGTTCGGCACGCAGTGCCTGGTAACTGGGATGCTTCTCGTCAATCGTTCGAAGTTTGGCGAGGGCGGGGGTGAGAACCTGCGAGGCCAACTCTTCTGGTGTCGCTTCCAGTGGCGCTTCGCTGCTGTACTTTCGAGCGTCGATTTCCGTGACGATCCGGCCGAACATGCGCGCTGCCTTTGCCTGCTCTGCTGGATCCGGCCCACGCGTCTGCGCGTAAATCAACATGCTCTGCAATCGGACCGCCTGGTCATTGCCGGCGAAGTCAAACGTCGCCGAGTCCTCCGCAAGATCGTCTGCTAAGCGAGTTGCCACCGAAAGATCCTGGGCGTCATCCGAGTACCAGGCTGCGAGCATGTACGAGATCTTGAGCGACTTGGGGACTGGCTTTTTGTTCTTCTGATACTCGGCCTCGGCAAGCTCCAGCCAATCTGCAATCTGTGAAGCTGGCTGTTTGAAGGGGTTATCGACGCGAACGCGAATCTCGCCCTGGAACGGGCTGCGCAACCCTTCGGTCACTTCCGTCAACGTGTTGGCCGCTTCCATGCGGTCGCCAATTCCCTTGGCGGACAGATTCAGCTTGAGCAGTCGGTACGCATCATACGCCCTGGCAAGTGGCACGGACGCAACCCGAGTTTCGTCCGGGCCATTGGCCTTGGTCGCGAATCCTGCGACGGTGAACAACCCAGTCGTGTCGCCGTCATTAATATGCACGGGGTTTTGCTGACCTCCCATGTCAATCGCCTTTTTTGCGACATGGGTGCCTGTGTATGTATACAACTCGTGGTCCGTAACCAGCCCATCACGATTGGTGTCGGCGGGGGCTTTGTTCAGGCTGACTCCCTTGAGTCCTTCGATCAGGTAATAGGTAAATAGCCCGTGCTTCTTGTCATCAAATTCAAGGGAAATCTGTTTGCTCGTGCAGCTTCCCAGAGTGAATAGACCTTTGGCACCCTGCAGTGCTCGACCGACCTCACCCGGCGCGGCTGCTCCTTTAACCGCCGCGGTTGCTCCTTTCGCACCCGCATGGCAGCAATCGAGAATCACCAGTTTGCTTTGTGCCTGACAAATGTCAGGGTCGGTCAGCATGCGCCGCAACTCACTCATGGCGAGGGCGGTGGTCGGCAACTGGTTTGTGTTGGTATCGACGGTTGCCAGGTAGCCGAGCCCTGTATTTTCATCCAGTAATCCATGCCCCGAGAAGAAGAACAGGACGCTGTCTTCGGCGACCGTCTTTTTTAACACTTCACGCAACCGGTCCATCAACGGCCCACGGTAGGGACGGAACATGGGCTTCAGGTTGATTTTGTCCGCTTCCTTCATCACGACGATGTTTCCTTCGTCGTAGCCGCACTCGAGCAGAAGGGTCTCGCGGACCAGATCCACATCTTCAGCACAGTACTTGAGGGGGCTGAGCTGGTCTTGCTTCTGATACAGCTCAATCCCTACGAGAATGGCGTAGCGAGTCCCTGGTTTGGCCTTCTCTTGGGCCTGAATCGCGTCAGGCCAGGTCCCGGCAAATGTGGCCAAGAGGACTACGATCGCGTTCATACATCGGTTCATCACAACACACCCCCCGCTCGTTCATCGAGCCGCGAAGCAAACATAATAGACTGGCACATACAGGAGATGCGGGAACCAAGGCGGTAACGGCCAAGAATTCAAAAGAAGGTTACGTCGCAGGTTTGAGACCGCCCTTGGTGCGCATAGATCCCCAGGTTCCTATTGTGCCCGATATCCCCCCGCTGTCAAGGGAGCTGAGGAGGTTCTGTTTGTCGTAAGATGCTGTTTTCAATGAGGTTATCGCGATTGGCTGTGCTCGCCAATAAAAAATGGCCGCCTTCCCCCTCAAGTTAAGGGGAAAGGCGGCCCGGGGAGACCGCTACAGTAGCGGGGAGTGCCTAGTAAACCAGTTCGGTTCCGAAGTAGAAGTTACGACCAATCTGGAACGAAGGCGTACCTTCGAAGTTGTCCCGATAATCGTAATGATTGAAGTAATTCTTATCAGTCAGGTTCATGACGCCAGCGGTCAGCATCAGGTTGCTAGTGACGCGAACGTAGCTTCGCAAGTCGTACGTGGTGAATCCCGGAGTCGCCCATTCGCCCAAGCTCGCGGCAATTCGGTCTTGGTTGTCCACGATCCGAGCGCCGAATTCCAAGCCAAATCCTTGGCTCTCGTCGCCAAAGTAGGCCCGCAGACCGGCACGCGATTGCAGCGGGAAGATCCCGTACAGAGGTTCATTCAAGACTTGATCACGCCCCTCGGTGTACGCGACGTTACCAAAGGCGGTGAGCCAATCCGTGATGTCGAAGTCTCCATTGACTTCTACACCGGCCAGGATGGAGTTGCGGTTGGTGTATTCAAAGCCTGCAAACCTGACTGGCACGCTTTGCCCTGGAAAGACCGAAGGCAACAAACCGAAATGGGTCCCACCGAAGTTGTAGGTGATGTAGTCATCCACCCAGCCGTAGAACCCGCGGACAGAGCCACGCATGTTCTCGTAGTTGGCTCGCATCCCAACATCGATCTGCCAGAGCTTTTCTTCCCGGAGATTCTGGTTGCCCAGGAAGGCGGCAAAGCCACGTTGATTACCCCCAACAAATGGGGCCAGCGAGTAGAGTTCGAAGAGGGTAGGAGCACGCTGTCCGTGGCCACCACCGATGAACAGGGTGAGTTCGTCAGTGACATCGTAGTTGAGTGTGGCAAACGCTGACCACATGTCAAAGTTTCGATCGCCAGCAGTTACGCTCTGTCGATTGAAAAAGTTGGACATGCTATAGAAGCCCACGAACGGACGCGACGTACCAACGTCCGTATGCGTGTAGTCGTAGCGGCCACCCATGGTAATGCTAAGGCGATCCGTCAAGTAGTCAGTTGCCTGAAGGAAAAGCCCAGGATTGACAAGACGCGCGTCAGGTAGATCGTTGAACGTAGGCTCGCCTTGGCCTGGTGCCAAGAAGAAGGCCGCCCCCGTTGGTGTGACGCTGGTGACGTCAAAGTTACTGGTTTCGTTCAGGCGATTGTTACGATGCCGGAGATCGGTACCGATAGTCAAATGCGACGTATCGAAGTCACCCCACGACACTCCCGTACGATAGCCCCACGACTCCTGGTTGGCGTAGGTGTTGACGTTGATGAACGAACTGGCCACCTGCGTACCCGTGCCCAGTGCGAAAATGCCAACGGGACGCGGGAAACCACCGTTGTCCTGGGCTTCTCGGGTCCGGTTGTAGTACCCGCTGACTTCCAGGTGATCAAAGTACTCAGTGTAGTCTAATTGGTAGCGACCCGTGAATCCGTTGGTCACCAGCCAATCAAGGTCGGTCGGTTGGTTGTAGAACTCCATCCCGCCGACGTCGAGCCGCACGTAGTTGAACTCGAAGCGGCTGTAATCGGAGAAGTCGTAGCCCAATGCAAAATCAATATCGTTTTGCTTGTAGCTCGAACGAATGTCGGTTCCATTGCCAGACTCATAGTCGCTGGCCGTTCGGATACCATCGCTGATCCGGAAGCCCCAGTTCGTCCCACCACCCGAGAAGCTTTGGCGACCGTACCAACCTTCGCCATTCGTATCGTAGGTCAGCAGGGTACGTCCGTTGAAGATCACGCCGCCATCGCAGCATGTGGCTCTGGGAGTTCCCACAGTGACCACATCCAGGAAGGCCAGACCCGGACCATACATGGCCGAGTAGGGGCCTTTGATGGCCACCATGTCTTGCACAATACCGGAGTCAATCTTACTAACGATCGTGTCCAAGTCCATCCGAGCGGGGCGCCCATTGGCCTCCGTCCATTGAGACTAGGAATTGTCGTTGAGTGAATCCGCGAATGTGAGGATCGGTGATCGAGTAGCGGTTGAAGAGCGAGACGTTGGTCGTCGAGGGGGCCGCATTCAAGAGCGATCCGGCATCCCGCGTGTTCAACACGAACGCCGTCTCTGCACCGTTGACCACGAAGTCGTTAGGAGCACCTACTGCAATTTGGTTTTGGGTCGACGCCGGTAGATCTGCCGCAATTTCGGTTTGACTAATCTGCACATCACCGAACACGCTCGCCGTGCGAACAGGTGCTGTTGAGGTGAACTGTTGGGCGGGCTGATCCGGTGTCGGTGGAACCGGATCCTGCATCACGTTCATCCGGCCTGCCGCATAGCGCATCCGGCCTTCGCGTGGGTAGAACGACCGCTCGTCTGAGGCCGTCGCGCTTCCAACATGATTGCTAGTTGCGTTTGCGCTGTCCTGCTCGTAGTACTCTGCTGAGACTCGCTTGATGGGGCCTGCGGAAGATGCGGGCTGGCCGTCTCCACCGTAGGTCCAACTTCCCGCTGTGAGCGTCAAACCGGCGGTAAGAGTCGCCACCGTTCTCCGCCATCGGGCAGGTTAAAGAACCGCATCTGAACCTCCCTGTTTGCTTTCGAATGAGCCAATCCTTGGCCATTTCAGACGGGGAATACGTCCGCCTGGAGAATGATTGTTCTTGCGGGGGGTATCGTCCGGATCTTGATGAATTTCTTAGTTTCAAAGCCTGCGTGCGTAAGCTCCCCGGAATCGAGCAAGTTGCCGTCATCGGTACAGCTTAACAGCATTCCATAAGCGTTTAATGCTAAACGGTTTATGTGTCTCGATGAGTTGTTTCTGCAGAGGGGTTTCGACTGGAACGATTGCCCCGCGTTGGGGGGCTCAGGAGTCTGGCGTCCACAGTCTCCGCGGCGAGGGGGACGAATCCGTGGAGCCCCCTTGTCGCCTCGCCTTGCAGCGCACGTAGGGGGCCAAGTAGATGGAACGGTGCTTGAAGGTGCCCCGGGCCGCATCTGGATCAGCGTGCAGCGGTTCGGTTAGATCCTCGATGGCAAAACCGGCCCGGCACATTTCGCCGATCAACTCTTCCCAGCGATGCAGGTATTCGATGGTGCCTGCTTCCCGGTGCAGGCTCCCCTCGACCGCTGGCAGTGGGCCCTCGCGATAGTACGGCTCAACCAACTCGTACCCGCGATGGGCCGGCAGCACGTCTGCCTGTAGGCTGGCTGGTTGCTTGTGCTGGCTGATGTAGATGCCACCTGGCCGAGTGACTTTGGCCACTTCGCGATAAACCGGGGCGATCTGCGGCACATAGCAGGTGCTGACGGGGTGGATGACAATATCGAACAACTCCCCGTGCAGCGCCCCGAGGTCATCCATTGATGCTTGAACGCAGCGGATCTTGAGATTTCGCTCCGCGGCCACCTGGCGATCGAGAGCCAGCATCTCACCGCTCAAATCAACGACGGTGACGTCGGCTCCGGCCTCGGCATATATGGCGCTTTGTCGGCCACCCCCCGCGGCCAGGCACAAAATGCGTGCCCCCTGGGTTCGTCCTTCCAACCATCCGCCTGGGTCCAACTTACGGAGGGCCCCTTGCAAGTCTTCGTCATCCGCTGGACGAGCAAATCTGGCTTTCTTGCCAACCATGGAGTCCCAAGCCCGGCGGTTGTGATCATGCGGCAGTGTCAACTTCTGCATCCCCAAAAAAGTTCTGGAGTGAAAACTCGCTATTCGGGATGGGAGGTCCAAACCTGGCCCGATTCCCATCCACTCACCGTTCTACCATGAGAGCCCGGCTGAGCGTGTGGGGTTGTCAGCCGATCCGGTGAAAGCGGGACGAAGGCTTGGTTTTTTTGGCCGGAAGGTTGAGCAGGCCGCGCCCAGTGCTTACCATCGCGAGTCTTGGCATACCTCAGGCACGGTCGAATCGGCCGGCGGTGAGGGGCCTTGTATCTTCTTACCTACCACGTTGGGCCACTTAAACGAGCCCTATCGAAAGAAAGCTGCGGACGATGACGACCCTCGACTATGCGGTGCTGATTGGTTACTTCCTGCTGATGAGCGGCATCGGCGTGTGGTCCATGCTCAAGATCAAGAAGCAAGAAGACTACTTCTTGGGCGGGCGTTCCTTTGGCCGCATCATGCAGGCGTTCGCTGCCTTTGGAGCGGGGACCGGTTCCAATGACCCGGTCATCCTGGGCAAGACGGTCTTCACCTCAGGCCTGAGCGGTATCTGGAGCGTGCTGCTCTGGCTCTTCGTGACACCGTTCTACTGGATCTTTGGCGTCTGGTATCGCCGCATGCGTCACTTGACGCTGGGGGACTGGTTTGTCGAACGGTACGAGAGTCGGGCTATGGGCCTGGCCTACACTGTGTTTGCCATCGTGTTCTATATGGTCTATCTGGGTGTCGGATTCACGGCCGTGGGAAAGGTCTGCGTGCCGTTGATGGGCTCGCCTTTCTTTGACTTGCCAGGGCTGGGCGAAACGCGCGTGGAGTACGTGCTGGTCCCCATCATTGCGATCGTGGTCGCCGTGTACGGCGTTCTTGGTGGTCTGCGGGCCGCTTACTTTACCGATCTGATTCAAGGTATCTTCATCATCCTGTTGTCGGTCATCTTGATCCCCGTGGGACTCAATACGCTGGTCGAACGCAAGGGGGACCCCGAGACGCAATCCATGCTCGATGGGTTCACGGTGATGCACGAGCAGGTGCCGAAAGAAAACTTTGAAATCGTGGGCAGCGTGGCCAGTAGTGAGTTCCCCATGTATTACATCCTGGCCATCACCGTGATCAACATGGTGGGCATTGTCGTGCAGCCGCACTTCATTGCCACCGGGGGTGGATCTGCCAAAAGTGAGAACGCGGCCCGAGTGGGGCTTGTCTCTGGCAATTTCATGAAACGGTTCTGCACCGTCGGTTGGGCACTCACGGCACTGATTGTGCTCGCCTTATTCGCCGATAATCAGGCGATCAATGCTGACCCAGATCAGGCCTGGGGAATCGCCTCGCGCGAATTGTTAGGTCCCCTGAATCTAGGGCTCGTAGGGTTGATGCTGGCCTGCCTTCTGGCCGCGTTGATGTCCTCTGCCGACTGCTACATGCTGGTCAGCTCGGCCTTGGTCGTTCGCAACGTTTGGGCTGCGTACATCAACAAAGACATGACGGAGAAAGAAGGCATCCTGGCCGGGCGAATCACCGGAGGGCTGATCATCTTGGGAGGCACCGTGATCGCGCTCAGTTCACTGGACGTCTTCTCCTTGCTCAGTGTCACCTGGGAGCTGCCAATCATCTTTGCCGCTCCGTTCTGGATAGGAATGTTCTGGCGCAAGGCGACCCCTTTGGCCGCCTGGTTGACGGTGACCTTCTCCGTGTTGTTGTTCTTCGTACTTCCCTATGCGGTTCCGCTCGTCAACCCCGCCATCCAGCAGAACCAAGCGCTCGCAGGTGTGAACGAAAAGGTCGTCACCACCGTCGAGCGACCTGCCGCTCCGGCCGATATAGCCAAGCGCGAAGCCGCGATCAAGAACTGGGAAGCCGCAGAAGACAAGAAGGGCGAGCGCCCTGCAGAACTTCAATCCGGGGACAAAGTCACCGATACGTTTTCTGTCGGGGGCCAGCCGATCTTTTGGACCGGTGGCATCAAGAAGCTGGATGCTGACGGCAAGCCTGCCGCGCTGACCGATGATGACTTCGTCAAGGGAAAACCCGAAGTGAAAGAGGAAAATGGGCGAACCATCACCAAGGTCGCCTCGCATCTCAAAGAAGATCTCAACCTGCAAGGCCAAGGTGGGCTCAATATTGACTTTTTGGTTTACGAAGTCACTGGCTTGGACCTGGAGACCAGAGCGGACTCCATGCTCAAGACGTTGCGTCTCCCGACTCGGGTGATTTTCCCCCTGTTGGTCATGCTGCTGTTGAGCCTGATCACCCCCAACCAATCGCCCGAGGCTTTGGACCGTTACTACGTGAAGATGAAGACGCCGGTCGCTCCTGAGCCGGAGGAAGACGAAGCAGAGTTGGCGAAGTCTTACGCCGAGCCCTCCCGGTTCGAGCATCGCAAGTTGCTGCCTGGCAGTAGCTGGGAATTCCAGCGTCCCACGGCAACGGACATTGTCGGCTTCGTGGTCAGCTTCCTTGTTTGCTTTGTCGTGATCGGAATTGCCGTCTGGGTAGCAAAACTTGGCTCGTGATGTAGGTGCGCAGGCGTAGTGCCGATGGGCTCGGTGAGGTTTGCTAGGCGAAGATCGAGGATCTCGGCGGCGTGGTGGTGGAACGTGCCGGTGATGACGCGGCGCCGGCCAGTGGGATCGTGCTCGATGGCTGGGCAGGGGCCGATGCAAAGAAGCTTGGCATGCCCATCAATGCCGCACTCAGGCACGTTGATGTCTATGCGGCCGCCGACTTGAGCGTTGCACTGTCGCTGTTTAGGTTCACACTCTCTGGGGCATCTAAATCTCAGGTTCTTCAAAACAAGACACAGTAATCTCATCTGCCATTTGTGAGAGTTGGAAAAATTGTTCAGAAAGCAAGCCAAAACTCAATCCAATAACCCAGATCGAAATGACCACACGCAGTTCACTCGCCTCTCTAATTTCTGCTAGCAATGATGCCGAGCACTTCTCAATCAACAGTTCTACATGGTCTGCAACGTTATTTGAATTCAGGAATCTTGCTGTGTTAAAGTGCCATGTACCCGTAGGCCGGGTACGAATAACGTCTACGACCCTGTCGCCGCGTTTCTCCTTTCCTTGATAGGTGTCCCCCTTTGAAAAGGCATGTGTCGGCTTAAGACCCATCTGTTCGGAGATGTCGTCAACCGTAAGTGATTCACCACTTATACATAAGTCGATGCTTGTTACAAATCCTTCTTTCATAGTTGTCAAGCGTTCAAACCGTGATGTTATAAGTAGTCAAATAGGTTGCCCAATACTATTCCCGTATTGGAATCAACCACATCTCCATTATCTAAGACGAGTAGGGTATGCTGTGCGTACCTAATTGCGCGCGAGTGAACAGTACGCACAGCGTACCCTACTTTGCTGGTGAACTTGACTTGGTAGCTCACCAAGCAGCATTGAATCGCAAAATCAAAACTCCTCATCATAGAACGCAACTTGGTTGCAAATGTCTTCCATGAATGGCCCCCAAAATGAGTTTCCTGTGAATGCCGCTGAGTCAATACTCTCCATCGCACTTCTAATTGCTAAGACAAATGGCTCTTGCGCACTTGGCGGAAGCAACTTCCCCATGTCCAAAAGATACTTCTCTCTCAACGCAATAAATTGACTAAAACGCCTTTGTAGTGGAATTCACAAGCATGACCTCGTTGGTGTCTTCATTGCGCGCGAGTGAACGGTACGCACAGCGTACCCTACTTTACTTCTCAGGGCACGAGTTGCCAGTCGAGGGGCAGAACGTGACAATGAGGACAACTGTTCCGCTACTCGTAGAAATTTCCCAATGCAGACCCGACTCCTCAACGAAGATGAATTCAAGGCGACCATGTCGTCTCCGTTCCAGAACGTCACCGAAACGGCGATGAGAGTGACGGAGCAGCCATGACCAACGAATCCGAGAGGAAAAGGCCCAGGCGACGATTCTTCCAGTACGCCCTGCGGACGTTCGTAGTGCTGCTGACGGTGATGGGTGTTGTTGCGGGATGGAAGATCACGCAATTGAGAAAGCAGTGGAGTGCCGTAGAGTGGATCACCGAGAACGGGGGGAAAGTCGGTCTATCGGACGGACGCACCTTCCGGGGGGATCTGAGTCTTCGTGACCTTCGGGACGTCCAGTGTGTGTATCTGAGCGACACTGAGGTCAGCGACGTCGCTCCGCTGGCGAGGCTTGCAGGTCTTCGGGAAGTCTACCTGCGTGAGACCAACATCCACGATCTGACGCCATTGTCGAAGCTGACGAACTTGAGAGTGCTTTCGCTCCAAGGTACAAAAGTCACTGACCTTACGCCGTTGAAGAACCTTACGAAGCTGCTGAAGATCGACCTTCGCCAAACAGCCGTGAGTGACCTTACGCCATTGACGACCGCAATGGATCTTCAGGAATTGTACTTGGGTAAGACCGACGTCCGTGATTTGACGCCCCTGTCAAGCCTCACGCACCTACGGCGACTGTCACTCCAGAACACTATGGTCATTGACATCACGCCGCTAGCCAAGATCCAATGCCTCCAGGAAATCAACCTTGGTCAAACTGGTGTCGATGATCTCACGCCGCTATCCGAGATTTCTAAGCTGAAGTGGGTTTCGCTGGAGGACGTGAGATTCAAGGATTACACACAGCTAGCCGGCCTAACCAATGTTGAAGTATTGTCGCTTAAAGGCTCGGAGATTAGCGACGTCACGCCGCTAAAAGGTCTTGCGAATCTTCTGGAATTGAAGCTCTGTGAAACAAACGTTCGTGAACTGTCGCCCCTAGCAGACCTTACAAAACTGCAAGCGCTTTGGTTT
>CALOEH010000200.1:0-180976 GCA_942492195.1 uncultured Planctomycetia bacterium | reverse complement strand
TGAAAACCAGATAAGGCCAGTAGATGAATCGCACCCGCTTTTCCTGAATGAATCTTTAACCGAAATATCAAGAAAATCACTGTTGCCGAAAAGCAATGCTTTAAATAAAGATGAAACGGGTGGAATCAGGCGGTCTATCATGATCAGTTCTTTTTCTGATTTGAGATCTGAATATATATAAGGGAGAACTCCATCCCGCCCTTTCCGGTTCATTCTTCACAAATGCAATAAAATGAAACTCTTTTGAGTTTTCCATTAACTTTACTGATGAAGAAAATTTTAAAACCTCACCAAGATAAAATTTCTCTTTACAGTTATTTCCTACTATTAAAATAGATCCATAAGATGAACAATTAACATCTTTACCATTTTCTGATGAAATAAGATTTCCCCTATATACAATATTCCCTTTAGAGGAGAGAAAGGAATCATCCTTTAAAGGCAACAGAAAAGGATGTAACAGCTGATTCATTAATACCTGAAAATGATGATCTCCGGTCAAAGATTATTACCATATTTATTATAAGACCAAATATAAAACCCGAAGTAATTATCAAAATGATCGATTTAAAAGAAAGGTCCTTTTAAAAATATAAACAGAGGTAATAATTATTAATAAAGAAAACAATATTATAAAATATAATTTATAGTAAGTTAAAAGTAGAGTGACAACAAACATTAGCAAAGCAGATTCTTTATTCATTTAATATAAGAACAGATTATTATCTTATATAAAATTCAAAAATATAAAAAAAAGAGACAAGTCCGGTTTCTCCCGGAATGCCTCCATTTATGCTTATGATGAAAAGTTGATATTACTCAAGCTCTTTCAATGCATTTTTTGATAATCTGTTAATAGCTGGTGTATAATCAGAGAACTGAACTGCCAGTAAAACAGGTTTTGCATTGGCATTTCCGCTTTTAGCAAGAGAACTGATCAATTGCTTAACATATATCAACTCTGTCTGATTTACTCCCAACCCGCTTAACTGACGCTCATTGTAAACAGAAAGCTGATTACTGAGCCAAGATACAGCTTCATCTGTCCCGTTCACACCAAGAGCCTGAAGAGAAAGAAGTTTCTCATTGATATCTGTGGCTTCGGTAAAAACAGTACTGAGGTCATCGACTATATCAGAGTTTTTATAATTATTATTTATAAGGATATTTATCCCTGCCAATCTTAATTTTGAAAGCTGTGTCGCTTCTGCAGGATCCCGGGGAGAATATCTGAGCCCCTCTTTAATACCCAATACAGCAGCTTTACTTTTATTTTCCGGAGAAGCAGATGATCTGTTTTCGATATTCAAAGCAAGAGCTTTTGATACAAAGTCACTTTCTCCATTAAGAATTTTTAATACAGGTTCTGTCGGATCATCAGAAATAATTGACAGCACTTCAGTAGCCTTATCTTTGATTCTTCTCGAATACCAGCCGAGCGATGCATAAAAAACCTGTTCGAATCCTGCTGTATCTTTCATCTTTCCTAAAGAGATAATTGCACCAAAGGCAATTATTTCCGCAGCCTGCTTATCTGAATATGTATCAAGGTTTAAATTTCTGAGAATAATACTGATCTGGGGAACCAGCTCTATTGCCCGGATCTGCCCTAAAGCGACAAGACAATCAGCTTTTAAATAGGGATCATCTACTGAATTAAAAAGGGTAAATATAGTTCCTGCAGAATCTTCCGCCTTCAAAGAAGCCAGCTCTGAAACTATAAGCCTCATCAGCTGGTTCTTTTTTTTCCTCTTCAGTTCTGCTCATCTGATTGGCAAGAGTACTAATCTGAGCAGCTAGTGCAAAATCAAGCATTTCTGTCAGAGTAGGATCATCGAGAGCTACAACATTCTGCATAACAGCATACTGCTGATCAATTGTATCTACACGGTTGTACATTTTTTTCCACATTTCTGCTTTATCTCCTGCAGAAACAGAGAAAAGGGGAATAATGAAAATGGTGAAATAAAAGACAATTCTTCTTATCTGATTTTTATTAATAAACTTATCCATTACTGACGAACCTCTTTTTTTATTGAAATATATTCGTAAGCCCAAGAAGATTTAAGATTACCGCTTTTATAATATTGATTCTTCGATATTACATTGCCCGTTTCATCATGCATATATTCTAAACTGTAATCAACTCTAGTTTTTTTATAATGCACTTCTTTGACTAATATATCATTTTCGTACTCATACTCAACAGATCTTTCGATCTCATTTTTCGAACTCATTGTTTTTTCCGATGCAAGCTTTCCATCTGCATAAGTATAAACAATAGATCCTTCAAATTCACCAAGAGGGTGTAAGGAACTCAGCAAGAGATCTTGATCCATTTTTATATGTATATTGTGTTTATCATCATAGGTACATTACTACTGCTGTTTACTGTCCATTTTACTATATTTCCATCCTCCTCATATTCAAAAGTAGAAATTGACTGAGCAGCCCCTTTTGTATCAAGTAAAATTTCCTTTATAGGATTTATTCCGGAGAACTCCCGCTCAATATAATTCCCGGGAAACGGTGAGCGATCAAAACGTGATTCCAGCGATTCGGGACTTCAAGCCCTTCCTTGGCTACGGCCCGGACGACTTTGAAGCTGCGAAACTGTTTTACAAAGACATCGGCTTCGAGAAAATCTGGGACGGTGGCGATGCTTGTTGTTTCGACACAGGCATTGGACACAGGTTTCTGGTCACGCTTCATCATGGGCTTGATCGATCGTCAGCAGGCATGATGCATCTGTGGGTCGAAAGCGTTGACAGTTGGTATGACTACCTCCGCCCGAAGGAACTCGAGAAGAAATTTCCTGGTGTGCGAATAGCAGAACCGGCAGTCGCAAAATGGGGCTGGCGCATTCTTTATATCTGGGATCCGGGAGGCTGGCTGCTCCATATCGCCGAACCGCACAGCGAAGAGAACAAGGCGTTCTTTAATTCTGCGCCTTGGATTTCACAATGAATTCGTAGTAGGACAAGCTCCTGCTTGCCTTTCTTTCGTACAACGCTTTGGTGATGCCCGCTGGCCGACCTGCGGTCAAGCACCCATTGGCGAGATGCCCAGCGGATTGGGCCCTTCGAGTTTCCATCATTGGGTGAGCGCGCATTCTTGATGAATACGGGCTGACAGCAAATCTCAAGCGGTGACCGGAGTTCGCGTAATGTTCAGCGCACGGCCGCTGTCTCATCGGGGGCGGGGATCGTTTGTGCTGTTGAGTCAACGGTGCCGTCGGGTGGGTAGCCAATCCAGCGCGCGTAGATGCTGTAGATGGTTGGCACTAGGAATAGGATCCAGAGGGTTGCCACGGTCAAGCCGAAGGAGATGCTGATCGCCATCGGAATGATCACCTGAGCCTGCGTATTGCGCTCGGCGAGGATCGGTAACAGCGCTGCGACCGTGGTGATGGTGGTCAGCATGACCGGGCGGAACCTCCGCCGACCGGACTCGAGCAGCGCAGTTTCTAAAGGTGTCCCTTTTTCAAGTTGCCGGTTGATGAAATCCACCAGCACGATGGAATCGTTGGCAATGATTCCAGATAGTGTCACCGCCCCGAATAGGCTGAACATGGTCAGTGGGTAGCCCAGCAGCAAGTGTCCCAGGACGGCTCCAATCAGGCCAAACGGCAGTACCGCCAGGATGATGACCGGTTGGAAGTACGACTTGAATTCGAACGTCAGCAACGCGAACATTCCGAACACGGCCAGCACAAACCCAATCATCAAGCTCGTGAAGGATCTGCGAGTTTGTTATTGTTGGCCATCCCAGCGTTGTTGGACGGTGGGGTGTTGCCGTTGAAGTTCAGCCAGGAAACCACCGCGTAGATCGCCGGTGATCTTCAATGCGTTGCCGCGCGTTTCGTCCACATTGGCAGTGATGGAGACGGCCCGCTGTTGGTTGATCCGCCGGATTGTCGAATAGCCGCGTGCGGCATTCAGATCGGCCAAGACAGGCAGCGGGATCTCTCCGTCAGCGGTCTGCACACGGATTTCTTCGAGTTGGTGGAGCGACCGACGTTCTTCCTCAGGATAGCGGACCATCAGTTTGATCTCGTGCCGGCCGCGCTTGCAGGCGCATCACCTCGACACCGTAGTACGCCGCGCGCACGGTTCGGGCGATGTCTTCCAGCTGAATCCCCAGCGCGTGGGCTTCTGGTTTCAACTTCAACTGCAATTCCCATTTGCCGGGTCCGCGACTGTCCTGGATGTCGTACACGCCGGCGTAACTCGCCAGCTGCGTCTTGATCTCGGCGGCCACCGTTTCCAATTCGTCGATGTCCGAACCGAGCAAAGAGAGTTCGACCGGACGTCCCCCCGGCGATTGGTCCAATCCCCAAAGAACACGCGTTCGGCTCCGGGAAACTCACCCGCCGCCTGTCGCCACAGTGCTACGATCTCTTGACTGGATGCCTGTTCGAAAACCCGTTTCGGATCAAACTCGACATACACATCACCACGCAAGCGGTCTTGAGATCCTGACCGACCAACGGACCGGGTGGACGTGGTCACCAGTGACTGCCCGCCAGGGCGAAGGTGTTCGCGTTCTATCTTGCGGAACGCCTCGTCCATTTGCGCGGTGGCGTCGATGACAATCTCTGGCGAGGTTCCTTTGGGGTATTCGATAGAGGTTTTGACGAACTCCCAGTCGAGGCTGGGGCTGAAGACAAACGGCGTCATGCCTCCCCGGTAGACGCCAATGGTGACCAGCAAGCCTGCGAGCGAGAGGCTGAGTACCATTGCCGGGTTGGCCAACGACCAGCGAAACGCCGGGACGTAGAACCGTTCGATGAATCCGGCCACCATGGCTTGCACGCCCCGCTGGAACCTCGGCACCTCGGACTCACGCTCCGGCAGTCGGCTGTGGGCCAAGTGGCAAGGGAGGATGAAGAGTGCCTCGAACAGCGAGATCAACAGCATCGCAATTAGCCCAAGCGGCATGACAGCGATCCACTTGCCCATGTCACCACTGACGAACGCCAGGGGAATGAACGCGATGACGGTGGTCAGCACCGAACTGATCACCGACGGAGCGACTTCGACCGTGCCGTCGATCGCTGCCTCGCACGCCGGGTTTCCCGGTCAGTCGGTGCGCGTAGACGTTCTCGGCGATCACGATCGCGTCGTCCACCACGATCCCCAGCGCCATCACGAAGGCGAACATCGAATACACGTTCAACGTCGCATCGAACGCCAGCATGATCGCGCACGTGCCGAACACCGAGATCGGAATTCCCAGCGAGACCCAGAAGGCGAGCCGCAAATCCAGGAACAACCCGAGAACGCCGAACACCAGCAGCAATCCGATGAGTCCATTGCGTGACAGCAGGTCGAGCCGATCCCGCGCCTGCTTGGACCAGTCGCCCCAGACTTTCAGCGAGTAGCCCCCGGGCATCTCCTTCGCCGCGGCGTAGGCGAAGACCTGATCGCGAATCGTCAGCATGTCGTCGTCGGGCGTCATGCGGACCAGGATCCATTGATGGGGGCGGCCATCGAGCCGGAGAAAAATCTCACGATCGTCAAAACCGTCCTTCACCGTGCCGAGGTCGCCGACCGTCAGCGTGGTGCCGTCTTGGTCGTTGCAGCACGGGAATCTGGAGATCTCAGTCCCGTGACGTGCTTGTTCGACGTCCGCACGAGAATCTCGCCGGTCTTCGTGTTGATCGAACCGCCGGGCAACTCGACGTTCCCGCGACGGACGGCGTCGGCGACGTCGCGATGCGTCAACCCATACCGGCGGAGCGTCGCTTCGGAAATCTCGATGTCGATCTGATACGGTTCTTGGCCTGGTCCACGCTCGCGTAGGAGACATCCGGCAGTCGCCAGCAGTTCTTCCCGTAGACCTGGTCGGTCAGTTCGCGGAACTGCCGTTCGGCGATCGGGTCGTTCTCCGGATCGCAGCCCTCGCGGGCGGGATGATCGACACCGAGATGACCGGATTGAACTTGACCGCCAGGTTGACGTCCGGCTTCTCGGCTCCTTCGGGAAACGTGGAGATCCGGTCGATGGCGCGCGGACTTCTTCCAGCACCCGCTCGGGGTCGTCGACGTTGGAATCCAGCTCGGCAGTCACCGATCCGCGACCTTCCTGCGCCGACGAAACGACCTTGCGAATCCCGACGATCGAACGAATCGCCTCTTCCACCTGCAAACAGATCCCCTACTCGGTCTCGGACGGCGAGGCACCTGGATGACGGACCGAGACCGTGATCTCGTCGGGGCGAAACTCAGGGAAACGCTCACGACGCAGCTTCAGCATGCAGGCGAAGCCGATCACCAGCACGGCGATCATCAGCGTATTCATCAACGGTGTGTTGCGAATCGCTACGGCAACGGCCTGCCTCATGGCGTCGCGCCCCGGTCCCCAGCGGCCACATTCATGGGTTGCGGTGGTTGGGCCACTTCGCGCACTCGACCTCCATCCATGCGAGTGGCAAGTTGCGTAACCACCAGATAGTCCCCGGGCTGCAGGTCCGTAGCGTCCACGGGAATCAGGACGCCGTCGGGCAGTAACTGAGAGGCTGGACCGTATGAATTCGCAGCACGCCCTGGCTGACCGAATAGACCTGTCCGTTGGGCTGGACGGCCCCGTTGGGAATCCGCCATAGCTGGGTCCGAGGAGTGACATTGAGTGTGACCGTCACGTACATGCCACGCATCAAGACCGGCGGGCCATCCACGGCATCGGCGCGGAGCGGGTTGGCCACCGTAATGCGGCAAGATACGGTGCGCGTCTTTCGATTCACGCCATGCCCTGCGTATCGCGTGAGCTTTCCGTCCCAGCGGAACGATCGCCCTGACATCTTGCAGGTGATGATGGCATCCGCCGCGGGAATCTCAAACGCGCTACCAGACAGTCTTGTGCCCGCGTGGGGCAGTTCTTCGGAATCGTTCGCGGCAACGTTGACAAAACTCGTCGGTCTGGCATCCGGTGCCCCTGGCACTTCATTCTCGGGCTGGGCAGTGCCTGCCGTTTGCCGAACCGGGTGAGGAACCAGGCTGTCGTTCGATTCGGCATTCTCGGTGGTCGAACTCCAGAGCCAGTACAGATCGTCCATGCTGAGGCTACACTCGACATCCATGGCCGAGGTGTCTTCGAGTTTCAGCAACACGTCACCGGTCTGCACGTAGTCGCCGCGGCTCGGCCATCACCGCCGTAATCACTCCGGTGAACGGCGCTTCGATTCGGGCGTGGGCCAGATTCAACTCAGCACGCTGTTTCTTCAGTCCGGTCAATGTTTGCTGAGCCTGAAGGCGTTCGCGACGGATGGGAATCAACTCTTGGCGGTTGAGCAACACACGCAGCATGTTTCTTGCCTGGAGCTCTTCCCGCTCAACCGTTTCCAATTCCTGGTTGGTGGCAACTTCTCTGGCAACCAGTCCTTGGACGCGTTTAGAAGCATCTGCGGCAATGTCCACTTCGCGCTGGACGAGCTGAACCAGGGCGTTGGTCCCTTCTTCTTCTGAGGCAAGCTGTCGGAGGTCCGCCGCAACCTGTTGAAGTTCGCTGGCGAGTTCTTTGACCTGCAGTTCGAACGGAACGGGATCGATCTGCAACAGCGGCGTGCCTTGGCGAACGTGCTTGCCCCCTTGGATGGTCGCGTCCTTCGAGACAATCAGCCCATCGACTTCGGCGGAAAGGGTCACTTCGCGCCGCGGTACGACGTTGCCGCTGGCTTGAATCTGAAAGCTGGACACCTGAGGTTCTAAGATGATGGTTTGCACCAACAGCGGCGTTGGCTGCTGGGCTACCTTTGCCGGCGGAGCATCCTCGGCACTCAACCAAATCATCCCGCCGGTGCCGATTGCGATGATCACCAGCGGCAGCGTGATTTGAGCAAGAAACCGTTTGACCATGGCATGCTATCCAACGAATTCGTTGCGCTCTGTGTTGTCACCGGATTGATTCCGGCCGTCACAGGAGGCGAATGGGCAGGTGCGCGATCCTGTCCGCGTCTCTGGCTCGCGGCAGTTTCGAACATCCCATGATAACATCGCCAGGCGCTCAAGTGTCTTTTCGCTTCGAACAAGTTCCAGGCTTGCTGAACTGCTCACGCCACCGCCAGGGTTCACGATCACTATCGCGTCCACGTCAGCCATTTGTTGAATAGCGTCTTTACGAACGGCGTGAGTCGGGTTCGGCTGTACTGGTCGCCGAGCCTGCGAATGGCTTCGGCCTGCGTCGGATAGGGGTGAATGGTGCTGCCGATTTTCGAAAGTCCTAGTCCATGCGTCATGGCCAGTGTGATCTCGGAGATCAGGTCGCCGGCGTTTCGAGCCACGATGGTAGCCCCGACGATCTGGTCGGAGCCTCGCTTGACGTGAACTTTGACAAAGCCTTCGTCGTCACCTTCGAGGATCGCGCGGTCTACGTCACGGAGGTGCTGCACGTAGGTGTCAATGTTGACCCCTTGCGTTTTGGCTTCGTGTTCGTACAGCCCAACATGAGAAATCTCAGGAGACGTATACGTACACCAGGGAATCTTGAGCGACGTGGATTTCTTACGGCCCAGGAACAGGGCGTTCTGAATGACCATGCGGGCCATAAAATCGGCGGCGTGGGTAAACTGATAGGGCGAGCAAATGTCACCTGCCGCGTAGATGCGAGGGTTGGTTGTCTGCATGCGGTCGTTGACCTTGACCCCTTTGTTATCGAAATCGACCCCGACACCTTCCAGGTTGAGGTGTTCGACATTCGGCGCTCGACCTACGGCGACTAGGAGTTGGTCGAGCGGTTCGTCGTAGCTGTGATCGTGCGACTCCACGGCGAGACGGATTTTACCTTCGTTTTTGATTTCCAGCTTGCGTCCACAGCAGAGCAGCCTGACGCCATCTCGCACGATAGCATTCTGGACGATTTCAGCAGCTTCCCGGTCTTCGCGCGGCAAGATGCCGTGCTCCGACTCAACGAGCAAGACTTCGGAGCCGAGCTGCGCGAAGGACTGTGCCATCTCGCAGCCGATGGGCCCAGCGCCGATGATGCCCAACCGTTTCGGCAATTCGGTCAGCGAGAAGACGTTTTCGTTGGTCAGGTATTCGACATCTTCGAGACCTGGAATAGGGGGGGCTGCGGCTCGGGCTCCGGTGGCAATGACCGCCCGTTTGAAGTGGAGCTGCGTTCCAGCGACATCGATCGTGTTGGAGTCAACGAAACGGCCTTGTCCGAAGTAGACATCGATGCCCAGGTCGCGGAAGCGCGCGGCCGAATCGTTAGGGCTAATGCGGGCTCGCAGCTTTCGCATCCGTTGCATGGCGGCCGCGAAGTCAACGTTCGCGCCGTCAGGGACGTGAACGCCAAATTCACCTGCGTTCTTCACCGTGGCGGCAATCCTCGCCGCGCTGATGACTCCCTTGGAAGGGACACAACCGACGTTCAGGCAATCGCCTCCCATCAAGTTGCGTTCGACCAGAGCGACCCGCGCACCCAAACCCGCGGCTCCTGCGGCGGTCACCAGTCCGGCGGTTCCTGCCCCAATCACCACCAGGTTGTAGCGACCTGACGGGGTTGGGTTGATCCAATCCGGCGGGTGGACGTTGGCTTCGAGCGCTTGATTGTGTTCGTCCCTGGGTTGCAACGGGCTCGATGTGGTCATGGGATTCTATGGCTTCTTGAAGGCGTGAGCGGTTTTCCCGAGTGATTCTTTGACAGTAACAGGCGAAGTGACGCCGCTGTGCCGCGACCGGGCATTTATGCCGGGGCACGTGAGCGAGGAAGCGTGGGTTGGAGACATCCGCTAGTGTGTCTGTGACCGGTTTGCGTACCAGCGGGAGAGTCCTCCTCCGAGCAGCATCAAGGCGAGCGTGACCATCAACACGACGCAGATAGGACGGGTGACGAATGGGGTAAAGTCACCGCTGCTGGCAATCAAGCCGGTGCGAAGCTTCTCTTCGACAATCGGACCGAGGATCAGCCCTAGGATCATTGGGGCTAAAGGAACGCGGCGAGATTCGAGAAAGAACCCTAGCAGACCGAAGGCGAACATCACGTACACGTCGAACATGCTATTGCGCAGCGCGTAGGCACCCACCACGGAGAAGATCAACACCGCGGTCAAGATGATGTTGCGCGGCAGGCGGAGAATCCACGAGAACGTGAGGATACCCAACAGGCCAATCGGCAGCAGCAACAGTTGGGTCAGTGCCGCAATGGAAAAGATTGCCTGAACTTGCGAGCCCCCTTGTTCGAAGAAGAACGGCCCCGGCCGTATGCCGCGAACCTGCAGGACCCCTAGAACAATGGCCGTGACGGCATCGCCTGGCACGCCAAATACCAAGGCCGGGATCCAGGCACCGGCAATCGCCGCATTGTTGGCACTGGTGGGTGCCACCACACCTTCGATAGCGCCATGCCCAAACTTCTCCGGCTCCGATGAGGTCTTCTTGGCAATTCCATAGGCTCCCCAAGCCGCGATGTCCGCTCCCGCGCCAGGCAAGGCTCCAATGAATGTTCCGGCAATCGCTGACCGCAGCATGGTCCAGCGACTGTGCCAGAACGCCCGTAGTGTGTCGCGGTAGGTATCCCCCTGGTCGGCCGGCACGGCAGACTCACCCAGCGTGGCATGCCGTCGCACATTGCGCAGGACCTCGGAAAGGCCGAACACTCCGATCATGACCGGGATGAAGTGTAAACCGCCGGTTGCTTCGACATAGCCAAACGTAAAACGGGGAGCATTGCTGACAATGTCTTGACCAATGGTCGCCACAAACATGCCCAGCGCCGCTGAGATCATCCCCCCGGACCGTATTGCCCATGCTGACGACCGCGCTCATGCTCAGTCCAAAGATCCCCAGCCAGAAATATTCGTAGTCCCCAAACTGCAAGGCAAACTTGGCCAGATAAGGAGCCAACAAGGCGAGCACCGCCACACCGATCAAACCACCAACGCAACTGCACAGCAGATCCAACGACATTGCCAGCCGACCACGCCCCTGCAAGGCGAGCTCGTGACCGTCAAGCGTTGCCGCGGCGGATGCCGGCGTCCCGGGGATTCGCAAATACGTGGCAGGAATGTCCCCAGCAAAGATGGCGGTAAAGCTGACGCCGATAATCATGGCCAGCCCTGCCGTGGTGTCCATGTGATAGCTGATCGGCACAATCAGCGCCACGGCCATGGTCGCAGTCAATCCCGGCGTCGCACCCACAAACACACCAAAGGCCATTCCCAAGATCCAGGGAATCAAGATCTCTGCCTGGAGCAATTCAAGAAGGATCACACGGACGCCTTGCGAAGTAGTGATGTGAGGGCAACAGGAGGATTGTCGATAAGTCGTTGAAACCCTAACCCGAAGCGTCAGCGAGGAGACACAACACGGGAATACGCCGCCCGCGTTTCCTAGCTCACGCTTCGGGTTACTATTGAGAACCGCGGCAGCTCAAACTCTGCCTCGAGACCCTGCCTCATTAAAACGGAATCCCCCAGGCACTCTCAGGCAAGGGAACTTTGAACAGTGTCACGAACAGCAGATGGACCAGCAGAGTGATCGCGACCGAGACGGTCAGGCTAATCCACCAGCGTGCGCCGAGTCGCCATAACAACGAGCTCCCAAACAGAATGGTACTCAGCGAGAAGCCGAGCCAGTCCATAGAAATCAGATACGCCAATAGTGCACAGACCGTGAAAATCACCACCCGGTCCGAGGATGAGATGGCCAGTCGGGCACTGACGGGTTCGCTCGATGTCTGTGGTGTTTGCGCGCGGCGATGCCACCAGGCTTTCCCCAGTTCGAACACTCCCCCCAAGAGCAGCAGCACGCCGAGCACCATCGGCAGCGCTTGAGGCCCTGGGTCATGATTCCCAAGAGCCAGGCCGGAGATACCTTGGGCAAAGTACAAGATATTCGCGGCGAGCAGCAGTAAGAACCAGCCAAAGGCCGCGCTCTGCGTGGATGGGGGGGCATCGTCGCCGTTCATGGTCGGGCGTATCCTGCCGCTTCGACCACCCCTTGCCATTGTTCATCTTGTTGGGCCAGGAACTCGCGGAACTCTGGAGGATCGCGAATCTCGATGCTGAAACCGCTGGATTTCATGAACTCGCGATAGGCGTCGGACTCGGCAATCTGGCGACATGCTTGGTGGAGGCGAGCCACGATCTCTGGCGGCGTCCCTTTTGGTACCGCCAGGCCTCGCCAACCAACGGCCGTCCAATCGGTCCCCTGTTCTTCCATGGTAGGCACGTCGGGAAACTGCGGAAGCCGCGCCTTGGCCATCACGCCTAGGGCTCGCAACTGCCCCGCTTCGATTTGTGAAGCCGCTTCGGGCAGACTGCAACAAACCGCATCCACATGACCTCCCAACAGACTGACAAGTGAGGGGCCGAACCTTGGCTTGGGACCCAAATCACCGAGTCAATCGGAAGCCCCGCCGTTTGCAACCATCCAGCCCTGGCCAAATCCCAAATGCCGCCGGTTGCCGTGCCGGACATCTTCAGCTTGCCAGGCTGCTGCTTGATGTGTTCCAGCAATTCCTGAGAGGTTTGCCAAGCGGCATCTTCGCGAACCAAGATGGCTGCGGCATCGGCGTTGATCTGGAGCAAGCCGTCGAAGTCCTGGTAGGTGATCTCGCAGATGCCCATGCGGTGCATCGTGTTCAGCTCAACCGTGATCATGCCAATGGTATAGCCGTCTGGTTTGGCACGACTGACGGCAGTATGGCCGATGGCGCCGCTGCCACCGGTGCGGTTGACCACAATAAACGGCTTCTCCAGCTTGGCTTGAAGCTGATCTGCCCAAAATCGCGCGAGACGGTCTGTGCCTCCTCCTCCGGCCGACCAAGGACAAACGATGGTGACCGTCTTGGTTGGGTAGTCAGCCACCGGGTCTCCTGACTGACCGCAGCCTGTGGCAATTGCCAGCAGGAAGAGAAGCGGGATGATGCCGCACTGACGAGGGCATCCTGGCGTTCGTCCTAACGGTTGTTCGATTGGCATGGTTGTTCTTTGTCCGAAGCGTTTGTGGCGTGCGGCATCACCGTCGCCACCTTAACGCCCTCTACCAACGCTGTCGAGCAATTGAGGCTTGGATGCCGATCGTTGTGGGAACACTCAGCGCGCAGGCAGGTGCCGAACTTTGGGAACGGCTCGAAACAACATGGCTGCTGGCGAGCTTTCCACCAATCGCCAATCGGCGCTCTGTTCGAGGTGGTTGGCGAGTGGCGAGTGAGGCCGGGTGAGCGCGGCGGCGAAATGGTACTGCTGGTTCCAAGCGTCAAATCGGCCAACGTGGGTGCCTCGTTCCACCTCGAGGTATTCGCGCAAGAACTGATCGCCGAACAGTTCGCAGCGATCATCGACAAACGTCTTGGCCTCTGGCACGTAGAAGGCGACAAACCCGCCAAAGTCGAGGTCGTTGTAAATAGCACTCTCAGTTCCGGCCTGATGAGCTGTCTGGCGCAAGGCCGGGATCAAAACAACAGGCCAACGCTGAGGATCAAGCCGCGCCCAGCGACCCCCGGACGCCTGTGCCCCAGACGTCAGGCACCCGAGCCCAACGCTACCGACCAACAGCAGTGGCACCGCCCAACGGCACCTTCGGAACGGTGACGACACTTGGGCCGCTCGCCAATTTGCGAGCCAATCGGATTGGGCCAGGATGTCCGCCAAGGCCAAAGCGGCCAACAAGGCAAACAAGGGGATATGCCGGACACGTGTCAACGCCAGCAAGAGCCATGGAGCCGGCAAGAGCCAGGCAATTCGCCAACTGGGCCAGACCTTCCACATGGCCGCCAGATACGCGCCGGCCAACATCAACATCATCCAGGTGGCCCCATCGGTCACGCTGGGCCGACGGTGTTCTTGAATCATGTCAGGAAGCTGCATCGTAAGGATCTCGAGCCATTGCCGGACCGTATCGAACCCGTACGGATTGACCAACAAGGCCGCGCCTCCCAGGCAGGCTACGGCAGCCACGCCCAACATGCCACGTGGCGAGCGAATGGGGGAACGCCCTCCAAAGTACCAGGCGGCAATCCATCCAACGGCCGCAATCACCACGGTCCCCCAACCTCCCAGCGCCCCGCCATGCGTATTCGTCCAGAGTACGAGTAGCGGCACGGTCCAAGCCAACTGGACCAGCCCACGACGCCTGGCGTCGATATCAATCAGCAGTCCGAATATCAGGGCCATTCCTACCATCGAGGCCAGATGCGGCCGGACATGAAAATGATGCGTGCTAGCTGCCAAAACCACCGCCACCACAAACCCGGCCAGCATCGGCGGCAAGCCGGACCGGTGAAGCCGCGCAAAGATCCAGGTGTATAGACCTGCCAGCAGCGTCACGGTTGCCCAAAGCAGCAGGTCCCAACCACCCCAGCGATACAGCAGCGCCAGAGGAACTTCCCCCAACCACTGGAGCGAATGCCAAGGTTCGCCGGTTCGTGTGATGGTGAACGGGTCCGTCTGCAGGAACTCGCCAGACTCCAGCAAGAGATTGCCTTGGGCAATATGCCAGAACATGCCTGGGTCGCGCAGCAGGCTACTTCGCCCTGTGACCCAAAGAACGATCCACAGGAGCAAGAACGTGATGGTCTCAGCCCCCAGGTATTGCTGCCGGAGGTGCTGCACCTTGATCTGCCGCAGCCAATTGCCGGCGCGGACGATGCCGGTCATACCAGTTTTCCTAATCACAGGGACGAATCCAACGCAGCGTTCAGGCAAAGGAGCCCAGCGCGGAGACACGCGCCGCTCAACTCTACCTTAGCCCTGTGAAGTGGAGACGTGAAATGGAGGTCGATGGCCGCAGAACGCTACTCCGCCACAGGCACCGGCACGACCGATTGGAGTGCTGTTCCATCAGGCAACTGGTACAGATGAACCTGCCCATCCTGGCAGCCGACGGCCAACCGCGAGCCGGTGGCATCCAAGGCCAGGCTGAACACCGTGCCAGGCGCTTTGATCAGAGCCACCCGTTTCTGAGTGGCAATCTCGTAGACGCGAATGTCCGGCCCTGAACCGGCCGAGGCCAACAACTTGCGGTCGCCGCTGGTGGCCAGGTCCAGCACTTCGCCAGCGGGAGTCTCAAAGTTCTTGGTGTACTGAGGCCGTTTGTTGACAGGCTTGGCACCGTTGCCTCCCTGACCATTGAGTTGGATCCCGCTCAGAGCAACCTCGAACTGGTAAGCCGCCATCAACCGACTTCTTCCTGCCGAAACGGCGAACGCATCCGAGGCGGCCACGGCATTCACCATTTCGTCCGTCGAATCCACCGATCGCAGCAACTCGCCGGTTTCGGCAGAACTCACCTTCGTGGCTTTATCCCGTCCGCCGGTGACCAAATACTTGCCATCAGGCGAATAGGCCACGTCCATCACCCAATCACTATGCAGATCGTAGTGCTGAACTTCGGCTTTTTCATCCATCGGCACCACATACACCCCACCATCGGTACTGCCGACGGCAATGGACGAACCATCCGGCGAGAAATTTCCCCGAAAGAGCGTGTCGAAACCCAATCGCCGCTCGCTCCGTTTCTGCTTCTTCTCCGGATCAAACAGAGTCAGCAAGCCGAACTGAGACGGCGAACCGCCGGACGCGGACAGCGTCTTCCCGTCGGGACTGAACTCCACATGCGTCAATAGTCCGCAGGCGGTTGGCAATCGTACAAAGCTCGCTCGGTCCAAATCGCCGGCTTGCTCACCTTGAGCAGACGTTGCTGGCGGCGCGGCTTGCGGCACCGCTGGCTGGTCCGAATCGCTAGGAAGTGGCATCAGAACAACTTCGCTCCGGCACGCGGCGGCGAGCAGGTTGCCGCTTGGGTGAAACGCCAGAGATGTAACGGCCGGCGCCCGACGGTACACGTCCGGCACTTTGATCTGTGTCGCTTCGGCCACAGCGGTGGCATCATCCACGGCACCGCTGGCAATCCAGGCAGTGATTAATGCCAGATGTTGTGCCGAAAGATGCGGCGCCTTGGGAGGCATCGACGGCTCAGCACCGGCCGTCATTTCCAGAATCAAGCTCTCGGCAGGCTTTCCGATCACGAAGAGCGGCCCGCTCTCTCCCCCCTGCTTCATGGTCGAGACGGTACTGACGTCCAGCCCTCCTTTGGGATCACCGCCGGAGTGGCATCCCCAGCAGTAGCGGCGCATCACAGGGCGTATATCACGAAGATAACTAACCTCAGCGGGCGCATCTGCAGCAGCGGCCAGCGCTGGCATGCCGCACAGTCCGGCCAAAACCAGCATCCAGATCAAACAAGGCTTAGGCATCATGGTGGATGAACTTTGAGGAGGGAACGATTCGGAGGGAAGCGTGTTCCTCCATTAAACATGAAATCCCCCTGCACCTCACTCAATTTCTCCCAGAACCGAAACGAGTCGCCTAGGTTGCTCGCAACCTGGGTTTACAAGAGGCAGGGATCGAAAGCCCCCGGAATCCCGAGAGAAATTTTTTTTTTTGCCACAGAACTGGGTAGCCTAGGTTGCTCGCAACCTGGGTCTACAAGAGGCAGGGATCGAAAGTCCGCGGAATCCTGAGCGAAGCTTTTTTAGCCACAGAGATCACCGAGGCCACAGAGAAAAAGCGGAGGATTTGTTGTTGAGGGTTCTGTTGATCGATCGATTTGCTATTTTCGAATCAGCAAATGGACAAGGCAGAATGTCAATCGTTCTCCCTCCGCGAATCTCGGCGGCTCGCTGCGGTGATTTTGTTGTTCCGGTTCAAACCTGCACGAAGAATGACGTCGCCAATAAGCGTTAAGAATCTGCTTCCTTTGGTCGCTAAGAATCGACTCAGCATGAACGAGTTGTCTCCCCACCATCAACCCCGGCTCACCACCTCTCGCTTGATTCTGCGCAGGTGGGCGGCGGAAGATCGGGTGCCGTTCGCCCGCCTGAATGCCGATCCGCGGGTGATGCAGCATTTTCCCTCGGTGTTAGATTCTGCGGAAAGTGACCGACTGGTGGATGAGTTCGAACGGCACTTTGACCAACATGGGTTTGGCCGCTGGGCGGTGGAGGTGATCGGAGGGGAGGCGTTGATTGGGTTCGTCGGTTTGGGACGCCCACAGTTCTCGGCTCCGTTCATGCCGTGTGTCGAGATCGGGTGGCGACTTGCGGCCGATCATTGGGGACGTGGTTACGCCACGGAGGCGGCCGAGGCGGCCCTGCGGTTTGGATTCACCACTGCCGGTTTGCCGGAGGTCGTCTCCTTCACCGCCACGGTCAATCTTCCCTCTCGCCGTGTGATGGAGAAGCTCGGCATGCAGCACCACCCCGCCGAAGACTTCGATCACCCGCGCCTACCGCGCGAACATCGCCTTTGCCGGCATGTGCTGTATCGGCTCACCTGCCAAGAGTGGCAGCAGTGCGCTCGGCTCCCGTGAACCCAGGTTGCGAGCAACCAGACCACCCTGCGGTGCGCCTCGTCCGCCCGCTGCCAAACTGTTCCGACTAAGCTACGGATCCAGAATTCCGACACTTGGCGTCTGAGAGGCGTTCAATCGGTGTACCGCTTTCATGAATGAACTGCTGACGCAAAGAGGATCCCGGGCAGCAGTGCAACCCCCCTCGACCAGTCGAATCGCCTCTCTGATGCTTGAGGTCAGCGGGCAACCTCAGGTACCGCCGGCGACTCGACGAAACTTCGCATCGGGCGGCAAAGCTGCCGAAACACCTCACACGGCATTGCCACAGTATCCCACCGGGGTGAGATCTGGCGGGCGTGATACGCATAGTCGTCCAGCGCGATGCCGACAAACCCGTACCGCTCTCCCTGATACTCGAACAGATCCTCCTCTGGCACCGGCAACTTGCGATCCAGCACGTGATAACTAAACACGAACATGCTGGCAAACTCACTACCGAACAAATGTTGCCAGCGTGCCAGACTCGTGAGATCATCGCGCGTGGACCAGTTCTTCCAGTACTGCTTCTGTGCCCCAGACGGGAATCGCCTCCCCTTGACGTCTACCAACCAGCGGCGATTGGATTCAGGCTCCGATGTGGCCGGACCCTGCATGGCCGATGAGGAAACAATGAAGTCCAAACTCTTGAGTGAACTGTCTCCCCAAAGAGCCCGCTTCGCTTCGTCGACGGCGACGTACGGGATCTGGAACGCCCTGAGATAAGCTTCGAAAGCAGCTTCGTAGTGGTTGTCGCGGTTCATAGCCCCTCCGCGAGGTAAGACCTTGTGTCAGGCATCTGCGAGGTAGGACCTCGGGCCAGTATGCGCTTTCCGCTCACGGGCAGGAACCGAGGTAGGACCCTCGACCAGTATGAGCTTCCGCTCACGGGCAGGAACCCGCTCCCGTTGGTCGCTAGGGTGTGATTTGGGTGAACGGAATTTCTGCTGAAAGAAAGTATCGTAAAAGTTGCTGAAAAATCCAAGCCGAAGCGTTACCGATTCGAGTTCTGGCCAACCGCTGCCTGCATCTCTCGTTTCATCCGCGCGACTCGCTCGCCGGTCATAATACTGCTATGGCTCCCGTCAGGGACGATTTCAATCTGGGCATCGCTGCCGAGTTGATCGAGTGTAGCGGCCAGTTTTTCTACGGCACCGTTGAGGTAGAAGGTATCCAGCGAACCGGTAACGATGTGCAGCTTGCCGGCCAGAGGTTGTTCGAGCGTGGGCCAGTTGTTCTGAATCTTGAGGCGGATGTCGTACTGTTTCCAGGCGTTGACGACTTCGGGATCCACCTCACCGGTGGTACGATCCCACATCCGTCGTGGTAGCAAATCGTCATTGAGTGGACTGAAAACTGCCTCGAACGAACGGAGTTGCCCTCCCCGACCGAGTACGTCATCCATTCTGCCGAACGAGTCATACCACAGCACCGGCGTCTTTCCTCGGCGTGCCAGGGGACGACGCATTCCTTGGGGGTCGGCATACAAACTCAACGGGGGATCTGCATACAGGTTCACATTTTGATAATCGCGAAAATCCACAGGGTCAGGTGCTGTACTCCAGACGCCACCAAAGGATTCGGGATGCGTCACTTGCACCCAGAGCGATGACCAACCGCCAGAACTATGCCCTGTAATCAGCCGCGCGTGAGGTTCCGCAATGGTGCGATACTGCTCGTCGATGTAGGGAACCATCTCCCGCACCAGGGCGCTGCCACGCGGCCCATTGGTCGGCCCGTCGGCATAGACATGATGCCCCCATTTGCAGTTGCCGCTGAGCATGACGCAAATGAAGTCGAAGTTGCGCCGGTTGTCCCAAGCCCCCAATGGCATGCGATGATCCCCCCAAAGCCAGGCACAATGTACAACACCGGGAACCGTCGCTGCGGTTGCTGGTGATAGCTGGGAGGGAGATGGACCATGCAAAAATCCAAGACGTCGTGGCGGTGGAAGGTGCTCAAGAGTTCGCTCTTGCGGATGATCTCTTGGCGATCTCGCGTTTGGATCCGCTCCGGTTGAGGCACCCGATGCCTGAGCGTCAGGTGCACCACGCCGGTGGTCTTGGGATCCAGCGTCAGTGATGACTCATCGCTATACAGATTGCCAGGCCCTTGGGCATGATTCTGGTGGTAGAAGTCGTGATCCAAGATCGCTTGAATCCGGTAACGGCCTGGCTCCAGTTCGTTGAGCGGACCAGGAAAACCATCCACCTTGTTATCGAGAATACAGAGTTCGCCAGCTTTGAACCGATCCACGTCAATACCGAAGAACGGTTCGGGGTTGAACCAGTTTGGGCCGAACCGGGGAGCCGTCCCCTTGCGCTGGGTGACGAACACATACAACCGACCCGTAATTGGGCGCCTCCTTACCTGCCCGCCCCCCCCCTCCCTGTGAAGAAGTTGTAAAACGCGCACGGCCGATCCGTTCCCAACATTATAGGCAATGTCAGGCTCAACCGTAGGCGAATCGATGGCCTTGGGGCGTTATGGGTATCGCGAAAGAACCGGTGTGCCGCGACTTAGCTCGCCGCGAGTTTTAGCAACACCGTCTGCAGGATGCCGCCGTTGCGGTAGTACTCGAGTTCGACCGGTGTGTCGATTCGGACTTTGACGTCAAACGACTTTTGAGTGCCATCGGCCGAGGTGGCGGTGACCGTCAACGTGCATTGAGGGCGAAGCGATTCGTCCGATGTCGAAGGTTTCTTCGCCGGTCAGGCCCAGCGACTGCCAGGTTGTTCCGTCCGGTGAACTCCAGGGCAGGACGCCCATGCCGACCAGGTTGCTGCGATGAATCCGTTCGTAGCTCGCCGCGATCACGGCTTTGACGCCCAGCAGCATCGTCCCTTTGGCGGCCCAGTCCCGGCTGCTGCCGGTTCCATACTCGGCCCCGGCCAGCACAATCAACGGCACGCCATCGGCTTTGTACTTCATGGCGGCATCATAAACCGACATGGCCTCGCCGTCGGGCAGGTGCCGCGTGACACCCCCTTCGGTGCCAGGGGCGAGTTGGTTGCGGATGCGAATGTTGGCAAACGTGCCGCGCGTCATCACCCGATCGTTCCCACGCCGCGAGCCGAAACTATTGAACTCGAGCGCCGGAACTCCGTGCTCCATCAGGTACCGCCCAGCGGGTCCATCTTTGGCAATCGAGCCTGCTGGCGAAATGTGATCGGTGGTGACCGAATCGCCCAGCAGGGCCAGGCACCCGCGCGTTCCTGGATTGGCTCGAATCGGGGCAATCTCGGTCAAATCGACCAGGAACGGCGGTTCCTGAATGTACGTGCTTGCCGCATCCCAGGCGTACAATTCGCCCCTCGGGAACGTCGATTGGCGTTCCACTTTTCGTTCGAATCGAATACGCCGTCCGATACTGCTTCGGGCGAACATCTCCGGCTGCACGCATCGCATCGACTGGCTTCGCGAATCTCCTCCTGGGTGGGCCAGATGTCCTTCAGGAAGACCGTCCTTGCCGTCGGGTCCTTCGCCCAGCGGTTCGTTGGTCAGATCGATATCCGTCGTTCCGGCCAGGGCGTAGGCCACGACCAGCGGAGGGCTGGCCAGATAGTTGGCTTTGACCAGCGGATTGACGCGGCCTTCGAAGTTGCGATTGCCGCTCAGCACCGAACACACCACCAGGTTGTTGTCCCGAATCGTCGCGGACACCTCCTCGGGAAGCGGTCCGCTGTTGCCGATGCAGGTCGTGCAACCGTAGCCCACCGTGTGGAAACCCAACGCGTTCAGCGACTCGGTCAGGCCCGCCTTGTCCAGGTAGTCGGTGACGACGCGCGATCCCGGTGCGAGACTGGTTTTGACGTACGGCTTGACCTTCAAAGCCCCGCTCGACGGCATTCTTGGCCAGCAAGCCGGCCCCGATCATGACCGATGGATTGCTGGTGTTGGTGCAACTGGTGATCGCGGCAATCACGACGGCACCGTGCGTGATCTCGACCCCTTCGCCATTGTTCGGCAATCGCGGTTCGCTGCGGTCAAGGCTGTTCGTCCAGGCAAACCGCGTTCGGCGACCGGTGCCGCAAACATGTTCGAACGAATGCATGTCTGCTTCAGCGACAGCGGCACCCGATCCTGGGGACGCTTGGGACCGGCCAGAGAGGGTTCGACCGTGCTCAAGTCCAGCGACAGCGTCTTGGTGTAACTCGCGGAACCGGTTGATCGTCCGTACGGAACAGTCCTTGCTCTTTGGTGTACCGCTCGACCAGTTCGACCTCGTTCCGTGCGGCCCGTCCGTCGCAGGTAGTTGAGCGTCTCGGCGTCGACCGGGAAGAAGCCCATGGTGGCACCGTATTCGGGAGCCATGTTGGCAATCGTGGCTCGGTCGGCGAGCCCCATGCCAGAGACTCCGGTGCCGAAGAACTCGACGAACTTGCCCACCACCCCTGAGCTTCGCAGCATTTCCGTCACGGTGAGCACCAGGTCGGTCGCGGTCGCGCCAGCCG
The DNA here is from genome assembly GCA_942492195.1 of uncultured Planctomycetia bacterium. Taxonomy (GTDB): domain Bacteria; phylum Planctomycetota; class Planctomycetia; order Pirellulales; family S012-138; genus CALOEH01. The sequence continues at coordinate 159,190 of CALOEH010000200.1, read as the reverse complement.
GCAGTTGGCCAATCAGTTCGAACCCGACGACTTCTGGCATCAGCATGTAGAGCGGTTGGCCCAGCATCACGGCCTCGGCCTCGATGCCGCCGACGCCCCAGCCCACCACGCCCAGGCCGTTGATCATCGTGGTATGGCTGTCGGTTCCGACCAGCGTATCGGGCAGGGCGACCGGTCCGTCGCCGTCATCCCGGAGAAAGACTCCTTGGCCAGGAACTCCAGGTTGACCTGATGGACGATGCCCACGTTCGGCGGCACGACCCGGAAATTGTCAAAGGCCTTCTGTCCCCAACGCAGGAACTCGTACCGTTCGCGATTTCGCTCAAACTCCAAGTCCACATTGGCGGCCAAGGCGGCAGGAGACCCAAACGCATCCACCTGAACCGAGTGGTCAATCACCAGGTCCACCGGGATCAGCGGGTTGATCTTCTTCGGGTCGCCGCCGAGCCGCTGCATGGCACTCCGCATGGCGGCCAGATCCACCACGGCGGGCACGCCGGTGAAGTCCTGCAGCACCACTCGGGCCGGCTTGAAGGGGATTTCTTCAGCGACCACGCCCGAGGGTTTCCACCCGGCCAGCTTCTTGACATCGGCTTCCGTCACCGTAAACCCGTCGCAGTTCCGCAAGACCGACTCCAGCAGCACTCGAATCGAGAACGGCAATTCGGCCAGGTTCACCAGCCCTAGCTCTTGCAGGCGGGAGAGTCGGTAAATGCCAGCGGGTCCGTTTCCGGTTTCAAACGTATCGCGGGCTTGGAAGGGATCGGAAGAAGCGGTCGACATCGGCGGGAGACCTTTGGGCAAGTGCTAAAGAACAAACTGCGGCGCCGTCACGGCCTATCTGCCAAGCGCCAAGACTGGACGATCGATCCGCCGCTGATTTTATCCAATTCCCACCCGCTTGTCTGCGGGCTGGCGGTTTTCCCTTTCGAGACCTGGACGACTCATCTCCGTGCGTCGATTTTCTGGAACTGGGAAGCCTCGGTTGCTCGCAGCCTACGTTTACAACAGTCACGCGTCCAGAGTACGAATCCCCCGGAATCCTCGATACGTCGGCAGTCAATCCATGAGAGCGGCTTGTGTGGAGCTTGCCTTCTTGGACGATTGACACGGTTGCCGGAGCCCCCCACACAACTGCCTCCTGCCGAAGGGCCGCCTGCTGGAGGGTGGAGGGTGGAGGGGCAATTGTTTTGTGCCGGCATACTTCCAGCATTAGAATGCGTGAAGGGAAGAAGCGGCAAAACCCAAAACCAAACGGGAATGGGTGACCGAACCTCGCACGGGTGTTCGAAGCTTGCCCCCTACCACCTACCTTAGATAGTCACACTCGTTCAGGTTGGGTCAGATTCCAAAACGACCAACGGCAATGGGTTCTTGAAACACGAGCAGCAGCTCGCACCGATTCGAAGCCTCCGCGGTTTCGTATTCTGGAAGGAATGTTGAATGATGTTGAAAGCAGTCGCAATTCTTTACCGGCTCACCATCCGAACGGAGTTTGTCCGTTGCGTGATGTTGATCACGCTGCTGATGGTGTCGGCGAGTCGAACGGGCACGTCGGCTCAAGCCCAAGACCTGACGCTCCGTGGACACCGAGATGGGGTACTCGCGGCGGCGTTTGTGCCAGGCACCGCGCTGGCCGTATCGGGGGGAGAGGATCGAACCGTCCGCGTCTGGGATCTGGAAACGCAACAAACCGTGCGAACCATTGCCGTGAGCGATTCGCTCAACGCGCTCGCCGTCTCGCCAGATGGCAAGTCGGTTGCCACGGCCTGTTACGATGGAGCAGTTGTCCTCTGGGCTCTGGAAACTGGTGAGAAACAACGCACCTTTGCCGGCCACAAGGACTCGGTCACCTGCGTGGCGTTCTCACCAGGCGGGGACAAACTGCTGACGGCAAGCTACGACAAGTCCGTGTGCTTGTGGGATGTGGCCTCAGGCAGTTTGATTCGCAAATTCAAAGCGCACAACGAGTACGTCAATGGCGCTGCCTTCTTCGCCGACGGCAAGCAACTTTTCTCAGGGGGCGATGACCGTTCCGTCAAGGTTTGGGACGTAGCCGCCGGTAAAACGACACTGACTCTGAATGAGCAACCGGACGGCGTACTCGAAGTCGGCGTCTCCAGCAAGGGGCTGTTGGCCTGGTCCACGATCAGCGGAGACGGCCTGGTCCGCACGCTTCAGCCTGACCAGGGAGACACGCCTCGCGATCTGGCAGGGCACAAGGACGATGTTTGGTCGCTGGCCTTCTCGCCTGATGCCGCGCTGTTGGCAACGGCGAGCGCGGATCGAACCATTCGCCTTTGGGATGTGGCCAGCGGTGCCAGCCGAGCCACCTTGGTAGGCCATACCTCGTACGTGCTTTCGGTCGCCTTCTCACCTGACGGGAACCGGCTCATTTCGGCCGGGGCGGACACCAGCGTACGTGTCTGGAAGTTGGAAAACTGGCTTCCCCAAGATCCCTCGCAGCCCTAGCTCGCTAGGAAACGCACCACTGCGGGCGAAGGGTTCACACTCTGTCTTGTCGATTCGCTGATTCATGATTCAGAAACAGCAAATAGATCGATGATCAAAACCCACTCCAACACAGCTTTGCCGAATCTTGGCGAACTCTGCGGTGAGTTAAAGCTCAGGCAACTCCGGTTTCAAATGCGGAAGTTGTATTTCGCCGGTTACTGTTGAGTTTCTCCAGTGATGCGGTGCTTTGGGGGTTGCGGTGTGCTGGTTTTTCTTGACGGACAAGGAGAATCCAGGTACAAGAACCTGGGCGTTGCTCCAGCGTCTGCCGATTCATCCGCCATTTTACCTCCCAGCGAGGAACGTCATGGGCAGCAAGCGTTGCTATCTCACACGACCCGTTGTCTGGCATTCGTTGTTCGTGACCAGCTTCATCCTGCTGGCCATGGGAACCGCCACAGCCGATGACGACATCGCCCAATTGGTTGCCCAACTGGATGCTGATGAGTTTACCGTGCGGCAACAGGCGAGTGAGAAGCTGGCTGAGTTGGGTGGAGAAGCGGTCGACGAACTCCAAGCCGCGGCCGTGGGAACCAGTCTGGAAGTCACCTCTAGGGCGATCCAGATTCTAGAACAGTGGATGTCTGCCCCGGAGCCAGCCTTGCGAAATCAGGCTAAGGCCGCGCTGGACCAACTGGCCAAGAGTGATTCGCCAAGTGCTGCGAGACGTGCCCAACGGGTGCTAGAAACCGCCCCTTCAACCGCCATCGCCAATCCGTTTGGCAACCGCATCCAAGTACAGATTCAGATGCGTGCGGCGGCTGTCCAACGTGGCAAACGGGCCGTCCAAGTTCAAGCGAACGGCAAACACATTGCGATTGAGATTGATCAGGCAGGCAAGATCAAGATGTCCGTCACCGAAAAGAAAGATGGCAAGGACGTCACCGAAAAGTACGAAGCCGACAACGCTGCCGATCTCAAGAAGAAACACCCCGCAGCGTACGAACTTTATCAGAAGTACGCCGAGCGAAAGGGGGTCATCGGTGGCGCGTTCCGAGCGCCAGCCGTTCATGCGGTAGCACCAAAGGCCGCGAGGGAGAAAACGATCGAGAGTATCCAGGCCAGTATCAAACGTCTCGATGAAACCGCCAAGCGCAACCCGCAAATGCGCGAAGCGGTCGAGCGGCACAAGAAAATGCTACGGAAGAATCTTGATCGTCTGCAAGCGCCGCCAGAGGACAAGCCTGACGAAGCCAAGCACCCTGACGAAGCCAAGCCGGTTCAACCCAAGCTCTTGCCTGGCGATTGAGCGTTGCTGCGGTTAGCGGCGGAGGTTCGGTTCCCGATTTCGGACGAAGTTCGGCGGTGGGAGCGTCTCGCGACTCCCCTGAAGGCCGGCATCTCCGCCGTCTGGATCGATGAACTGGCCGCTGGTTTGCGACACGTCGGGTGGGTCCGTTTCGCGAGACATCTTAGGCGCGGCATTGGCGGCCGTTTGCAGCACCACCCGCTCAAACCCGGTCCGGTCGGTCTCACGAACCTTGGTCAAACGCGGGGCAAGTTTGTGCAACAACTCCGGGCGTCGCTCGGCGGTGCGTGACAAACTACCGAGGAAGGCCAGCGTTTCGACAAAGTTGTAGTCCGCGGCCTTCGACACCATGGGCTGAAACGTCTTGGCCAGCAGTTCCACGCCAGCATGATCCAGGCGGAAGAACGCATCCATCCGCGAGGTCACGTAGCGGTCACCTTCGGGATCGTCAAAATAACCTGACCGCAGCACCAACAGGCAGCCGCCATACACCGGCTTGCTGAACAACGGACCGTGGTAGGAGCCGACGGCGTAGATCACGGTCTTGTCGGGACTGCGGTACAAGAACTCAATGTCGGCTTGGGTGCCAGCCCCGTCGTCTGCTTTGAAGGTGTTCTCACCGGTTCGAATCAGGGCCACTTTGCTGATGCCCATCACGTCCCAGATGTTCACCGTCACGTCGGGGTGGTCAATCATAAACCGATACAGGTTTGGCTCACAGCGAATGACTTGGGTAGGCATCCGCCGAAACATGGTCAAGCCGGACAACACGGCCGAAATTTTTGCCTTATCCCGTTCGCCCAATTTGGTCAGTGGGAGCGAACGGAGCGCATCGTTTTTCGCTTCGTTGCTACTCGTGGCTTCCGCAATTTCAGCTCCGTGCAGATTGCTATGGCTCACTGCCAAGATCAGTGCTGATAGCATCAGTCCCCAGCTGGAGACACGTCTCCAACTCTCGGAACCATGCGGCACCGGATACGTCGAAGCAGTCAGGCACAACGTTGACTGCGAATGGTTTTCCCCCATATTTTCCCCCGCCAATAGGCCAAGCTGGGACGTCGGCAGACCTGTGAAAACGTAGCGGTCGTACCGATATTTCCAGTTATTCGGCTCAGCCGATGGGCAGGCGACAACCGTTTTTGACAATTCGTCGAGCTAGCGATGCCAGCCACCAGGCGATTAGCGGCTGGCTCTCATGTTGAACTCGCCGTAATACCCTTTGAGCGAACGGAATTTGCCACGGAACGCGGCACCTTCGACCTGCCCCACCCATTCGTAGCGATCTCCATCCAACTTGGCGGCACCTTGCAGATTGGTCACTCCCTGCTTCTCGATGGCTTGGAAGGTGATGGTGTATTCGAACGGGTCGCCGTGAAACAGGCCGGTGAATTTTCCTTCCCAGGTGTTCTCAGCAATGGCGACAGCTTTGCAAGCAATCGGACCGGAAGACTTGAACTTGAAGTTCTTCCAGGTTCCCTGCCACGAAGCATTGCCACCGTCTGGCTCAGCGGCAACGGCCGGCAGGCACATCAGAGCGAGCATCGGGATCAGCATCAAAACGAAAGAACGTTTCATAGCGGTGGCCTCCTTGAACAAGTTCCAGGCAGTGGCGCGCAGCGCAAACATCAACGTTCCAAGTTGGTTGGCAGGCAGTGCAAAGTCGCAGCGGCCGAGATGAAGTGGCCTGCCATGGGTTCTCAGAACCGCGCCGAGTTTTTGTGCGCAGCGACGTACGGCCTGCGATCGAATGTCGCAGCCTGCGGTTGATTGTAGAGCATTCCCTGTTCGAATGCACCCACCCGGACCGAAGCCCTAAGCAAACGAAACGTGTCTGGCCAGGTCCTTGGTGATGTTTGCCGAGCGGCTGGATTACGAGTTAAATCTGGCCCCCCGTGTGGCATTCGCGGTCTCTGAATAATCAATCGGGATAGGGGAAGACGCTGCCGAGCCAGATTTCTTCTTTTGGCCGACCGGGGTGGAATCCCAAGTCGTGGAGGCCCACGATCCGGATCTGTTGACCGATGCGCAGCGGCTCGACGTCTTCATCTAGTGCGAACCGGCAGACAACGCCCCCTACGTCCGATTGAAGTTTCACCAGCTTCTCGAGTTCGCGAAACTCATTGGTAAACTGCTCAATCTCGGCCACCTGACCGCTGACAATGATTGGGCGGTTCATTGAAACGATCAACCGGTTCGCTTCCCGATAGCCAGGCTCGAGCGCGGCACGGACCAAGTCGCCAGGCGTGGCATAGACGAGAAACAGCGGGGGTGGTGTTTCGACTTGCTCCTCCGATAGGACCTGGATGCTGCTGATGCTCAAGAGCGATGCCAGATTGTCCAGGCCGGTCACGGTCGAGAGTTCCCCTTCCACGGTGACCCTTTGCAAGGGCCGCAGATGGCTTCGTTCCACGTCTGGGCCAAAGTACAGGGACATGGCGCCTTTCTCGGCGGTGGCCAACGTCACCGCCCCCAACCGTCCGCGATATCTGCACGAACCCAACACGCCGGTCACACGCACCGGAGTACCATTGCGGAGGCGCGGGAGCGAACGATCAACCCGTTTCAAGCGTGCCCAAAGTACTTCGGCGGTGCATTCGAAAGGACCTGTGGGTTCAGCCGGTTTGGGCATTGGTTTAGGTGGCAGTCGCGTTGGTCGAGCTTTGGGCTGCGGTGACTGGGCGACCGACTCGCTCGGCGCACCAGGGCGAGCGGCCAACAGTTCGGCGAGGGCCCGCAATGGCTCGGCGTGCTGTGGATACAATTCGGCGGAATTGCGGAGATTGAAAACAACGCTCTGCGTGCGCTGGGTGAGTTGCCCTGCATTGCGACGCACGGCCGCTTCCACCGGAGTCGGCGTGTGGCTCCTGGCCGGTGCGTGTTTGGGAATGAGCGATAGGAGACGTTGCCGCGAAGCGACGGCTTGCCGCCCGATCGCATCAATGTCGGTCATGGGGAGTGTCGCGCCAGGGTTCTGGATCGTGCGTATCAGGAGTTCATCAATTTGAGAGAGCGACGAGAAGTGATCGTTGAATGCGGATTCGATGGCACCGACGCGCGCGCTGTCAGCTTGTGTGGCGGCACCTGGCCGAGGCGGCTGCTGCGCAGGTCTCGCGCCGCCGCCGTTTGGCTTGGAACTAGGCACTGCATCCGAGCCACAACCAGCTACCACGATTGTGAAGGCCACGATTTGGCACCAACGGTTGGCAGGGTGGTGAGACATCAGCGTTTCCTCCGTCGAATGAATACGGTGGCAAAAATCTGGGAACGTTGCCAACCCAGTGGACCTGTCGCGATTGCACTTCACCATTCTGGATTGTGCGCCTGCTCACCGTCCGATGCAATTTTTCCTCGAAATCTATTTCTGCATCGCCGTTTCTGTCGAGTCGTGCTTCCAGACGACTGCCGAATTCGGGTTTGCAGAACAAGGGCGTCCAATCGGCAATCGGCAACGGGTTGAGATTGCCGGGGCGGTGGTCATAATGTCCGCTTCCCACCTTTCTTTTCCTGACACCGGAGATTGCCATGATACGCCCCCTGCTGCTGGCCCTGTTCGCAACGGTTTCCATTCCTGCTCTGGCAGCGGACGATTCGATATCGGCTCCGGCTGAGTCCTCGGACATGCGGCAGATTTTCAATGGCAAGGATCTGAATGGCTGGGACGGTGATCCACGATTGTGGTCCGTGGTCGATGGGGTCATTCGTGGCGAGACCACCGCTGAGAAACCCGCCCAAGGCAACACGTTCTTGATCTGGAGAGAGGGCAAGCCGAGCGATTTCGAATTGCGTCTCTCATTCCGCTGCACCGCTAGCAACAACTCAGGCATCCAGTATCGCTCCAGGCACATCACCGATGGCAAGGTGCGAAACAACTGGGTTGTGCGAGGTTACCAACATGAGATTCGCAACGAGACCAAACTCCCCAGCGTCGCCGGTTTCATCTATGACGAAGGTGGGAAACGCGGACGGACCTGCCTCGTTGGTGAAAAAGCCAACTGGGGAGAAAATGGGAAGCAAGTCACCGGCAAACTGATCGACGCCGAGGGGTACGAGAAACTATTCCATCTGAATGACTGGAATGACGTTGTGATCGTCGCCCAGGGAACCCGGATCCAGCACTATCTCAACGGTCGTTTGATTCTGGACTTCACGGACTCGCCCAAATTGGCCCTCCGCGAAGGGGTTCTGGCACTTCAACTCCACGCTGGCAAGCCGATGCGGGCGGAATTCAAAGACATCCGCATCCGCGAACTCGCCAAGTAACTTGGGCAATCGCCATCTGCGCTAAACCGAGTAGACCTAATTTTCGACAGGAGTCCACAATGAATCAGATGGCTCGCCTTGTTTCTGTGATTTGCATGTCCGTGTCGTGCATGGTCTGCGGTTTCACCGCCCGCGGGCTTGCTGAGGAACCTTATGATGCCCTCCGCCCTCCGGCGGTGGTGACCGAGCAGGTTCCGGTGGTTCCCCAAGCATTGGTCGACCGGCTGGAGAAGTACCAGCAGACTCGTTCGGCTGGGTTTGACGGTTGGGATCCGGCGGGTCAGGGAATCTTGATCAACACTCGGTTCGGCCCGACGTCTCAGTTGCATCGAGTCTTCGCACCGGGAGGACGTCGCCAGCAGGTTTCGTTCTTTGCGGAGCCCACGTATGGAAGTCCGCTGCCGGCGGCTCAAGACGGGGCCTTGCTGGCCATCCATAGTGCAGGCGGCAACGAAAACAATCAGATCTATCTGCTCGACTCTCGAACGGGCAGCTCTCAGCGGCTCACCGATGGAACCTCGCGCCACTCGCTACATGCCGTGAGTTCTAATGGCCGGCGAATGGTGGTCGGCAGCAATCGCCGCAACGGCCGCGATACGGACCTGCTGCTCATGGATCCGCGCAACAGTGCCAAGACCCGGACTCTGCTCGAAACCACCGGCGAGTATTGGGTGGGTGAAGACCTGGCCCCCGGGACTCAGACGGCCTTGCTGATGCGGCAATATGTTTCGATCAACGAAACCTACCCCGCCTTGCTCACCTGGAAGAATGATGACGGAGACTCCCAGCAGGTCCAAGGAGTCAAGCAGACTCTGATTCCTCCACCCCCAGGCACTACGGACAAGAAGGTCTCCGTGGGCAGTATGTCCTTTGCTCCCGACGGTAAACATGCCTGGCTATCGAGTGACGCTCTGGGTGAGTTTCGCGCGTTGGCGTTGTTGAATCTCGAAAGCATGAGCTACGTCTGGCCTGCCCCGAACCTGCCTGGGGACGTGGAGTCGTTGGTGGTCGAACCGACCTCCGGCATGGTGGCCTTCACCATCAATCACGCGGGAACCAGCCAGCTCTATTTGCTCAAGCCGGGCAAGCTGGACGGAGATGCCGGTGACCACCAGGTGACCCGCGTTGACCTGCCGCGTGGCATTGTGAGTTCCCTCGAATTCTCTCCGGCCGGGGCTCATTTGGGGTTCACGCTTTCTCAACCCGATGCGCCGAGTGAGGCCTACTCGTTACGAATTCGTCCGGAAGAAGAAAAGTTTCCGATTCCCGCTGGCTGCGAGGTTCGTCCTGGTTTGGTGCGTTGGACGTTCAGCGAAGTGGGGCCATTGGACCCTGCGACATTCGTGACGTCGCAGCCGATCACGTTCAAATCGTTTGATGATCGTGAGATTCCGGCGGACTACTACCGCCCTCGCCGCGCCAGTGCCAAGCGTCCCGTGGCGGTTTTGATTAGTATTCATGGAGGGCCAGAGTCGCAGAGCCGCCCTTACTTCTCCGGCACGGATCAGTTTTACGTCAACGAGTTGGGCATTGCTGTCATCAAGCCGAATGTGCGGGGATCCAATGGTTACGGCAAGACATACTTGCGGCTCGACAATGCTCAGCTGCGCGAGGATAGCGTCCGTGATATTGGGGCTCTGCTGGATTGGATTGAGAAGCAGGACGAACTGGATGCGTCCCGCGTGGCGGTCATCGGCGGTTCGTACGGTGGCTACATGGTCCTGTCCTCGCTGATGCACTACTCCGATCGGCTCACTGCAGGGGTCGATATCGTAGGCGTGGCCAGTTTTGCCTCGTTCCTCAAGAACACAAGTGCCTATCGCCGCGATCTGCGCAGGGCTGAGTATGGTGACGAACGAGACCCGGCCATGCAGGCATACTTTGCCAAAGTAGATCCGGCCCAGAATGCCGATCGGATCCGCGCTGCCCTGCTTGTCGCCCATGGCCGCAATGATCCACGGGTCCCGTTTTCCGAAGCCGAGCAAGTGGTCACGGCGGTCAAGAAAAACGGCCAACGGCCTTGGACGGTTTACGCAGACAACGAAGGGCACGGCTTTGCCAAAAAGCCCAATCGAGATTACCTCACTGCCGTGATTGCCCTGTTCCTGCAGCAGCATTTGCAACCTTAGAACCCCAACCTCGCGGCGAAGAATAACTTCCACATTTGCGAACCAGCGATGCTTGAACGACGCTGCTCCGCCGCGACCGGTTCGGAATATTTCAGCATCGATCGGAAAACTAGTTGAGCGGTTTTGGCGTTAGCCACCGGTGGTCGTAGCGGTTTCCTAACTGCACCGGCGGCTAGCGCCTTACCGCTCACAAACGCGCTCGGGGAATTGGTTCTCAATTTCGGAATTCGACAGTTATTGTTCGAACGATCCTAACTCACCGCAGAGATCGCAGAGAGTGCGGTGCATGAGTCATGTGATTCGGCAATTTGTATTGGAGTGGGTTTTTTATCGAGTTTTTTGATGCTTGAGCAAGGGGTAGCTGAACATGACTGAGAACCGAGTTGTCATTTACTCGAACGGCATCGCTGACTTTCAGAGGTCGTACGAAGTCGTTGCGAGTGCAGAACGAAGTATCTCGATTCCGGTACGTCAGGACCATCTGGCCGACGTCCTGGGCTCGTTCAATGTCTATGGTGACGTGCGGTTGGAGGCACCACCGACCTTTCGGCCCTCCAATGAACTCGAAGGCAACATCACCATTGATCCACAGAAAGTTCTGGAAGATCTGGCAACGAACCTGAGCGGTGCCAAAGTCTGCATCGAGCGGGCAGGAGGAGCCATCGAAGGCACACTGGTTGGTCTCCATGAGGAGGAAGAAGCGACCGAGGGGGAGCCTATTCATCCGAAGTCGATCATCGTATTGGCAGTCGATGGCCTGCGCCGTTGTGCCTTGCGGGAGATCCAAAGCCTGAGATTCCTGGACGAAGAGGTGCAGAAGGAAATCGACAAGGCACTCCAGCGGAACTATCAGCGGATCAAACCAAACAGCACGTTCGTCGAACTTGTACTGAGCACACAGCAAGAGAAGACAGAAGCCGTGGTGCAGTACACCATTCCGGCAGCAGCTTGGAAGATCTCTTACCGGTTGCGGCTCGCAGCGGAGGGCTCGCCGCAGCTTCAAGGCTTTGCGGTGGTGGACAACAACACCGACGAAGATTGGGCGGACTTCCACGTTTGCGTTGTCACCGGCGAGCCCATCACGTTCTCCACCGATCTTGCCGAGACCAAGACTCCCCGGCGAAAGCATGTCAATCTGGTGAGCGAAGCGGCCTTCGGAGCGGTTGAAGTTGAAGCGTCTGACTTCGACATGCTGGCAGGCGGAGGATCCGAGGATTTTTTGGGTGCGCCCGAGAAGAGTTCGCGCATGCGTGGGTTGCGTGCAGGAAGAACCTTTGCCGTTCAAGGAATGGCGGCCGCCCAGACTGGCTCAGCGGAGGTTCAAGAGGTGGGAGACTTCAACATCTTTGAAGCCGATTCACTGGTGACCATCCCGGCCAAGAGATCCACGGTCATTCCCGTCTTCAATGTTGAGGTTGCCGAAGCAAAGTCGGTGCTGCATTACAAGCACGAGAACCATCCAGATCGCCCGTTTCGGTCCGTCGATTTCACGAATCAGACTGCTTTCAGTCTGGGACGCGGGGCCTGCACCGTTTATGAGGAATCTGCCTACGCCGGCAGTTGCATCATCCCGGCACTCAAGCCTCACGAGCAGCGTCTGCTTCCGCATGCCTTGGAAACGGGGGTCTCCGTCAAACAAGACCCCAAGCGTCAGCGGAACAAAGTCGTTGCCCTGCGGCTGTCAGAAGGCTTCTGCTACACAAGCACACGACAGCGTCGGGAAACGCGGTATCACATCAAGAACAGCCGTGACCAGCAGTTTGAGTTGGTACTCGATCACGACTTCACGCTGACCGAGCCGGACATCGAGACTCGTATTCATCGCGATGGAAACGTTCAGTTGATGGAAGAGGCCAGCCGACTCACGAGCAGTGTGCGGTACTCCGTCACCATCGAACCATCGTCCGCGTTCGTTGTCACGGTCGTCGAGCAACGGATTGCACTGTCGAAGGTAGAGTTGATCAAGGTGACCAAGCAGTACGAGAATCTACAAATTGAGTGGCTCGAACAGAATCTTGTTGTCACCAATGGCCCGTTGGCGCAGGATCCCGGCGTGCGAGACTGCCTGGAACTCCACCAGCGGTTGACCGAGAAGCAGCAGGAAATATCCGACGTTGTCGACAACACCGAGCGCTTGGCGGCCAGACAAGAACGCTTGCGACAGAACATCAAAGCCGGCGGGCAGGACCAGTTGACCAATCGCTGGCGAACGGAACTGGACGAAGCAGAACAGGCCATCAAACAGATCGAAGAAGAAACACTCCCGAAACTTCGAATGGAAGAGAAGACGTTTCGATCCAAACTGAAGTCTGCGCTCAAGTCCCTTTCCTCCGAATGGACTGAAGATTAGATCCTGTACTTGTCGGAGAGAACTCGTTCCATTTGAGTCAGGTCTTAACGGCAATTAGGCAGTTTAAGACAAATAGACAAAATCCCCCTCTTGGGGACTAGGCAGCGTTGCTCTTGCCATGATGCTGGCGCTCGGGCCAACATCCGGCGGTGCAACCCTTGGATCCCAGGCAAGTTCCGGCTATGTTGGCAGTTTAGAAGCCGGCGATGCTCAGCGTGCCGCAACCTCCGTTGCCTTGCCAATTTCGTGAAATGGAAGATGCCTCACGCCCGCCGGTCCCAACGCCTCGCTCGGTTGCAACCAACAGCGGTGAATTCGCTGTTAGCCGAAATGCAGGCGTACGCGGCGAAGCATGGAGAGCCCGCTTCTCTGTTGCGGGGCGAGATTGATCTTCCCACGCCCCAGCACATAGTGGATGCCGCCAAAGCTGCGCTGGATTCTGGCCGCACCCGCTATCCCGATAACCAGGGAGAGTTGCCGCTACGGGAAGTGATTGCCGAGCGCATTGGCGAGGCACAAAATGTGTCTTATTCCCCAGCCACCGAGGTGCTGGTGACCACCGGTGCCACGTTTGGAATGTATGCGGCGCTGGCAACGATTTTGGATCCGGGAGACGAGGTCCTGCTCCCGCAGCCGATCTACGATACGTTTCTATCCACCATCCATCTGGTAGGTGGCGAAGCCAAGGTAGTGCCTGCTTCGATTAGCGACGGCCCTTACACGCTCAACCCCGAGGCGGTGGACAAGTCGTGCACGCCACGGACCAAGGCGATCATTCTCAACACGCCTTGGAATCCGACCGGAACGGTGCTGCTCGAATTCGAGTTACAGGCTTTGATGGAAGTGGCGCGCAAGCATGACCTGCTGGTCATCAGCGACGAAATCTACGAGCATATTCTTTACGATGGTCGTCGGCATATCTCACCGGCCGCTGTGTCCGACGACGCCCGGCAGCGAACCATTGTGGTCAACAGCCTCTCGAAGTCGTACTGCATGACCGGCTGGCGGCTGGGCTACTGCGTGGCTCCCGCTGACTTGTTGGAAGGCATGCTGCTGGTCCTTCAGCAATCCTGTCGAGGGGCGGCACTGTTTGTCCAAGATGCCGGCATCGCAGCACTGACCGGTTCGCAAGACTGCCTGGCGGACATTCGCGAAGAGTTTGCCGATCGGCGGCAACAGCTTTGCGACGCGTTGTTCCACCTGCCCAAGCTCAAGGTCTTTGTTCCTGAGGGTGGCTTCTTTGCCATGCTGGACATCCGCGAGTTCGGCTTACCCTCGACGGAGATGAGCCGCCGTCTGCTGTACGAGCATGGCGTCGGCGTGATGCCGGGCGCTGTCTACGGTGAGGCCGCCGAGGGAACCCTGCGGGTTTCGTTTGCCGTAGGAGGCAATGCCTTGGAAGACGGACTCGCCCGGCTTCGCGCTGGGCTGATCGCCCTGGCAAACGAGGCTTGATCCCCGCTGCTCGCTTGCCGGCTGCTTGCGAACGCTCAAGTTGGTCCGTGGCCGTGGCTGTTAGTTTACGTCCGCCCCGGCGGAGTTCAGGACTTCTTTTGCCAGGATTCAATCTGAGCGTGGATCTCTCGGGTGATTGTCTCCAGGCAACCGGGGGCGAGCACGGCGTTTTGTTCCTGGTAAATTCCTCGGCCGTACGTGGACTCGGTGGGGAGGTACGTACAGCGCGAACCGTTGGCAAGTTCGCACAACATGATTGGAACGCCGGCGAACTCCTCGCGCAGCGCTGTTTGCAAACGGTTGTAGGGTTCTCCTTCGACGGCCACCCAAAAGGCATCGCCAATTTGCCATACGGAGATGGGGAAATCGAAGTGATCGCCGGTGAGTGCACGGAGACGAACCAGCAGGCGGTCAGCCCTTTCGATCATGGCCCGACATTGCGACGCCCTCTCGGCGTTGCCTTCGGCCACCGCTTCCGCTTCGCGATGTTTCCACTTCCGGCGTTCTTCTTCTGTATCGACCGCGCTGGCAAGGTCCGAACGGTAGGGAAGCCGAACCGTCCACCTCCGGCAGCGCCATCGGGTAAGCTGCATCTCTGCCTGTTCCGAAAGCGGAACGTGTTTCCAGCATCCGATGGTAGCCCCAGAAACCCGAGGGCCCATGTATTTGAACTGCGTCAGCGGAGGCGGCAAGGCTTCGAGTGCAGAGAGTACGGCATAGCCCAACTGCCGCCCGTTGCGGTCGGCAACTTCCGTATCTCCCACAAATCCATCGACCGGTCCGAGGTCTCCCGAGGCACCTTGCAGAAACACGCAAGGTGCGCCGGTAGCCCCTTCGATCACTTCGCGCATCGCGCCGGGATAGTCGGGACTGATCAGTCGGTTGTCCCAGGCAAGCGTGGTCGGATGGCAAGCGTAGTTGACCATGGTGGCGATCGTCTTGCCGTAGGAGTTGGTCACGCGGGTGACCAGCACGGTGTCATCTGCCAACGCATTGGGGTTGAAGCCGCAGACGTACTGCTCGGATTCTTGATCGTAGAAATCGCGATTTGCCGCCAGGCCGCAGAACGTTGTGGCGTACGAAATGTTGACGTCCTCGACCGCCGACAACGCATCGGACACGGCACCACAGAGCTTCTGGGTCATTCGTTCCAGATACGGACCAATCAAATCTCCCCCCGGCAAGTGACTCCGCTCTTGTCCCATCAAGCCTGCGGCATGCGTATGGGAAAAGGTCACAATCAGTTGGTCGGACGCCAAACCAGTGGCCGAGAGAATCCCGGACCGCACGCGCTGCATCTCATCGCCCCAGAGCAGGCAGTGATCCACCGCCACCAGGACTTGCCAATCCCGCGATTCATTCTCAGACTGGTGTGGCCCAAACACCACCGCGGTGGCCGTCAGCGGGCGGTGCAGTCCCTCGGCCTGATCATGAGCCGCGGCTCCCCACATCCGGTGATAGATGCCGACCGGCGGGGTGATATCACAGCGTGCCAGACCAAGCCGGCATGCGCTTTGGGGCATGTCAATGTGGACCATGTTCTGCCTGCTTAGATGATTTGAAGCGGGAACCAAGAACGGAGGCCGATGGCATCCATAGCGGTGTGGAAACTTGCCACCCAAGCGGATCCCTGCCGCACCGATCACCCAGGGCAAGAATCAGGGGCTAACGAGACAGACCTCGAAACAATTTGAGCTTCCGTTCACAGACAACAATCCCGCTGGTCGCAAATCAGCTGTCTCATTGAGTGCCCCCTGATGGACTCGAACCATCAACCCTCTGATTAAGAGTCAGATGCTCTGCCAATTGAGCTAAGGGGGCTAAGTTGCTTTGTTTCAGTATGTTACGACCGATGTGTCTGGCGAACGTTGTGCTGGGTGCGTGGTTCCAGCCAAGTGGTTCCAACCAACAGGACAACCACGCCCGGATACAATTAGATACAAGTGACTGTGATGGCGGCCGATTCTAACGTATCGGTTACCTTTGGAAAAGCCGCTACTCTCAATGGTTGGGAAAAACCGGTCTAGCGACCAACGCGAGCAAGTTCCCACACCCGCTTATAATTATGCGGAGAGTCGCATCTGGTTCTGGTGCCGTGTCAACGCTTGAAACTCGGGTTGTGATTTGCGTAGGGGCAAAACGCGGGCAGACAAGCTGTCAGCGTGCGACCCTAGTTTCAGGTGTGACGGTACACTAGGCTTCTAGGCCCGCTTGGTTTCTTCACGTAAGCATCGATCGGAAAATGAGTGAGCGGTGGTGGCGCTAGCCACCGGTGGTCGCGATTTCCTACTCCACCGGCGGCTAACGCCTTGCCGCTCACAAATGCGTTCGGGGAAATTGATTCTCAATTTCGGAATTCGACAGTTATTGTTCGAACGATCCTAAGGTGCCGCATGGCAATCGATCCCATCTGTCATATGGAAGTCAACGAAGAAACGGCGCTCTCGACCACCGTGGATGGCAAGCCGTATTACTTTTGCTCGGACGGCTGCCGCCAGAAGTTCATCGCCCAGCATGGTACGTCCCAGGCAACCGAGACCAAACACGATTGCTGTTCGCACGACAGCCCTCAGGTGCATGAACTGGCGACTCACCAACCGAAGCCGCAGAAGCAAGCGGCAGGCAAGAAGTACTTCTGCCCCATGTGTGAAGGGGTGGAAAGTGACAAACCTGGCAGTTGCCCTAAGTGTGGGATGGCTCTGGAGTCAGCATCGCCTCCGAGCGGTGCGGGTGCCAAGACCATTTACACGTGCCCCATGCACCCTGAGGTTCAACAGCAAGGACCTGGCGATTGTCCCAAGTGCGGGATGGCGCTCGAACCGCAACAGGTCCAAGTGGACGCAGAAGAAGATGATTCGGAACTGCGGGACATGACGCGCCGCTTTTGGGTCGCCGTGGCGTTTGGTCTGCCGGTGTTCTTGATCGCCATGCTGCCGATGGTTGGCGTTCATATCGAGACCTGGATCGGCGGCCGGCTCTCGCAATTCTTGCAGATGGGGTTGAGTACGCCGGTTGTGCTCTGGGCCGGTTGGCCCTTTTTCCAACGCGGCTGGCGTTCCCTGCTCACCATGAACCTCAACATGTTCACGCTTATTGCGTTGGGTACTGGTGCGGCGTATGGCTACAGCGTCATCGCCGTGTTGTTTCCCCATTGGATTCCCGAGGCGTTCCGCCATGCAGGACACGCTGCCATCTACTTCGAAGCGGCCGCCATGATCACCGCCTTGGTCCTCTTGGGACAAGTGCTCGAACTCAAAGCCCGACGGCGAACCAGCAGTGCCATTCGCGACCTGCTCTCCTTGGCTCCTCCTACAGCCCACCTGGTCACTGATGGCAACGAGCGCGACGTCCCATTGGCTGAAGTCGCGACCGGAAATCAACTCCGTGTACGTCCGGGAGAAAAGATCCCGGTGGACGGCAGGGTGATTGAAGGGAAGAGCCAGATTGACGAGTCCATGCTCACCGGCGAACCGGTCCCGGTGGCCAAAGCAACAGGGGACGAAGTTGTCGGAGGAACGCTCAACGGAAACGGCACGCTGCTCATCGAGGCCGAGAAAGTAGGCCAAGACACGTTGCTCGCGCAAATTGTTGATCTGGTAGCGCAGGCACAACGCAGCCGCGCACCCATCCAGCGCGTTGCCGATCGGGTAGCTGGCTATTTCGTCCCGGTGGTGGTCCTGGTGGCCGTGGTGACGTTTGTGGTCTGGGGATGGTTTGCGCCAGCCGAACCTGCTTTGGCCTACGCGCTCGTCAATGCCGTGGCCGTGTTGATCATTGCCTGCCCTTGCGCGTTGGGGCTCGCCACGCCGATGTCCATTATGGTGGGAGTCGGCAAAGGGGCACACGAGGGGGTACTCATCAAACAGGCCGACGCCCTCGAGGCTCTGGAGAAGGTGGATACGATTGTCGTCGACAAGACCGGCACGCTCACCGGGGGGCGCCCCGAGTTGACCGCCTGCGTTTCCGTCGAAGACTCCGTCAGCGACGACGAGTTGCTTCGCCTGGTGGCCGCCTTAGAAAGTTCTAGCGAGCATCCGTTGGCCCAAACCTTTGTACGCGCCGCCGAGAAGAAAGAGATCCGCTGGCCCGAAGCTGAGCAATTCGAGGCAATCACCGGTCAAGGCGTTCGCGGCATGGTCGAAGGCCAAGAACTCCTCATTGGCAACCAACGGTTACTCAGCGAGAACGGGGTGAACTTGCCAGAGTCGCTCGAACACCAAGCTTCTGAGCGGAGAGGGAAGGGAGAGACGGTGATGTATGTTGCCCGCGACGGTGTCGCGACCGGTTGGCTGGCCGTGGCAGACCGGATCAAGCAGAGTACGCCGGAAGCAGTTGAGGCGCTACACCAGCTAGGACTAAAACTCGTCATGCTCACTGGGGATCACGAGCGCACCGCTCGGCATGTCGCAGAGCAGCTGAAGATTGACGATTACGCCGCTGGCGTGACTCCCCAACAAAAGCACGATCGCGTAGAAGCCTTGAAAGCCGAAGGACGCCGGGTTGCAATGGCCGGTGATGGTATCAACGACGCACCTGCGTTGGCCGCGGCGGATGTCGGCATTGCCATGGGGACCGGCACAGATGTCGCCATCGAAGCCGCAGGCATCACGCTCGTTCAAGGTGACTTGCGGGGAATTGTCAAAGCCGTGCGGTTGAGTCGGGGCGTCATGAGCAATATTCGCCAGAACCTGTTCTTTGCCCTGATCTACAACGGACTAGGGGTCCCCATCGCGGCCGGCATCTTGTACCCAATCTCGCAGCACTTGCTGCTCAACCCCATGCTTGCCGCCGCGGCCATGAGCTTTAGTTCCGTCTCGGTGATCGGCAACGCCCTGAGATTGCGACTTTTGAAATTGAACGAAGCATGACCTTTGGGTTTTTGGCGTTGCAGCCTCGCTCAAGCATCTCCGATTTCGAAGGCGGAAGTTGTACTTTTCGCGGGTTGCTTACGGCTGGTATCCTTCGTGGGGCGGCACGCTAACTTGAATTTCATCCCCTTCGACGCGAACTTCGTACGTGTTCACGCTGAGCTTGGGGTTGTCTCGCCACGTGCCATCTTGGATGCTGAATCGCCAGGCATGCCAAGGGCAGGAGACTACGCCATCATGGACTTCGCCTGCTCCTAATGAAGCGCCCATGTGAGGGCAGAAATCGTCAATGGCGTAATACGCTCCTCCGGCTAAGAACACCGCCACCATCCGGCCGTTTACGGCGAAGCTGTCTCCATGACCTTCAGCAATCGCGCCAACTTTGGCAACTGTCTTGAACTCGTTCATTTCCACCTGACGAAGCTACGAAGTAAGCACTGGCTGTTCGGCTTGGCACCGCTTGAATAAAACGCAAAGTCGGCGTTACGGGATCAGTCCAAAGGTTCGGTCGTTTGGTACGAGCCGAGGATCTCGAGCCGGACGGCTTTGCGAGCCAGCGAGCCCACGGCTTTTTTGACTTTGGCGTCTGCGCTGTGACCGTCGAACTCGACAAAGAACAGGTAAGCGCCTTGTTGGCCAGGGACCGGAAAGGACTCAATCCAACTCATGTTGAGGCGATTGCGTTTGAAGATGGCCAACGCATCCGCCAAGGCCCCTGCTTTGTGATCAATGGCGAACATCAAGGCCGTCTTGTCGCTGCCGGTTCGCTCTGAGGTATGTTCGGCGATCACGGCAAACCGGGTGACGTTGGCCTCGTTGTCTTCAATCTCTTCGGCCAATACCTCTAAACCGTAGAACGTGCCTGCCTGAATGCTGGCAATGGCTGCCGCCCCTGGCTTGTCTTGGGCCAGCTTGGCGGCCGTGGAGGTGCTGGTCACTTCAATGGTGCGCACTGATGGCAGGTGCTTGGCCAGCCAGTTGCGGCATTGTGACAACGCTTGAGGGCGGCTGTAGACTTCTTGAATTTCAGCCCGAGTGCACTTGCCAAGCAGATGATGGTGAATCCGCATTTGCACTTCGCTGGCAATCCGAACCGGTAGCCTGGCAAACATTTCCAGCGTGTCGGCGATCCGCCCATCGGTAGAATTCTCGAGCGGTACGACCCCGTAATCGGCATGCCCTCGATTGACCTCCTCAAACACTGCGGCGATGCCGCCGACGGGGATCATCTCAGCACTCTGCCCAAAGCGGTGAATTGCTGCCAAATGGCTATAACTGTAGGCGGGTCCTAAGAACGCCACTTTGATATGCTGCGACAACGCCCGCGAACCGCTGACGACTTCGCGTAAGACGCTGCGCAGGCAAGCCTCGGACAACGGTCCCTTGCCGTGGCTGAGCGCGGCACTGATGAAGGCTTGCTCTTGGTCAAAGTCAATCACTTCGCGATTGCCAGACGTTTCGGCATACTGCGCTGCGAGCGTCGCTCGGTCGTTGAGCAACTTGATGAGGTCTCGGTCGAGCCTCTCGATTCTGCTCCGCAAACCGCTGGCCGTTTTAGGTCGGGCTGTCTTCTTCGTGCGTTTGGCCATGCGATGTGTCTCTCTGGCGATCCACCTTTTCGCTGCCCAAAGCGGACGGATCGCGTCCAAGTCAAGGTGACGCTTCAGGATGGGCCACGGTTGGTCCCCTTGTACAAGCGGCCGACCACGGGTGTCAAGCACCTGATAGCAACTCTGCATCAGTTCAGCCAAGGTAACTCCCTAAACTGCGTGCTGTGTACATCTTTTGATCCGTGAAGACTCCCAGGCTTGGCGACCTGGCCCCTTCTTACGGCTCTCCAGTCAACGATAACTGCAAGTCAACGAACCATTTACCGCTCTCCGCTGCGGCCATGGTCAGCCTGCCAATCTGGCAGCCTCAAGGACTCAGGGTTGCTGCTCGCCGTCATTGTGAATCAGCGTCATCATCGCAAACCAAGACTGTAAAGCATCTTAAGAAAAACATCTCGGCGTCGGGCATGATGGCACGGACTTTGCTAAATTGAAGCCCGATATCGTTCGACCCTGTTCCGGGTGTCACGCCTGGACAATGGTCCTTTAATTCCAAGAAATTGCGGGCTTAGCTGCCCGTTTCATACTGCGTAACTTACGAAGGAGCAGAGATCATGGCTCAAGGCGAAAAGATCATCGGCATCGACCTCGGGACCACCAACAGCGTTGTCGCTGTCATGGAAGGCCGGGACGTGAAGATCATTCCCAATGCAGAAGGCAATCGCCTGACGCCAAGCGTTGTCTCGTTCACGGACAAAGGGGAAGTGCTGGTTGGTGAACCCGCTCGGCGTCAAGCCGTGATCCATCCCAAGCGCACGGTCTATTCCATCAAGCGCTTCATGGGACGACGCCACAACGAGGTCCAGGACGAAGAGAAGATGGTCCCCTACGGCATTGTCGGTGGGCCGAACGACTACGTGAAGGTGGGGGTTGGGGACAACGAGTTCACCCCTCCGGAAATTTCCGCCAAGGTACTCCGTAAGCTCAAAGAATCTGCCGAAGCCTATCTGGGTCACAAGGTCAACAAGGCCGTGATTACGGTTCCGGCCTATTTCAATGATGCCCAACGGCAAGCCACCAAAGACGCCGGTCAGATTGCCGGTTTGGAAGTTTCCCGAATCATCAACGAGCCCACGGCTGCCGCCATGGCTTACGGTCTCGAACGTAAGACCAACGAGAAGATCATTGTCTTCGATCTCGGTGGCGGAACATTCGACGTCTCGGTACTGCAGGTGGGAGACGAAGAAGGAGACGGCGACGAGAACGCCACTCGCGTTTTCCAGGTCATCAGCACCAGTGGTGACACGCACCTTGGTGGTGACGACTTTGACGAAGTGCTGATCAATCATGTTGCTGATGAGTTCAAACGCGAACAAGGTATCGATCTTCGTAAAGACACGCAGGCCCTGCAGCGTCTGCAGGAAGCCTGTGAGAAGGCCAAGAAGGAACTCAGTACCGCGTCGAGTTCGGAGATCAACTTGCCGTTCATTACGGCCGATGCTTCGGGCCCCAAGCATTTGCAGATGAACATCACCCGGAGCAAATTTGAGCAGTTGGTCGATCACCTGGTCGAACGCTGCCGCCGGCCGGTGGATCAAGCTCTCAAAGACGCAGGCATGAGCCCTGGCGACATTGACGAAGTGGTCTTGGTCGGTGGTTCGACGCGAATCCCGCGAGTGCATGATTTTGTCAAACAGATTTTCAACAAAGAACCGCACAAGGGGGTCAACCCTGACGAAGTGGTCGCCGCCGGCGCTGCCATTCAAGGGAGCGTGTTGGCTGGCGAACGCAAAGACGTGCTGCTGCTGGACGTGACCCCGCTTTCGCTCGGGATCGAAACGCTGGGGGGGAGCCTTCACCAAGTTGGTCGAACGCAACACCACCATCCCGACCGCCAAGAAGCAAGTCTTCAGCACGGCCGAAGACAACCAGACGGCGGTAACGGTCAGCGTCTATCAAGGTGAGCGCGAGAAGGCAGCCATGAACCGGTTGCTGGGTCAGTTCAATCTCGAAGGCATCCCGCCAGCTCCGCGTGGAGTTCCGCAGGTGGAAGTCAAGTTTGACCTGGACGCCAACGGCATCCTCAACGTCTCGGCCAAGGACCTTGGGACCGGCACGGAGCAAACCGTCCGGATCGAGCAGTCCAGCGGCTTGTCTGAGGACCAGATCAAGCAAATGCAGCGCGATGCGGAAGAGCATGCCGAAGAAGACCGCAAATGGCGAGAACTTGCCGACGAGCGCAACAAGGCAGAGTCCATGTGCTTCCAGCTCGAAAAGGTGATCAAGGACAATGACGAGAAACTCAGCGATGCCGACAAGGCCGCTGTGAATCAGGCGATTGAGAAAGTCCGCGAGAAGGCCAAGGGGGAGGATCGTGAAGCGATCAAGTCCGCCATGGAAGAGTTGGAACAGGCCAGTCACGCCCTGAGCAAGACGCTGTACGAAAGCGGCGCTGCCGCCGCTGGTGCTGCCGGAGACGCAGACGGAGCTCGGCGGAGCCTCAGCCTGGCCCTGACGCCTCGGCCGACGATGACACGGTCGATGTCGATTTCGAGGTCAAGAAGGACTAACGAGGCAGGGCCTAGAGCCGATTTGAGTCTGTGTAGAACAGTTGTCCCAACTGTTCATATTGCTCAATCTGCAGAGGCCCCGCAACATTGGAAACGTGCCATTCGTTGACCTCGGAGAATTAGAAGTTAGCTGCAAGTCGAGGAATCAGACGTGATCACGCTATCCCTTGAGACGCCCCGATTGCGAATCCGCCATTTGGAGGACAGCGACCTGCAGGCCTACCTTCAGTTCATGCTCGATGAGGAGTCGACCACGTTTCTTGCCTTCGAGTCGGCGGACAAGACGCGTGACGGTACGGGGCTTTGTTTCAGTTCATTATCCAGTCCTATTCCTCCGAAGAGCCTGTCCACGCATTGGCCATCGAGGATTTTCAGTCAGGCGAGTACTTGGGTTCCTGTGGCTTTGCGCCGTAGGAGGAGGGAGTCCTGGAATGCTACTATGCCGTGAATAGCAAACACCGGGGGCGTGGCGTTGCGACTGAGGCCAAGAATGCGCTCTTGGCAGCACTGGCACCAATTGCCGAGGTGAGAGCGTTCTGCCACTCCGATAATGTGGCAGCCCACACCGTCGCCAAAAAATGCGGTATGAAAACCCTGGGGGCCGGCACGAACAAAAACACGAGGCTAGAAGGTCTAGTCTTCGCGCAAATGCCCAGCTAACAAATTGCTCCAGCCAACCGCCTGCGGCGATGGTTGAACTCTACCACAATGGGTACAAATCCGTGACCGGCATAGAACCTCCAGACGACGAATGGACCCTTTGGTGGGATGCCCGAGTTGCTGCGATGGAATCCGTTCTCGGTGCGAGTGACGATGTCGTTGGTCACGCAACGATTCCGTTCGACATTGGGGCCGACCTTGGTGGCGGCGCGGACATCATATATTTTCGCAACCACATTGATGGCGTTGGGTACGCAACTTCAGAACTGATCGGGCGCGATGATCAGACTCCCAACAAACTGGGCAACTACGAGCTCCTAATATTCCACCGTGACGAAAACCAGTGGGGGCCGGAAATTATTAGCCAATTGTCGTTTTACACATGTGATGCAGAACTTAATCCGGGTGAAACCATGGATATAGGTCCAGCGACACCAGATGGCTCAAGCATTGCTGCTTTCCTGTTTTGCGATTATGGGCGATTCAAGGTCCGTGATCGCGATGCCGGATTGCTCCTGTGCCTGGGAATCACTGCCGATGAATTGAACGAATGTCGCTCTGGTAATCGATCGCGTGTCGAATCGGCACTTAAGGATGCTGGCGTTTTCCCCTTCACTGATTTGTTTCGCGAGTCCGTCCTGTAACGTCCATGTATGATTTGTAGCTCGTCGTCTGACCGGCTTCCCTTTCGCGCTCGGGGCACATGGTGCCACTCAACGCTGGTTGCGATTTTACAATAACTGCTTGGCGATATGTATCTGCTGCTGGGTGGCGATCTTGATCTTCGGGGCACCACTTTGTCGTTTCATTGCGAGGAAGTTCCGGCTCTCTTGCTCGAGGGCGCCAGGCATGTCCCTAATTTGTCCAATGCGGCTAATAGAATTGCTCTGCCAAACATGTCGAGAACGCGAATGACTGAGTCTTTCGATCGGTTGCCGCTCTTGCATCAACGCCTTTTTTGCCACGAATAGAGACGCCCAGATCCGGGGCAACGGGTCAGCAGGGCGAACGTGGCAGGGTGTACGGCATTGCAGTTTTGCTCGGCGACAGTTATACCGTGCGAAAGAACTCTATGCCCCACCGAGAACAATAGATCTCGCGAATTTGTTGCTCGGTGAGATCGATCGTTGGTGAGTAGCCACATCGGGCTGCGTGCGGTTTTCACTTGAATCAAACGCAGCATAAGCGGCGGTTGCCCGTTCCGCTGCACGCTTTCTGGCATGATATACAACGTTTTCTTCCAGTTGTTTAAAAACGTCACGTTCGATCCCCAAGCGGACCAAGAGGCGAGTTCAGTCGACCAGAACGGATAGCGCTTCCCGTAATCGCCCACCAAGGGGCGGGGGAGTTGCAAGCATTTCGGCTGCGTTTTGTCGCTCGGGTTGCCGGAAGAAGCTGACAACGCCAAGTAACAGGCATCCCAACCAGCAAGACACTGCCTAGCACTTGCCAAGACGGTCATCGCCATTGGCGGCGTCGGCGGCGTTGCGGTACCGTTTGCTTTTCTTCTTTTGCCTCGCGATTTACCTTTGGGCGGAGAGTACCGCGAACGCGTCCTGATTCGGGGCGCGGTGCGAGGTGCGGCAAATTTCGATCCATCGAACAGCGTAGGTAGGTGCCAGCGGTGGGCCAATGGCTGCTGTCGCAGTCGGAAAGATTGCTTTTCCACATACTGCGAAAAGCCGTCGCAGACACTTGCCGTGTGTGTGCGGTCGGCTGATGGAATAGAGAGCTGCACGGCTGCAGCGAACTGGGCGTCGCGGCGAGAACGAACGATGAGATCTTGGCCCGGCTCTGCGCCTGGCATCAAGTTTCGCACAGAGCTCGCGTTGGTGCTGGATACGGCCCCTCTTGACTCATTTCAACCACTTCTCAAAGTCACAGCGGCCAGAGCGAAGCTGGACAAGATGAAGGACGAGTTCGTCTCGACCGAACATCTGATGATGGCCCTGGTCAAGATTGCTTCCAAGTAAAAGCCGCAAGAACTCTTGCGGCAAAAAAAAAAAAAAAAAAAAAAAAAAAAAAAAAAAAAAAAAAAAAAAAAAAAAACAAGAAACTCGCGGCTCAATGCCATCGGCGAGCCTGAAGTTCTCAAGGCACTGCAAGCCATCCGAGGTAGCGCCCGCGTTACCGACCAAAACCCCGAGGAGAAGTTTCAAGCGTTGGAGAAGTACGGCATTGACCTCGTGGACCGTGCCAGGCAAGGCAAACTGGATCCTGTGATTGGTCGCGACCAAGAGATTCGTCGCGTGATCCAGGTGCTTTCTCGGCGGACAAAGAACAACCCGGTGTTGATCGGCGAGCCCGGCGTAGGCAAGACCGCCATTGTGGAAGGACTCGCCTTGCGAATTGTGCAGGGTGACGTGCCGGAGAGTCTCAAGAGCAAACGGGTCATCGCGCTCGACATGGGTGCGCTGATCGCCGGCACCAAGTACCGCGGCGAGTTCGAAGATCGCCTCAAGGCGGTGCTTCGCGAAGTGCAATCCGCTGGCGGCAACGTGGTGTTGTTCATTGACGAACTCCATACCGTGGTAGGTGCCGGAGCGGCCGAAGGTGGCAGTGACGCCGCCAATTTGCTCAAGCCGGCGTTGGCTCGCGGAGAGCTGCGCTGCGTGGGGGCCACCACGTTGGATGAGTACCGCAAGTACATTGAGAAAGACGCCGCCCTGGAGCGGCGGTTCCAGCCGGTCTTTGTCGGCGAGCCCAATGTCGAGGATACCATCGCCATTTTGCGAGGGCTAAAACCGCGCTACGAGGCACATCACAAGGGGGTCAAGATCAAGGACTCTGCCTTGATGGCCGCGGCCACACTTTCGGATCGTTACATTACCGACCGCTTCTTGCCGGACAAGGCCATTGACCTGGTGGACGAAGCCGCGAGCCGACTCGCCATGGAACTCGAAAGCGTTCCGACGGAGATCGACACCGTGCAACGCCGGCTGGTGCAGTTGGAACTCGCCGCGCGCCAGTTGGCAGAAGAAACCGAAGAGCATGCTCAAGACCGCCTGGCTGAGATCCATACCGAGATGGAAGATCTCAAGCGCGAGCTTGCCAGCCTGCGCGAACAGTGGAACGCCGAGAAATCCGGCCTGGGTGACGTCCAGAAAGTTCGCCAGGATCTGGCCAAGGTCGAACTCGACTACACTCGCTTGGATACGGCCATCAAGGAAAAGCAGGCCGGAGGTTCCCCGGTATCGGAGTCCGAGTACCAACAGCTTTATGAGTTGGATGTCCGCCGCAAGCAACTGCGCGAACGTGTCGAAGCCGAAGTTCCGGAAGAGCCGCCAGCTGACCGCCCCACCGGTCGGCGACTACTGCGGCAAGAAGTCGGACCGGATGAAATTGCCGAAGTCGTCAGTGCATGGACTGGGATTCCCGCCACTCGGATGATGGAAACCGAACGCGCCAGGCTGCTGGTGCTCGAAGAACGTCTCCACCAACGTGTGGTCGGTCAAGATCAGGCGGTCGATGCCGTGGCCAATGCGGTTCGCCGCAGTCGTTCAGGATTGCAGGATCCCAATCGCCCGATCGGTTCGTTCCTGTTCCTGGGTCCCACCGGCGTTGGCAAGACCGAACTCTGTCGGGCGTTGGCACAGGTCATGTTTGACGATGAGAACGCCATGGTGAGACTCGACATGAGCGAGTTCATGGAACGGCATTCTGTCAGCCGCATGATCGGCGCTCCTCCCGGTTACGTGGGATATGACGAAGGAGGCAAACTGACCGAGGCCGTCCGCCGGCGTCCGTATTCCGTCATCTTGCTTGATGAGATTGAGAAGGCGCACCGCGATGTGTTCAACGTGTTGCTCCAAGTCCTCGATGATGGCCGCCTGACCGATAGCCATGGGCGAACTGTGGACTTTACCAACACCATCATTGTGATGACGTCCAACATTGGCAGTCAGGCTATTCAGGAGATCGCCCGAGAAGGAGGAGACTACGATCAGATCCATCAGGCGGTGCAAGAGATCTTGCAGACGCAGTTTTTGCCGGAGTTTCTCAATCGGATTGATGAGGTGATCTGCTTCCATCCGCTGGACCAGCAACATCTGCATAAGATTGTGCGAATCCAGATCCGGCAACTGGAACAGCGTCTGGCCGATGCCGGTCTGCCACTGGAGATCTCTGACGACGCGCTCGACCTGCTGGCGAAAGAAGTTGGGACCCGGCGTATGGAGCCCGACCGCTGAAGCGGGCTATCCAACAGAGGATTGCGAATCCGCTGGCCACCGAGTTGCTCAAGGGGCACTTCCCCGAGGGTTCGGTGATTCGGGTGAACGTGCGCGAAGGGGAGTTCGAGTTCGAACGGGCCGAGTGAGAAATCGGAAGGTTCCACGATCACGTTCGAACCGCGCACCCGCCCCAACACAGGCAAAGCCGCATCAGCGCAGAGCGCTGTTTGCAACGTTTCCGATAGTTGCTTATCGCTTGGCTCGAGGGCGGACCACGTTCTTGGCAAGGCCGACCGCTTCGAGTACTCGAATGGTGATCCAGGTGACGTCAAATTCCCACCAGCGATGACCGTGGGCAGCGCTGCGCTGATCCGCGTGGTGGTTGTTGTGCCAACCTTCCCCGTTGGAGATGAGAGCCACGAACCAATTGTTGCGGCTGCTTTCGTCCGTCTCGTAGTTGCGGTAACCCCAGATGTGCGAAAGTGAATTCACACTCCACGTGATGTGCCAGGCAACCACGGTACGAACCACCACAGCCCACAGCCAAAGGCTAGCGCCCATTTTGCAAAGCCGCCAGCGGATGTGCCGGTCCAGGCGAATCCAATCCCAAACCCGATGACGAACACCGCCAGCGCGTGGAGAACGTAGGTCCACATCCAAAACAGGTTTCGCTCGAAACGAAAATAGAATGGGTCCTTCAGGATGTCGCGCGCGTAGCGTTCGTAGGTGGAAACCTTGCTGAGTTCTTTGTTCTCGACCAACAGCCAACCAACATGCCCCCACAAGAAATCCGCCCAAGGACTATGCGGATCTGGCTGTTCGTCCGAGTGTTGGTGGTGGATGCGATGAATGGCTACCCAGCGGGCAGGCGTGTCTTGCAAGCAGCAGACGCCCAGCGTGGCCAGCGTATGCTCAAGCCATTTGGGGCAAGTGAACCCCTGATGGGTGAGCAGGCGGTGATAACACAAGTTGATGCCGAGCGTGTTGAAAAGGTACAGGCTGGCAATCCCCGCAATACATGCCGTCCAGCTCCAAAAATAGGGGACGAACGCCAACACGGCGAGTACATGCACCGAGCCAATCCCAGCCACGTAAGGCCAAAGAATCTTGGTCCCTTGCGCTGTCTCAGGTCGGGGAATCTTGCGATCCGTATGAACGACCCCTTTGGGCATCATCTGGACAGATTCGTCCGTGCCATCAGCCGAAGCGGCTTGAGCCTCGCGATTTGCCCGCGAGCGTTCGGACGGAGAATGTTCAGTCTTCAATTGTTCAAGCATGAGTAAGACGTCCCAGATTCTACCGGGTGGCTGTTTGCGAAGATTCGACAGGCAGGGTCAATTAGGTCGTTCTGTCAAGATCGTCATTATATGTCGAGTTTATCAATGAGAAGCGTGCGTATCCCACTTACCTGCATAATCTCAGAAATTGCCAGGTGGTACGATGGCAACTTTTGTCCCATGCCGGAGGGGGCCGCGCGCTCTGAACTCCCTGACGACAAACCCTTTGTTTTCAATTAAGTCGTTTTAAGGAAAGGTTTTGCGGAGAAATTACCAGGCTGGCCGGAAACAAGCCCCCGTTCGCTATACATTGCTTTTTCGGTTGCTAAGCGACCACTCAAGTTCGAAATTTTTCTAAGTATCTTTGACCAAAACGACACATGCGGCCTGACCTTGGCGAGTTTGATTCACCAGAACCGCCACGGCAGGCCTCCCGGATTGCACACCACCAGCGACGACATTCACGGGGCAATCTTCGCCCAGGCGGTCATGATTGAGCGTCGGAGGGACTTCCCCGTGTTCCAATGCCATCAGGCTGAATACGGCCTCGGCGACTCCGCTGGCCGCCCCCAGGTTTCCCATAAAACTCTTGGGAGCCGTGAGCGGAATCTGCGGAAGTACGGCGTCCAGGGCCAGGGCTTCGATCCGGTCATCGTCCCGAGTGCCCAGACCATGAGCATTGATATGCCCCACCTCAGCCGGCGAGATGTGGGCATCGGCGAGGGCCATTCGTATGGAATGCTGCAGCCCTTGGCCAGTGGCCGGTTGGCCGACATGCCATGCTTCGCCAGCGGCTCCCAGGCCAGCCAAACGGGCAAGTATGGGTGCTCGCCGGCCCTCGGCATGTTCGCGGCTCTCTAGCACCAGTACCGCGGCACCTTCTCCCCGGACCTGGCCATCTCGGTCGGCATCGAAAGGGCGAGGTGTCGTGGCGCGTTGGCCGTTGCGATGCGAAAGTCCTTCGACCATCAGGCCATGTGCCCAGTCGGCAGGATCCATCAACGAGCTTGAGCCACCGGCAAACATGACATCGGCCCAGCCGGCCTCGATTCGACGCGCGGCGTCCCCCAATGCCAACAGCCCTGATATTTCGGAATGATGAATCGTGTTGTTGTGGTTTCTGGCGTCCAGCACAATCGAAACGTGCGAAGCGATCATGTTCGGCAGAGACTTCAACATCCAGAGCGGGTAGGCCTGCGTGGCTTTCTTGACCCACAAGTCGTACTGGAATTTGCCATCTTGCACGGTGCCCTGATAGCCCTTGGCACACTCCTCAATCGGTGTGGCGATTCGGTCACCACCAAAGACCACGCCCAGCCGGTCCGGATCAACAGAACCAGCTTCGAGTCTCGCATGCTCGCGAGCGAAACTGGCCGCTGCCACGCCAAACTGCATGT
This sequence comes from uncultured Planctomycetia bacterium, assembly GCA_942492195.1. GTDB lineage: Bacteria > Planctomycetota > Planctomycetia > Pirellulales > S012-138 > CALOEH01. Next base: position 128,739 of record CALOEH010000200.1, on the reverse strand, counting down.
CGCGAGACATCACCTTCAAGCTTTTCCGCGGCTTCACGTACAACTTGGGATCGAAGTCGCGGACCTCGCCAGCCCATAACCGCGGCAACCCTGTGTCGTCGAATCGCTCAAGCGGCCCGACGCCAGTCCGCAGATCCAACACGGCCTGCCAAACTTGCTGCGCGCTCAAACCCAGCGGCAGCACCAGCCCGTAGCCGGTGACCACGACTTCACGTCGTCCTTCGGAGCGATATGATTCTTGCCGCGAGTTCATCCAATGCGCCGTTTGAGGTAGCTTGCTAACATCAACTTATCTGCGTCGCCAAAGTCGCACCTGTTTCGCTTCACCACGGAATTGCCCAACTCGGTCACTCTAAAGAAGTGGGCTATTGCCTGGCCGCGAAACGGAACAATGACCAGGGTGGCATCCGAGGTGCGCCGGAGTAAACCGCCTACGTGTCAGTGTCTGCCGGCCTTCGCCATTCTTCCTTATTTATACCCGAAGTCGGCGCAGGGTGAATGCCTGACCCTCCAACTCTGTTGTATCAGTCGGCACTCTCGAGTGGTGGACTTGCCCGGTTTTAACGTCCGTAGAGAGGAGCTCAACAGCCGCCGGCATCGGCAAGCGGGTTAGCGCAATGATCCGGCCTGAATCAATCGCGGCGACCTTGCCGAAGACAGCAAGCTTGCCGTCTCCCCCCGTCTGAACCCCAAAAAATGGATCGAGCCCCTTGCCATTTCCACAATGGCCCAACGTTTGTGATTGAGTAGAGTTTTTCCTCTGGTGAGCTGACATGGTTACAATTCGCCAAGTTGGCAGTTCAATCCCAACCCGAAGCGTCAGCGAGGAAGCAGGACAGGCCCTATCGCCACGGTTATCACGACGGAGCGTGATGACTACTTTTCCGCATTCTCCTCTGATGTGACTAACAAGCCAGGAGTGTCCCGTGTTATTAACCGTTCGATACCGACTCATGTGGCGCTTGGCTGGCACTAGCGATTTGCGTGGTTGCTGCCGTTGATCAGGCGTCTCACACCGCTTTGGCCGAACCAGCCAAGGTTGCCAAGGCGGTTGAAGAGCTCTCACCCAGGGTGCTCACGGATGCCCAGCGTGAGAGTGCAGCTGCGATGATCGAGCGGGACTTGCGCCGACGCCGCGAGGTTGCCAACCAGCAGAATCGTGCTGAGTGGGATGCCATTGGTAGCCGGGCCCAGTGGGAAACGTATCGCGATGCGCGAATCGCCCGATTGCGCGAATCGCTCGCTTCGTTTCCTCCACCTCCTAAGAAACTCAATGTGAAGGTCACCGGCGTCCTTGAAGGAGATGGGTTCCGTATTGAAAACGTGCTCTACGAAACTCGGCCCGGCGACTGGGTCACGGCGAATCTTTACCTGCCGGCGAAGCCGCGCAAGAGCATGCCAGGCATCTTGATCGCGCACGCGCACCATGCCCCAAAGAAGCAGGGGGAGATGCAGGACATGGGCATGACCTGGGCCCGAGCGGGTTGTCAGGTATTGGTGATCGATCAGGTGGGCTACGGCGAGCGACGTTCGCATCCGTTCGACGGATCAGAAGACTACGCCAAGGAATACCGTGTCTCGCGCCAAGATTACTACCACCGCTACGACACAGGGATCCAATTGCAACTTGTCGGCGACAGTCTGATGGGCTGGTTCGCTTGGGACTTGATGCGTGGCGTTGACCTGCTGCTGGCGCGCGAAGGGACCGCCCCCAACCGGATAATCATCTTAGGGGCGGTTGCCGGAGGGGGCGATCCCTGCGGAGTCACCGCCGCGCTGGACCCACGGATTGCCGCGGCCGTTCCGTTCAACTTCGGCGGTCCGCAACCAGAGACCCAGTATCCGCTACCGGACGATGTCGAAGCATCGTTCAACTACCTGATGGGTTCGTATTGGGATTCGACCCGCGGACTACGGCGAACCGCCCCTGATGGATTCTTCCACTGGCTGATTACGGCCAGCATTGCCCCGCGACGGCTGATTCATGGACACGAGTTCGCTTGGGATGGCCAGCGAGATCCTGTTTGGAAACGCTATCAGAAGATCTATGGCGAGTTCTACGAACTGCCTGACAACGTGGCCGTGGCGCATGGACATGGCACGCTGAGAGGGAACAACCCCAAGGGTTCGCATTGCACCAACATTGGCCGCGTGCACCGGAGCATGATTCATCCGGTCTTTGCACGTTGGTTTGATATTCAGGTCACCCCCGATGACGAATACAGTGCCCGTCGAGAGAGCGAGGAGTTGAATTGCTGGACGGAAGCCGCACGCCAAGAGCTGCACCCCAAGAGTTTTGTCCAGTTGGTCTCTGCGGTAGGGGAACAACGGGCCGCCGCTGCAAGCTCTAAACTCGCGCAACAATCCCCGGCCCAGCAACGCCAGCAGCTTCGCCAGGAATGGTCCAAGCGGCTAGGTGAGATTCAGTTGCGAGCCGCTCCCAAGGTTCAATCGAACGAGCAGGATTCGTCGCAGCCCGGCGTGATGGCAGAGCGGATCTTGTTGGAAGTCGAGCCGGACGTGGTGGTGCCCATGTTGCTACTCTCCAGCGCTGGTACCTCTGGCGAATCTTTGCCTGTGGTGGTTGGACTGGCACAATCTGGCAAGCAAGGATTCCTCACGAATCGAGCGGTCGAGATTGCCAAACTGCTGGCCGCAGGCAACCGGATCTGTTTGCCAGATGTCCGCGGTACGGGCGAGACTCGGTCTGGCACATCGCGTGGTCCGCAAAGCGGGGACGGCAACCGTTCGGTCAACCTGTTGATGTTCGACCAGACCATGCTAGGGCAGCGTTTTCGCGATCTCCAATCTGTTCTGGCATACCTCAAAAATCGCAACGACGTGGCCGCAGGGCAGTTCTCGCTGTGGGGAGAGTCGTTCGCTTCGGTAAATCCGCCCAAGACGAACTTCCAGGTGCCGCACGCAGTAGATGGCCGTCCACAACAGCCAGAACCGCTCGGTGGTTTGCTGGCTCTCTTGGGGGCGTTGTTCGATGATGACGTGCAGCGCGTCTACGTGCGCGGAGGACTGGTCGGTTACCAGTCGGTCTTGGAGAGCCCGTTCGTTTACATTCCGCATGACGTGGTTGTGCCAGGCGTACTGACCACGGGCGACCTATCGGACGTGGTCGCCTCACTGGCACCCAGGCCGGTTTGTCTCAGTCAACTGGTCGATGGACTCAATCGAAGGGTGGACGATTCGGCGATTCAGCAACTCTACCAGGCAGCACAAGCGCAGTATCAGCGAGCGGGCGCAGAAAAACTTTGCCATCAGCGCTCCCGCTGCTGACAGTTGGCTCACCAAGTAGTTTTTGCCTGGCTCGGAGCCAACTCCGTTATTCGGCCGCTTCGGCAGGCAGAGCGGGACCGTCAGGTTGTCCGGGAACGATGGATTCGTCCATGCTGAGGACATAGACCACAATCGCCACCAGCATCAAGCCGACGACCGTCCACGCGCGCCAGTCTTTGTGGATCCCAGGACTGGGCGAACCATGTTTGCTTTTCGAACTCATGTGGAAACCTGTGGGTGGGCGGATGTCCGTTGTATCGATCGACCTGGCGCGGGATTACTCAAAAATAGTATAGGTTGAATGTGCGCGAGGTGCATTTTAGCGATGTCGTAACTGCGAACCAATTGACCATGGACGGATTTTGCCGAAAGCGCACGGCATGACCCATCCTTGTAGCAGCGAAAGGGTGGGACAAGTAGTCATCACGCTCCGTCGTGACGACATCCGTAACGACATTGCCTGTCGCCTGTCATGTCATGCTTCCTCGCTGACGCTTCGGATTGGGATTGAAAAATCGTTCGCCAGTGTTTGGATCTCGCGGCGCAACGGCGATAAGATGGGAAGGCCGATCGCGCCGCGGTCGTCTACACCAACCACTAACTACTTGGAGAACGTGCATGCACCGTGGCAATGGCTTGAGTTGGGCGTTCGCAGCAGTGTGGACCGTGGCAGCCATGCTGGGCACCAACGCATTTGCCCAAGAGTGGAGCCGGTTCCGCGGCCCTAACGGTTCGGGAATTGGCGAAGCGACGCTTCCCTCAACCTGGACTGATGCCGACTATCGCTGGAAGGTCGAATTGCCAGGGCTGGGGCACTCTTGCCCCGTGCTGTGGGGTGAGCAACTCTTCTTGACTTCAGCTGATAGCAAGACCGGCGATCGATTCGTGCTTTGTTACCATGCCCTCTCAGGCAAGTTGCTGTGGAGGGAAACCTTTGACGCACAGCCGATCAAGAAACACAACAAGAACAGTTTCGCCACCAGCACGCCGGCATGCGATCAAGATCGGGTGTACGTCGCCTGGTCGCTACCGGATCGGTTGATGATGACCGCGCTGGATCACCAGGGAAAACAGGTCTGGCAACGAGACCTGGGTGCCTACAAGAGTGGGCATGGGTTCGGATCGAGACCGGTCATCTAAGATGATCTGGTCATTCTGGCGAACGACCAGGACGGCCCGAGTTCGCTGCTGGCCCTGGACTGTCAAACCGGAGCGATCCGTTGGCAGGTGGATCGAAAGAGCAAGCGGACCACGTACTCCAGCCCTTGCGTGTATCGGGGATCCGATGGGCAAGATCAGCTCATCTTTACTAACTGGACGCATGGGATCACCAGCATCGACCCTGCCAACGGCAGCACCAACTGGGAAGTGGACGCCTTTGGTGATGACAAGGAACGGGCCATTGGCTCGCCGTTGGCGTTTGGAGACCTCGTGATTGGAACGTGCGGGTTTGTCACCGCCAAGAAGCATGTGGTGGCGGTCCGTCCAGATGGCGCGAAGGGGGCAACCGAAGTGTTTCGAATCGAAACCGCCGTGCCGCATGTCCCTACCGCGCTGGTACAAGGGAATTTGTTGTTCCTCTGGAGCGATCAAGGCATTGTGACCTGTGTGGATGCGCAATCCGGTAAGCAGCATTGGAAGAAACGGGTTGGCGGCAACTACTCAGGCTCGCCGGTGTTGGCAGGTGGCAAGCTGTATGCCGTGAGCGAAGAAGGAGAAGCGGTCGTACTTGCTGCAGCCGCAGAGTTCGCCGAATTGGGACATGTGGATTTGGGCAATCCCTGCTACAGTACGCCCGCCGTTGCTCATGGGATGCTGTTCATACGAACGACCAAGGAACTGTTGGCCCTGGGGACTCAGTAACCAGTCAAAAAAATCCTGGCTTCCCTCTTCAAATTCCGAACCGCAGAGCGATTGGCCCCGTAGAATGAGAACTGCTGTGCCCGTTGGGGCGCAGCCTTGGGATTTTCTCCTCAACAGGTTTTGGCTCGAATGATCTCCTGGCGAATCATCCTCACACTGCTGGCGACCTTGGGCTTGGTCCTCCCGCCTGGGTGGTGTTGCTGTACGTTGGGGCCATGCCCACGGATGGCCAGCGGGGGGGATTCTGGCCAGTCTTCGCCAGCCGCCTCGTGCTGTGCAGTTGAGCGCAATGGCTGTTTGTCGGCAGAGTCCGGCATTATGGTTTCCGGCGTTGGCGCTGTTTGCCACTGCACCGGTTCTAGTGGAATTGTTCAGGCCATCACGGCCCCGCGCAGCACGGATTACGACCTTCTGCAAGCTGACGGCTTGCTTTCTTTTCCGCCATGTGGCGCGGCAACCCGGTGCGGTGAGTCTCCCGGCTTGGAAGACTTCGCCCCGCCGCATTCTCCGGTTGCTCTGCACATTCTCAAGTGCGTCTGGCGTTGTTGAATCGTAGGAACTCCCTGCATCGATTCACACGTTTCTTGAACTCAGCCGGCATGGCGACGCTTCGTTCGGCGTCGGTGACCGCCTGATGGATGACGCTCTTATCTGGAGAATTACCATGTGGAATAAACTAGGAATTTTGGCGTTGGTGTTGGCCGTAGGCGCGGTTGCCGCTTGGGCAATCCCGCAAGACAGTGTGCTGGCTGAGAAAGCCGCGCCGGCGGGTGTCAAAGTCTGCTGCGCCAAAAACATGGCCTGCTGCAGCCCAAGAAGTGCCTGTTGCGACGCCCAAGAGAAGCTAGGCTGCTGCGCCAAAGGGATGGCCTGCTGCGAGAAGGACCTCGGCTGCTGCCGTGCCGTTCAACCTTGCTGCGCCAAAGGGATGGAATGTTGCGAGCAAGGGCTCAAGTGTTGCGGGCCGAAAGAGTCTCCGGCTGCCGCCGAGCCTAGCCAAGGTTGAAAGATGAAGCGACAGGCCTGCTCGAAGTAGTCGGCCATTGTCTTGAATGCTCGCGTGATGAGTTGACGCTCAACTCATTCCAACAGTAGACAAGACCTGACAATTCATTCGGTCCAACTGGTCTGGGCGAGGCCGGTTGGACCGATGTTTTTTTGCGCAGCGCATGTGCGTCTTCTTACTCGCACACCTGAGATACGTCCAAACGGTGCGCTCGTAACTGGCGGGGAGTCAATCGGGCCGCATGGCTTGGACCGCCGCGGTGGCTTCGCTCAGTGCCAGTTGTTCATCATCGGATGGCACTGCAAGAACGGGCACACAGCCACGCTCGGAGACATCGAGACTCAACGAACTTCCCAGATCGAGCACCAGATGGACCGGGGGGGAATCTGCCATCCACGTGGCAACTTGCTGCCGGAACGCTGGCTGGGCTTCGGATAATGCCCTCCAGCCTGACCAACGGTTGCCGGTCTGCTCAAGTTCTCCCGGCGGTGTCGTACACGCCTGCAAGATCTCCAAGGGCGAAAAGCTAGCAACCAGCACAGGCAGTGACTGGGGACGGTTGAGCGTACCGCTCAGTTCATTCTCGGTCGCTTGCCACCAGTCGCGGACTTCGGCGAAGCTTTGCGGATCTGGCGGGACGGGACTCGAGCAAGAGGCCCCGCTGGTCTGCACGGCAATCTGATCGGCCAGTCGGCGGCACTGCGCGTCATCCGCTCCGGCAACGGCCAGGCGGCCGAGCGGATCCGCGTCATTCGGCAACCGCTCCCAGAGCGCTTGGAGCGAACAGCCACACCCGGGATGAATCCAATCTGCAGCAATCTCGATCGCTGGGGCAAGGACGAAACGGCGGAATGCCATGCGAGGGTGAGGTACAGTGAGCAGAGGTACTGTGAGGAGCGGACTGGCAATCGTGCGTTGATCGTAGAGGAGAAGGTCTAGATCCAGCGTGCGCGGGCCCCAGCGCTCGACGCGCTGTCGCCCAAGTTGGGCTTCGATCTGCTGGAGTCGCCGCAACAGTTCTTGCGGTTCCAGCGCGGTGGTCAAAGTGGCCGCTCCGTTCACAAAGGCACCTTGGCCGGGTGGTCCCCCGACCGGTTGTGTGATATGCCACCCGCTCACGGCATTGAGTTCGATGGCCGAATCTGCGCGCAGCAGCTCGAGCGCGTTCGCCAGGATTGCTCGCGAGTCACCTTGGTTCGAACCTAAACTAATCAGACAGTGCGGCATGAGTGCAGTGGTTGAGCGGGGTCGCCTCGCAGGGCAAGAGGGCTACAATGCGTAGGTTGCCGGAGCCGGCAGATGCAAAACCCAAACGCCTGAGTCTATTGCTGGGAACCTTGAATGCGGCGGGGAAGTATCGAGCGACAATCGCTGGCCGGGTATCTGTTCGCCACCCCGGCGATCGCAGGGCTTCTGCTGTTGGTAGTGTATCCGTTTGCGGCCAGTTTGTACTGGAGCTTTTGCCGTTACGACATGCTCTCTGCTCCGCAGCTGGCCGGCCTGGAGAACTACGAGAAGCTCTCGCAAGAACTGCTGCAGGGAGACCGCTTTGGTCAGGCAGTTTGGAACACGTTCTATTACGCCGCGCTTTCGGTCCCCCTTTCCATTGCCTTGGGCATCACCCTGGCCGTGTTGCTGCGATATCCCATGCGAGGGCGAGCCGCTGTTTCGCACGTTGTTCTTTCTGCCCACCATTGTTCCGGTAGTGGCGGCCAGTGTGCTCTGGCTCTGGCTGCTCGACCCGCAAGATGGCCTGGTGAACTATGGATTACAGAGCATCGGGCTCCCACCGCAGAATTGGTTCAATGGAGTGAGTGAAGCGGCCTGGCTGCCAGATTGGTGGCAAGGAACCGGCGGGTTCGGCTCAAAGGATGCCCTGGTCCTGATGGGTCTGTGGGGGGTGGGAAACTTCATGATCATCTACCTGGCCGCGTTGGGGGACATTCCCAAAAGTCTCTACGAAGCGGCCGAATTGGATGGTGCCACGCCTTGGCGGCAATTTTGGCATATCACGCTACCGCTGCTCACTCCCGTCATCTTCTTCAACCTGGTGATGGGGGTCATTCAGTCACTGCAGGCTTTCACGCAGGTATACATCGTGAGCGAAGGCCAAGGAGCCCCCGCTGGCAGCACGCTGATGCTCTCGCTGTATTTGTTCCTGACTGCGTTCAAGAATCTGCAGATGGGATACGCCTCGGCCATGGCCTGGGTGTTGTTCGTCCTGGTGTTGGGGGCCACGGTATTGATGTTCAGAACGTCACGGCATTGGGTCTACGACGCGCGAGGGGGAAAATGAAACCGATCACTCTGCTCGCCCGCGGAGGGCTCGCGTTGTTGCTGATTGTGGCCTTGGTCTGGGGAACGGTGCGTGACCGTGCGGCCCCGGACGCAACTCCAGCTGACCGGCGCGAAGTGGTGTTCTGGCATTTTTGGGGAGGGAAAGACCGAGCTGCGGTCGAAGAGGTTGTCCGCCGTTTCAATGCCAGCCAGCAGGTACATCACGTCCGCGCCGTGGCCATGCCTGGCAACAACCTGGACCTCAAGTTCTTTCTCAGCGTGGCCGGTGGCGATCCGCCCGATGTCCTCAATCAGGACGACCCGGTGGTTGCCGATTGGGCTCATCGGGGGGCAATTCTACCGCTGGACGAATTGGCAACCGCAGCAGAAATGCAGCAACTCTCGCCCTGGCTCTTCCCTGCGGCAAGAGAACTAGGAAGTTACCACCTGCCGGGTCGTGTGCCGCAACTGTATGCACTCTGCAACGGGCTCGACATTCGGGCTTTGTACGTCAACCAAACCGCGCTGGCTCAACATGGCCTGCAAGTTCCAACCACATTGGCCGAACTCGATCAGGCAGCCCTGGCGATGGCACCGCCTAACGAGTCAACAGACCTGCGGCAATTTGGCTACTTGCCAGACCCGCGCCGACTTTGGGCCTGGGGCGTGGTGTTCGGCGGGGACTTCTATGACGAGCGAACCGGCCAGCCCACCGTCAACCGTCCGGAGATTGTGGCTGCGCTGGAGTGGATGACGAGCTACCGCAAGTTATACGGAGCGAAGCAGGTTTCGGCATTTCGCAAAGGGGATCAGGCGTTGACCGGGGCCAGCTCGCCACTGTTGGCAGGACGCTACGCCATGCTGATGGATGGGCAGTGGCGAGTGGCGGAGATTGCCGCAGCCGAGCGTTTCGCCCAAGCCCAACAGCAGCCAATCGACACCTTCGACGTGACTCCCCTGCCTGCTCCCCCTGGTGGTCGAACTCAGGCAGGCTGGGTGAACGGCAACTTCTTTGTGGTGCCGCGCGGTGCCAAGAACCCGGCCGGGGCTTGGGAGTTTATGAAGTTCTGGAGTGGGTTTGGTGGGCACGAGTCCGAAGCCGCGCGAACCAGCATTGCCGGCGGTTGGATTCCGGCGTCGGGTGATGTGGTTCGGCAGCCCGTGTTTCAAGACTACCTGGCCGAGCATCCCCGGTTCGCGCTGTTTGTCGAATTGGCATCCAGCCCCAATCAGGTACCGACGCCGGCGGTGCCGGGAGCGGGGTACTTTTACGAAGAAGTGGTTCGGGCGGCGGAGGAGAGTTTGTATCGCGATGATGCCGCGCCGCCGCAGGAGTTGCTGGATCGGGCGAATCAGCGAATTGCCCGGCATTTGGAGGGCTTGCTCCGTGAGTCCCCCTGACGCTTCGCGCATTGACCCAAGTTGGCAAACTCGGCGTCGGCAGATGCCTTGGAGTGCCTACACGCTGCTATGGCTATTGGCCCTGGCATTCGCCATTCCTCAGGTGTGGATGCTGCTGTGCGCGTTCAAGCCAGAAGAGCAACTCGTGGCCGAGCCGCACAGCCTGTGGCCAACATTCTGGCGATGGGAGAACTTTGTCGAGGCGACCACCACCATTCCCTATTTGCGATATCTGCGAAACTCGCTGCTCATCTGCCTTGGCAGTGTGGCCGGCATGTTGTTTTCGTGCTCCCTGGCCGCTTATGCTTTTGCCAGACTGAGGTGGCCAGGGAGGGACTTGCTGTTCGGCGTGATGATTGCCACGATGCTCCTCCCTTGGCAAGTCACCATGATCCCCCGATTCTTGCTGCTCCGCGAAGTGGGGCTTTACAACTCGCTGGGGGCGTTGATCGTGCCGACGTTTTTAGGGCAAGCGTTCTATATCTTTCTGCTGCGGCAATTTTTCAGGGGGATTCCAGAAGATATCAGCGAAGCCGCTCGGCTGGATGGCTGTAGCGAGTGGGGGATCTTTTGGCGAGTGATCCTGCCTTTGAGCAAACCGGCATTGGCTACGGTTGCCTTGTTTCAATTCATGGCGAGTTGGAACGATTTCAACGGTCCGCTCTTGCTGCTCAGTGATCCCAACTCCTTCCCACTGGCCTACGGGCTGGAACGGTTTGTAAGCTCCTACTCCAGCCAGACCCATTTGCTCTTGGCGGCCAGCGTTCTCTTCACTCTGCCGGTGGTGCTGCTCTTCTTGGCTGCCCAGCGTACGTTTTTGGAAGGAATTGCCACCAGTGGCATGAAGGGCTGATTGGCGATTCTCTGGCCTTGGACACCGGCAACCGTTCACCGTTGCCCGTTCGCCGTGCCGGGTAGATTACGCCCCCTTGGAAACTTATACTCGCGGGAAGATATTGCAATCGGAGGCGACGAGGCTTGTTTCTGTGTCAGGATTGCCGGTGGAAAATGGCTGAACGTCAAGAGTGGCTCTTCCAAGGCCGCGTTCAAGGGGTGGGCTTCCGCTACACCACGCAGAAGATCGCCCAAGCGTTTGAGGTGGTCGGCTGGGTTAAGAATCTGCCTGACGGCCGGGTTCAGGTGGTCGTCGAAGGAGAGACCGACGAACTCAATCCCTTCCTAGCGCAGATCCAACAAGAGTTGGGACACTACCTATCGGGTACGAATGTTCGCCCAGGCCCTCAAGGGACCAAGTTGAACGGCTTCCAGATTCGCTACTAGTGCACCGTCACCCGAAAACTTTGCTGTGACAAGGCCCTAGACCTTGGACATTCACGAGACAAATCCCTATCGAGCGCCGATCCACACCGCTGGCGCAACGCCTGCGGAATTCGTTCTAAAAGGCTGCCTGACCGTTGACGATGCAATCGCTGCCAATCGGTTGGCGACACGTAGTTTCTGGCTCCGGGTCACTCTTGCGGCGATGTTGCTGTTCTTGCTCTGGAGTGTACTTGTCTTCGACGAGCCACAATCTTCCATGATTCTACTTGTGGCATGCGTGCTTCTTCCCGGTGTGCTTGTCGTGTTTCATGTTGTCGGACGACTCCGCCTGCGTCGCTTTGCTCGCAACCAGTTCGGCATGTTTGCCCCAACCCATTCAACGATTTCGGCCGACGGTATCCTGGCCACGAGTGAGAACGCCCAAGCACAGTTTGAATGGTCATTTTTCTCGCAGATGCGCGTCAACGGATTGGTGGTCGTCTTGTTCTACAAGAACTCCCCAGGCTACTTGATCCTGGCACGCAGCAAACTTACGAACCCAGATCACTGGAACGGCTTGGTCGAGTCGGTTCGAGCGTGGATTGAATCAGCTGATACATAGTCCCTATCGAGCCAATCTGATCTAGCGCCCAAGGCAACAACCCCCTCCACTGGGCCAGGGTGGCGGTGTTCGTCACGGCGGAGTGATGATTACGCTCGTTGATGACACGGTTTTGAGCACGACAGAGCGTGATGAGATGGGTCTTCGTTCGTGCTGATCGGGCCGCACAATCGGAACTTGCGCCCGGCCTCGTCTCGGTTAATTCTGCACGAACGGCCGCCTGGAACTAGGGTTCAGGGGTGTTATCGGTTAGACTAGCGGAAAGGGGGCGAAGTTGGTCCGTCGAGGGAAATTGAGCGGCGGATGTTGACCTAAATTTTTCCGGGCGCGAACTTTCTGTTCGCCGTTTCGTACACAGCGTATAACCTTGAGGTCTAGACATCGGAGGCTCTGCGCCTTTTAAGTCTGGCCTGCTTTCTCCCTGAATCACAAAGCCGTGCTGGCTTTTCCTTTGCCTGAGATTTGACTTCGATGCAACTGGGTTTGGCGAACTTTGTCGTTCTCGCGGACTTGCCCATGTGGGCCGCGCCGGTGTGGACTCTCTCAGCCGGACTTCTGCTGGGAGTGCTGGCTTGTGCCTTGCTGTGGGGTATTTTCCAACTGGCCGTTCCCAAATTCGGAACGTTGATTCGCGAGTCCGCGACCGATGGGCTGTTGCAACCTGTGCTGTATGCCCTGCTGATTCCTTGTGCGGTGGCCATTTTGGCCGGTCCGTTTGTGAACTGGGGGGACTTGACCAAAGAGCTTACGTCGACGGTCAAGGATGAGCCGGCCAGTGTGTTCTTTCCCCAGTTGGGGCCTGACATCCGCCTGATGCTCGGTGCCGGGATCGCGGTGCTGGCGGTATTTGCGTTCTATATCCTGCTTCAGGTCCTCGCGCCCAAGTTGGCGGCGGTTGCCCTGACCACCACTCGCGGCGGGCTGGCACAACCGCTGTTTTTGGTTTGTCTGGGGCTGGGAATGTTCATGCTCGTAGCGTTCATCTACGTGCCGTACAACACGCTCGGCGAAGATATCAAGATGCTGAAGGACTCCGGCATGACCATGGTCATGGTCCTTTCCATCATCTTGTCGTTGTGGCTAGCCAGTGTCTCCATTGCGGACGAAATCGAAGGCCGAACCGCGCTGACGTTGCTTTCGAAACCGGTTGGCAGACGGCAGTTCATCTTAGGTAAATACCTGGGAATCTTGGGGCCGGTCTTGATCTTGTTCATGGTCCTGGGGGGCTTCTTCATGGTCACCGTTCCCTACAAACTCATTCACGAAATCCGTGAAGGGGGCGTTCAGGCGGTGACCCCAGAACTGTGCCGATTCGAGATGGTGAGTGTGGTTCCAGGTTTGCTGCTGGCTTTTATGGAAACCATGACCTTGGCTGCCATCAGCGTCGCCATCAGCACGCGTCTGCCGATGCTGGCCAACCTGCTGATTTGCTCTTCTGTCTATGTGCTGGGGCATCTAGTACCATTGCTTGTGAACTCTGCGGTGGGTAGGTTTGAGATAGTGCAATTTGTCGGAGTGTTGATTGCCACGGTCTTGCCGGTGCTTGACCATTTCAACATTCAGTCATCCATTGCCGCCGGAAGCCAGGTCCCCACCGCCTACCTCGGTTGGGCCACCTTATACTGCCTGTGTTACAGCACATTCGCGCTGTTAGCAGCATTGTTGTTTTTTGAAGATCGAGACCTCGCCTGACATAGACAGTTGATGGGGGATCAGGAAAGTGTGTCTCGAGCGCCACCGTGCGCGCATATTTTCCCCCAACGGCGAGTTGCTCACCATGAGTTCTTCTGCACTGTCTCGCACCCAACGCGTCATCCCCCAATGGTTGGGCACCCCACTCGGTGTGCTGGTTTGGGGAACCGCAACAGCCCTATTGTTTGTGCTGCTGCTGTTCGTCCTCTATGTGTTGACCACGCTGTTGGTTACCAAAGGGGACGTGCCGATCGGAGTCTTGGATCGGTTCGAACCAACACCGCACTGGGCCCGCGGTTTCGATCGAGAACAAGCTGCCCCCTTGCGACGCATGGGCTTGTTGCCCCTGGTGGCTCAGGCCCCCAATGGCCAGCTCGCGCAGTGGTATCACCGCTGGGGCGTTTTGCGGCACAGCGAAACCTGCATGTGGACCCTCTTGGCGGTCACGCTTCTGGTGGGCAGCCTGGGCTGTGTCACGCTGTTTCTCTTCAAGCGTGCCGTGACCAAATCGGCGGAACAAGCCGCAACTGAGCTACGGGATCGAATTCGCGTTCAAGCCTACCAACTGGATGCCAGCGATCCTCCCCAGCGACTGGTCCTGTTGTTTCGCGATACTGTCGAAACCGTCCGGCAAGGGCTGATTGCCAAGTGGGAACTGATTCCGAATACCGTGTTGCTGCTGGGCATGTTGGCCGCCCTGGCAATGTGGATCCATGTCTGGGTGGCCCTCAGCGCCCTGTTTATGGCCTGTTTGGTTGGAATGGCCGTTTCGACATTGCGCGAGTCGGCCCTTCGCCAAGAGGCCCGGTTGGCGGACCAGGCCACCCAGGAAATGTCCGCGCTGACTGCCTCGATGCGTGAGATCCGTCACGTTCGCGGACTGCTGCTGGACGACACGCCTGGCGAAGGTTTCGATGTGCTCTTGGCCCGATATCACAAAGCGGCCCAACGTTTCCATGCCAGGCTGTGCAGTCACCGTCCCTGGATGATGTTGCTGCTGTTGTCAGGGGGCATTTTTCTCACCGGTTTGGTCGGCGTCAACATGCTTCGCCAACCAGCACAGATCACCTTTGCCGAAGCGGCCCTGGCGGTCGCGGCGCTGGGGTGTTGCGTCATCCCCGTCAGGAATCTGTTCGAACTGAGGCAGAAACTCCCCAAGGTCAACGCGGCCGCCGCTGAAATTTTTGCGTATCTGGATCGGCAACCATCTTTGCATGACGCTGCCGATGCCGCGCCGCTGATTGCTCCGGGGCAGCAGATCCGTTTGCAGGACGTCAGTCTTCGCGATGCCGTCGGCAAGCCGTCGCTCCAGCAGTTGTCGCTCTCCATCCCGGCAGGCAAACGTGTGGTCGTCCTGGCAACCAACCCCACCGAAGCTCATAGCCTGGGTTTGCTGCTGGCACGGTTCCGCGACCCTGACGTGGGAGACGTCTTCTTTGACGATCAGAACCTACGCGGTGTGACCCTTGAGTCGCTTCGTAAACAGACCTCGCTGGTGCTGCAAGAAGGAATGATTTTCGCCGGCACCGTTTCTGATAACGTAGGCTGCGGAGACGAACGTTTCACCGCAACCCAGATTGCCGAGGCGCTCAAGCTGGCTCAAGCCAATGACTTCATTCCTTCCCTGCCGCAAGGGCTGGCCACCCCGATTGGCTACCAGGGGACCAGGCTCGAAGCGACTCAGGCACTCCGAATCGGTTTGGCTCGTGTGCTGCTCCGCAATCCTTCGGTCGTCGTGGTCGAAGAGCCTGCTGTGGAAATGGACGAAGACTCGGCCCGAGCCCTGGATGCCGCGCTGGACGCCATTGCCCAGCACCGGACGTTGATCATGATTCCCAGTCGGCTCAGCACCTTGCAAAACGCCGCCTGCGTGTACCTGCTGCACGATGGGGCGTTGGCCGGATCAGGCACGCATGCCGGGCTCATTCACGAGAACGAATTGTACCGGCATCAGATCTTTCTCAAGTTCCACTCCAAAATGCCCCCGGCAGTCAAACGTCCAGCACCAACGCCCCCCACGGTGCCGCCACCACACACGGCTCACTCAATCCAGCCGCCGCCGAGTACTCGGGCTCCGTCGTAACACACGGCCGCCTGACCTGGCGCAACGCCAAACTGCGGTTGGTCAAACGTGACGGCAAACCGGTCCTTGCCCTCAGCATGAACCGTGGCCATGGCGGCCCCGCTTTGATAACGGATTTGTACGGTACATCGCCAAGGTTCGTCCGGTGGAGCTACCAGCCAGTTCGCACCACGCGCGGTGAGTTGTTCGGTTGCCAAATCTTCGCGCTTGCCGATCACCACCCGCCGCTCGGCCACATCCAAACGAACCACATAGCGGGGTTCGCCAAACGCCACGCCGAGCCCCTTGCGCTGGCCGATGGTGTACTGCTCAATTCCCCGATGGTGCCCTACCACTTCTCCGGCGGTGGTAACGATCTCGCCCGCCAGATCATCAGGTGCTTCGCCTTCTTGCGAGGCTTCGTTCGACCGCGCGAATCGCACGAATCGGGCGTAGTCTCCGTCCGGAATAAAACAAATCTCCTGGCTGTCTCGCTTGTCCGCGACACGCAAACCCAGCGATCGGGCACGCTCGCGGATTTCGCTCTTCTGGAACGCTCCGACAGGAAACATCAGTCTAGGGAGCAGTTCCCTCTGGATACCGAACAACACGTAACTTTGATCTTTGTCCTTGTCCAGACCTCGGCACAGGGCCGGCATTTCGTCAGCGTCCCCGGCAGCAAGTTGGGCGTAATGCCCGGTGGCGATGAACTCCGCACCCACGCTATCGGCATACTCCACCAGGCTGCCGAACTTGACCCAGTTGTTGCACATCACGCAAGGATTGGGAGTCCGACCACGCGAATACTCATCCACGAAATAGTGAATGATGCGGTCAAAGTCCTTCTCGAAGTTGAGCGCGTAGAATGGTACTTCGAGCCGATCCGCCACACGCCGGGCGTCCTGGGCGTCGGAGGCCGTACAACAACCGCGCTTGTGCCCACTGGTGGTGGAAATCACCGGCAACGAGACCGGCTTGGTACCAGAGCCTGGCTGAGAAGGGGTGTTCTCGACAGCGCACGCGGTTGGTTCGGCAAGCGTTTTGCCATGCCGCATGAAGAGCCCTACGACCTCGTGTCCCTGTTCGAGGAGCAGACCGGCGGCCACGCTGCTGTCCACTCCGCCGGACATGGCTAATACCACACGCGCCATGATGTTGCTGGCTTCCTAAAACTGAGAAACGTTCCGAAAGTGACCTGGCACAAACGACCAGTACTCGCGCCGAAGCCTGGATTGTGCCTAATCGGCACATGGGAACGCAAGGTCCCCCTTCGCAGTTCGTTGAATGCGGAACTCCAAGTCGGCACGCGCCTTAGGTATTGGACACACGTCGCAAACATCAAGGTTCGCGCCGATCTTCGTCGAGCAGCAAGTTACGCGTTCTTCTTGGCGTCCTCGACTTTCTTCGCCGGTTGGGCCTCGTCCTTTTTGGCCTCCGGCTTCTTGGGAGCTTCTTTCTTGGGTTCTAGCTTTTTGGCGTCAGGCTTCTTGGGCTCTTCTTTCTTAGGATCCTCTTTTTTGGGATCCTCTTTCTTCGCGTCGTCCTTCTTTAGGTCTTCTTTTTTCTCTGGTTCCGTAGTTTCCTCAACCGGTTGAGGTTTGGCGGGGACGTAGGCACCAATGATCTCGACCTCTGGCAACGCTTTCGTCAGCGCGGCAATGCCCTCAGGCGTGGTCTTGGTTTCCCACACGTAAACGCGGCGGAGAGACTTGATTCCTTCGAGTTGCTTGAGTCCGGCGTCAGTGACCGCGGTACCGTAGAGATTGAGATAAACCAGGGCCTTGAGCCCTTTGAGATGGGCGAGGCCCTTGTCGGTGATCTTGGTCTTCTCAAGATGGAGGTGGGTGAGCGTGTCGAGGCCAGCCAGATGGGTAAGGCCGGCATCGGTGATCTGCGTGCCGCGCAGGTTGAGATGAGCAACATGGTTGACCTTGGCCAGTGGGGCAAGCTGATCATCGCCAACGTCGTCCGCTCGGAGATGATACAGGACTTCGAGCCGTGGATCGTTTTGGGCAATCTGCAGCACGGTACCGCCAGCATTTTCGATGGCAGCGATCCCTTCCTTTTGAGACTTCTCGTCAGCCAGGGCAGGTTGAACCAGGACCAAGACAGAAAGCAGCATCAACCAGTGTCGCATGGTGTGTCCTCCTCGCATTGAAGCAAGTAATGAATGCATTGAAACGAGCGTGACGCTGCGCTGGATCGGCATTGCTGTCCGATTCCAAGTAGCCGGGGCTCGTAGATCGCGCGTTGTCCTGGTAGCTAGTCTAATTGTTCGCTGCAGGCATTGCCACATTCAGCCTGCGTAGCAAAGAGACCATTCCAGCGACATTTTGAATGCGCGATGACAATCAGCGCGGGCTGGCTTGCCGGCTGCGGGGGTTCGAGTGGTTCGAACACGTTTCGCCTGAGCGAAACCTCTCAACCGCTGGTGATCCGCTCGATGATCCAGCGATCGACATCGGCCAACATGGTGGGATCCAGCATTTGCCCACATGGATACTGGCGCAAGGTGACGTGAATGCCGGCGCTGTGCATCAGTCGCAGGTTGTCACAGACGTTGGAAGTGGGATAGGCCTGACTCTCGCGGCCGCAGCCAAGAAAGACAGGCAGTTTCCGTGCCCTATCCAGTTCGACCAGCGGAGTGCCCCCTTTGGGGAAGGCTCCGCCGAGCGAAACGATGCCGGCGAATCGGTCAGGGTGTTTGAGTCCGACGCGCAGCGCGATGGTGCCACCGCGGTCAAAGCCAGCGAGAAACACACGGTCTTCGCCCACGTTGAATTGCCGCTGCGCACAAGCAATGGCGTCAAAGATATGTTGTTCGGCCAGTTGCAGTTCGGCCGGTCGTGCATCCCAGGTGAAGCCATCGTCACCCGCTCCGGCAGAGACCGTCCCGCGTGGGGCCACGGCAACATGATTTCGCATGCTAATCCCTGGCATCACCTTCCGCAGTTCCAACTCGTTCGCCTTGGGACTGTGTAACCACACAATCAAAGGGTAGCGGTAGTTGGGTTCGTAGTGGAGCGGTGTGAACAGGCAGTGGACGAGTTGGCTGGTAGGAGCCGAGTCGCCGGCATGTTGGGTTGTGCTGCCAACGGTGCCCGTTTCGGAACCAACGGAGTGCGAGAGGTGAATGCGATTCATCATTTCTCTGGCAGTAGGAATAGCGAAACGTGACGGCCCCGTCACCTGATTGGCAATCGTGATCACACAGATCGAATCAAAGGGGGCCGAACTCTAGTCGAAGCAAAACCGGGATGTCAACGTCACGTCGCAAGATGTAGGTGTGGGAGTTTGCCCAACTGGCTTCATCCACTGCCATCATGGCACCATTGGAAGTCTTGCTTCCAGCGTGCCGTCTATCATATTTCAGCCGTGGTCGGACACCAGCCTTGGAAGTACAAAACGCCAAGTTTTTTGCCAATTCCGAGACTCCGGAGTCCACTCGCCGAGCGGTAACCCGGCGCCATGCTAGCAAGCCTGCGCCAGCAACTCCCATGGCATAGATCAGCCCATGAGCAGTTGATTGAGCCCCACCAATATACTGAGGGGGTTCCGACGGAGAAGAAGTAACGCTCATTCTCCCGTGTGCATTCTCAGGTGCTTTTGGTGATCGCAGTGGTTAGAGGCGAATGGGGTTTTGAGAAGGTGGACCGCTGGAAACCAGCCGAGAAGTTATTTCCCGAGAGATCCTGAACGTGTTCAGGCGAGTTGCAATGGAAGTACGGGCCTGATACCATTTTTCAATTAGGGAAGGTGTTCGGACAGTTGGATTTAGCCCGCTTTGAGCCTTTCCGCCTCAACACTCACAATCCCCAACACGTGCCAGACATGGCGGCGCGAGCCGAGCAGCGCGCACCAGGTGATGGCCACCTCACATTCCCCCCGCTTGATTCCTTCCGGCACCTGCGAAGAGGGCCTTAACACAATGTCTCATACCACCGTCTTTCATGCCACAATCTGCAACGCCGCCAAAGGTTGTCGCCTGTTGGCAGTTGCCGCAATGCTTGCCTTGGTGGGTTGCGCTCCAACGGCGACTGTGCCGGTGCTGGTGACCGAAGAACCCGCCGCGGACGACACGGCAACCGCCAGCGATGTACGGGAGGCCAAAATCGAAGGTGCCTTGGCCATGGCAACCCCTCAGGCTCCCAAAGATCAAACAGCACTCCCGGATGAGGCTGACAAGCCAGAGGTTGGAAACCAGAATGCTGGTAACCAGGAAGATGTGCAGCAAGTGGCCTTTTTGGACGATACGGTGCAGAACCCTTTTCCGGGCGCTCAAAAAGCCCCTTCGTTCGAAGGCGTGGATGGCTGGCTCAACACGGCAGGGCCGCTCGAGCTCAAAGATTTGCGGGGCAAGTTCGTGTTGCTGGACTTCTGGACCTATTGCTGCATCAACTGCATGCACATCCTGCCGGAGTTGAAGAAACTGGAGAAGGCCTATCCCAACGAACTCGTAGTGATTGGCGTACACTCGGCGAAGTTCGAAACCGAGAAGGGGCTCAAGAACATCCAAGAAGCGATTTTGCGGTACGAGATTGAGCATCCCGTCATCAACGACGCGAATCACACCCTTTGGAATCGTTACCGCATCAACAGTTGGCCAAGCCTGAGAATCATTGATCCGGACGGCAACCTGGTGGCCGGTGATAGTGGCGAAGTGACGTTCGATGTGCTCGACCGCTTTTTGAAGCAGGTGTTGCCGTACTATCGTAAGAAGGGTTCGCTGGACGAAACGCCGCTTCGGTTCGATCTCGAAGCGTACAGTGCCGAGCCCACTCCGTTGCGGTTTCCTGGCAAAGTTTTGGCCGACGAAGCCAGCGGTCGGCTTTTTGTCGCGGATAGCAATCACAACCGAATTGTCATCAGTTCGCTCTCCGGAGAACTGTTGGACATCATCGGTGCCGGCACGATTGGCCGTGCCGATGGAGATTACACCACCGCACAGTTTGACCACCCGCAAGGTATGTACCTGCACAAGGACACACTTTATGTGGCCGATACTGAGAACCACATGCTTCGCAAAGTGGACCTCAAGCAGAAGAAGGTCACCACGATTGCCGGCATTGGTGAACAAGCCCGTGGCCCCTGGCCAGGCGTAACACGAGATGCCACGGGGCAGTTGGAAATGCCTCGTCGGTTTGTCAGCAACCCCAAGACGACCGCGCTCAACAGTCCTTGGGCGCTTTGGGTCCATGGTGACAACCTCTACATCGCCATGGCGGGTCCTCACCAGATCTGGCGAATGCCGCTGGACGAGCGGGAAATTGGCCCTTACGCCGGCAATGGTCGCGAAGACATTGTGGATGGCCCCTTGCTGCCAGAGTCCCCCTATCAGGTAGGCTTCAGTTCGTTCGCGCAGCCCAGTGGTCTCGCATCCGACGGCAAGTGGCTGTACGTCGCGGACAGCGAAGGAAGTTCCATCCGTGCCGTGCCGTTCAGCCCCAAGCAGGAAGTCAAGACGGTGATCGGGACAGCCCACATGATGGGAGGCCGGCTGTTTACATTTGGTGACGTTGACGGCAAAGGGACCGAAGTCCGCTTGCAGCACTGCATCGGATTGGCCTATGCCGATGGCAAACTCTATCTGGCAGACACCTACAACAATAAGATCAAAGAGCTGACCATCCAAGATCGTTCGGTCCGGACCATTGCCGGCGATGGCAAACCTGGCTCTCAAGATGACCCGGCCCAATTTGATGAACCGGCCGGCATTTCTGTTGCCGCAGGCAAGGTGTATGTGGCAGACACCAACAACCACCGGATTCGCGTCATCGATCTCAAGCAGGACAACGCCGTCAGCACGCTGGAAATTGCCGGCCTAAAACCGTTCAAAGCTCCGGAGACGACCGGCTTCGCCGAATTCTCTTTCGGCGAGAAGGAAACGGTGCTGAAAGAGCAAGCGGTCAAGGCCACCGATGGCAATGTCAAGCTCGATGTAGAGATCAAATTGGCGGACGGTTGGAAGATCAACCCCTTGGCTCCCATGAGCTATCGCATCAATGCCATTTCTGAACAGGGCCCTGTGGATCGTTCGCAGATTGGCAAGTCCATCAAGGTGGGCGAGAAGAAAGCCAGTTTCGCCGTTCCGCTGCCGGTGGCTAAGAATGCTGGCACCGATCGGGTTAAACTCACGCTCACGTATTACTATTGCCAGGACGGTGCCGAGGGACTCTGCAAGGTAGGGCAGGTCACCTGGGTGATTCCGCTCAAGGTCGATGCTGCGACGAAGCAAGACTCGGTGTCACTCAAGCACACGGCTTTGTAGAAGTCGATGCACCGCTAAGACTGCCTGACACCGAAGTCCGTTCGCTCGATCCGTCAACATTGAAATTCCCTTCTCCCCATTCATTAAGTTGGTGGATCCACGTCCTATGACGAACGTCGCACGCATTGCCTCCGAGCCTCTAGAAACTGAAGCTGACATCCTCGTGTTGGGGATTCAATCGCAAGCCGAGCTTTCGGCCGCTGCCCAACAGGTGGACGAAGCCACTGGGGGGGCGATCAGCCGTCTGATCGAGCAGGGAGAGATCGAAACTTCGCGGCAAAGCACCTCCACGCTGATGGGGCTCCCTGGCATCTCGGACAAGGTCTTGGTAGTCGTTGGGCTGGGGACACCAGAGCAACTCAACCGCGAGACCGCTTACACCGCCGCCGCCGCGGCGGCGAGAACGCTGGCTTCCAAGCCTCGGCAACGGGTGGCCTACTTCCTTGAAGAGCCCGATTGGCCTGCCGACGTGGCAGCTGCTGGCGTGGCAGGTGCCCTGGTTGGCTGCGTTGGCCAGGATTTATACCGTGCCAAGAAGTCACGCCACCCCTTCGACCAGGTTGATTGGCATGGCAGTGAGGCCGCCGTCGAGCGCGGGACGATCTTGGGTGAGTCCATCAACTTGACGCGCCGCCTGGTCAACGAACCACCGGATAAGATTTACCCCGAAACCTTCGCAGAAGAAGCCACGCGCGTTGCTGACCAATGTGGCCTGGAAGTCGAAGTCTGGGATGAGCATCGCCTGGCCCAAGAAAGGGCTGGTGCCCTGATGGCCGTGGCCCGAGGCTCTGCCCGACCGCCGCGTCTGGTTGTGTTGCGTCATGCCGGTGGCGGAGCGAAAGATCCTTGGCTGGCCCTCTGCGGCAAGGGCGTGACCTTTGACTCCGGCGGCCTGTCGCTCAAGCCGAGCGATTCGATGAAGACCATGAAGTGCGACATGGCCGGTGCCGCAACGGTGCTGGGTGCCATGCAGGCCATTGCTCAGCTGAAACTCCCGGTCAATGTATTGGGCTTGATGGGCATGGTGGAAAATCTCCCCAGCGCCACCAGTTTCATGCTGGGCGACGTGCTGACCGCCCGGAGCGGAACCACGATCGAAGTCCTCAACACCGACGCCGAAGGGCGTTTGGTCCTGGCAGATGTGCTCAACGTAGCCGTGGAGCGCGGGGCAAGCCAAATTGTGGACCTCGCCACACTGACCGGAGCCTGCCTGGTAGCACTCGGGACCGATGTCGCAGGGCTGATGTCCAACAACCAAGTCTGGTGCGATCAGGTCTCTGCCGCGACGGAGGTTTGCGGTGAGCCCGCCTGGCAACTTCCCATGTTCGAGAGCTTCAACGACGATATCAAGAGCGAGATCGCAGACATCCGCAACATTGGCAAAGGACGCTGGGGTGGCGCCATCACAGCCGCCAAATTCCTGGAACGCTTTGTCGAAGACGTTCCCTGGGTTCACATGGATATCGCCGGCCCCGCTTTCTACGACTCGGCCAAGACTTGGATCGATGGCGGCGGCAGCGGCGTCATGGTTCGCTCGCTGGTTGAACTTGCGGAGAACTACGGCAAGAAGTAGCGCCACCATTCGGCTCGACCAAGTTCAATGCCCATTGCCACCAGTGTCACCGCGCACTGACCTGACCACGCACGGCAAGTCAGCCCCGAATCTTCACTTCGGTCGAACCGGCATCGGCTGAAAACTGCGTGGTCGCCCATTGCCGCCCTCCGGCATCATAGGTATTCTTGATGGTAAGTTTCCATCTCCGTGTTGAGACAGCGGCCACAATGGTCATCCAATACGAAGATTCAACCCATTTGAAGTGCCAACAAGGAATCCGTCGTAACACAATACCCTGAAAAACTTTAATACATCCAGGGGCGGTAGCTCAGTTGGGAGAGCGCTGCGTTCGCAATGCAGAGGTCGAGGGTTCGAATCCCTTTCGCTCCACTTTCACCTAACATCAACCGAATCCTGCACTTAAGGATACCTGCCTGGTGTAGGGCGATGCTTGGTCGCTGGCAAGACCAGCTGTTGCGTAGACTCCAGTGTCAACGTAACTTGAGGTTGTTCGACTTTTGCCGGAACCGCAGGGCGAAAATCAACAGGCTGCTAAATACGGGTCACAGGTTGCTTCAAAATCTCTGAGACGACCTTGGCCGCCTGTCCGTCCGTCAACGTCTCTTGGCGCGTGGAACGTGCGAATACCAGTTCTTTGTGGTTCAAACCGAACAGGTGCAGCAGCGTCGCGTGGTAGTCGAAATGCGACATGTGGCCTTCGACGGCCTTAAAGCCGAGTTCGTCGGTTTGGCCGTGAACGTGCCCTGCTTTAATACCGCCACCGGCCAGCCACATGCTAAAGCCGTAAGGGTTGTGGTCGCGGCCGACCGGCTGGTTGGTTTCAATGATCGGCAGCCGACCCATTTCGCCCCCCCAATGGACTAGCGTGGATTCCAGCATCCCTCGGCTCTTGAGATCCTTGACGAGTGCGGCTGAAGGTTGATCCGTTTTCCTGCACATCTCGGGCAGTCGGCCATGAATATCCATATGATGGTCCCACTGTTGGTAGCCGTTATGAATTTGCACGAAGCGCACTCCCCGTTCAACCAGTCTTCGAGCGATGAGGCAACGGGCACCGAATGATCGAGTTGCCTCTTGATCCAGGCCATACAAACTGTGCATGGCGGCGCTTTCCTGCGATAGATCCAAAGCTTCGCGCGCGGCCACTTGCATGCGGGCGGCGAGTTCGTAGCTGGCAATTCGTGCTTCGAGGTCGTCTTCTCCCGGACGTCGCTCGAAGTGCTCACGATTGAATGCTTCTAAGAACGTTAGCCAGTGCCGTTGCGTTGCGGCCGCGTAAATGCACCGGCAGCTTCAAGGTCTAAAATGCGCGGTTCCTGAGGACGAACCACCGTGCCTTGATAGATCGAAGGCAACCAGCCGTTGGACCAATTCAACTCACGGTTGAGGGGAAGACTGTCCTCATCGGTCAGCACCATAAACGCTGGAAGATTGTGGTTCTCGGTCCCCAACGCATACGTCACCCAACTCCCAAGGCTGGGGCGACCTCGTAGCGGGCGACCCGTATTGATAGATGCCATGGCCGGCACGTGCGAACGATTGAAGGTCTGCATCGACCGGATGAGCGTAATCTCATCGGCAATGCTCCCGATGTGCGGCAGCAATTCGCTCATTTGCATTCCGCACTCGCCGTAGT
Source organism: uncultured Planctomycetia bacterium (assembly GCA_942492195.1). GTDB lineage: Bacteria > Planctomycetota > Planctomycetia > Pirellulales > S012-138 > CALOEH01. Next base: position 103,788 of record CALOEH010000200.1, on the reverse strand, counting down.
GCCGGAACTTCCAGGCACTGGCCAGCAGTTGGCGACTGTTACGACCCTTCATCGCACTGGAGTCGAGCGAGAGATCGCCAGCATAATCCTGCCCATTATGACGATCCAATTCCGGCTTGGGATCGAACAAATCGAGTTGGCTCGGTCCGCCACTCGTAAAGATCGAAATCATCGCCTGAGCCTGAGGCTCTGCATGTGCCGGCTTGGGGCTCAAGTCGAATGTTGGACGCTCAAGCGTTGGTTTCACGGGCTCAGCCGCACGGGCATCTTGGGTCAGAAGCCAATTTGCAGCCACACTTCCAACGCCCATTCCGCTTGAAGCCAAAAACGCTCGGCGGGACAGGCTGCTATTTGCTCTCAACGGCATGGGACTCACCTCAATCGACATACAGAAAGGCATTGCTGCTGAACAAAAACTGGCACAAATTGGCCAGGGCTTGCAGCTCCGGCTCGGAGGCGAATCTCACCTGGCTGGCTTCGTCAGGCGACAGTTCGGCAGCCCTCTCAAGGGCCAACTGCGTTTGAACTTCCAGAAACTTCAAGCTGCGCTCAAGTTGCGCTGGTGTGGCGTGGCGCGCCAGCGCCGTCTGCCAGGCAAGTCGCACTTGGGCCGCTGCATCGGTCCCCGCTTGATGTGCCACGCGGGCTGCAAATTGCTCAGCCTGCCGAAGCGAGATCGAATTGTTCATGAGCAACAGACTTTGTGACGCAACCGTCGACGACGACCGCTGCTCACAATTGGGCGACATGGTTGGAGCATCGAAGGTGGCCAGCGCTGCCAACGGAAGGCTCCGCCGCCGTTGCACATAGATGCTCCGCCGCAAACTCTCATCACCGGGCAACGGCTTGACCCGTCCACTTCGACTCCCGGATGCGATGCCGATGAGGACACGGCCCACGCCGTCTGCTGCGACCGGCAGCGGCGGACCGAACATGGTCTCGTTTAGATTTCCAGAAACCGAGAGCATCGTGTCGCGGACTGTCTCAGCATCTAACCGCCGCATGTTCATTCGCCCTAGTAGTCGATTGTCGGGGTCGACTGTTTCAAGCTGTGCCGTGCGCGTGGATGCCTGTTGATAAGCGGTGGACGTCATCAATAGTTTGTGGAACGGCTTCAGACGCCAGCCGCTGCGAACGAACTGTCCGGCCAGCCAGTCCAACAACTCCGGATGGGTCGGGGGATCTCCCTGAACTCCAAAGTCCGATGGCGTTCGCACAATTCCTTGTCCGAAATGATGCATCCAAATGCGGTTGACCAACACCCGGCCCAGCAACGGATGATCACCACGTGTCAGATGCCGAGCATACGCCAGTCGGCGACCGGACGTTGGAAGTTCTGCATTCGGTGCCGGCAGCCCGTCCTGCCCCTCGACATTCAAGATCGAGAGTTCCCCAGGCAGCACTACTTCTTCAGGTTGAGCATGGCTTCCGCGACCAAAGCGATACGTCACCGGGAGTTCACCAGGTACCTCGGTCAGGGCTCGGGCATAGTCCGGTTTAGGACGCCTCGCCGTGATCTGTTTGACGAGCGCCTCGTAGCCCTTGGATTCTTTGAGAAATCGCTCCGCGGACCGGGCACCAAGCGTCTGTTCGGAAATGTTGAGCGAAGGGTACTTCTTCAGAATTGCAATCTGCTCAGGCGTGCGCTCCTTCGCGGTCCGCTGAAGTACCGCGTCACGGATCAGCTCAGGCTGCACTTGCACCGAGTTGGGGAGTTTTGCGAGTTCGATCTCCAAAACATCGGCCATGTGCCGCTTGAGTTGATCCGCGCGCTTTTGGGCCGCTTTCGCAAGTTCGGCGTCAACTTCCGCTGCGAGCTCGCGCTCCGCATCGCTCCAAAGTGAGACTCGACGTTCTTCCGGTAGTCGCCAGGCCTTCCAATCGTAGGCAGGTTCAAAGATCGCTCGCAGGCGGTGGTAGTCGACATGCGAAATGGGATCAAACCGGTGGTTGTGACAGCGTGCGCACTGAACCGTCAAGCCTAACAATGAGGACGAAACGATGGTGATTGTTTCCGCCATCACTTCGTTGCGTGCCATCGCTTGATCGACAGCCCGGTCTGCCGTACCGTCCGGCGCGTTCCGCAGAAAACCGGTCGCAATCAGTCGATCTTGATCGAGAGCCGAAAGGTTACGGTACGGGCGTTCGACCAACTCGTCCCCAGCCAACTGTTCCTGAATGAACTCGTCGAAGGGTTTGTCCGCATTGTGTGCGCGAATGACATAGTCACGATACTTGTACGCGAACGCGCGAACACGGTCCTGCTCGCTATACCCGTCGCTGTCAGCGTATCCGGCGATGTCCAGCCAGTGGCGACCCCAGCGTTCGCCATAGTGGGGGCTGGCGAGCAATCGGTCGATAAGCCGTGGCCAGGCGTCTGGGCGATGATCGGCCAGAAACTCATCCACCGCCTCCGGCGTAGGAGGTAATCCCCACAGATCGAAGTAAGCGCGACGAATCAAGGTTCGCTTGTCCGCGTCCGGTGAGAACCCCAGGCCCTCTTCTTCCAAGCGGGCAAGCAAGAAGGTATCAACCGGCGTCCGCACTCGTGAGGCAGCCTGTACTTGCGGCACGTTCGGTTCGCGAACCGGCTGAAAGGACCAGAACAATCGGTCCTCTTCGGTAAACAATTGCTCTTCGGCGTTCTCAGGTTCGGGCCGGGCTGTCTCAGCTCCCGCATTGATCCAGCGGCGAATCGTCGCCAACTCGTCAGCCGAAATATTCTTCTCGCCAGGAGGCATTTCGCCGCTTTCCAGACGCTCAACCATGAGGCTCTTCGCAGCGTCACCCGCCACCAGCGCGGGTCCCGAGTCGCCGCCTGTTCGCATCAAACGGACCAGCCGCAAATCGAGACTGCCCTCAACCTGCTCTTCTTCTCCGTGGCACTGAAAGCAATGCGCCTTGAGAATCGGTCGCACGTGGGCTTCAAACGACAAGGGCTTCCGTGGAGCGGCGACTGTGGCATCCGCACTCAACGCCCCGAAAGTTACTAACAGGATGACGACGTACCGCGGCATCAACATCGGAAGGCTCGAAGCTAAGGATCGCAGGCAGGTTGACCGGTTTGAACAGCAGAATCCCCAACGCAATCTAGGCACTCGGGTCCAATCGTATCAGCTCTGTCACAAACTATCCAATTTGCTTGTCGGCTGTCGGCTCAGGCACAAGCAGTCGATACGGGAGTCGGGGGCTCCACGATCTTCAGTCCGGACGTGAATGGCGCGGTAGGAGGCCGAACGCATTAGATCGTTGATCGGCATCCATCGGTCGCCGAATTGGCCGACCTTCCCGCAAGTTGGGAAGCGACCCGTCGGCTAGTCGTCATGGGCCAGGAAGGGACTTTCATCCTTCCGATCAAACATTTCCACGGCGCACGTAGAACAGTTGCTTGAGCGGTTCACGTTGCTCGCGCTGCAGATGCAGCCGAGGCGTTTTGCTTGATTCTACAAACTTAGCGGAAGCCGTGAGACTCGAACTCACAAGCGGCTTGCGCCGCCACCTGTTTTCAAGACAGGGCCCTCATCCGGCCGGATGGCTTCGTTGGACCGTCGATGTGCGCTTGCGCGCGAGCGTCGCAGACGTAGCTCCGGTGGAAGGAGTCGAACCTTCAATCATCGGCTTAACAGGCCGGCGCCTTACCGTTTGGCCACCCCGGAATCACCACTCAAGCACTCATGAGCACCGGGCGGGACTCGAACCCGCGTAACCGCTTTACAAGAGCGGTGTCTTAGCCGCTAGACGACCAGTGCCTTGGAGCGTTGCCATCGTGCTACTGATGGATTAGACGCGAAGGCGAGAGAAAGGTTCGGGGGCGCCCTGTCTGGTCAGTTGTTGTCGTCGAACCAGGGATCCACGACCGCGGTGCCGACCGAATCTCCGAAGACATTGACGGCGGTGCGGAAACGGTCGAGCAACCAATCGACTGGCAGGATCAGGCCGATCATGTCCAGCGGAAGGTCTACCGATTTCAGCACAATGAGCATGGTAATCAAGCCGGCTTCGGGTATGCCGGCGGCCCCGATTGCTGCCAACGTGGCGGTCACGGCAATGGTGACCTGATGCGTGAAGGTGAGTGTGAAGTCAGGCGTCACCGAGGCATACACCTGGGCAATAAAGATGGCTGCGGCCGCTTCGTACAAGGCGGTGCCGTCCATGTTGATGGTAGCGCCCAGCGGCAGCACGAACTCGGTGGAACGCTTGGAGATACCCGCCCTCTGCTCGGCAGATTCCATGGTGATAGGGAGCGTGGCCGTCGAACTTGCCGTGGAGAAGGCCGTCAGAATCGCTTGGGACATTTGCCCAAAGAATCGGTAGGGGTTCTTCCGCGTTGTCGCGTAGTACAGCAGCGGCAACGTCACGAAGGCATGAAGCCCCAGCCCGATCAGCACGGTCATCATGTAGCCTGCCTGAGTCTGGAGCAGCGTCATGAACTTGCCCCCGGCTTGGGCATGACCAAACCTGGCAGTGACCAGGCAAAAGATGCCTAGGGGCGCGATCTTCATCAAGAGCAGGATAAAGTTCATCAAAGCGTCATTGACGCTGACCACCAGACTGGCAATGCCATTGGCCCGATCTCCCATGGTGGTGAGCATGCCAGCAAAGATGATGCAGAACACAATCAGCGGCAACAGGTCGATTTCGACCATCGACTTCAGCAGGTTGTCGGTAAACAGCATCAAGAACAGGCCTTTGAAAACCGTCGCAATCGAGGGAGGCCCTTCAGCCTTGGGATCCTCAGCTTTCATGGCCGAGGTGGCTTCTTCAACGGCTTTGGCTCCTTCGGCTTGTTGGCTTTCGACGAATGCAGGAGCAATGCCGATGCCGGGGTTCGTCACATTCACCACCAGCAAACCGGTGAGTACCGCCAGCACCGTGGTGGTCATGTAGTAAGCAATGGCCACACCTCCGGGACGTCCCAGTTTGCGAACATCGCCGAGCCCTAGGATCCCACTCATGACGCTGGCCATCACCAACGGCACCACAATCATCTGCAAGAGCCGCAGAAAGATCTGCCCTCCGACTTCGAAGTTGATGGCGAATTGGGGCGCGGCCAGGGCCAGCACAATGGCCGCCACAATTGAGGCAACGATCCAGGCGGTCAGATGGCCGCCGGAGTGTCCTTGATTCTTGCCATCATTGGACGACGGTTCGTTCGAAGCGGCGGGGGAGGCATCCTGGGGCTTTGCCACGGTGAGTCTCCTTGATTGTGGGACGGCGTCATCTGCGCAGCGGGGCGCATTGAAGTGCCGATCTTACCGCACCACCCGCCAACCGTGGACACCGTAAATGAGACTTCGCCCGGCAATTTCACCAAAACCGCTGGGCAAGCCACACCGAGCGAATGCTAAACCCACTTGTTCTGCTGATACCACTGGGCCGTTTGTTTGAGCCGATCATCAAGCGTGGCACTCGTCTTCCAGCCGAGTTGCTGCTGGATCTTGGCGGGATCACAGGTCCAGTTTCCGGCAGCTGCCTCGCGGGCTTTATCCAAATTGAAGATCTGCTGCTGGCCCCGGGCGCGCGAGATAAGCTCGGCTCCGCAGGCCGCCACTCGAGTGCAAAAGAACGGGGAGTACAAAACGAATGTCCGTCGGCGGCCGAGCGCCTTGCCAATCTGCCGACCAAGATCCGCGTAACTGGGATGCTCATCACTCGCGGCGAAATAGATCCCAGTGCCAGTTTCGCTGTCCTTCGAGATTCGCGCCCCACTCTCGGCAACCAGGCGCAAAGCCTGCGAAAGATCAACCGCATGCACCAAAGAAAACTGTTTGGCAGTGAGCCCTGGCACAAAGTGAATGCCAGTTCGGGCGATCGGTTTGAACATGGCCAGCATGCCAGGGTCTCCTTCGCCGAAGACCATGGGGGGACGGACGATACTGATCGGCATTCGGTCGGCGAACGATTCCGCCTTGAGCTCTTGGGCCCTTTTGCTGGCACCGTAGTTGGAAACAGGGGCCCGCTCTTCCGACTCGCTGCGTAGATGACCTGTGGGGGAGGGACCCGCTCCGGCCAGAGAACTGACCACGACCACTGTCGGCGGAGTGGTCAGTTTGGAGCACGCCTCTAAGACCACACCTGTGCCCAATTCGTTCACCTCGAGGAATTGCGAGAGGTTGAAGGCCTTGATCAACCCGGCCAGATGGAAGATGACGTCTTGATTCTTCACCGCCTCGGTCATGGCTGCGGGATCACAGATATCTCCCGTCGCCCAACGTGGAGCAAATGGCGCGAGCCGATCGCGATCTGACTGGGACCGCACCAACACGGTGATGTCGTAGCCGGCTTGCTGCAGGATGCCGACCAGGTGCGGCCCAATGAACCCGCTGGCACCTGTCACAAGCGCTGTTGCCATGAGAATTACGCTCGTCGTGAAAATTGCCAAGCGGTTCATACCGTGGAACGAGCGCCATCCGATGGTCGCTCGCAAAGTCGACTCGTTGAGTCGACTCGCCAATGTCTAGTCGTTGACGTACGATTCCAAGAACCGTGCCAGGCGGTGGAAGTCGGAGTTCGGCGCCACGTACCGCACTACGGTAACCAGCGTTTCCGGATCCACCAGTTTTTCGAACGGCACGTAATTCAGATCGAGTTGGCCGGAAACGGATACCATCACACCATTGAGGTTTTCTTCGACCAACGCCCGATACGCACCCACTCCCAATTGGCTGCCAAGCATCACGTCGAACGCGTGAGGTTGGGCACAGCGGGCTTCGTAACCAAGTTGAATTCCGGTAATCCGCCGACTGCGCGACGTCTGCTTGGTGTACTCCGCGCCAATCAACTTGGCGAAGATACGGGCCATATTGACATTCGCAATTGCCAGGTGGCCGTGGTCGTCTCGGGCGACTCCTTCAATGAACTTCTGCGGTAGCAGTTCGGCCAATCCTTCGGCCATGACGATTACCCCGAACGGTTTGCGCTCGGTATCTTCGCGCACGAGCATGGTGGCCACGATGCGCCGCACGACCTGATCCACATCCATCACGGGGCGTGTGGTTATCTTGCCGTTGGACTCGAACTCCTCTTCCGTGCGATACCTGTCCGTAATATCTTCGACACTGATTACCAGGCTCGCTTCGCCGGCAATCGCGGCTCCGTAGGCCAACCAACCGGCGCTACGCCCCATGGTCTCGGCCAGGAAGTAACTACGGTTGGCTTCCGCGTCCGCGAGCAGGTTGCGGACTTCGCTGGCCAGTGTTTCCACGGCCGTGAAATAGCCAAACGTGAAGTCGATGCCCATGTAATCGTTGTCAATGGTCTTGGGCAAGTGAACCACGGGAATCCGAGGGGCCGAGGGAGGAAGATGCTCTTGGAACAGCTTGAACTTGTTGGCCGTTTTGAGGGTGTCATCACCACCGATGGAGACCAACGCATCCACGTTCAACGAAACCAAGGCGTCATAGACGGTCTTCAGTGGTTTCACACGTTGGGGGTCGGTCAGGTGCGACGGGTGCGAAACATCGCGACCAGGATTGGTGCGCGCGGTGCCGATCAGAATGCCCTGCGAGTTGCGTGTCCGTTTCAGGGCACGATGATCAATGGAGACGTAGTCCCTGCCTTCGACCATGGGGTGCTCAGGACTGAACTCCACCAGATTCGAGTAGCCGTTGAGGATGCCAACCACTTGGACTTCGTTCCGCAAGAAAGAGACGGCGGCCGTCGAAATCACGGCGTTGGCTGCCGGCGCGGGACCACCAGCAAACAGAATGGCCACGCGGCGAAAATTGGTTTGAATTTGGGGAGGTCGGGAGAGCGTAGTCATGGTTCTGTACTAACGAATTAAGAGGAAGGAGCAGGTGGGACGGCCCACCGCTTCTGGCAACAGCCGGCGAACTTTGTCCGGCTGACAATGGTTGGCACCTGAGTCTGGTCAGCGTTTGCAACCGCGGCCCGATACGCTGCGCTGGGTGCAAGACTGCGCTCAGTTGACCCAAGTCCGTTCGATGAAGGTGGTATCGACGCGTCCCTCGGCGAAGGCTGCATGCCGCAGGATCTCTTGCTGCAGCGAGACCGTCGTCTGGACCCCATCGATCCGCAGTTCGCTCAACGACTTAATCATGCAATGGATGGCTTCTTCGCGCGTTGGGCGATGCACGATCAGCTTACCAATCATCGAGTCATAATACGGAAGCACACGGTAACCCGAGTGGGCATGGGATTCGAAACGAACGCCAATTCCGCCCGGAAAGTGCATCTGTTTGATCAGCCCTGCGGAGGGACGAAACTTGTGCTTGGGATCCTCGGCGTTGATCCGGCACTCAATTGCCACACCGTTGGTCTGAATGTCTTGTTGGGCAAAGGTCAGCGGTTCGCCGGCGGCTACGCGAATTTGCCACTGGATTAGATCAACGCCGGTCACCATCTCGGTAACGGGGTGCTCCACCTGAATGCGCGTGTTGGCTTCGATGAAGTAGAAATTGCCTTCTCGGTCAGCAATGTACTCCACCGTACCAGCATTGGTGTAGTTGGCGGTCTTGGCCAGGGCGCACAGCGGCTTCGCACATGGCATCACGTGTGGCCGTTGGCAAGTGCGCGGCAGGGCTCTCTTCGATCAGTTTTTGGTGCCGGCGTTGCATGGTGCAATCACGCTCATGGAGATGCACCACATTGCCATGGTGATCTGCTAGAATCTGCACTTCAACGTGCCGAGGATGCTCGACGTACTTCTCCAAATAGACGCCAGCGTTGCCGAATGCCGCTTCGGCTTCGACTTGTGCCTGTTTCAATTCGCTCTTGAGTGACAGGTCATTCGAGGCAACACGCATCCCGCGACCACCACCACCGGCCGTGGCTTTGATCAGCACCGGATAACCAATTTCGCGGGCAATCCGAACCGCTTCGCCTTCGGACTCAATCAGCCCATCGCTGCCGGGCACGGCTGGAACTTCGGCCTCGCGTGCCAAACGCCGGGCCGCGTTCTTATCACCCAACAGAGACATTGCTGCGGGGGTGGGGCCAATGAAGTCAATATTGCAACTACGGCAAACGTCTGCAAAGTGCGCGTTCTCAGCCAAGAACCCATAGCCGGGATGAATCGCCTGAACGTTACCCACTTCGGCCGCAGCAATGATATTGCGGATCTTCAGGTAACTGTCCGCTGGCTTGGCGGGTCCGATGCAGTATTTTTCGTCGGCCAGATCCAGGTACTGGGCATCTCGATCGGCTTCGCTGAAGACGGCAACCGTTTCGATTCCCATCTCGCGGCAAGCGCGAATGATGCGCAGTGCAACCTCGCCGCGGTTTGCAATTAGAATTCGCTTAAACATGGCACATCAACCTGAACCGCTAAGTTATTCGTCGCCTGGGGAGCAGCGCCGCCTGGGGGAATGTCAGGCGGGACGCGGTCAGGTAGGATCCACTTTGAACAAAGGATGGTCGAAATCAACGGCAGCCTGATTTTCCACGAGAATGGAAACTACCTTGCCCGAAACGCCCGCTGGGATCTCATTGAAGACCTTCATGGCTTCGATGATACAGACCACCGTGTCGGCCTGAACCTGATCTCCAACCTTGATGAACGCCGGAGACTCAGGGTTCGGCGAAACATAGAAGGTACCGACCATGGGACTGCGGACCGTCAACAAATGGTCCTCAGACGCCTTGGCAGGAGGTGCCGGAGTGGCTGCCTCGGCGGGCAGCGCAGCGGAGGCCGGAGCGGCAAAGGCCGCCGGCACAGGACCGGACGTCGTGATCTGTTCGGGGCCTCTCCGAATGCGGATCCGTGTATCGGCTTGCCGCAGGTCGAGCTCGCTCAACTCATGTTCGTTCATGAGAGCTACCAGCCGACGAATTTTCCGTACGTCGAAGACGTCACCGGAACTCGAGCCGGAATTCGACATGCCATTTTCCCCAGGGAACCGTTGCTCAGTAACAAAACGAAATCGTGTGCCCCTTCGAATGAACTCGCGAAACTGCATCTAGCCCACGGTCTAGGATAACTGGGCGTCTTCAAAAGACTTAGGGACAGTGGTCAGCACCTCATGCCCATCCTTGGTAACCAACACATCATCCTCGATTCGAACTCCCAGTCGTCCAGGCAGGTAGATTCCAGGTTCCACCGTGACAATCATCCCAGGTTCCAGTTCCCGGCTCTGGTCGGGTGCAAACCGGGGATACTCATGGATATCGATGCCCAGTCCATGACCGAGTCCGTGGCCAAAATATTGGCCGTAGCCGGCATCAGCAATGATCTTTCGGGCCACGGCATCCACACTTCCGCAGCTCACGCCAGGCTTGATCGCTTCGATGGCACGGAGTTGGGCTTCGAGCACAACTCCATATACAGCTTCGAGTTTGGGCGGGATTTTACCGGTCACCAAAACTCGCGTCAAGTCGCTCTTATAAAGCCCTTCGTCAGCCCCCCAATCGACAAGCACGAACGGAGCATCGCCGATCTTCTGATCGGTCGGGCGGGCGTGGGGCAAGGCGGCCCTGGCTCCTACCGCTACGATGGGCGGAAAGCTGCAACCCTTGCCGCCAAACTGCCGAATCTGATGTTCGATATCCGCAGCGACCAGGCGTTCGGTCATGTCGCTACGAAGTGTGGCCTTCAGCACCTCAAAGGCTTTCTCGGCCTGCCAGACCGCGCGTCGGGTGGCGGCGATTTCGTCTTTGTCCTTGATGATCCGCAGTTCTTCGACCAGCGATGCCGTGGCAGTCAGGGTGATTCCTTCGAGCTGGGAGTTCAGTCGCTCGTAGAGATCCACGGTCATCGATCCACCTTCGACCCCCAGTTTCTGCACCTTGGCCGAGGTGAGCGTTTGCCGGAGCGACTTCAGCATCGAGACGCCGGTGGTCCGGATATGCGTCTCCAGCCCCGGACATTCCTCCTCGAGCTGGGTGGTGTAGCGGGAATCACTGATGATGATGTCTTTATTCCGCGTCACCAGCAAGTAGCTATCGTCTCCGGTAAACCCAGTCAGATAGGTCACATTGCCGAAGTTGGTCACCAGGAGCCCATCGACCCCTGCTTTGCGAATCGCCTTGCGGAGTTTGCCTCGTCGAGATTCAGTGCGGTCCATCCGGCCATCAATCTGGGGTTGTATGATTTTTGAAGGTTTCTAAACAGCGACTGCGTATGGTTTCGTAGAGCAGACGTGACTGCAAACCCTTAGGGAGTCGAATTTCCGTCGCGTCCCATTAGGTTGCCTTCGCGGAAGGCCGAGGCCATGGCGAGCGGCACTTCGGCTTCTGCCAGCAACAACCGCGAGCGGTTCTGGGCAACCATGGCCTGCATTTCTTGCTCTTTGGCAATGGCGTCCGCTCGGCGTTTCTCAGCATTGGCGCGGGCGACACGCATATCGGCTTCTGCCTGATCCGCCTGAAGCCGGGCACCGATGTTTTCACCAACATCAATATCGGCAATGTCAATCGAGACAATCTCGTAAGCGGTTTGCGAGTCCAGCCCGCGGTTGAGCACGGCTTTGGAGATCCGATCAGGATTTTCCATCACTTCCAGGTGGGTCATGCTGGAACCAATCGAAGTAATGATTCCTTCGCCAACCCGAGCGACGATGGTTTCTTCCGTGGCACCGCCGATCAATTGGGCCAGGTTGGTTCGAACCGTCACACGCGCTCGAATCTTGAGTTCGACACCATTCTTGGCAATCGCACTGAGGGTGGTCTTATGAGATTTGCGGGGGTCAGGGCAATCAATCACTTTCGGATTCACGCTGGTTTGCACCGCTTCCAAGACATCGCGACCGGCCAGGTCGATGGCGGCGGCACGGTCAAAATCAAGGTCGATATCCGCCCGATGGGCAGCAATGATTGCCCGCACAACGTGCAACACATTTCCTCCCGCCAAAGCGTGTGCTTCCAGGCGGCGGGTGGTCACCCCGGCACTGCGGTCGCTGGCAATTCCGGCCTGCATGGCCATGACCTTTGCCTGAACAATCAAACGGGCATCCACTTGCCGCAGGTCCATGCCCACCAGACTAAAGAGCGAAACTCGAGCGTTGGACATGTAGGCCTGGAACCAGAGATTGCCGTACCGCAACATGATCACCAGGGCAATGACCACGGCCATCACGCCGATCAGCCCACCGATGATCGTCCAGATCAAATTCCCGCCGATCTCGTTCTGAGCAAGCAAAAGTGGCATGGCACCCATCGTACAAATTCCCTCGTACGTGTTCATGACCTGGCACCCCTAGCAGCCCCGCTGCTGCCTGACACCAGAAACCTACGCCGATAGCATACCGAATTCTTAGGGCGGCGAGTAGCGGCAACGCTGGCTGTCAAAAAATTAAAGGCCTGGCTCTCAAAATCAAGAGCCAGGCCTTCGGGGTGTGTGTCCGGTACGCCGGACATGCGAGTGTCAGTTTGAAGGGATCTAGTCGTCTTGGATCTCTTCGATCGTGTCTTCGACAGGCCCTTCGTCCTCACAGCTACTTAGTGCTGAGAGACAGAAGCAAGCGGCCAGTAAAGTTGCCGGTCGCTTACGAATCCAAGTTGGGGTCAACCGTGTCGATACTGATGGGGGTGGCGTTATCGTTGAGGAGCTTCTTCAGTTCTGCAACCGCAGCATCCACCTCAGCCTTGTGCGTATTCCACTTCAGCAGTTCGGCAGATTCCAGCTTGTCCTGCTTTTCCTCGACAAGATCGACCTGGGCCTGAATCACTTCGATCCGGGTATCGACATCGGTCTTCGCTTGACCTTCGAGATTGTCGGCACTCGTTTCCAGTTGTTCAACCTAGGCTTCCGCAGCCTTGAGGCTTTGATTGACTGTGACGAGATAAGCGTCTCGCTCGGTCTGAGCGGCAAGTTGCGCTTCGGTCTTATTCAGCTCGTTGCGAGCTTCGGCCGTTTCGCGTTCTTCTTCCGCCACGGCTTCTCGGCCTTCTTTGGCCACTTCGGCGGTTTCGCGTGCTTCTTCGGTGACGTCGTCATGCTCGATAACCGGCTTCATCGCTTCGCGACGCGCCTCTTGGGTTTCGCGTTCTTCTTCGTTGACGGCCTGTTGGGCGTCATTGCGGGCTTGGGCGGTTTCGCGTTCTTCTTCCCGAACGTCCTCGCGAGCTTCGTTCACGTCGTCAGGCGTGACACTCTCAGCGCATCCGAACAACACCGGCAATCCCAATAGAAAACTTGACAACACGGCAAATGCTTTGACTCTCATGACTCATCTCCTGATTTGTGGTGAGCAAGCCGACGGGCAGGCTTGCTATTCGTTACCTCAACGGGCTGTTCTCCAGATGAGAACGATCCGACCTCAATGCAACCCCCATGCCAAAGAGGCGGCAGGTGGCGAGAACCTCACTTCTGCACACCCAAGGTCCCAAAAAACAAGCAAAATCCGCCATCTGGCTGGAACCATGACAACCAGGGTGAACGCGCCGGAAGCACGCTAGCTGAAAGAACCGGAGCAGAGGGCTGGTAATACTGGTTCGTTCGCGCTCAGGCTGCCGCGACAACGGCACCAGGCTGCGTTACCTCTGGCGTTGTGCAGCGTTTGCTGGGAGAATGGACGTTGCTGAATTCGCACGAGTACGTTCCTCTTAAAGAGCAAAGATGTCCGTGGCCGAAACGTTTATCCTGATCCCAGGCAGAACCAGTCGTCAGGGATGTGGCATCAGTGAAGGGAAGTTCCTCGAGGCGTATCAGGACGAAATCCACAAGCTGCAAGTGGCACCCGCCGATATGAAAAGGCTGGAGCTTGCGGCCGGCGACGTGGTACGCTTGAGGAGCGCCGATGGCGAGATCGAAGTCCCCATTGTCGCCGCCAAGGGGGACGAACTCCCTCCCGGTTTGCTCTTCATCGCCTATGGGGATCTCTCCAGCCGACTCATGGGGGGAGACACCCACGGGTCAGGCATGCCTACCAGCAAGGGGATTGATGTAACGCTCGAACGTGTGAACTCTCCGGCGTAGCTCGATTCACCACCCCGTGACAGACTCCTGCCAGGCAAATCTCCCAGTCACCGAATCTTCCAACCCAACCGACAAAACCTATGAGCATTGCTCCCGAACGTCCGGTCGCTGAGAAGTCCGAGCTCAAGGTCGTTACCGACGCTACCTGCACCTTCTGCGGATGCGTCTGCGATGACATTGACCTGACCGTCCGCGGCACGGAGATCATCGAAGCCAAACGCGCATGCGTGTTGGGCAAGAGCTGGTTTCTCAATCACGAGGTCGAGGACCATCCGGCCTGCACCATCGAAGGGAAGCCAGCCACGGTCGAAGAAGGCATCCGCCGTGCCGCTCAGATCTTGGTCCAGGCCAAGTATCCCATTGTCTACGGTCTCAGCGATACCACCTGCGAAGCGCAACGCGTGGCCGTTGGCATTGCCGACTGGATCGGCGGCACCGTGGATACCACCACCAGCGTCTGCCACGGCCCGTCCGGGATGGCGTTTCAAGGGGTTGGCGAAGTCACCTGCAGTTTGGGAGAGGTGATGCACCGCGGCGATTTCATCATGTTCTGGGGGTCGAATCCCGCCGAGAGCCACCCTCGACATTTCACCCGATATAGCCTGATGCCCAAGGGCATGTTTCTTCCCAATGGCCGCAAGGACCGGACCTGCGTGATTGTGGACGTCCGCAAGACCAAGAGCGTTAAAGCCGCGGATATCTTCGTGCAGATCAAGCCTCGCCGCGATTTCGAAGGGCTATGGACACTGCGGGCATTGGCCAAAGGGGTGGAACTGGATCCCGTTCAGGTCGAAGAAGACACCGGAGTCCCCCTGGCAACCTGGCAAGACCTGATGGACCGCATGAAGCAGGCCAAGTTTGGGGTGATCTTCTTCGGCATGGGCTTGACCATGACACGTGGCAAACACACCAACAGCGAAGCGCTGCTGGCTCTCACTCGAGATATGAACACCTACACCCGATTCGTTTGCAAACCGAATCGTGGACATGGCAACGTGACCGGTGCTGACAACGTGGTGACCTGGCGAACCGGTTACCCCTTTGGCGTGAACATGTCTCGTGGGTATCCTCGCTTCAACCCCGGCGAGTACACCACCAGCGATACCCTAGCGCGCCGCGAGGCGGACGCTGCCATGATTATTGCCAGTGATCCGATGGGCAATTTCAGCCAACCTGCCCGCGACCATCTGGCGTCGATCCCCTATATCTCGCTGGATCCCAAGGAGACTCCGACCACGCGCAGCGCCACGGTCGCCTTCCACACGGCCGTGTATGGAATCAATGTGCCTGGTACGGTTTACCGGATGGACGATGTCCCGATTCCGTTGCGGCCTGCGTTCGAGAGCCCCAACCCAAGCGACTACGATGTGCTGCGGGGAATCGAACAGGAAGTTCGCAGGTTGCAACTCCAGGGCTAGCGAGTGGCTGGGAATTCTCGGCATTCGTGCATGACCAACAGGGGCGAATGATGTTCGAGACACTGTTTGCGAGATTCCGCAAGATCAAGCGAACCCCTGAGGAACTCGCATTGATCGAAGCGATTCTGGACGATCCAGAGTCCGACGCCAAGCGTTTGCAATACGCCGCCTGGCTGCGAAAACGCGGCGAGCCGCTCGGCGAATTGATTGAACTTGAAATCGAAGCAGACCGCTTGGAACTGCAAGGCAAGCGGGGCGAGGCCAACTTTAGCCGCATCAACGAGTTGATGGACAAGCACGGCAAGCGTTGGCTGGCACCGCTGAAAGTCATTGGGCTCCAGCCCAAGATCGGCAGCATGTATCTCCCTTTCCTGTGGTTCGAGAAAGGGGTGATCTCGTCCGTGGAGGTGCAACATCCAGGGATTCTCCCTGAAAAGCTCGATCGGTTCTTCGCCGCCGCGCCGCTGGTGCAATACTTGTTGTTTACGTACGATCCAGTCGACGTACTCACCTTGTCCGAGTCGCCACATCTTGCGCGGTTAAGACACTTGCATCTGCAATCGATTGCGCTGGACGACCTCGAGTCGCTCACGCAATCCCCATACACTGACCGACTTATCGAACTCAGTTTCTATGGCAACCTGGGGATCGAAGGTGCCCGGTTGCTGGCCGAATGGCCCCGGTTGCAGCAACTGCGGAAGATCGCGTTGACCAGTTGCGGCTTTGGGGACGATGCCCTCAAGGTGTTGTGCGAGTCCGGACGCCTGGGCAATCTCGAAGAGTTGGAGCTACGGAATAATTGTCTCGAGTCCGAAGGTGTGCGGACTTTGGCCCAAACCAAATTGCCACGGCTCAAGATGTTGGATCTCTCAGGCAACAGCATCGACGCTGAAGCGTGCCAACTGATGGCAGCTACCGCGTGCTGGCCACGTTTGGAATCGCTGACTTTGAACGGAGCAGGACTGGATGCAGAAGCCGCGATGGCGCTGGCGAGCCATTGGAGCCTGGCGACCGTTCAGAGCTTGGACCTTACTTCTAACAATATCGAAGACGCTGGACTCAACGCCTTGGTGCATTCCGACAAGATGCAGGGGGTCTGCGAATTGCACCTCGGGGGATGCAGTTTGGGAGACGAGACAATCACCACACTGGTCAGTGCGACCAAGCCTGGCTTTTGGCGACTTCTGGCGCTGGGGCACAATGAGCTCTCGCCTGAGAGCATGGAAGTCCTGGCTTCTTGGCGCGGACTTGAAAACTTGGAGTCGCTCGACCTGACGTCAAATCCGATTGGCGACCAAGGCATTCGCGCGCTGGCCCGTTCTCCTTATCTCAAGAATCTGCGCAAACTGGACCTGTATGGCACAGGCGTGGGGGACGCGGGATTCACCGCCTTGGCGAGTTCCAAAGGACTGCCAGCCTTAAAACAGGTGTCGATGTTTGATTCCGATCTCTCACCGGCGAATCAGGCACTCCTGGAAGAGCGGTTCGACGATTGAGAGCAAGCTCCGAGTGCCAACGAAGAAAAACTTCCGGGTTTTGCGAATGCCAGGACCATCGCAATCGCGACCACATTCTCCAACTCGCAAACGTCCCGGCACCGGCGCAGTACTTTGCGAGATCGCTATGGTTTTGCACCGCTCTGCCGTCCCGGTTTGACTGGGACAGGTTGCGTTGGCGAGAGAATATTGGGACGAGGCACTGCATTGGGACGAGGCACTGCGGAGGAAGGGCCGTGGATGATTGTTGGAATCGACTTCGTCCCAACTCGACGGGATCGTCCATAGAGACCGATCAGTAGTCCCGCGCAAGCCAGTGCGTAACTGATCGAAAGGCCAACGGCCATTGCCAGGCCGGCGTGTTCTGGCATCAGCAGGCCAGCGACAACTCCCGCGAGAGCGATGCTGGTGAATTGAAGACTTTGCCCCCAACCGGCCAGAGTCAGCAATCGATTTTCAGCGATGCAGTAAGATCTCAGCATTTCGTAGATCGGCATGCCGACGATCACCCCGATCATGGCCATCAGCAGGTACGAAGCTTCCATCCAGGCCGCGCCGTACACCAACCGCACGGCAGGGCGAGCCGCGATCAACGAAATGGCACCCACAACGCATAGTGCCGGCACCAGCATGCTCAGGGCCATCCACAACCGGCCTAGTTTCTTTTCGGCGTCAACATGGTTGCTGAAGTAGTTGACGACCATCCGAGACGATACCGGCTGCGAGAGTTGAAACGGCAGCATCGCCAGACGAAGCGCCATGCTGAAGAACCCCGTAACGCGCTCGCCGGTAGACCATCCCACGGTCAGCATCAACACTTTCGGAAAGAGCCCAGAGAGAAGACCATCCAGGTACAGCCCTCGCACTTCGCAGATCAGCAACCTCCATTGGGGTAGGGAGACGGAACGCCAACGGACGGGTCGCCACATTCCCGAGAGGTGCAGTCCTACGACGGTGAACATCAGTTGCATGAGTGGACGAGCGAACAGCGCCATCGCCCCCAGACCAGAGAGTGCCGCCACGACACCCAACAAGTGGCTCAAGGCGAGCGAGGCCGTTTCCAGAACGCTGATTCGCTGATAACGAAACGCTCGCTCGAACAGAACAATCTGCAAACTCGCCCAGGGAGGGAGCAAGACGCCCAGCAGCAGCAGTGTCGCTGAGAATGACCACAAGCCGGCGATCCAAAGCACGAACAAGCCGACACAGGCCAGAATCAAAGACTGCAGCCCAAGTGCCGTGGCAAGGATTCCTTGCCGATGTTCGTCCAGTTCGGTGGCGGGCGTTCGCAGTGCAAGCAGGGGGACATGAAAGTTGACAATCGCCGCAACCACCCCAATGTGCGCATAGGTGATGGCGAACCGGCCAAAGTCCTCTGGCATCAACAGGCGAACCATACAGAGATTGCCAGCGAAACTGGTAGCCGCTTGCAACGTGGCTCCGCCCGTCAACCAGGCCATGTTCCGCATCAGCGCGCGGATGCTAGCTCGCTGGATTCGTTCCCGCATCAACAGGTATCTCGGGGTGGCTGCTCGTCATCCGCCCCAACTCACCAAGTTCTTTTGAGTGCTATCGCGAGGGCAGGGTTCGTCATACCTCGTATCAGAAACCTGCGTTCGGCGACAAGGCCAGAGGAGATGGTGCTGGCATGGTTTGATGACATGGTTTGACGATATGGTTTGACGACATTCTGACTTCCTGTGGCTGACTGAGGTTGACTTGGTGGGGGCCGTCGCTACGATCTCCCCTCCCCAATTTTTATGGGGAGATTATCCAGTCATTCACAAACTCACCTCGCCAAGCACGCTTGGTTTGCAGCGCGTCGTTGCGCGGCCAGCGTGTGAGGCATTGGGCAACACTATCTGCGCGGGCTCTCGGTTATGAATCGAACTTCGAAATCCTCTGCACCGTCGAATCGTTGGGCGGTTCTCGGCCGCCGTATTCCGCTGGCAGTGGTCCCCCTGTTGCTGATTGCCGGAGGCGTCCTGACACTCAGCCCTGGATGTTCGGTCGGCAAGAAGGATTGGGAAGGTCCACCGCTGACTAGCACGACCATCTCGCCTGGCAGCCAGGTGGTGTTCAAGAAGGTCGGGGTGAACGATGCTTCCGAAGACCTGCCCAAGGCGGTCGCTCAGCTTCGACAGCACTACCGAGATCAACCGCGCCGGCAAGTCTCGCTGGCCCTGGCCGAAGGTTGCTATGCCGCAGCCAGCCAGGCCGAAGAGAAACGCCGTGCGCAGGCCAGTGCCTATTACTACGAAGCGGCGGCTTTTGCCTACGAGTACCTGTACCCGACGCTGGTTCCGCCAGCTCGCGTGCTCGAGGCGATTCCGTCCGAGCGCGAAAGAGCACTCACGCTGTACAACTCTGCGCTGGCTAAATGCCTGGAAACCGCCATCGAGCGTAAACGTTTCAAACCGGACTCCGAACTGGTGATCGAACGAGACCAAGGCACGCTGACGGTCCAAGTCGCCCACCGAGGGTTCGCCTGGCAGCCGAGTGACTTCGATCGGGCGGTCCTGATCGGCGAATACGAAACCACAGCGGTGACCACCAAACACCGCCGTCCTGGTCTCGGAGCGCCCATGGTTGTCGTCCACGAGCAACAAGGGGCGACCACCAAGAGCGAACAGTTCTTACCGAAGGAAGTCCCTTTCGCAGCCACCGCAATCTTGCGGCCCAACATCGACGCACTATTGCCGCCGTCGAAGGACCCTGCCGCGGCAATCACGGTGGGCACGAACACGCAGCCCAGCGTGCTTGAGATTCATGATCCCTTGCGAGTCCACAAAGTTGCAGTCGCCGGCGAGCAGGCACCGTTGGCGGCCGATTTAACGGCCCCGCTGGCGCTGATCAGCAACAAGACGAAGAGTACGGCCATCGCCCTGGTTGGTTTCATCAAACCGGACCTGGCTGCCGAAGCCGCAGGCTTGTACCTGTTCGAACCGTATCAGCCAGGCAAGATTCCGGTCGTCTTGGTGCATGGGCTTGCCTCGGATCCAAACACCTGGTCCGAACTTGGAAACGAACTCCGCACACGTCCGGAACTAGATGCGAAGTATCAGTTCTGGTATTTCCGCTACCCCACCGGCAACCCATTCGTGCTCAGCGCGGCAACGTTTCGACAACAACTGCGAGACGCCGTGGAGACGTTTGACCCCAATGGGCAGGATCCGGCACTCCGGGAGATGGTGCTGATTGGGCACAGCATGGGAGGTTTGCTTTCCAAACTGCAAGTCATGAGCAGCCAGAACACGCTCTGGGATTTGATCTCGACCAAGCCGATCGAGCAGATCAAGGCTGATGACTCGGTGAAGCAACAGATGCAAGCGGCGTTCTTCTTCGAGCCGCAACCGTTCGTCAAACAGGTGATCTTTATGGGGACCCCACATCGGGGTTCGGTCTGGGGAGAGAACATCGTAGGGCAATGGAGTTCGAAACTTGTCAAACTCCCAGGCCAGTTGGTGGCGACACATGAGCGTTTGGTGAAAGACAACCCCGACACATTCACGCCGCTGTTTTCCAACATGATTCCGACGAGCATCAATCTGCTGGCTCCCAACAATGCGGTGCTAGAAGCGGTGGCGTCGCTGGACGTCAACCCTGAGGTACAGCTGCACTCCGTGATTGGTGTTTCTTACCCTCTGCCTGACGGGACCGATGGTGACGGTGTGGTGCCGCTAGAGAGTGCGCAGATTATCCCGGTGGCGAGCGAAATCATGGTGTCAGCCACGCATACCATGGTGCATCGTCACCGCGATGCCATTGAGAATGTGCGGCAGATCCTGCTTCAACACTCCGGTCGCACCGCGTCGGGAAGTCCCTCAGCGACAACGATTCGATAACGACCCGGTTGTCACCAACGACTACAGCAACTCAGCAATGGGTTCCCCGTAGGGAAGGATGGACATCGGGCGTCCGGCATTGTCGTTGAAGGTGAGGTTGTGGTCGATGCCCAAGTGCCGATAGACGGTGGCCCAAAGATCATTGGGGGTCAGCGGACGGGTTTGGGGATGCTCACCTTTGGAGTTGGTGGAACCAATCACTTGTCCGGTTTGCATGCCGCCGCCAGAGACGAGCATGCTCATCGCTTGCGGCCAATGATCTCGGCCAGGCTGCATGACTCCAGAACGTGAGCCCACGGCGTTTGAGACGCGGGGCGTTCGACCGAATTCGCCCGTCACGACGAGCAGGACTCGTTTGTCCAATCCGCGGTCGTAGAGGTCTTCGATCAATGCGGTGATCGCCTGATCGTAGATTGGCAGGCGGACGAGCGCGTCTTCAAAAATGTGCCCATTCACGGCATGCGAATCCCAATTGAAGACTGCTTTCTTGGGGTATCGGATCGGCGACACGTAGGCATTCTCCATCACCATGGTGACAAAGGTGCTGCCGGCCTCGACGAGTCGCCGTGCAAGCAACGCCCGATATCCCCAAGCGTGCCGACCGTAGCGCTCTTTGAGTTCTTCAGGCTCTTGCGAGAGATCAAAAGCTTCGCGAGCTTCGGGGCTCATCAGCAAATTGATCGCCTGAGTGTTGAACTTGTCCATCGAGTGCATCATGCCGGACTGATCGACCTCGCGACGCATCCGATCGAAGCTCTTCAACAAGTGCATCCGATCGTCCAGACGCGTGGCAATGCTTTCTTCGAGCGAGACATTCTGAATCTTGAACTTTGGATCCGTCGGGTCTCCGCCGAACGTGAAAGGGGTATACGACGAGCCCAAGTACGCCGCCCCAAAACTGAACGAATCTGCGTTGCCACCATTGCGCGAACTACCGCAAATGTAGTTGGGCAGTCCTGACTTCTGCTTGGTTCGCAGCTTGGCGACGACCGAGCCAGCCATGGGAAAGTCATTCACAAAACCGGTCGGCTCAAGCGGATCGCGTCCGGTCAGAAAGCGTTTGTGACCCCCTCCGTGGTCCGAGAACGTGTGCGCCACCGAGCGGATGATGTTGTACTTGTGGGCAATCTTGGCATGCCGGGGCATCAGTTCACAAACGTCCAGCCCTGGCACATTCGTCGGGATCGGGGAGAACAGCCCTCGAACCTCGATCGGAGCGTCGGGCTTCATGTCGTACATTTCCATGTGCGGCGGTCCACCAGGAAGCCACACGAAAATGATGGACGTATCTGGATCTGCCGCCGGGGAGCGGGACTCTGCCGCTTGAGCCTTCAAGCGCAGCATGTCAGCGAGCCCCAGACCACCTAGCCCTAGCGTTCCATTCGATAAAAAGGATCGGCGTGAGACGGGGCCGGAGCAAACGGTCGGTTGTTGATTCATGGCGGGACTTTTCTCAGCAGGACCAAGAAAACACTACAGGGGGGCAGGCACAGCCAACATCGTCGCTAGGATTGCCGGCTGATGTGACCCGATCGGGAAATCGTCACATTCCCTAAGGTCAATGGAGCAATAGCCTAACGGCCCGCATTCTAGCATGAGCCGGGGATCCGATCAAATTCGCAGATGGCAATGTTTTTGGTGTCTGGCATCTCTGACCAATCGCATTGATACCAATGGTGGCTACGAAAGCAGCGAAATCTTTGGTGGTTTGGACCATCGTATCGGCTTTCGGTCTAGTAATCGTTGACATTTGCACGACTTATACTTAAGGTATAACCATCCAAGTCATTCGCTGTCGGGGGGGGCGAGCGTGCCACTTTCCAACGAACGAAGGCGGGGACTTCCTACCAATTTAAAAGAACCCTGCTACATGGCGCGCGGCGACGGTTTTCATCACGACAGAGGACCGGGTGACTACTTACATCCGGAAGAATACGGGATTGTAGGGTGATTACCCCGAGTGACGTCGATGAAACTCTCGGGGTGTTGCGGCAAGCCGGCTGTTCGACAGGGGACAGGTAAACTTTTTTCCACCAACGGGGGGAGAAACCTCTCTTCGTGCTACATTTATGCGTATGCCATCGGCATATGACTTGCGGTAGTTTGAATTCGGCAGTCACGCGGTCAGCAGTCACAAGGTCGGCAGTCACTGGCGGCAGAGACTCTTCAGGAGCTGAGTCTGTTGAGGATTCGTTCCTTCGCGTTGCAATTGGCATCCGGTCCCTTCTTGAAATTCGATCATGAGCAGCGAATCCTTCGACCCCAACGAGATCGAAAAGACTCGTCAGCAGATCCGGGACCTGGTCAACAAGATTTCGTTCTTGGCCAAACAGCAGCCGGCGCCAGATGACTTCTTCAGCACGTTCTTGAATCATGTCGTCGAGGCATTGGCAGCCGTAGGCGGGGCCGTGTGGTTGCAAGGGGAAGACGGTGTGTTGCAGTTGCAGCACCAGGTCCGACTCCGCGAAACCGAGTTGATGAACACCCCCGAGACGCAGCAACAACATGGGCAGTTGCTGCACAGTGTGATTCGCCAGAACGAAGCCATGCTGATGCCGCCGCACTCGGGTGGTGACGCGGACATGGCTGGCAATCCTTCGCAGTACCTGTTGGTACTCTGTCCCACTAAGAACGAAGACCACGAACCGCTGGGCGTGGTCGAAATTTTTCAGCGACCTACGGCCGGGCCTACCACACAGCGAGGATACTTGCGGTTTCTGGCTCAGATGTGCGACATCGCCAGCGATTACCTCAAGACCCGCAAACTCCGCGAGTTTTCGGATCGCCAGGCAATGTGGAGTCGGCTGGAGACGTTTACTCGCCAGGCCCATAGCACGTTGCATCCGCGCGAAGCCGCGTTCACCATTGCCAACGAAGGGCGACGGCTGATCGAGTGCGATCGGGTAAGTTTGGGAATTGCCCGCGGTAAAAAGTGCAAAATCGAGGCGATCAGCGGGCAGGACGTTTTCGACAATCGCTCCAATACCGTTCGCTTGCTCAACAACTTGGCCACGGCAGTCATCGCCACCGGCGAGCCGATGTGGTACTCGGGCGATACCACGGACCTGGCACCGCAAGTGGAGAAAGCACTGCAAGCCTACGTGGATGACTCGCACTCCAAGTCGATTGGTGTGTTGCCGCTGCTCCGTCCTTTGGATGAGAGCGAAGAGCATGCAGAAAAAGAAGATCGGCAGTCTCAGGAGCCCCCGCTCGGTGCGCTCATCATCGAACAGATTGAGGACAGCACGCAGCACGAAGGCATGATGCGGCGGGTCAACGTAGTGGCCGAACACAGCGCTTTGGCACTGGCCAACGCGCTGGACCATCACGGCCTGTTCCTGATGCCTGTCTGGCGAACACTTGGCAACGCCACGTTCATTCTCAAAGCCCGGATGCTCCCCAAGACGTTGGCCGTGTTGGCAGTCATTGCCGTCTTGGCGGCCTGCTTGTTGCTGATTCCCTATGACTTTGATCTGGAAGGCCGTGGCACGCTCGAACCGCAAGATCGCCGCGACGTGTTCGCTGGCATTGACGGGGTGGTGATGGATGTCGAAGTCCACCATGGTGACTTCGTCAGCGATGGGCAACTGCTGGCCAATATGCGAAACGTCGATATGGAAGTCGCCTTGACCAGCCTGGAAGGGCAGCGCGCCGAAGCGCTCGAACGCTTCAACTCCACCCATTCCATGTTGCTGGGGGAAAACAAACTCACCCCGGTCGATCAGAACCGACTGCGCGGCGAGATGAGCCAGCTCAAACAAAACCTGGCCAGCCTGAAGAGCCAGATCGATCTCCAATTGGCCAAGAGCAAACAACTCGAAATCCACAGCCCAATGGCTGGTCAGGTAATTACCTGGGACGTCCATGACCGGTTGATCCACCGGCCCGTGCAGCGTGGGCAGATGCTCATGACCGTAGCCAACGGAGAGGGTCCTTGGCAACTCGAGGTGCGGATGCCGGAAGACCGCATGGGTTACATCACGCGCTCCAACCGCGCGTTCACGGACAATCAACGGGTCACGTTCATCCTGGCTACCGATCCTGGCACTTCGTACCAGGGGGTCGTGCGAGAAATCCACTACACCGCCGAGGTCCGTGGTGAAGAAGGCAATACCGTGTTGATCAAAGTGGACTTTGACAAGTCACAGCTTGAGGAACTGCTCCGCCCCGGGGCAACGGTCATTGCCAAAGTCCATTGCGGCCGCGAATCCTTAGGGTTCGTGCTGTTCCACGACGTCTACGAGTTCATCCAATCACGCATCCTATTCCGTTTATGACCGCGAGGGCGGGCTCAACCTCCTGCTGAGCTTTGCCCCGCTACAACCAGGTTCAACCTGAGGAACCAAATCATGGCTCCTGCAATTTGTCTGATCGCAGCACTTGTGCTCACCGGCCCCGAGGCAGAATCAGTTGGCTCAAGCAGATCCGTCCGTGGCGGTCCTGGACCACTGCATGGTCTCGTTGATTGACAACGTGGACGTGCCGGCCCAAGAGCAAGGGCAGTTGATCGCCGTCGAGGCCAAAGAAGGTCTCGAGATCGAATCCGGAACGCACATTGCCACGATTGATGATCGCCAACCAAAGATGCAGCATCGCCTGGCGGCCGTCGAACATCAGAGGGCGGAGCGGACCGTTGAGAACGATGTCGATGTCCGTTACGCCAAGGCAGCTTTGGAAGTGGCCAACGTCGAGTACCTGCAATCCGTCGAGGCCAATCGATCCGTCTCAGGAGCTGTGCCAGAAATCGAAATTCGCCGCCTGTGGTTGACCCGGCGTCGGGCTGGCTTGCAGATCGAACAGGCAGAGTTCCAAACGGAGCTTTCCAACCTGGATGTTCAAGCACGTCAAGCCGAAGTGGATGCAGCGGATCTCGGGATCGAACGCCGGAAGATCATCGCGCCAGTCAGCGGCGTGGTTGTCGAAGTCTATCGTCGCCGGGGCGAATGGGTAAACCCGGGAGATCCGGTGCTTCGTATCGTCCGCATGAATGAATTGCGGATCGAAGGGTTCGTCAATTCCAAGAATTACAATCCCGATGAAATCAGCGGCCGCCCCGTCACCGTGCAGGTGCAATTGGCTCGCGGACAAGCCGAACAGTTCGAGGGGAAAATTACCTTCGTGAGTCCCCTGGTCGAGGCCGGAGGAGACTACCGGGTTTGGGCTCAAGTGACCAATCGCAGCCGCAACGGGGTCTGGCTGATGCGTCCCGGTTTGCAAGCCAGGATGGTGGTGCATCTGGCTGGCGACATCGACGCCCGCGCCCAGCGGCCAGCCGAGATTCCTCGATAACACCGTACCGATGGCACAGCCAACTCTTCGGCAGGAGCTTCTGCTTCGGCTACCGAGATGGCTGTTCCGGATACGCTAGCAACTTAAGCGGTTCACATGGTCACACTTGCTGACAGTCTCACTTCGAGCTCTGCCCGGGTACTTCCGGTTCGGGTGCGGCATGACCTCACCGCTCGGCAGCACCGTTATCAGGGACGCGTGAGTTGGGTCGTCAAAGAACCGCTAGGGCTCAACTACTTTCGCTTTCAGGAGGAAGAGTACGCCATCCTGAAGATGCTCGATGGCACCGTCAGCCTGGACGACGTGAAGAGCAAGTTCGAGCGGGCCTTTCCGCCGCAGCAAATCAGTATCGAAGAACTGCAGCACTTCATTGGTTCGTTGCACCGGAGCGGGTTGATCACCACCAACGCTCCCGGCCAGGGCCGACAACTCAAAAAGCGGCGTGACGAACGCAAGCGCAAAGAGTTGATCGGCAAGTTCACCAACATTCTCTGGATGCGGTTTCGCGGGATTGATCCCGAGAGACTGCTCAACTTCTTGCTTCCCTACGTCCGCTGGATGTTCAATCCCTTGGTCGTGGTGCTGTGCCTGATGTTTGGGCTGTCGGCACTGTTGTTGGTAACCGTGCAGTTTGACGTGTTCCAATCTAAGTTGCCGGGATTTCATCAATTCTTCAACTTGCACAATGCCATGTGGTTGGCCGTTGCTTTGGCGGTCACCAAGATCATTCACGAGTTTGGACATGGACTGAGTTGTAAGTATTTTGGTGGTGAGTGCCACGAAATGGGGATCATGCTTCTCGCGCTGACTCCCTGTTTGTACTGCAACGTGAGCGACTCTTGGCTGCTGCAGAACAAGTGGCACCGTGCGGCCATTGGTGCCGCGGGGATGTATGTGGAACTGATCATCGCCTCGGTCTGCACCTACGTCTGGTGGTTTACCGAGCCTGGCATGCTCAATCATTTGTGCCTGAGCACCATGTTCGTTTCGTCCGTCAGCACGTTGGTCTTTAATGCCAACCCGTTGCTGCGGTACGACGGCTACTACATTCTCTCAGACGTCGTTGAGATCCCAAATCTCCGGCAGAAATCCAGCGATATTCTCAACCGCACACTCGGTTGGTGGTGCCTGGGTTTGGAACCGCCCGAAGACCCCTTTTTGCCACAGCGCAATCAGTTGTTCTTTGGGATCTATGCGGTGGCGTCCGCCGTCTACCGTTGGGTGGTGGTGTTCAGCATCATGTACTTTATCTACAAGGTGTTCGAACCGTATCGCCTGGAAATCATCGGGCAAATGATCGGCATGATGTCCCTGTATGGACTGTTGATCGTGCCTGTTTGGAAACTAGCCAAGTTCTTATGGGTGCCGGGGAGGATTCACAAAGTGAAGAAGCTACGCCTACTTGCCACGTTGGCGGTGCTGGCCTTAGTGGTAGCCGGAGTGGTTTATATTCCGCTTCCCTACTACGTGATCAGCCCCTTGGAGATCCAGCCGCTTCACGCAGATAGCATCTATATTTCCGAACCAGGCCAACTCGAAGAACTCCACGTTCGTCCCGGTCAGCGAGTCGAAGCCAACGCCAGGTTGGCCACGCTCAGCAATCTCGATGTCGATTTGGAAATTGCCGAACTCAACAAGCAACAAGCAGATTTCGAGTCGCAGATCCAGAACCTCAACCGGGGTAGGTTCATCGAGCAAGGGCTCGGTTTCCAACTCCCGCAAGTTCAAGAGTCGCTGGATGGCATCAAGCGACAACTGGAGAAGAAGCAAGCCGACAAGCAGAACCTCACCCTCGTGGCACCGCGGTCAGGCGTGGTGATGTCCCCCACCGAGGTTCCTCCGCAAGAGTCCAACGGGCAGCTCCGAAGCTGGGCCGGTACGCCGCTCGACCACCGCAACTTGGGATGTTTTCTCGAAGAGAGTTCTTTGCTTTGCCTGGTGGGCGACCCAACGGCCATGCAGGCGGTGATGGTCATTGATCAGTCTGAGATCGAATTCGTCCGACCTGGTCAAAAGGTGGAGATCAAACTGGACGAACTTCCTCTGGAAACCTTCACCGGCACCATCGAAGAAGTGGCGAATCTCGACTTGGCCGTAAGCCCCCGCAGTATGTCCAACAAAGCAGGTGGCGAGCTAGCCACTGAGACGGATGCCTCGGGAGCCGAGCGTCCGCAAAGCACATCCTATCAAGCCAGGGTGCCCTTCAACGACAACGATCAGATCCTACGCATTGGCCTCAAAGGCAGGGCCAAAGTCCATGTCGGGAGCATGACCCTCGGGCAACGCCTGATGCGCTGGGCCAAGCAGACCTTCCACTTCCGCCTGTGACGCAGCACCCATTGAAGCCACACGTTCTCGGCACCATGACGTCGCCAAGTTCCAATCTCGAGTCGCCTTGAAGCATGCTTCGAGACTTCTCTGGTTGCTGTTCGATTTCGCTTGATCGGTGTTCGAGCTGTGTAAACAATCGCGAGGATCGAACGAATGGCCATTCCACGCAAAGGATCGCGACCCATCACCGTTGACGGTATCGCGTATCGCTGGCGGATTGGGCAGCGTCCGACGTACATGCAGGGAGCGTTCGGTCATTCGCTCAACTTGGCAGTGGAATTGGCTGCCGATCCGCAATGCACTCTGATTGTCAATTTAGCCCAATCGCATCCCTGCAATTGGCTCGGTGATCCTGCAATTCCCGTCACTCCTTCCCAAGTCGCGAACCATATCCGAATGGCTCTTAGCAATGGTTGGCAACCGGAAGTACCAGGTGGTTCATTTCGCCTCCAGGGTGATGGCTTGCATCGAGATCGTTCGCGATAAACATCTCACATCCAACACCGGATTATCGACGAAACCAGTGACGTCAAGCAGGGAGTCAAAAACCCCGGGCGTCCAGCGGCAGTGGTGCGGCAAAGTTGGCAAGCCGGAAAACTGCATCGTGACGCGTTGGCTGTCTCGGGATATTGTGGAGTTTTCTGCGCGAGTTCTCGACGACAACTCATGCTTCTTACTTTTCGCGAACAAGACCCCCTGGAGTCATGATGCGCATTCTTCTCTGGATTGGTCTCGTGGTGACGAGCTGTGCCACGCATGCTTACGCTCAGGCAGACCGCCCCGAAGTTCCCCGGCATGAGAACGCTGTTTTTCAGGGCGTGCAGGATCATATCGACCGGTTGTGCGAGGCGCACGATGCCCGACTTCAAGGCGTCCGCGCCGAGGCCACGTTGCTGAAGGAAATGGACGCGGCCAGGAGCAAGTTTCTACAACTGCTGGATCTCCCGCTCGACGAACCTCGCGAGCCCCCCAAGACGCGACTTGTCGGCACGATTGATTGCGATGGCTACGTCATCGAGAAGCTCATTCTCGAGTCCCGCCCTGGAGTTCCGGTGCCTTGTAGTCTTTACATTCCCAAGCATGGTCCCCGCCGCAAACCGGCTCTGCTGTCGCCGCATGGCCATAGCGGTCGGGATCGGCCGGTCTACCAGAATGCCTATCAGCGATTCGTGAAATCTGGCTTCGTGGTGTTGGCCAAAGATGGCTGGGGAAAACAGGAACGGCGTGGCACAGGGCACGAGACGCGCGGAGGAAATCTGTTCCTGACCGGCACCTCGTTGATGGCCCTGGAACTCTTCGACAACGTCCGCTGTATTGACTACTTGCTCACTCGCAAAGACGTTGATCCAGACCGACTCGGCATGACAGGCACTTCCGGCGGAGGAAGCCAAACACTGTTCTGTGCCGCCGTTGAGCGGCGCTTGGCCGCCGCCTCGCCCACCTGCGCCGTGACCTCGCTCAGGGCGGATCTCGCTGACACCAACATGTGCATCTGCGAACTGCTAACGGACATTCTATCCGTGGGAGACCACAGCACGTTTCTCGCCATGGCCTACCCTCGCTACCTGATGCCAGTGAATGGAATCCAGGATTACATCTTTCCCATCAACGGCGCTCGAGCCTCGGTTCGCGATGCCAGGCGGCTGTATGCACTCGCAGGGCACGAAGACCGCATTCGCCTGGCGGAGTTCAACGCCCCGCATTCGTGGCAAGACGAGATGATCTCCGAGCAAATTCGCTTCTTCCGAAAATCATTTGATCTGCCCCCGCTGGATACGCTTCCTGTGGGCGACGGATTTCGCTCATATCACGAACTTCAATGTTATCCCGACGGCGACCTGCCGCGCGGCTCGCTGACCATTGCCGACATCCACCGCGCACGGATGTTGCGCGCTGCGGATCACCAACACGCTTTGAAATCTGACCGCGAGTTCGTAACCCGCCTGATTCGCAGTCGCTGGTCTGGCAAGGTCGTCCTGCCTGAGAGCGTTGACCGAAAGCCGCTCGGCGAGGACCGCAGCCACTTCTCCTCACAAGAACAGTTGACCTGGAAATCTGGATTGGGCGGAACCGTGACGGCCCTGGTTTCGGTTCCCTTGGATCCCGCGCTGGCCGCCGCGGCTCGTAAGAACCTGGTGCTGCGTCTGCATGGGGACCGTGAAACGGATCGGCTGGAGCGGTACTACTGGAACGATCGCATTCGCACGCATGCCACGGTGGTGGAGCTTGCCTACACCGGCAAGACCCTCAACACGCATCAGACGGGGCAGATTGCCACCGCGCTGCTCTCCTCCGGCAGGTCGCTGTTGGCCGAACGGGTTCGAGATATTCTCGTTGCCTTAGAAGTAGTCCGTGATGCCGATCTTGTGACACCGCAACCTCAGTTGACGCTGGTAGGGCATCATTATGACGGCCCGCTGTTGTTGTTCGCCGCGCCGCTGCTGCCGGACCACGCACATTTGGTCCTGGACCGCCCGCAGATCACGTATCGGTTGGGCGCGGAGGTGGATCTTGCCACGGACGAACTCGATGCCGAAACGGCCCATTGGACCGTTTTGCCTGGCTTTGCCCAGCGATTGGATTTGGCAGATCTCCTCACGTTGGCCAGCCCGCGAGGTATCACACTTTACCATCCGCTGGACGCCGCCCGCACGGCTCTCTCGGCCGATGCCTGGGACCAACTCGCGCGCGAATCGCACCTGGCCGAGTCAACTCGGGTCCATTGGTTGGGAGCAAGCGTCCCACGCATCGAACTCTTGCGCCGTTTGAATCAGCTGGTCACCGGCGGCGATCAGCAGAACTAGTGACTCGTGGACTATTGCCGGTTTCGACATCCAATCCCACCCAAGACAGCGGATTGCGACCGCTCGCATGATCGGATTGCCAGACCCAAATCAGATCATCAATCAATAGACCCCATACCCTCGAAACAGCACGGCAACTGGACATTCTATTTCACAGCCCCCGGCGGGGCGACAATTCTGCTAGGCGTCTCTCGTCTCGAACACGGGACTCAAAATGACCACCAACAACCGTTCGACGTTCGACACAGCCCTTGAATCCCCTTGGTCAGCGTAAGACAATGAAACCGCTGGTTCACCTATACCTAATCAAGGATATTCCGTTGAACGTACCACGCTTGTTGCTGGCCCTGATGGTTTGCGCTGCATGCACCGCCGCGCGCGCTCAAGATGCCATCTCGCTAATCGATCGTACGAAGGCCGGGGGTGGCTGGAAGTTTGACAACGGCCGGGAGTTTCCGGGAGCCACTGGTTCGCTCGAAGTCAGCGAAGAGCGATTCCGCGAACAGCCTGTCTTGGATTTGCACGGCAACTTTACGAAAGGTGGCAACTACGTGCAGGCGGCCATCAGCCTGCCGGAAATTCCCATCGAGACCCTTTCTTTCTGGGCGAATCTACCTCCTGGTGCCGACTCGCTCCCCATGCGGTTGGTCGACGGCACCGGGCAGTGTCATCAGATCAGGCTCAAAATGAATGACAAGGGAGGGTGGCAACACATCGTGCTGCCGGTCGATCGTTTCTTTCGAACCATGGGGACCGCTGCCGCCATGGACCTTGCCAAGCAGTACCAGTATTGGAGTGGCGCCAAAGATGGTCGCTGGCATCAGCCTGGCCGACTGCTGGTCATTCTCTATTCCAAGAATCTTGGCCTGAATGACCGTATTCGATTCGCCGATGTGCAACTGGTTTCGCAGCCACCAGTCACCAAAATTGAGAAAACCGTGCCGCTGGATAGCATGCTCCAGGCGGGCGAAATCGATTGGACCTTCAACCTGGGACAAGAGTTCAAGGGGGCCCAAGGAGGACTGGCGGTTGTTGCCGATCAGCCGGCACCGGGCAGTCACGCACTCCGCCTGCATGCGGACTTTACCGAAGGCGGCGCGTATGTCGGCATGCACAAGTCATTCGCAGACCTCAACGTCAAGGCGACGCCGGTCATTCGCTTCAAGGTGCGCAGCGAATCCACCAAGCAGTTCGCCATTCGCCTGGTGGACCAAACCGGCCAATGCCATCAACGCAAATCCATTGCCGTGACCGCTGACGGCAAGTGGCATGATCTAGAGATCCACCCAACCAAGATTGCAGGGGGAGAACACTGGGGAGGCGCTAACGACGGCACCTGGCACGGGCCAGTTTCCAAGATCGAACTGATGCTCAACACGCGCTCGCATCCCGACAAGACTCCCGAACTCTTGATTGCCGACATCCGTGCTGATGTCGTCATCGAGGCCAGTGCCCAACCGGCTTCGTATCGCGAATCGTTCGATGCCGCAGAGAACAAGCTCCCCCAGTCCTGGCAGGTTGCCGGTGATGTGCAGGTGGTTAGCCCTGGCCTTGGCGACGCCGGCAGCGCGCTGCAACTTCGCCGAACGCTTGAGACGATCGAAACCCCAACGTCGGCGGTGAGTGCGCCATTTTCCGTCAGCCCTGGCGCTTGGCAGGTGCAGTATGACTGGAAGTCCGAACTCTTCTCGCCAGACAACTCCTACCACGGCCTGGTGATGCTAGAAACACTCGATCCGACAGGCAAGCCGGTCGAGTCGTTTCCGCTCGGCATCGGATTCGGAAACCAGGATTGGCAACACCTCGCCAAGTCCATCAGCCTCCCCGGTGCGGCAACGCAGGCCAGGGTCAAGGTTCAATTGAACAAGACGTATGGTTCCTTCTGGCTCGATGGACTCTCGGTCGCCCGACTGAGTGTACAGCCCATCGAACAACGCATTGCGCGGATCCTTCTCAAGACAGACGCCACGGGCAACCTCTTTCTTCCCGGCGATCCGGTGGCATTTCGGATTGAAGTCGAAGCTTCGAAACCGCTGCCTACCGCGCAGCAGACGCTGAGCTACACGGTGCGAGACTACTGGGGTGCCGAGCAAACTGCCGGCGGACAAGTGGCACTGCAACGCCGAAAGCAGGAGTCAGGGTACGTGTACCAGGGTGAGATTCAACTGCCTGATCAGGCTCTGGCGGTGGGCAAGTTTTACGAACTGCACGTTGCCACCTCGCCCCAGTTTGGTGACCCCATCGAAGAGTTCTCCGGCTTCGCCGTGCTTCCTGAGGCAGAGTCCAAGCAGCACGCGCCTGAAGCGATCCCTTTCACCATTCGCAACTGGGACAGCCGAATCGGGTCTTATTTCCACCTGGCAGATCGGCTAGGGCTGCGTCTGTTCGGGGTCTGGGGAGGTTGGTCTTCGAAGCCTCCCTACAAGCCGCACCTGCCTGGTGTGGATACCGTGGCGCAGCTCCAGGGCAAGTGGGTTACTGGCACACCTGCGTCTCAGGTGGAACGCAACGGTTTCAAAGACTACACCCAAGAATCACTGCGCCAGGGAATGAAAAACTTTCTCGAAGCGTTCGCTGACCGCGGCCTGGCCATGATTGCCATGGGCAACGAACCGCACGGCACCGGGCAAAAGGTGCGCGACAACGTTCAGGCGTACCGGGCCGTTTACGAAACCGTCAAAGCCTTCGATCCTGAGATTCACGTGATTGGCACATCGGTCGAACCCAACGAAGAATACTTCAAGGCCGGTTACCAAAACTACTTGGATTCGTACGATTTCCACGTCTACGAACACTATACGAAGGTTCGCACGCAGATGGCGGAGTACCGCGCACTGATGCAGAAGTACGACGCCGTGAAGCCGATTCACTCCACCGAACTCGGCCTCAACAGCCAAGGGCAAACACGGCTGGCGGCTGCCCGCGAGTTGATCAAAAAGTTTGTGGTGTTCTTTGCCGATGGTGGTGACACGGTCAGTTGGTTCACCATCCATTACCCCGACCCCAAGGGAACCGCTCGAGGGCAGTTTGGTGACTCGCACTGCGTCTTCGACTGCAAGTACAACCTGTTCAATCCCCGGCTGGATGCGGTGACGTACTACCATGTCATCAACGGCATCACCAACAAGAAGTTTGCCGACGAACAGCAGTACCCCGGCGGCGTTCAGGCGTTTTTGTTCCGCGATTCGGACGACCGCTGCCTGCAAGTGCTTTGGGCGGATGGAAAACGCGAAGATGTTCTCGTTCCGCTGCCTGATGGGGCTGAAGTGGAGTTGACTCGGATTGATGGTTCGAGCCAGATGCTGCAGGCCACCAAAGCCGGCGTGACCGTGACGGTTTCCGAAGATCCCGTGTTGCTCCGCTACAAGAGCAATGCGAAGCAACTTCCCAAGACGCTACAGGCCCCCACCTTTACTTTGGTCGTGGATCCAACCGAGGATGCCGAGGCGGTTACCGTGCCCCCTGGCAAACAGGTAACGGTGGCGCTAACCGGCGCAGTTCTCACGCCCGCCACCCTGCGGGTCAAGGTCCCCTTTGGCTGGAAGGCAGACGTTAGGCCAGCCGAGGCGAATCGCGTGCGCGTCACATTGACCGCCCCCAGCACGACCACCGCAACCCAGGTATCGGTGCTCACCCAGCACGTTGTCGAGGGAACGGTGACCGGCGAGATTATGATTCCTATCGAAGTGAAGTAGCCAAACTCTCCCTCCCCATCGCCGCGGACGCCAGGACTTTGCCAAGACGGCCTTTCCGCTCGTTGGTCCTGATGGGCATCTATTTGAGTTCACCATGTCAGCGAAATAATCTTGTTCGATTCCGGTCAATGTGCCATTCCCGAGCCTACATGGCACTCCCTCCCACTCACGGGTGCCACTCGTCGAAAAACCTTCGCGACCTTGGACCCATCCAGTGCATTGCGAATTCGCCAGCCGCTTCAGTAGAAATGTTCTCGAGAAAACAAGTACAGAGCGCGTTGTCTAGAGGTGTGTCGGTATCCTCTGAATCGACGAGGTTCATCTCGATGAAGTCAAACAACTCCTGCAAAGCAATTGGTGATATATCACGATAGTGTTTCCGGAAGTAATGGCTGAATTCCGAACACACTCCGTGCAGTGAAAAGCTTCCGTCATCGTTAAGGCTGTCGTTTGTCTCACGATTCCATTGATTTTCGAACGCAGGAGCAAAGCGAATGAGATGCCGCAAGAGATTCTTGGGCGTCATTGAGAGTTCCCTGAAGAGTTTGAGGGGGACTACCTTTCCACGGTAGGATCACGTAATGGGTTCCGGCCAGGCTTGATACGCGAAAGTGTGGCCGTCGCCGAAGCCCATCGCTGAGGACCAACTGTGCGGGAACCTCGGCAGAGGAACCGTTAAGACAACGGTTCTACGATGACCAAGTCTAAAACAACCGGGGGATGGGTTCACCGGAGGTGGTGAGCTGGACCAGGTCAGGCGGGACGTTGGTCAGCAGTCGCAGTTCGGGGATGTTGAACAGGGCGTGCATCAATGTGGCGATCAAGTTCTCTGGCCCGACAGGGGTGGTGTTGGGCTCTCCACCGTCCCGGGCTGATTGACCAATGATCTGTCCATTCGTGATGCCGCCGCCGTACATCATCAGCGGGGTCAGCCGAGCCCAATGGTCGCGGCCGCCGCGGTTGTTGATCTTGGGCGTTCGTCCCATTTCGCCGGTAGCCACCAGCAAGATATCGTCGCTAAGACCCCGGGCTTCGCAGTCTTCGATGAATGCCGAAACCGCGTGATCGAATGGGCGAGCGACGGCTTCCAGACCTCGGGTGATGCCCAAGTTGTTGGCATCCGCGTGCATGTCCCACACAAAGCGCGTGGCCACGGTGACAAATCCGCAGCCTGCCTCACAGAGTCGGCGGGCTAGCAGCAATTGCTTGCCCAGCGTGCGGGCGTTGGTGTCGTACCAGCCGCGCATGGGACCGTTGCTTTTGTCCTGATACCGCTTGCCATGCATGTGGTGGCTGGTGTCATAGCGGGCGATGGTTTCGGGGTCTTCCTGCGAAAGATCGAAAGCGTCTGCCACACCCTGCAGGACCACGTCGTAGGCTTGTTGGCGGAACTTGTCGACGCCAGCAGGCGCGCCGGCCGCATCGAACTGCCGCCGCATACGATCTAGCGCGGTCAACAGTGAGCGACGTTGGTCGAAGCGGTCTCGCGGCAACGTGAGCGTCATGTTCTCCTGCATGGTTGACCCGCCACCGGGCGTGAACGCGGCATACAGGGCTCCCAAGTCGCCGGTCTGAGTAAATTTGCCGAACCGCTCGTCCGCCCCCAGTTCGTCTGGGATCACGGAATTGGGAAATAGGGCCACGTTGGTCGGCATGCCGGTCGCAGGAACGTTGGTCCCTGCCAATCGGGAATAGAGCGAACCGATGTTGGCTTTGAGCGAAGCGGGGCCAATCAACGGCTGGATGGTATGCCCTCCGCTGCCTGAGGCGTACGACCGGACAATGGCCATTCGGTGGGCCCATTTGGCCAGCCCTGACATTGAGGAGCCGAACTGCACGCCGGGGATGGAAGTTTGGGTCACACCGCCGATGGTTCGAATGGCGTCGGGGACTTCCATCTTTGGGTCAAAGGTTTCGAACTGTGTCGGCCCCCCATGCTGAAGTAAGAAGATCACTGACTTGCCGGTGGGGATGGGCTTTTGCGTTTCGCCGCTGATGGCCTTGGCGGCGAGCAGGTTCGCCAGCGTGAGTCCCCCAAACCCGAGGCTGCCAATCTTGAGCATGGCGCGTCGATCGATGGGGTTCTGATCATCAAAGATAGAAAGCATGGGGGACTCGCGTCGGTCTGGTGGGCAGATACACCTGGCTCCGGCAATCTTCTCGGTTCCATCCTAGCGAAAGCATCAATCATCTTCAATCAATCAAGAACCGCTGCTCATCCGTTCACGCCTCGTGCAGAACGGGTTTGTTGGTCAGCGGAAGGAGCCTTCGCGAACCACTTTGGGCAGTCCCCTTTTCGCCGGAGGATCATGGATTCTCCCGTTTTTTCGAGTATCTTGGGAGGTGAAGCTGCAGCCAGGGATACGATCGCGGATGTCGCGAAGTGCGGAACTGTAGTCATCACGCTCCGTCGTGATGACTACCGTGGCGACAACGCCTGTCATGCTTCCTCGCTCACGCTTCGGGTTATGATAAGACGGCTTGCAGGAGAGAAGCCGTTCGATTTGAGCCAAGTTTTTAGCGGATGGGTGGCACTGGTAACTTGTTGCCAGCGGCACCCGCTCAAATTGGTTCGAGGTCCTACCTTGCTAGATCGTTAGATACGTTACGTTTCGAGTACTGCAGGTGAACAGTTGGGACAACTGTTCGACACTTCACAACCAACGAACCTCCCTGGGAAATCGGTGGCAGGTTTCTCATTCACTGGCACAACCCACCTATGCACATTCCCCACTGTTTGGCTCGGATCCCGTCGGGCGTCCGCTGTCTCTTGATTCTTCTCGGTGTTGCCGGTTGCGGGGAATTTCGCGCTCCGGCCCAAGTGGTGCAGGTTGCGATTCCGGCCGGGGCAGGCATCTCGGTCACCGCCCCAGCGTTCCAGGGGAGCAAATTTGCCGAGACGCCGGAACCTGCAGAAGCGGCCGAGCAAGTCGAGTTGGCGCTGGCACCTGTCGCCGCGGCTACGGAGAAAGCCCGGCCGAAATTCGGTCTTGAGAGTCGCCAGCGGTGGACCACGTCACGCGTGGTGGGTTCGCCCGATCCGCCGCCCAAGTATGCCACCGAGCGGCTGTTTGGCGATTTGAAGTTCGATCACCCCACCGTTCTCACCATGGCACCCGGTTTGGATCGTTGGTTTTTGGCTGAACACTCCGGCAAGGTATATTCGTTTGTTCCTGGAGAGAACCCCACACCGGAATTGTTCGTTGATCTGAGCAAAGCGCTGCAGTTTGACGTGACCGATTCGGCAACAGGTGTTGGCCGGATGTACGGACTGACGTTCCATCCTAACTTTGCCGAGAACCGTTTGTGCTACGTCTGCTATACGACGCTACCCCGTCAAGCCGGTACACGTCCCGAAGATGGTACGCGGGTATCGGAGTTTCGGGTCAGTGACACTGTTCCTCCGCAGTGTTTGCCGGAGACCGAACGCCGGGTGATCTCGTGGCTGGTACAAGGTCACAACGGCGGGTGTTTGAAGTTCGGCCCTGACGGCTACCTGTACGTCACCTCGGGAGACGGCTCGTTTCCGAACCCTCCCGATGAGCGTTTGGCGGGGCAAGATGTTACGAACCTGCTGAGTGCGGTGATGCGGATTGATGTCGATCACCCGACGGCGGACCGAGGCTACACCATTCCGGCTGACAATCCGTTTGTAGATTTGGAAGGTGCCCGAGGAGAGATTTGGGCCTATGGATTCCGCAACCCTTGGAAGATCAGCTTCGACCGCAAGAGTGGTCAACTGTGGCTGGGGGACGTGGGCTGGGAACAATACGAGATGATTCACCTGGTCGAGCGCGGCGGCAACTACGGGTGGAGCGTGCAGGAAGGGAGTCAGCCAGTCCGGACCAATGCCAAACGTGGGCCAACGCCGATTCGTCCCGCTGCTATCGAACTGCCGCACTCGTTGGCCGCATCGGTCACCGGAGGATATGTGTACCACGGCAAGCGATTGCCGGAGTTGCAGGGTGCTTACCTGTTTGGTGATTGGGAAACCCGGCGGATGTGGTCCGCCCGATTCGAAGGGGCTCAACTCCGAGAGATGGAGGAGTTGGTCGAACCGACCTTGCGTTTGGTTGCCATGGCTGAAGACCACGACGGCGAGTTGTACTTTGTGGACTACGATGACGGCACCATTCATCAACTGGTCCCCAACACCGTGCAAACCAAGCCTGAGGATTTTCCGCACAATTTGAGCGAGACGGGTCTGTTCAAGAAGACCGACCAGCACACGTTGGCCGGGGGAGTGATTCCGTTCTCCGTCAATGCCCCGCTGTGGGCAGACCATGCCACGGCCGAGTATTTGGTAGGAGTCCCGGAGGCTGGAAAGATTGGGTGGTACGACGAGAACCAGCCGATCCCTGGCACGATCATGAAGCGACAGTTGGTGTTTCCCACCAACAGCGTGCTGGCTAAGACCTATTCCATGGAGATGGAAGCGGGCAAGCCGGAATCGCGGCGGCGGATCGAAACTCAGTTGCTGCACTACAATGGCCGCACGTGGATCGGCTACAGCTATCGCTGGAATGACGATCAATCAGACGCCCAACTTGTTGATGCCGCCGGAGCGGAGACCGTGCTCGATGTGACCGACCCCAACGCCCCAGGCGGAATTCGTCGGCAAACCTGGGCGTTTCACGGTCGGGCAACTTGCGTTCGTTGCCACAATCCCTGGGCGCAACACACGCTGGCCTTCAACATTCCCCAGCTCAATCGGAACCACGCGTACGGTTCGGTGGAGAGTCACCAACTCGCCACGTTGCTGCATGCCGGTTTGCTCGAGCGCAGGTTCCCTGAGCCGACGGCACAAGAACTTGCCGAGGCGGTCGCCAATCCTGAGGCAGCGGCTAAAGCGCAGGCCGAGCGAGACGCGCTGGCCAAGTTGCCACCCGAAGAAACCGTGGACTACGCCACGCTGCCCACCCTGGCTAATCCGTACGATCCATCCGCGGCATTGGATCACAGGGCGCGGTCCTACCTGCACGCCAACTGTGCCCACTGCCACCAGATGGGAGCTGGCGGAACGGCCGACATCGAACTTCGCACCACGTTCAAGATTGAGAAGACCAAGGCTCTGGACGCCAAGCCTTTGCAAGGCACCTTCGGCATTGCCAATGCGGCAATCCTTTCACCGGGCGACCCGTACCGTTCGCTGCTGTATTTCCGCATGGCCAAGTTGGGCAGGGGGCGGATGCCGCACGTGGGGTCAGAGGTCATTGACGAACCCGCCCTGGAACTCATGCAGGCATGGATCCGCCAATTGCCGATCCGCACCCGGCAGTTAGCAACACTTCAGGAGTTGATAGATCTCGACGAAGCCGCCGCCTTGGTCAGTGACGAGGAGAAACGCCCTGGGCGTGTTGCGAGGCTGGCCCAACAGTTCGCCAAAGATGCCAAGCGGGCCGTTTCGAAAGAAGATCAGGTCGGTGCCGAGCGACTCGACGCCGAACACGCGGTGCTGCGTGCAACCAAGCGAATGGAAGCTCGTGAGACCTTGCTGCAAGAATTGATTGGCACGCCAGACGGGGCGCTGTTTCTGTCTCGGCAGTTGCAACAACAGCCGCTCCCAGAGATGACCCAGCAATGGGTCCTGGGACAAATCAAGTCCAGCAACCAGCCAACGCTGCAAGGTTTGTTCGAGACGCTGATGCCGTCGATCGATCGCCCCAAACGCCTTGGCACGGTGGTGGATGTCCAGGCGCTGTTGGCAATCAGCGGAGATGCCCAACGAGGGGAGAAGCTATTTGCTGCCACCGATGGCATCCAATGCAAGAATTGCCACCGGATTGGCAAGCTCGGTAAACCGCTCGGTCCCGACTTGGACGGAATTGGCAAAAAGTACGATCGGGCCAAACTGCTGGAAGCCATCTTGGAACCCTCCAAAACCATCGACACGCGGTACATGACGTTCCTGCTTCAAACAGCCAGCGGTCGGGTGATCTCCGGCTTGATGCACAAGCAGGACGACAAGCAAGTCGTGCTGCGGGATGCCAAAGGGGAACTTGTACCGGTTGCCACCGAAGACGTGGAACTGCTGGTCCCACAACGCAAGAGCCTGATGCCAGACCTGCTGCTGCGCGATATGACCGTCGAGCAGGTGGCTGATCTGCTGGCCTATCTGGCCACGTTGCGCAAAGAAGTTCCGCCCCTGGAATTGGGGGGAAGCCAGACTGGGGAGCAGGTTCCACAATAGGGTGGTTCAATTCGAGCCAAGTTTCCAGCCGGAAGTAGTCGCAGTCTGGTAGACGTTGCACATTTCGAGCGGATGCGAACGGCTGGCTTGGAGGGAAACCCGAGGTGACCGAAAGCGACCTTGCAGGAACCGGCTGATGCCACTATTCTCCCCCACCCCAACTACTGGAGACCGTGCCGAGGAAGGTTCGCCCGAACCGCTTTCTGCACTGTTTCGCTGGTATGTAGGGACCAGTGGATTGGTCATGCTGGCCTTGCTAGCGACCGCCACGATGCTCAAGCCAAGCCCTCTTGGATATGGCACGCATCAGCAACTGGGACTTCCTCCCTGTTCGGTGCAAGTCTTGTTCGGGATCCCTTGTCCATCGTGCGGAATGACCACTTCCTGGAGTCACGCAATGCACGGGCATCTGGCATCAGCCGCCAAGGCGAATACCGGAGGACTCCTGCTGGCGCTCATGGCGCTGGTGTGCGGACCGTGGTTTTTGGTTAGCGGTTTGCGTGGGCGGTGGTGGATCGCCATTCCCAATGCTTGGTGGTTTTCGATCTACGTTTTTTTGGTCGTGGCCGTGACGTTCTCGCAATGGGGATTTCGACTCCTCGCCGCGTAGCGAAGCGCTTTACGATTGTCTTGAGTTGGATTGATTTTTGTAACGCCTCGATGGGGCCACGGTTGGCCAGGTTGTCGCGTTTTAATTCCCGTTTCGTATTGTCATCGGTCCCCAACGCGAGGTTTTGCGATGGATCGCACCCTGCCGCGTCGCCGCTTGCGGTGTCTGCCGCTACTGCTGATTGCGCTGGTTTGCTGCTCGTCACCAGGTTGCACGGCTGCGCTTACCACCGCCGTGTTCCTGATCCGAGGCTACGATGACCCGGCCGAATTCAAGGAACTGAAGGGGAAACGTGTCGCCGTCCTCTGCAGACCACCCATTGATGAAGGTCTGGACGGAAAGCTTGCCGCTTCTGAAGTGGCAAACCAGGTGGGCAAACTACTCCAGATCAACCTGCGAAAAACCGTGGTGATTGATCAGGAAGAAGTTGCCAACTGGACGGACCTCAATGGCTGGGAAGATTTCAAAGCCATCGGCGAGGCACTCGATGCCGAAATGGTCGTCGGGATCGAGCTAGAACGATTCAGTCTGTACGAGAGCGGCACTGTTTACCGCGGCAAAGCCAACGTACAGATTGACGTGTGGGATATGACCCAAGACGGCAAGTTGGTCTACACCAAGACTCCGCCGCAAGTGCTGTATCCTCCCAGTTCTGGTGTCCCTTCGAGCATGCCGAAGAAAGAGTTCCGCCGAATCTACGTCAACGTGTTGGCGGAAGAAGTCGGCAAACTGTTCTACTCGCATGACGGTACGCTTTCGTTCGCCAAAGACAGCGAAGCACTGGCCCACTAGTCACGGCTCGCTAGCGAAGCCAATTCGGTGGTGGTTCGGGCCGCCGGATGAATCTCGAGGCACCTACTCGCCTCGGCAGCGAACCACTGCGCAAGCTCCAACTCCCTGCTGGCGAATGCCACCTGAGCAGGGTACAACGTGTGGATTCGATAAATCGTGCGACCGGGGTGGATCTGCGGCAACGGTCCGCCGTGGCCGGTCGTGGTTTGTTCCTACGTTGCGAGGAGTTGTCTCATGCGGTGCTTTGCTTGTCTGGCGTGGTTGGGAATCTTGCTGACGGTTGCGGCAGCGGACGAAGTGCCGAGCCCTACCGGCCGCCGGATTGTGGACAAGAAGGCGAAACTCGAGAAACTCTACACCCGCACCGCGGACATCCAAGGCGGGTTGACCGAAGGGGCCGCGGTCGCACCCGACGGAAGTATCTACTTCTCAGATATCCCACTCGGCGAGGACCGAGGGCTGATTGTCCGATTCGATCCAGCCACCAAGAAAACCAGCGTCTTTGCTGAAGACAGCCACAAGAGCAACGGGCTGATCTGCGACGGCGACGGCAATCTCTGGGCCTGCGAAGGGGCCGACTACGGTGGACGTGGCATCGCCCGCTGGAACACCAAGACCGGCGAGCGAACCGTCGTGGCCGACAAGTACAACGGCAAACGCTTCAACGCCCCCAACGATCTCTGCCTTGACGCCGCCGGCATGGTCTACTTTACGGATCCCCGGTATCTGGGACACGAAGAGCGCGAACTAGAACATCGAGCCGTCTATCGACTCGACCCCGCCACCGGCAAGGTCGAAGAGATTACCCAAGCCGTTTCGAAACCCAACGGCATTGCCATCAGTCCTGACGGCCGCCGACTGTACGTCGCCGAGCACAACAATGGCAGTGACGATGTCACCAAGCCTGGTGCCAAGCAAGGGCCGATGAAGATCT
Organism: uncultured Planctomycetia bacterium; assembly: GCA_942492195.1. Taxonomy (GTDB): domain Bacteria; phylum Planctomycetota; class Planctomycetia; order Pirellulales; family S012-138; genus CALOEH01. Next base: position 60,511 of record CALOEH010000200.1, on the reverse strand, counting down.
GGGCCTTTCGCCTGGGGCCGAACGGCAAAGTCCGTGGCGAAGGGGAAGTGCTACTTGATTTTGGTGAGGAGAAAGGGTGCGACGGCATGACGGTCGACACGGACGGCAACCTCTACCTGACGGTTCGCAGTCATCAACGTCCCGGCGTGCTGGTGGTCAACCCGCGCGGCAAAGAGATCGCTTCGATCCCGACCGGGCCCAAAGATCAAGACCCGGCCCAACCGACCGTGGGACTCCCCAGCAACGTGGAGTTTGGAATCGGCGACGACGCCCACACGCTGTACATCACGGTGGATCAGCAGCTCTACCGAATCCCACTCAAGAGTACTGGTTTCCATCGCCAATTTGGCGACAAGGCTCCAGAGAAGCCCGCCAAGAAGAAGCCTAAATCCTAGTGTAGAACAGTTGTCCCAACTGTTCACGGCGGTTGATTGTCCACTTGCAATCCAGCCCGGCCGAATTCGAACCACTCTGAGGTTGCCGAGGTTCTGCCAGACCACGGCTTCGATACTCGCCTTGATTGATGGTGCTCAAAAACCGCGCAACCCGCGGGAACTTTCTGAACGCTGCCAACGTCTCAGTTTGCAGAAGCACCCTTTGTGCGCTGACGCCTGGCCCATTCCTCCTGACCAGCTCAGGTGGCATGGCCAATCTACGGAATGATTTCCGTAGCAAGGCGTTGCTAGCACTATCGCTGGGAACTTCAGATCAAGTAACCGACTCGCATTCAGGAGGGGTTCTCATGCGCGGTGCGCAGTTACGAAGTGCGATTTTTCTAGCGGCCTGGCTCAGTGTCTTCGCTCCGGTGAGTTGGGCACAATCCGATGCTGAGCTGGCACTGAACCAAGCCCGCCTGTCGTATCAGCAAGACGACTTTGCCGCAGCTCGCACTCATGCCCAACAGGCACTTCAGACAGACCCCAACAATCCAGACATTCACCTGCTGCTGGGTCGAACGAGTCTCCAGCTTGGCCAGGTCGATGAGGCACTATCCGCATTTCGCAAGGTACTTCAGTTCGCGCCAAAGCACGTCGATGCAGCCCGAATGGTGGCAGCGCTCGAAGGTCGGCTGGGAGACGCCCAGCTTCGTCTGAAACTCGTGGCTGATCTCATTCAGGCGGGACTACTCAAACCGGCCGAACGGCAACTCGCCGCGATCCGAGCAGATACGTCCTTGGGAAATCAGCATCAACAACAGATCCTCACCTTGCAAACAGAACTCGCTCTGCAATCAGGCGATGGAACCACGGCATTGGCGGCCTTGCGTGAGTTGGTGATTCGAGTCCCAGACATTGCGAAGACCCCGGCCGTGCGGTTGCTGTTCGCTCGGGCTCACGTGGCGGCCGGAGGAGACGGTGTTGCCGCGGGGCTTGCCGAACTCAAGGATCTCGCCGAGAAGTCTCCCGACACACCCCAGGGACAAGGGGCCCTCTTGACGCTCTTGTCGTACCGGCAGCGGCAGGGCGAAGATGTGGTGAAACCGCTGGCCGCCTGGATTGCCGCGAACCCCAACCACCCGGCACTCCACACGGCACGACAGCACCAGCGAACTATCGTGGAAGACCTGCTTCAGGCGACGCTCCGTTTGCCGGTTCCTGCTGCCGACGCCAAGCTTGCCGATACGGACCAGGCAGCGTTGGCCGCCGCATCCCACGCGCTTGAGGCATTTGCCAAAACGAGCGATCAGTTGGCCCTGGTGCAGTTGCTGTTGGCCCATTTCTAAAAACACTACGCCGCCCATGGCGCCTACCCTGCCGCACTTGACGGAGTGGCAGCCGTCGAGGCTTTGGAACTTCCCGCCCTGGCCGAACCTCTGGTGGCAGCCGCAAGCCGGCGAGTTGGCGAAGCCCAAGCGACTGCGGAATTCAAAGCGCTGGCAAAACGCATTGGCGAAACAACCGCCACGCCCGCGGAGCTCGCGGAGTGGATTGCGGCGCATCCGGATCACCCTCAGGAGCTCACCGCCCGACAGTTGCTGATCACGGCACACTTGGCAGTTACTGGTCGTACGGCGGTGCCAACTTCGCAGTCTGCCTTGGCAGCGTCGGATGTTGCTGCCATCAAGGCTGCCAGTGCCTACCTGGTCAAACTCAAATCGTCCGGCGACGTGCAGCAGGAAATCAACCGATTGCTGGAGCATTTGCAAAAACGCTACGTTTCGCGAAAGGCGTTTGCGGCAGCGCTCGTAGGTCTCGATCAGATTCTCGCGCTCGAGCTCCCTGCTTCCAGTCGGCTGAACGTGCTACTGCATCAACTTTCGACGCAAAGCGAAGCGGGGCTGCACGACCTCAAGGCAGCCGTCCATGCTGGCACGTTACAACCTGGCCCCCTGCCGGACCAACTGGTGGCGGTGACCAAGACGGTTGCCACCATCAATCAAGAGTTTCCGAGTACGCCTGCCTGGGCCCATCAGGTCAGTCTTGCCGCAGGGGTTCTGGAACTGGCTGACCGGTATCCTTGGCCAGCCAAGGTGACCACCGTCACGCCGCCGTATGGTTGGGCGGTGGATCTGTTGCTTCCGGCCGTGCGGGGCACGCGTGATGACGGGGTCATTGAGCAAGCCGCAATGGTTATCCAGTCGATGATTGGCCCGTGCAACTCGGTCGAGCAGCGTTCTGCCCGAGGACTCGGGACGGCGATTCACGCAGAGTTTATCGAGCAGATTACGCCGGACTACCACCGCTGGCCCGAGGAAATTCTGCGACAGGTTGATCTTCTTGCCGCCGATGCGGATGCCGAGTTCCAGGACAATCTTCGCTTGGGCGAGACTGCCAAGAATGAAAAACTCAGCAATCAACAGAAGCGTCTGCTGGGTTTGCTTTCCGAATTGGTGGTTCAGAAGCCCTCCATGGCGAACGATGCCCTGCAGCACTTGGCTCAGCATTTGACGCAGTGGCAGGAGGCGAGGTACTTCGAGGTGGTGGAAGCCGCGTACGAGGCGTTCGCTGCGAAACTGCCTGGACAGGTGCGCAGTCAGGCAAGGTTCCAACTCGCCAAGGTGTGGTTCGCCCAAATGGCAGATGCTCATCGGCGAATGCTCACGACCGGATTTCTGGTACCGCAGCAGCTTGACCCTCTGGCGCTCAAGTCCTTGAAAGAGTGCTACAGCCTGCTCGGGACGCTGGGTACGGACGATCCGCTTCGAGGCCAGGTTCAGCAGTTCCGGCAGCAGATTATTGAGCATTACGCAGCGCTCCAATACATGGACGTGGTCGAAGCCGCGATTCGTGTGCAAGGCGAACCGGTGATGGCCGAGCGGACCGAGTCCATGGAGTTGGAGCTCGCTGAGCTCAAACGCCGTCTTGCTCTCCAGCAATTGCAACGGCAACTGAAACAGCACAGTGGCCGCGATCAACTGACGCTCACGCCGGCGTTCAACGAGGCGATTGCCGCCTTCAAAAAGTTCATTACCGATCACCCCCACAGCCAGCAGACTGCCTCCGCGGTCGAGTCCCTGTTCGGCATGGGGCAGATCTTCGAACAATACGAAGCCTGGCTCATCGCGGCCGAGATTTACGGCGGGATGGAAAAATTCGCCTTGGGTGTCGAACGCCTCGCTGCTCAACCGCACGACGAACCGAACGTGGCCGAACGCGCAGCGGTAGCCCGCGCCATGGCGCTGCACGCCAAGGCATCGCACACGCTACGAGAATCCAACCGCCGCAAGTTGGCCGACGCGCCCCCTCCTCAGCAGCTCAGCGAAGAGTTTCAGGCGGCCATTGCTGCATGGCAGAAGATCGTTGCCGACTACCAGCTTCGCCCTGCCGCACAAACGGCGATTGGCAGCGTGATGTCAATTGCCCAGCAATATGCAGCCTTGGACGCTTGGGACGTTGCGGACGGTATCTACGCAGCGCTGCTTGGCTTGGAGTTGCCGCTCCGCGCGCCCGAACGCTTGGAGTTCGCCAGAGCGATTTGCCAGTTGGGCAAAGTGCTTCCGGACCACGCCAGGGCCTTGCTTTCGGCATTGAGTATCAGTGGACAGCCACAGAGCAGCGGTCAACCAACCGAAGAGATGTTGGCCGCGAATGACCCCTTCGGACCGGCTCAGCCAGGTGGCGAGAAACTCTCTGACCAACCAGGCGCAAAGATGGACAGCGGGGAGAAGAAGCCTGGCAAAGCCGCTCCGGCAGAACCAGCTCCAGCCGGCCGAACCGGTCCAAGTTCTGGACTGGGTTTTGGTGGCATGGGAGGTGGTGGATTTGGACGTGCCTCAGGCGATACGAGATCGGACTTCGACCAGCAGCAGATCCGAGCCCGCGGCGAGGCGGATGCCAGGCTTTTGGCCGCCGTGCAGAATCAACTTGCCCGGCAAGCCCAACACGTTGCCATGTTGCGAGACGAAACCATCCAGCACCGGCTAGCCGAAGATGGTAAGGGTGGGCTGCGTCTACCAGCCCCGGCCGTACTCTCGGTGGCAGAGTTGAAGCGGCAAGAGCAAACGCTGGACGCTGTCTACGTGGCGCTTCAGGCTATCCGCAACAAGTACGAGCAGACCGCCACGGCCCAACAGGCTCGCAGCGAGATCTTTGTCCTGGTCAACCACTGGCGTCAGATCTCGCAGTGGGAGCGAGCTGCCCAACTGGCCCAGCGGTACCTGACCGACAATCCAACCGATATTGATCTGCCGGTTGTTCGGCAGCAAATCGCGCGTGACCTGCTCGCTTGGGCTGCCGACGGAGTCAAGAACCTTCCCAGGCTCAGCAAGCAGGAGATGCTCGACGAGATCGGCAAGCGGTTTGACGCTGCCAGGGATGAACTTCAAGCCATTGTCGCCGCGTTTCCAGACGAGACCGCGCTCAGGCAGCAGGCGCAGTGGGACATTGCCAATAGTTTTCTCACGCAAGCACGTGTGGTGACGGAGTCCAGCCCCACACTCGCCCGAGGGCAATTCGTCCGTGCCGCCACCGAACTGCTTCGTGTGGCCGAACTGTACCATGACCACCCTCAGATTGATTCGATTCCCAACATGCTCTGGTCGATTTCAGAGGAGTTGGTCTCCCGCGGATATCACGACGAAGCGATCTCGGTATGGAACGAATTGACGATCCACTACCCCACGCACGCCCTGGCCGATCAAGCCGCACTGCGGATTGCCCAAACAGGGCAGCAACTGGGCCAACCGCTGCGTGCCGTCGAGGCGTATCTCGAACTAAACTTTGCCCGCGGTGGCAATGATGAAGGATTGCAGAACACCATCTTTCAAATAGCCGTTGGACTCAAGAACGAGAAGCGTTGGATCGAAGCGCTGCACGTCCTCGAGACCTTTGTGGATAGTTTCCCGGTTCACGCTTCGGCCGGCCAGGCATTGACCATGATCGGTCAGATTCACCAGTCGAACGAAGTTTGGGAAGACGCGATTGCGGCATACCGTCGGGTGATTGATGAGTTCGACTCCGGTGCCTGGACGATCGAAGCCCGTTGGGCGATTGCCGAATGTACCATCAACCTCAGTCGTTGGCAGCCAGCCATTGGTGCCTATGCGGAGTTTCAGCAGTTCTATCCTGATGATGCACGCGTGGCCGAAGCGGCACGGCGGATCGAAGTGCTCAAGACGCTGGATCGCTACCAGGACGTCGTTGACGAAAAAGGGCAGCCCAAGGCGTTTGACGCGCAGTTCCAGATTGCCGCGATCGTCCGTACCCAGTTGCAGAACCCGGTGAAGGCCATCATTGAATATCGCAAGACGGCCGCCAACTGGCCGGAGAGTCATTTGGCGGACGACGCGCTGTTCGAGATTGGCGAAATCTATCTTGAGTTGGGCGAGACCGAAGCGGCCCGACGAGCGCTATTGCAAATGGCCGAGCGTTATCCGGCCAGCCCTCAGGCAGACGACGCGCTGCTGTTGGTAGGCACCAGCTACACCAAGGAAGCGGACCGCCTGGCGGTGGTCGATCGGGGCAAGTCTCAGGAAATGGCTCGCGAGATCGCCCAGCGTCAAGCGTATCAAGTTGCCCAAGGGAGTCGCCGCGAACAACTCGAGCGAAACCAAGACCAGCTCAATGAACTGAAGAACCAAGGTCGCAAGGAAGAGGCGGCCAACAAAGAAGCCTCGATCGCCGCGAGGGCGTTACAGTTTGATGCCGCAAATACTGCCGTCATCTCCAACTGGGCGGCACAGCAAGAGGCATCTCTCACAGCCTCGCAGTTGGCAGACCGGCAGGATCGCATCAATGCCGCACTTCGCAAAGCGGTGGCCAGTTTCCGCCAGGCGGCTTCGGTCACCTCTGCCGATAAGGCTGACGATGCGTTGCTGCAAATGGCGCAAATCTACGACGAACGTCTCAAGGACGCCGAGTCTGCTATGGCTACTTGGGAAGAGATTGTCAAGCAGTACAGTGGCACCACGGTCGCCGAAGATGCCAGCTGGAAGATTGCCAATTACTACGAAAAGCACGAAGAGTTTTCCAAGGCCATCGATGCCTATCAAACATTCTTGCGTAACTATCGTCGCAGTCCTCGTGCCGATATTGCCCAAGCGGCCATCGCCGAAAACTATGAGCATCTTGGGAAATGGGTACAAGCCATGGACGCCTATACCAACTATTTAAACAACTTCCCAGACGGAACACTCACCAAGAAGGCTCGCGACCAGATCAACTGGATCAAGACTTATCGCCTTTAGATTGCCATCTCAACTGAAAACTCCTAGATATATCTGAATTTGACTTCGCAGACCTCAGGAGCAATGCGATGTTGTTTCGAAATACACGAATTTGGTTGGCTCTGTTGGCCGTTTGCTTTGCCACGCTGGCCAATGCTCAAGAGAAGCCTGAGGAACCTAAGCCGACTGGTGACGAGACGCAGCAGGCCGATGGCGACGCGCTGTTCGATGCAGGCCGCAACGCCCTCTTCCGCGGCGATTACGATGAGGCGATCAAGTCGCTTCAGGCGGCCGTGGCTACAGATCCCAGCAACACCAAAAGCGCCTATCGATTGCAGCTCGCCCGAGCCTATCGTTATGCCAAGCAGTTCGATAAGAGCCAGGCACTATTGACGGACGTCCTCGATAAATCACCCGATCATGTTGAAGCAGGGCAATTGCTCGCCGAAATCTATTATTCGCAGGAGAAATGGACGGAAGTCACGCAAACGCTCGAGCAGTTGTTGAAGTATCGCCACGACTACCCCACTTACCACATGTTGGCCGAAGCCGCTTATTACGGCGGCGAGTCGGACAAGTCTCGCGGGTATTATCGCGAAGCGATCAAGCTGAACCCCAAGAGCGCTCCAGACCACTATCAACTCGGTAATCTCTATCTTGTGGACAACCGCTTTGCACTGGCAGCTCGGGCGTATGAGAAAGCCCTCAGCCTGGGACTGGAAAGCAATGTCCTGCATTACAAGCTTGCTTCGGCCTACTTCAACTTGAGGAACTATTTTGGCCGCATCTCCGAAGCGACCATCAAAGCAGGCCAAGCCGGCACCATCAGCGGAGTTTGGTATGTGATCGAACCGGTGTCCGGCCAGAAGGATGTCTTCCGCGTTGCTCCGCAGAACTCGGCAATCTATCACATTCAAATGGCCATCGAAGGAGGGCTGGCTGATCGAGCCGATACGCAGATGCTGCTGGCCAATATCTATCTCAATGCGCGCCGTTACCAACAAGCCTGGGAGATGTATAAGGCACTCGGCGACAAGGTGCCGAAAGAGGATCAGGCTTTGTACGCATACTATTTTGCCCAAAGCGCATTCGGCGTTGATCGCTACGACGAGTATCTGGAACAATTGAAAGTTGCGATGGAGATCAGCCCTGACGCGTATCGCTCGGCATTGGTAGATGGCTATCTCAAAGTAGCGGAACGCTACAATCAAGCCGGAAAATTAGATCAATACATCGAACATCTAAAACTCGCCGTTGATCAAAACCCACAAACGGCTTCCATGCATTTGAAGCTGGGGAATGCATATTCCGAATCCCGCACGTTCGACCAGGCCATCCAGCAGTGGCGAATGGTACTGGATTTAGAACCCGAGCATCCGCAGCGGACCGAGTTGCTCAATCTCATTCGCAAACATGGATAGGCTCTCGGTACTCGGCGAGCCTGCTTTCCAACAAGCCGGGATCCGTTTGGTGTACCGGTCCGGTTCGAAGGCGGCACGCCCTTCACCTGCAGGAGCGACTGAGACGTCTTTCTTGTCATTTGTGCGCTACTTGGTTGGTTAGGCGAGCCCGGCGGCTACCGCGAGAAAACCGATGCCATTGAGCAGGCCGTGGAAGATGAACCCCACCCAGGTGTTCTGGCTTCGCTGTACCAACCAAGGAATTGCCATGAGAAACGGTATCAGCAGGAGGGTCAGATCGATCCCCAGCGGCAGATGGAACAGCATCAAACCCGCCGCGTGAAAGAGCCAGGCCCAGCGGCCATGTTCCTTTTCTTCTCGTGGAAGTATGTAGCCTCGCCACCATAATTCTTCTCCAGCAATGTTGAAGAAGAACATTGGCAACCAGGCGGCAAGTACCCAGAGGGTTTCGCTCGTGAGGGGCTCCATCTGCACGAACGGCGGCGACAGTTCAGGAACATCCACAAGGCCGGTCGTCGTGGCCAGGGTCGTCCAAACGAAGTGAATTACGCCCGACGCCATGGCACATGCGATCAACGCGACAACCACGGTCAACCCATCCATCCAGCGGACGCGCCGCAGCCGAAACCGGTCGTTGAAGCCCTCGAGCGTGACGGCGCGGCGTTCCCACCAGAAGCCAACCAGCGCTGCCACAAACAAGCTGACAAACACTCCCCCGCCAGCAATGAACCAACTGAGAATGCTTGGGCCCAACTGCATCTCGGTGATCCTGGGAATTCCCCAGCGTGTTGCCATCCACATCAGAATGGTAGGGACGCCAAACAGCACCAGCGAGCCCCACCATGGAAGCCTGATAACCGCCGTAGGTTGCTGGTCGAATGGAACCACGTTCTCTTCTTCTTGCATCACAGTCAGGCGATCGGGAAATACGGAATTGGCCATGTCGGAATCAGCTGCCAGATTATGTGGATGGGAGCGGACGGTCGAGAGGACTCTAAGCTTCTCTGCGCAATCAGCCAGCGAATGTTACGCCGAAATCGTCGCCGAATGGTCAGCGGCGGACGGCCAGGGTCCTACCACAGCTAGCCCGATCAGGGTATGTTGGATGGTGAGGGGTAGGGGCACATTTCAGCGTTTTTGTAGCACGGCGACCGAATGACGGCTGAGTTTGATCCATATCATCGTTGGTTGGGAATTCCTCCCAAGCATCAGCCTGCCAACTTGTATCGATTGTTGGGGATGGAGCCCTACGAGTCTGACCCGGAAGTGATTCGCGACGCATCTGAGCGGCAAATTGCCCATGTCCGCAGCTACGCGCTCGGTCAGCATCGTGAGGTATCGCAGCAACTGCTCAACGAACTCGCCACGGCCAAGGCGGTGTTGCTCGACCCTGTGCGCAAGCAGCAATACGATGCCGAACTCAGCCGCAAGCTGGGCTCCAGCCTGGTCGCCAAGGCCCCGACACGTAGCTGGGTGGTGGGAAGCAGCGAGGAGTGCGACATTGTCGTGGACGAACCCCCGGTGTCTGGAATTCATTGCCGCGTGACCAAAACCCAGAATGGTTACTTGATTGAGGACCTGCATTCCACCAACGGGACGTTTGCCGATGGCCACAAGGTAGAGAGTCCTCTGGTCGTTCCCTTCCAGCACCCCATCACACTCGGCAAGCGAACCCCATTTCCCTGGAAAGAATTGCTGCTCACCAAGGCAAAGCCCTTGGAGCCTGCCAAGAAACCAGAGGAGGCAAGCCCTCGGGATCCTGAGCCAGCCGCCGCAGCGCTTGAGCCCGTGGAGTCATCCAAGAGCAACCTGGTCTTCAGCTTCCAGTTTTGGGTTGCCATTTTGATTGCCGCCGCCATTTTTAGCGTGGTTTTGCTGGTGTTTTTAGCAATCGCTGACTAGCCAGTCATGAGTCTGACACCATGGATGCCGTTCCGATCAAGTTGGCTCTCAAGGTCGTGCCGGGCTCATCACGCGATCAAATCTCTGGTTGGCTTGGCGAAACCCTCAAGGTCAAGGTTCGCGCGCCCGCCGAACGTGGCAAGGCAAACGCTGCGGTCGAACGACTTCTGGCTGCCGCCCTGGACATACCAGCCGAACAGGTGCAGATCACCGCCGGACATACCAACGCCCGCAAGACTATCGAAATCCGGGGGTTGAGTGAGGCAGACATCCAGCAGCGCCTGATCGCAGGTGCGTAGGGTGCCTATTGCCGTGAGGCGTTTCCGGTCAGTGTAAAGCCAGCCCAAAAGAAGGGGTGAGCTGCTCCGCTCCGTTTGTGTCGGGCCGCGATGCGCGTGAGTTGGGCTTGCCGCAAAGCGTCCGCTTGCGGTTGCCCCTCGGCAAGATTCTTGAAGAAGTCATTCATGAGTTGGGCGGTTTGAACATCAGGAACCTGCCAAAGTGTGGCCGCCACCGATTGGGCACCGGCGAGTTGGAAGGCTTGCCGGAGTCCCGCGACTCCCTCACCGATGCTCACATCGCCAATGCCGGTTTCGCAGGCACTGAGCACCACCAGTTCGGTTCCTTGTAGATTTGTGCCCAAGACTTCCAACCCCGTCAACACACCATCATCGCCGGCATGCTTTGCCGAGCGCTGGGCATGATTGCAGCCTGCCAGTAACAGGCCGCAGCGCAACAGAGGGTTCTCGATCTCTGGCAGACGCACTTTGGTCACATCGCCTGCCGGAGCGCTGGGAAGGTTTGCCTGGTCAAGACTGGTTAGGCTTGGATCTCGTGAGGCAAGATCCTTGAAGAAGAAACCGTGCGTGCTCAGCACCAGTACGCGCGGACTCGCCATGTTTTTGAACGCGCTCTCCGTGGCGTCTTGGTCCAAGTACATTTCTGATGGCCGTCCGCTGTATGCGGAAAGCGAAGGGCGAATGGCTCGGGCTTCAGCCGCACTGGCAACCAGTCGCTGAGCGGTCGGTAGTCCGCGAGTTCCAACCGTGGTTGGGCGTGCTGCGGGGGTGCCGGAGAGCCCTAGGTTGTAGTTGGGGTCCGCGAAGATCGCCGGGGGGTTGGTCGCAGCCCGAGTATCACGGGGCAGCAGAAGTTCACGCCCACTGGTCACGAAAGAGACCGGGTGCCGCTGGATCAGGTACTCGCCCGTCGTCAGTGGCAACGCCGCCCAAGGGGCCAGCCATAGCGATTGGTCGGGGCAAAGGATCACCTCGACGCTCTCTTCGAGACCGCGAAGTTGTGTCTCCAACGGGTTCAAAACGAGGGCCGAAAGTCGTTGCAGGGATTTTCGAGCTTCTTGTTCCAACTCTTGTTCCCCCTGCTCGCGTAACGCCTGAGGGTCAATCTGCAACGAGCGGCGAGCGGCCGCAACGGCCTCTTCGATCGCATCAGCAGGGCCCAGGTCAACGAGCGTCACATTGCCTTGGCCGTCAGGTGGGACAATCCAAGCCGCGTATCGGGCAGGCAGCCAATCCGGCGCGGCTTCGTCTGCAGTAAAATCCCAGTGTGAAAAGCGGGCAAAGTTAATGAACATCGCCCCGCGCCGCTTGGCCAGGACTTGACGCAACCGATCCAATGGCACCCAAGCGTCGGAGCCGGACTGTTGTCCCAGCCGGACACCTCCCAGTTGACGAATGAGCTGCTCTTCGCGGCGCTGGAGGTTTCGCGTGCGCTCCTGACGCGCTTCTTCAGACGTGGCCAGAGTCTGCGTGCCCAACTGGTTTCGCACTTCCCTGAGCTGGTCAAGAATCTCGGCCGATTGGGGATGGGAGAATTGAATGCTGGTGGCAATCGCCTCGTGCGAAATGGCTTTGGAATTCAACAGCCAAGCTGCCGAGTGGGCACAGATGTCTGAATCTGCACGTTGCCATAGGCCGAACGACAACGCCTTGTCAGTCTTGTCCACATTCGACTGGAGAAAGTACAACTGCTCAGACTGAGACAAGATCGGAAGCACGCGGGTGGCATGGTTTCGTAAACTTCGTCGGCCTTGATCGAATTGTTCGGTTGCCTGACGAATCTCTCCGAGTTTGGCGTGCACCAGGGCCAGATTGACACGGTCGGTCGCCGTGTTGGGATGGTCGTTGCCATGGAGGGCCAAGCTCGCTCGAAGACAACCCTCAAACGAAGTTCGGGCCGCGCTCAGGTCTCCTGCCTTGAACTGCAAGATGGCCAATTGCGTGGCGAGTACGTTGGTGCCAGGGTGGCGCCACGTATAGTGCCGGCGATAGATCTCGATGGCCTGCTCGAGCAGTACCTTGGCGCGGTCGTACTCGCCGAAATGCGATAGATACGCGCCGAGTTGGCCGAGCGAGTAAGCTGTATCAGGGTGGTCTTCTCCATAGACCGCCGTACGAATGGCCAGGGCCTTCTCCAAGTGTTCCCGGGCCGCGATGTCCTGCTTCATCTCGCGCAGCATCTCGCTCAGGCTGGAATGCATGGTTGCGGCCATGAGGTGTTTTTCGCCGTAAGCCGCTTCCACGTTGGCAATCGTCTGTTCGTAGAGTTCGCGAGCAGCCTGCTTGTCTCCCATGCCACGGAGCACGTGTGCCAGGTTCACGAGTGTGGCGAGAGTGAGCTCGTGCTTTTCACCGAGCAGCTTTCGGCGAATCTTCAAAGCGTCCTCGAACTGCAAACGTGCTTCGGCAAACTCGCCTGTCTGATAATTGACAATGGCCAGCTTGTTGACAACTTGGGCCGTGGCCAGCGGATTGTTCTGTTGCTGAACAATCGTTAGCGCCTGATTCAGGTACTCGCGGGCACGAGCATAGTCGGCCAGCACCGTGTATTGACTTCCAAGATTGTCAAGTGCCGCCGCGGTATCTGGATGGGTTTCACCCACCCGAGCTTTGCGGATCCGGACCACCTCTTTGCAGTCTGCCAGTGCTTCGTCATGCCTGGCTAACTCATTATAGAGGGCACCGCGGTTATTGAGTGTATGAGCGACTTCGGAAGACTCCTTTCCGTAGATCTCCTCTTTGATAGCCAGGCTCTCTTCGTAGAATTTCAAGGACTGTTGAAACTCGCCCAGGTTGCCGAGTACGGCTCCGAGGTTGTGCAGTGATTCCGCCGTGCCAGGATGCCTGGGGCCAAGCACTTTCCTACGCAGTTCCACGGCCCGATAGCAATACGGCTTTGCTGCTCGATCATCACTCAAATCCATCAGCAGTGTGGCCAGATTGTGATAGGCCAAGGCGGTTTTCGGATGCTCTTTCCCGAGTACCTTCTCGGAGAGCAGCACCGATTTCTCCTGGTACGGTCGGGCCTCGTGGTAGTCTCCGTTCTGAGAGAGCAAGATACCGTAATTATTGATGGCTGTAATCGTATGCGAATGTTCCTCGCCATACGTCTTTCGACAGATCTTGAGTACTTTTTCGAAATACGGTTTCGCGGCTGCGTATTCGCCGAGGGTGGACAGAACGTAGCCGATGTCTCCGAGCGAAAAGGCAGTTGCCGGGGCGTCTTCACCATAGATTCGTTGGCGAATAGACAACGCCTGGTCAAAGTACTTCCTGGCTCCCTGGAAATCTTCGGTGGCCAAGGCGACGCGGCCCAGTATCGTCGCCACATTGGAGCGACCCGAGCCCTGGTGTCCCAACCGTTGATGAATGGCCAGAGCTTGGTCAAGGTATTGCCTGGCCGTGGCGAACTGCCCCATCGAATGATGCAAGAAGCCCAGCCCATAGAGCGAGTCGGCGGTGTCCAAATGGTCCAGGCCGAGTACCTTCTTGCGAATCGCCAAAGCCTGTTCGAAATTGCGTTGTGAGGCGGCGTAGTGACCTTGCTCACGTAGGATTTGTCCCAAGGCGTGAAATGAATCGGCAGTGTCCTCGTGCTCCAGGCCAAGCGCCTTGTGGCGAATGGCGAGTGCCCGCTCAAAGTAACGTTGCGTCTCGGCATGATTCCTAACCCAGATCAGCCAGCCCAGGAAGTGCAGTGAGCTGGCGGTATCAGGATGTTCTTCGCCGAGTATCTTTTTGCGAATGGCCAGCGCCTCGAGTTGTATCGAGCGCGCTTCGTCATACTGGTCCACATTCCCTAAAGACTCTCCGTATGCCCACATCGCCTCGGCAGTGTCGGGATGCTCACGCCCCAGGATCTTCTGGCGAATCTCCAGGGCTTCTTGATTCAGCGGAATCATCTCTTCATATTTTTCCGCATCTTCCAGTTTTGTTGCCTGGTCTCGGAGTTTCTGCGCTTTGGCGAGAAGTTCCTGATCCTCGGCCGTCAGGGACACGTTGGGTTGGGTCACCGCGACGGGTTGTACATGCGTCCGGTAGATCCAGCCTTCGATGTTTTGCCCAGCTGCTTCGAGCTGTACCTGATACCAGTTGCCTTGAGTACCCAGCACGCGCAGCCGCCGGCCTTGCGGCACCTGGGCCAGAGTCTTGGTGCCCACTTTGACCGCAGCCTGCTTCGCCGTGACCAAGACGTCCGGGTATTGCTGCGTTTGGGCGTGGGAGACTGAAGTGCCAGCACTGACAAATAGCGTCGAAAGCAAGGTCACCATCACCCATGCTTGCGGCAGCATTACGAACAGCCCTGATGAGCGTCGTTGGCGTGACATGCGCAATTCTCCCCGCAATCGTAGGCTGAAAATCACCTATTCGTAGTATAAGGATTGAATCCAACCAGCGGTCAAGTTTCTCTTTGCCTCAGGTGGCTCAGCGCGAGGCGGGCGACGCAACTCTCTGCCGTCTTCACTACTGGCAGCAAGGGCACATCTCAGGTACAAATACCGTGAGCGTGGCCGAGTAGGCCGTCTGGTCGTAGTCCTTCCCTCGGGCGTTTTCATCTCGGTGATGCACAACCACCAAGTATTGATTGCCGGTTTTCGGAGTAAATGAGACCTCGCCCTGGGCATCGCTGGTTCGTTCGTACTGGGCATCGAATCCTTCGGTCAGCGTCTCACCCCGCGGCACAAACGTAACTCGTGCATTGGAAAGTGGCTTGCCGTGCAGCAGGACTCGAACCGCGATTGATTTGCCAGGCCCCATGGGCGTCACGGGATTGACCACCGGCACCAGTTCCAAAGGATGCCCAAGAATACGATCGAAGCCAGGCTGGTCGGCCGTGACACGATCCAGAGACTCGCTGACCACGAAGAACGTTTTGCCGCTCTTGCGAGCGCGAATCGCCGTACCGTGATCGATGACCTTGTCCAGCGTATGAGCAACGAGATGCAAGCCTGACTCGGCTGCGACAAACTTCCCTTGCCAGTATCCTTCCTTGGGAGCATAGCCGGTATCTCGGAGCGAAGGCTTCAAGTCGTACGATTTGCCGCCAGGAGACATCACCTCCAGCGTGCACGAAGCCAGGTCGATCTTGCTGGCGAGTTTGAAATCGCGATGCTCGTTGCCATGGTTGCCCAAACGTAAGTCAACATAGACGGCATCGCCTGAGCGGATGATATTGGTGTTGGTTTCCACCCAAGTGTCGTGGGCTATCAACGTAGCCGTGACACCGAACATCAGGCACATGCTCAACATGGCGCGAGTGGCAACCACATAATAGATAGATTGTGACATGCGAGAATCTTCCTAAGTTAGATAAGTGTGTTGGTTAGAAAATGTGAGTATGTAAATGAAACTCATAAGAAACTGCTTGAAGCAACGCCGCTGACTTCCGGCTCGGTAATCCTGGTTCAATCCACTAGAAGCCATGTCGAGGTTCGCCACCTGCGCGAGTTCCCAGGGCGCGCCAGGTAGTCAGGTCGATGTCGTCAGGAACGAAACGCACGGACCCGTCAGCCAGGGCGATGTTTGCGCCCTTGGGATGTTGACTCCGTGCGGCGTACCAGCCAAATCCGTTCTTCATCACATCGGGCGAGAGATCATTGGGCGGGGCGTAGGTGTTGAACGACGTGGTATGCTCTCGCCCCCAAATCCAAGCACCTCCGCGGAAACCATTCCAAGTAGTGACGGCTGCAGCCGCGGTGGCTAGATCAGGATTGTGCCCTGGCGCAGTGACGAAACCTTGCCCTGGCGCTCCCATGCCACCTCCACCATACTGGGCCATCTGCCGGCGACGGTTGTTGGGTCTTGGTCCCGTGGTTGTGTGGCCGAGGCCGAGCAGGGTTTCGGAGAAAAAGATCGTATTCGAGGCACCATCCTTGAGATGGCCGAAGCCTGTCTTCGACCCCCACCAGAACATGCCATCGGTGACCGCTCTGGTATCGTACTTTGTGTCGACTCCAGAACCGGTGCAGATCACATAGTTGGTACCGGCAAACGACTGCCCCACGGCCGTGCTGTAGCCAGTGAAGACGGCCGTGCGGCCATCGGTGACGCAAAGGAACAGCGGCACCACCGTTTCTGCCGGCACTTGATGGGCAGGGTTCAATGACTGGCTCCCGCCGGATCCCAACATCAGCGGTTGTGTGAAGTCGATCAGGTCTTGCAGATTTGCTTGTTCGATAAACGGTAACAACATTGCTTGGACAGAGAAACCAGACTGGCTGGTTGCCGGCAGACCAGGAAAGTGTCCTTTGGAATCTTCGTGCGTGTGCATGGCGATCGCCAGCTGGCGAAGATTGTTGCGGCAATGAGTCTGGCGTGCCGCTTCGCGAGCGGCTTGAACTGCCGGCAACAGCATTGCCGACAAGACACCCACAATCGCGATCACAACTAACAATTCAAGGATGGTAAAACCTGGCGCGCAGCGCGCACGCCGAACTCTAGAAACCCTCATGGAAGGAACTCCCAACAAACATTCGGTTCACGGCGCAGCCTAAGCCTTGTACGGCTGGCCGAATTGATCTGAACTCCGAGATGTTAGACGGAGGAGTACCGGGGAGGTGGAACCGGAGGAGGCTGAGTACAAGTCGGCAGAGCGGGTTCTAAGTCTGCCAGAAGAGAAGTGACCGAACCATCAGGCGAGACCCGGACGGCCATCGGCACGATTCGTGGGTCCGTGTCGAGTACGCCTGCGGGAGACGTTCCTCCACCGCATGTGCAGCCGCTGATTGAGATCACGCCCTCTCCATGGAACGGCGAACCATGTGCGCAGCACGACGGTGCCAAAGTGCGAGTCGACGTAGCGCAACAGGATCTGGGCGCGGATGGCTGGGAGCAACAAGAACCGGCAACTTGAGACGTGTCTGTCCCTTGGGCAGCCCTGCGTTTTGCGCAACAACACTGCCCAGCGTTTCGATCCGACTCGTTACAGCGGCAGCCAGCGGAAGGCGCAGCACTCCAGGGATACTGGATGCTCACGGTCGAGAGCACCAACGAAAAGAGTACTAGCGCGCAGCAACTACGGCGCGATACGCTTCTTCTGCGAAAAGTAGCAGTGGCGGGAGAAAGCATGGCCGGATGGTGGGGACCGGCAAGAGGAAGGAATCGTCCCGCTAGGATACACGTTCCCAGCGGCAGTCTTCGCCCATATTAACAACGCGGTTGGTTCACTTCCAGTCGCTCCGCATGCAACTTGCAACTTTCCAAATCGGAACTTCGCAGGGATCAGGGGCTTGGCGGTCGCTCTCGCTCGGTCTGCCTGGTCGCGGCAAACTGGTGCGAGGATGGCATGATCCCAAATAGGCAAGAACCGTGATGGCTACTTTCGCGTTGGTCTGTCTGGCTCGGGCGCGTCTAGGCCAGCAGTGCCTGAACCACCTCACCGTGGACATCGGTCAAGCGAAACCGCCGACCTTGAAACCGGTACGTGAGCCGCTCGTGGTCAATACCTAACAGGTGCAAGATGGTCGCCTGAAAGTCATGCACGCCGACCGGTTGTTCCACAGCGCTGAAAGCCGAATTCGTCGGACGCTCCATGGGTGATGCCAGGCTGGATCCCACCTCCTGCCATCCAGACAGTGAACGCGTAGGGATGGTGGTCGCGTCCCCAACTCTTGGTGGCGCTGATCTCCCCTTGCAGGAATGGCGTCCGGCCAAATTCCCCTCCCCAAATCACCAAGGTATCTTCCAGCAATCCCCGCTGCTCCAGGTCCTTGACCAGCGCGGCCGATGGAGCATCGGTGTCTTCGCACTGGATCTTCAACTGCGTATTGAGATTGCGATGCTGATCCCAGCCGGCATGCATCAACTGAATGAACCGCGTTCCCCGTTCGGCCAGACGCCGAGCCATGAGACAGTTGTAGGCAAAGGATCCCTTCCGCATCACATCTGGGCCGTACATTTCCAGAGTCTGCTGCGTTTCGGTCGAAAAGTCGGCAAGCTCAGGCACTGAAGTTTGCATCCGGTACGCCATTTCGTACTGCGCAATCCGTGTTGAGATCTCCGGATCGCCAACTGCCGAGTGATGCCGCTCGTTCAAGGCAGCCAGATCGTCCAGCATGCCACGTCGCACGCTGCGCGGGATGCCAGGAGGGTCCGAAAGATAGAGTACCGGATCTCCGCTACCTCGGAACTTCACCCCTTGATGCACGGTCGGCAGGAAGCCGCTCCCCCAGTAGTAGTCATAAAAAATCTGACCACACGAGGCCTCCTTGTCGCGGGAGGTCATAGCCACAAACGCCGGCAGGTCCTCGGTCTCGCTCCCCAGTCCATAACTCAGCCAGGCACCCATGCTCGGGCGTCCCGGACGTTCGTCGCCCGTCATAAAGAACGTGATCGCCGGCGCGTGGTTCACCTGCGTGGTGTGCATGGACTTGATGAAGCAGAGCTTGTCCGCAATGGCCGCCGTATGGGGAAGAAAGCTACTAACCGTCGCCCCGCTCTGACCATGCTGCTTGAACTGGGTGATCTCTGACAGGCAAGGACGATTGACCTGGCCTCCCGTCATGGTACTGAACCGTTTTCCTCCGGCCACCGCATCTGGAATCTGCTGGCCATGCATTTTGCGAAGCATTGGCTTGTGATCGAACAGATCCACGTGCGACGGTGCTCCGTTCTGCAGTAGATAGATCACCCGACGTGCCTTGGGGGCGAAATGCGGCAGACCAGGCAATCCGCCGGTACGAGACTTTTCGTCCGCTGTAGCCTCTTGCCCTAGCAAGGTGGAGAGCGCCACGGCACCCACGCCAGACGCAGATTGGCCAAAGAACTGCCGACGGGTTTGTTGCAACGCGTGTTGTTGGAAAGGGTTCATAGTTATCTGATTCGGTCAAGTGGCAGGAAGGATGGATCGGAAAGATTGCGCGCGGCACCATCATTCCTTCGAGAGCGTTTCGTCCAGGTTCAACAACATCGAGCAAACCACGGTCATCGCGGCATGCTCGGTAGCGTTCAGGTTTTCGTCACGTGGGGATGAACCCACGCCTAGCAATTGCTGCGCGTCGTCGGGATGGGCAGCGAACTGGCCATGTAGGTTCTCCCAGCGGCGGACCAACAGTTTGCGTTCTGGCGAGGTGGGGAACCGGGCCGTCACGGTGCGGAACGCCCAAGCGATGCGATCCTCAGGCGTCTTCGCTTCGGACAAGAGAGCCCGTTGGGCAAGAGCTCGGGCTGCCTCGACAAACGTGGTTTCGTTTAGCGTGGTCAAGGCGTGAAGCGGCGTATTGGTACGGGTCGGTTTGACTTCGCACGTCTGGCGTTTGGCGGTGTCGAAGAACATGGTCGGCCCCACGATCCTCCGCCAAAACACATACAAGCTGCGGCGATAGAGCGCACCGCCGGTATCGGGTTGATAACGGATCTTGCCGAACGTGGCTTCTGCCCAAACCCCTTCTGGCTGATAAGGCCGCACCGAGGGTCCACCGATCTGTTCGGTCAACAAGCCGCTTGCGGCCAGCGCCTGATCTCTGAGCATCCACGAAGGAAGCCGATAGCGCGGAGCCCTGGCCAGCCACACGTTTTCGAGATCCTGTTCTGCTGCGGATTGAGAGACTGCCGAAGACTGCCGGTAGGTGGCGCTGGTGACGATTAATTGATGCAGGGCTTTTACATCCCAGCCGCTGTTCACGAACCGCACGGCCAGCCAATCCAACAACTGCGGATGTGTGGGGCGGGTTCCTTGACTGCCGAAATCTTCCGTCGAAGCGACAATACCCCGGCCAAAAAATGTTTGCCAGTACCGATTGACCGTGACTCGGGCAGTGAGTGGATTGTCTGGCGATACCAACCAGCGGGCAACCGCCAGCCGATCCGATCGAACGCCTTCGGCGAGTGGCGGCAAAAAGGCAGGTGTGCCAGAGCTGACCTCGTCCAGAGGCTTGTCGTATGTGCCCCGGTCAAGAATGTTGGTGATTCGCCGCTGCTCGGCAGGCAGGTCATCCATGATCATCACCGGCACGCTCGACTTGGCCAGTTTGTCACGTCGAGCGTTGAGCCGTCTGTTCGGTATGTAGCTTCTTCCAGTCAGGCGAATGCAGCATTCGATAATGATCGCGCAACGCCGCTTGCTGCGCACCGGTCCGTTTCGCACGATCAGCCAACAGCGCCTTCACCTGTTCGGTGGGGAGTCCGGCAAACGACTCCGCTTTCTTCTGGAAGTAGAAACCGCCAATGCCTCCGGTGTTCACAATCTTGAGCAGCAGTTGGTTCTGTCCTTTGCGCAACTTGAGATTCACGATCTCTTGGTCGGCAGCAGCCGCTCTGGCAATCTCCTTGCTCAATAGACTCTTGCCGTTGAGCCAAAGTTGAATGCCGTCGTCAGACCCGAGCGAGAGCTCTACGGTTCGCGCGGTGCTGGCTTCGAGCGTGCGATACAAATACGTGGCCGCCACATCGTCGGGCAATGCGTGTACCTTGCCGTCTGTGAGTGCTTTATCTTCGCGCCAGGTGACCTTGCCCCCTTGATAGGTCTGCTCCAGATCTACCTTCTTCTCCGGACCAAACTCATGCTTGAACAGTCCGGCGGTATCCCCTGGTGGTAGAGGAAGCGGTCCCAGCACCTGCCAGGGCGAGAGCACCACGGGGCTTGCGCTATCCGCTTCGATCTTTTGCCGTGTCTGTTGTTCCCAAACCAACTGCTGTTGATCCAACTCTGGCATCGCTGCGTTCAACTGCTTGGTGAGCAGGGCAATCTGCTGATCAAGCTCGGCGAGTTCTTGCTTGGCCTCGTCCGGCAGGAAGCTCAGCACGGGAGGCGCCTTGCCGTTGCCGCGCCCTTTGCCGGTTTCTGAGATGTTGTTGAAGAAGGCGTAGAACTGATAGTATTCGCGCTGCGAGATTGGATCGAACTTGTGGTCGTGGCAGCGGCAGCAGGTCATGGTCAGCCCTAGCCAAACCGTCGAGGTGGTTTCTGCACGATCGAACACATTTTCGACGCGCGTCTCTTCGGGAATCCGGCCCCCTTCGCCGTTGTACATGTTGTTGCGATTGAACCCCGTGGCAATCAACTGGGATTCACTGGCATCTGGAAGCAGATCTCCGGCCAGCATGGCGATGGTGAACTGGTCGAACGGCATGTTCTGATTCAACGCACGAATCAGCCAATCACGCCAAGGCCACATGGTACGTGTGGGGTCTCCCTGAAACCCATCGGTATCGGCATACCGCGCGGCATCCAGCCAGTCCCAGGCCATCCGTTCGCCATAGCGAGGGGATGCGAGCAAACGGTTCACCACCTTCTCATAGGCATCCGCAGACTTGTCGTTGACGAAGGCGTCAACTTCGTCCGGCGTTGGCGGAAGCCCAGTGAGGTCTAGCGTGACGCGGCGAATCAACGTTTCGCGATCTGCCTCGGCCGAAGGTGTCAGCCCTTGGGCTTTGATCTTGGCCAGAACGTACGCATCGATCTGATTGCGTGACCACCCGCTGTCGTCCGCTGGCGGATCCACGGCAACCGGCGGTACGAACGACCAATGGCTGGACCACTTGGCACCCTCGGCGATCCATTGACGAAGCTTCTGCTTCTCGGCATCCGTCAGCTTCAGCTTTGATTCGGCGGGCGGCATCGCCTCGTCAGCATCTTGGGAGAAGATCCGCCTGACGAGATCGCTCTGGTCGGGGCTGCCTGACACAATGACCAATTGCTTGGCAGCTTTCTCAAGATCCAGCCGCAGATCGGCCTGACGCTTGTTGGCATCTGGGCCGTGACAAGCGAAGCACTTATCCGACAAGATCGGGCGAATCTCGCGGTCAAAATCCACGGCATCCTGCCCCCACGCAACTGTTGGGGTGAGACAAGCGAAGGCAAGTAAGACTGCAGCGTATCGAAGACTCATGCTGACATTCACGGAAGAAATCTTGGGGCAAAAGGGGGCAGGCAGTAGGTCGGTAGGTGGCGGTGGAAGCCGGGAGTTCCAGCATTCACCTGATTGTCATTGTAATGAAGACCGCCACACGTTTCACACGCGAAGTGCCAAGTGCTGCAGATAGGAGCCCGTCGGTGCCGGAGACGGAGACGCCGGTCCCGACAAGGAATTTTCGGGTGCCATGCCGCTTGCGTGGGCATGTTCGGGTGCAAGTGGCGATTCTGACTCCACTTCAGCATGACCACGCGAGCGAGGCCATGGCCAACCCGAAATTTAAGCGTTGCGCAGCGCTAGTCCCGTAACCGTTGCCGGTAGCGGGCACTGACCCGGTCCAATAAAGCCCGATCTTCGTGAGAAAGGCTGGCTGGTCCCGCGGCGTGCAGACGGGCCAGGATCTCATCGACTCTCAAGTCTTCTTCTTGTTCGAGTTCTTGTTGCCGTTGGCGACGTTCTTCGCGCCGGGACTCAATCCACTGGCTCATTTGCCCCATTTCCGATGCGACCTTGGCATCCTCCAAACCCACCTCGGCCGCGTAAGGTTCGTACTCGAATCCGGCATAACTCGCCTGCGACGTTCGCAGTCGGCATACTTCCTGTCGGGCGTGGAAGAAGATAAACCCGCTGAGCATGAGAATCGGCAGCGCGAACTCGATTCGGTCGATCAGCCACCAGGTAGCGGCCGCCAACACAATCGCCGTAACTTGAGCAATTCTAGCGGCCAGAAATTGTGCGGCTTGTCGGCCGAACACGTACCACAGGGCTGCCCTCATGGCGCGTCCACCATCCAGCGGCGAGGCTGGCAGGAGATTGAATGCCAGAATCAACCAAAGGTTCATCCAGAACACGATCTTTGCCAGCACCACCCCCGTCAACGCACCAGGCTCGAAGGGGGCAACAAAGGGATTGAAGAGCGGGAGCAGTTGATTCCCGTCGGACAGCAGCCAAAGACCGCTGGCCGCACAAAGCAGCAGGTTCACCATGGGTCCCGCCGCAGCCACGGCCAACTCGAAACGGGGTTCGGCCGGAACGGTGACCGGGTTCAAGCTTCCCAGCGGCCAAAGCACAATCGGACTGACATGCCCTCCCAAACGGCGGGCAACCAGGGCATGCCCCGCCTCATGCAGCAGGACACTGACCAGCCAGACCCCCAGCGCGGCGGCATACCACGGGAGGGGTGAAATCTCGTCCTCTCCCCGAGTGCGCGTAGCTTCAAACAGGACAATGAGCAGGAGCAGTACGAAGAAGAAGTGCAGCCGTACTTGCACCCCGGCCCATCTGCCCAAACTCACGTTCCAACTAAGCAAATCTCGCATTGGGAGTAGCCCTGCTTGGACGCTCAGCAGTGCAGCGGACTGGTCTGATGAGAAGAAACGAACCCACTCTATGCATCCTAGCAACCGTGCGAATAACTGACAATCAAATTGAACGATTGGACTTTCCAACGGCCGATTCGATTCCGTTGTTCCCAACGTAACCAGATTACCGTTTGGACCTGCCGGGCCAAAACGCTTACAATCCACCCCAATCTTTGAAATCGACGCGAGCGGGGCAAACTCTGCTCGCGTCCGCCGTTCTCAATATCTTGGGTTCGCAAATCACCGTGCCTCAAAGGGAGCCCGCGTGGCTGGCAAAGTTAAAGGAACTGTCACTGATATTAATGAGCAAGGGTGCGCCGTCACGGACCTGACCGCCGGGCAGCTGGCCGACGCACCTCGCGACGAATCCGTGCGCATCAAGTGCGAAGGGCATGTCACCTGTGGGCTGTACACGCATGATACGGAGCATCCGGAGATGACCTTCGTGGCAGTTTTCAACCAAGGTGAGTTTTTGGAACTCCAGCTTGTCGGTGAGAGCGCCAGTCGGTTTCTCGGCATCCGAGTAGGAAACCGTGTCACCGTTGAGTGGTAACCGCCAACGGGTCTCGTCAGCGCAAAGCCACGCCATGACCGAACCCTCCCGCGCTCAGTTGGAACAATGGGACCGCCAACATGTCTGGCATCCCTTCACCCAAATGGCTGAGTACGAGCCGTTGTTGATCGAATCAGCACAGGGCTGCACGCTCTGGGATATCGACGGCCAGGCACTGCTGGATGGAGTCAGCAGTCTGTGGTGTAACCTACATGGACATCGCCATCCCCGGTTGGATGCGGCCATGCACGCACAACTCGCCAAAGTGGCACACACCACGGCGCTAGGAGCCTCGAACTCTTCCACCATTCGTCTTGCCCGGCGTCTGGCCGAGTTGGCTCCCGCGGGGCTCGAACATGTTTACTTCTCTGATTGCGGGTCATCTGCGGTCGAAGTCGCATTGAAGATGGCATTCCAATACTGGCGGCAGTGCGATTCCCCACAACCGCGGAAGTGTGGATACGTGGCGCTCGGCCAGGCCTATCACGGTGATACGTTGGGGAGTGTGAGTGTCGGGGGCGTGGCCCGATTTCATGCGATGTTCGAACCTCTGCTGTTTGACGTGCTGCGCTTGCCGGTGCCAGATTCGTATCGCCTGCCAACAGGTGTTTCCCAGGAAGCTGCCGCCGAACACTTCGCGCAGCAGGCAGAAGCGTTGCTCTCCCAGCACCATGCCGAGGTGGCTGCGTTGGTGGTCGAACCACTGGTTCAGGCGGCCGCCGGGATGGTCATGCACCCACCCGGCTACCTGCGTCGATTGCGTGAAATTACCCAGCGGTACGATGTTTTCCTGATCGCGGACGAAGTGGCCGTGGGTTGTGGACGAACCGGCAAGTTCTTCGCCTGCGAGCACGAAGAGGTTGCGCCAGACTTTCTCTGTCTGGCCAAAGGGCTGACGGGAGGGTATTTGCCGTTGGCCGCTACGCTCACCACGCGGCGTGTCTGGGACGCGTTTTTGGGCAACTACGAAGACTCCAAATCGTTCTTCCATGGTCACACGTACTGCGGCAATCCACTCGGTGCCGCCGTGGCGCTGGCCTCGCTGGACGTGTTCGAAGAAGAGCAAACCCTGGCGCACCTGCCGGACAAAATCCACCGCCTCGCCGACCGGCTTGCCGGGCTGCGAGATGAGCCCCATGTGGGCGATGTGCGGCAGCGTGGGTTGATTGGTGCCGTGGAATTGGTCCGAGATCGCGAGTCGAAAGAGCCCTACGCTTGGGAAGAACAGCGCGGTTTGCAAGTGTGCCGGCATGCCAGAGAGCTTGGCGTGCTGCTTCGCCCCTTGGGAAATGTACTGGTGATCATGCCGCCGCTGGCGATCAGCGTAGAAGAGATCGATCAGATCATGGACGCCGTGGCTGCGGGAATTCGCGCGGTCACCGCACCCTGACCGGCTGCCACCACAGGGCAATGACGCAGGCGGGATGAAATGAATACAATGAAGAGAGTCGACCATCCATGCTCTGTTTCTGTAACCTCTAGGCTCCCATGCCGGCTCGCTATCAAGAGATTTTGACGACGCTACGACAGGCGTTTCCGCAACCTGTGTCCGATCCGGTACACGATGGGTATGTGGTTTTCTCGTTGCTGCGCACGTTGGATCGCGTGGACGCACTCAAGACCAAGGCTCCGATTCTCGGCAGCCCTACCACGCCTGACTACGAGACGGCGGTCGCGTCCATGATGCCGGCCGCCTCGAGTACTACCGAAGAGGTCATCCCGGAGTTGGTTCGCTATCTCGAAGGGATGCTCATCTGGGGGCATCCGCGCAGCCAGATGAACGTGGTGGCTTACCCGACCATCGCGAGCATCATTGGGACAGTGCTGCCCTCGATGTACAACCCCAACCTGTGCAGCGACGAGAGCGGCCGGCTTTTCTCCGAAGCAGAAGTGCGCGTCGCTGGCATGATTGCCCAACTGCTCCGCTGCAACCCTGAGCGCGTCGGAGGGTTGTTCACCTTTGGCGGCACCGGAACCTTGCTCTACGGATTGAAGATTGGGCTCGAGAAGGCCGTGCCAGGCATCTTCGAGTCGGGCCTTTGCAACAAGCAGCAGCGACCGGTGATTGTGGCCTCCGAACACAGTCACTACGCCTGTTTGAATGTGGCTGGCTGGCTGGGAATTGGGCAGAACAACGTGATCCGGGTGCGAACCCATTCGGACAACTCGATCGACCTCGAAGCCTTGGAATCCACGCTCCGCGAGCTGTTGGCAGATGGTGCCAGGATTGCCGCGGTGGTGGCCACCATGGGTTCGACCGATGCGTTTGGCATTGATGACCTGCAGGCAATCCACGCCCTGCGCGAACGCCTGGTGGACGAGTATCAGTTGGACTATCGACCTCACCTGCATGCGGACTCGGTGATTGGTTGGGCCTGGTGCGTCTTTACGGATTACGATTTCAAGCAGAACCCGTTGGGTTTCCGCGGTCGTACGCTTCGCGCAATCGCCTCGACTCAGCGGCGGATGCAGCATTTGCATCTGGCCGACTCGCTCGGCATCGACTTTCATAAGACCGGATTCACGCCGTACATTTCCTCGCTCTTCTTGCTCAACAACCGAGAGGACCTTAAGGAGATTGTCCGCGACCGGGCAAGCATGCCGTACCTGTTCCACTCTGGCACCTACCACCCTGGCATGTACAGCCTGGAGACTTCGCGTTCTGGCACGGGTCCCATGGCGGCGCTGGCCAACTTGCTGCTGCTAGGAACGGAGGGATTTCGGACCTTGCTAGGGCATGCCGTGGAGATGGCCGAGATTCTCAGGGAACGCATCGCGGCACGGCCGGAACTCACCGTAGCCAACGACGAGAACGTCGGCCCGGTCACGTTGTTCCGGGCTTACCCTCGCAACGTGGACACCTTTGTCATCAAGCGCCGCGAAAGGACGGACGAGAGCTTTCGCGAAAGCTTGCGGCGTTACAACGAATTCAATCGCCGGATCTACCAGATCGTGCATGACAAGGCACTCGAAGGGAGCGGTGTCCTGATTGGCTTTACCGACGGTTACCGACACACCGACTATGGCGAACCGGTCGTCGCTCTCAAATCGTATGTTCTTTCACCGTTCGCCGAAGAAGAACAAATGACGTCAGTCATCGAACACGTCCTCGCGGCTCAGGCAATCGTCGAACGCGAGATGGGTTTCGATGTGGAATAACCCCCTCTTCCCTTCCTGCGACTCGAATCATGACGTCAGACCTTGCAGAACCGGACGGCGATGACGAAGCCGGGCAGGCGGTTGACCGGCGTCAGGTGGTGTGTGTGATCGGAGCCGGAAGTTCCGGACTCACGGCCGCCAAGAACTTTGCCGAACTCGGGTACGAAGTCGAACTGCTCGAACGTCACCCAGATCTCGGCGGCGTCTGGAACTTCAGTTCGCCAGGCGGACGCGTCTACCGCTCCACACACATGATTTCTTCCAAAGGGTTCACCCAGTACCCTGACTTCTGGATGCCGCGAGTTTCCGCATTACCCCCACCACCGTCAGGTGCTGGAGTACCTGCGACAGTACGCCGAGCAGTTCGGCCTGACCCGGTGGATTCGCTTTGGCACCGAAGTCCACCGGGTTCGACGTACTCCCGATGGCCGTGGCTGGCGAGTTCATATCACCGGAGAGCCATGCCGAGATTACGGCCGATTGGTACTCGCCAATGGGCATCACGTCACACCGCGCACGCCTGACTACCCTGGCGCCTTCTCCGGCGAGATCCTGCATTCTAGCGAGTACAAGACCAGCGATGTCCTCCGTGGCAAACGCGTATTAGTGGTGGGGGGCGGAAACAGTGGGTGCGATATTGCCGTTGAAGCGGGACAGAATGCCGAACGTTGTTGGCACAGCACACGCCGAGGATATTACTACCTGCCTAAGTACCTGTTCGGGATCCCCGCAGACCGGGCAGGAGATTGGATGCTGAAATATCGCATCCCGCTCTGGATGCGAAGACTGCTCATCCTAGGGCTGTTGCGAGTCATGGTGGGCCCTAGTTACCGCACTGGCCTTCCCAAGCCAGACCATCGGATCTTCGAAACGCATCCAGTCGTCAACACCCTGCTTCCTTATTATGTGGAGCATGGTGACGTTGTGCCTAAGCCGGATATCTCCCAGTTCGATGGCCGCATGGTTCAGTTCTCCGATGGCTCTGACGAAGAACTCGATCTGATTGTATTCGCCACAGGCTACAACCTTGACTTCCCTTGGATGGACAGGGCCGATCTGGCCTGGCACCAAGGCAAACCCCGGTTGTTCCGGCACTTTCTCCATCCCAGTTACGATGACCTGTTTGTCGCCGGCATGATTCAACCGGACAGCGGGATTTTTCAATTGGTCCATTGGCAAACTCGGATCATGGCCCTGTTTTGCCGAGCTTTGGATGAGCAGCGGGCCGTTGCCGGAGTGGTCCAGAAACTGAAGCAGGAAGTCAACGAAGACCTCAGCAGCGGTATTCGTTATCAGGACTCAACGCGGCACAGCATCGAGATAGAACACTGGTCGTACCGTCGAGGGTTGATGAAACTTGCCCGGCAGTTGGAACGAGGTTTGCAAATTCAGTAGCGAGCGGCTATGTAGAACAGTTGTCCCAACTGTTCACGAACCAAGAAAAACCTGTCAGTACATCTGAAAATGAACAGTTGAGACAACTGTTCTACTATAAGGTGCCTCACATGCGGTTGTTCATATTGGGTTGTTCAGCATTGATGATTGCGAGCGTGCTGTGGATCGAAGCCTCGGGCGACGAGAGACCGGCGAAGCCGAAGTCGTCCGCGGCAACGGTGCCACGTTTGCCGCGTGACAATCTGCTTCTGTACCGCAGTGATCAAAACAAACCGATGCCGGTAACATCCGTGGAAGATTGGCTGCGGCGGCGCGATGAGATCTTGCGCGGCATGCAGTTGGTGACCGGCACGTTGCCAGCGGAGAGCAAACGCTGCCCCTTGGAAATCGAGGTCGAAGAGGAAGTTGACTGCGGCAGTTATGTTCGCCGACTGATCACGTATGCCTCGGAGCCTGGCTCGCGCGTTCCGGCTTACCTGCTGATTCCCAAATCTGCCTTGAAGAACCAAGACAAGAAGCATCGGGCGGTCCTCTGCCTGCACGGCACGGATCACACCGTGGGGCACGGAACCGTGGTGGGCTTGGGCCCTCGCCCCAATCGCCAGTATGCTCAAGAACTGGCCGAGCGCGGTTATGTCACGCTAGCCCCTAACTATCCAGTGATGGCCAAGTACCAGCCAGACCTGCAGAGCTTAGGCTGGGAGAGCGGCACCATGAAGGCCATCTGGGACAACATCCGCGGCCTGGACCTGTTGGACTCGCTCTCTTATGTCAAGCACGGAAACTATGGCGTGATCGGCCATTCGTTGGGAGGACACAACGCGGTTTACACCGCCGTGTTCGATGACCGGATCAAGACCCTGGTCAGCAGCTGTGGGCTGGATTCTTACTTGGACTACTACGGCGGAGATCCTGCCCGCTGGGAACCTGGCCAAGGTTGGACGCAAGGCCGGTACATGCCTCGGCTGGCCGACTACCGCAATCGGTTGGAAGAGATCCCGTTTGACTTTCACGAACTCATCGGTGCACTGGCCCCGCGTCATGTGCTGATCATTGCTCCTTTGGGAGACAGCAACTTTAAGGCAGAAAGTGTTGATCGCGTGGCGGCCGCGGCCAGTGACGTTTACAAACTGTACCAACAGCCCAAGCGATTGCAGGTACTGCACCCGGACTCCAAGCACGACTTCCCCGAGGCGATGCGGCAGGCCGCGTACAAACTGTTCGATCAAACGCTATGAGCGAAAGATCCCCACACTCAGCTTATTGCCCCACTTTGCCTGAAGTACTTCGCACTATTGTTTTGGGAAATTCAAAAGTTTGGCAGCATTCTTGTCAAGCAGCGCCTGATCGGAGAATACATAAATGCACTCCCCGTCACCGAGCGAACTATCTGCTGACACATTGACGCCGTTACACCAGTCAGCAAACTCACCGGCCAATAGTTGTTGAAATGCGACTAACAGGGTTGCCGAGAGATAGGCCAGCATCACGCAATGTAGCATTCTCGGGTTGAGTAGCAGGATCCTCGGAATGGCTCAGTTGCCGGCCGTCTATGGATCGGACAAGATGATAGACCAGGCTCGGGGGCGTCTACAGGCATTTGCAGACGGTGGCTGTGGCTATTTAGCTAGCTAGCTAGGATTGGTTAGAATGAACCTGGACTGCCATCCCTTCCTGCGGTGAACGGAGGGCCTGCTGTGCGTCGATACGGGGTTCTGGCGTTTTGGTGCGGTATACTCATTTTGCTGATGGGCTTCGGCATTCGCCTGGCCTGGGTGGTGGGATCTGCGGAGACAGGGTGGACGCAATTTACCGAGGATTGGCGAGATGCGGCCATCGACTGCGTGGCGGATCCACCAGTTTCCGTTGGCGAATATCAACCAGCGGATCAAGCCGAATTCTGGCTGCGAGAAGCGGATCGAGTCCTGGCCCAATCACCACACGATGCCGAACTTGCCGCCGGCGCGGCATGCCTTTTGGATAAGCAAGGCAGGGGATTCTATATCCGACGTGCCCTTGCCAGCACAGGTTATGCCGCGGATGAGTTCGAGCGGATGATGGCCGCTTTCGAACTCCGCGCGAACCAGCGATGCGTGGAACTTGCAGCCCGGGCCACCGAGTTGGATTCCACGAATCCTCAATGGTGGCGTCTGCGCGCGCTGCTGCTCGATTCGGGCGTGTGGCATGCCGACGAT
The DNA here is from genome assembly GCA_942492195.1 of uncultured Planctomycetia bacterium. GTDB lineage: Bacteria > Planctomycetota > Planctomycetia > Pirellulales > S012-138 > CALOEH01. The sequence continues at coordinate 29,770 of CALOEH010000200.1, read as the reverse complement.
CGTTCGCCTCGTTCGGCAGATTGGCACGAGACGCTGGAAGAGTGTGCCGCACACGATCCGCACAACGCCCTGTACGACTACCTGGCCGCCTTGATTGACTGGCGGGCCAGTTCCAAACGCCGGTACACGGACAACTCTGGGTTCCTGGAAATCAACGATCCCGTCCGATTCGAACGGGGAATCCGACACTTCGAGCAAGGGCAACAGAAACCTCGTTTCGAAGCTCCAGAAACCGCCCAGCGGTCGGTTGACCACTTTCTCAAGCAGACGCGTATCCCCCTCACACAGCGACCTGCAATCATCAACAGTCAGGAAGACCGTTCAAACTTCCTGGTCTGGCTTGTGCAATGGCAATCCTGGCGAGCATCGCGACAAATTGAGTTGGGCAATCTTAACAAGGCTGAAATGTTGTATCGCCAGCAACTGCATATGGCGGAACAGACCCAGGCGGGCGGTCCGAACAATTTCTTCCATTTCAATATGCGCCTCACGACGGCTCAGATAGTGGAATCCCTGCACAGGCTGGCAATTCAACACCCCGAGGAGTTTCCGCCTGCGGAAATCCGTGCGATCCAAACCGAATTGACCCGCCTCCAGATTGAAGGAAAGGTGATCGATGAAGCCGTACAGTTGATGTCGCCAGGCGACAATCACGTGGCTCCCCGGATGGCACCGTTTTGGAGTCTCCAGGATATTGCCTGGCACCTTACTTCGATGGTTGCGGCAGGTTGGACGCTGGCCGGATTGCTGATAGCCGCCTTGGCCTGGCCCGCTTCCCGGCTTGCGTCACGCGAGCAACTTCTCACGGTTGGACCTGTGGGCCTGGTGTCGGCCCTGGTGACGGCGTGCATCATCACAGGGCTTGGCTGCGGCGTTGCTCCGGGTGGAGGGTTCAGCACCCACATTCCACCTGAGTTTTGGAGCCTGGTCGGCGTTGTGGTGTTGGTGGTGTTTCTCATTCATTATCGCCTTGCGACGACGACAGCGACAGCGTGGGCTGAACTTCAGTACTGGTGAACTGCTGACGGTGGTCACCGCCTTGGGAATCGTGGCGGGTTTGTTGCAATTGGAAGTTCCTGCCGAGTTCATGCCAGGGGCTTTGAACTTCCAACTCTCGGCACCTGCCCAAGGTTGGCAAGGCTGGAGTGTCGAGACAATCGAAGCTAAATTCCGGCCAGACAGCGACGCGCTCTGGATGCTGTTGCAATGGGTTATTTACCGTGGCCATTGGCTGACCGTTGGCATTTGGAGCTTGTTGGTTGCCGGCACGGTTGGGATCAAATGGTTTCGCGCGCGACGCAGCGCTGCCGAGGAACACCACCGACCCAACGCCCGCGAGTGCCTGGCCGCCCTGGGACATTCACTCTGGCAACCTGCCTTGGCCTGGGCCGCCGTCGCCCTGCTGGTCTATTTGATTCTGGCACCACACCGCATCCAAACCCTGGAAGAGAGTTACCAGGACCAGATGGTAAATATCTACCATCCAGAACTTACCTGGAACAAATTCAATCAGGCAGAAGAAACAGTCCGCGCTGACAAGGCATTCATGGAGCAACTGCGGGCGACCATCGTAGAGACGCAGTGAATGGCGAAGATGCGTACGTTACCGAGTCCAGACGGGCGCCACCATCTGCTGATCAAGTTTTTCATAGGTTCCTATGAGATCGGTCAGCCGTTCGGCTTGCGAAGAGCTTTGATCGTTCTTTTCAGAGAGATCCGCCGAGAGATGGTAGAGTTCCCAGGGCCCCAACTTGCCGCGGGCTGGGTGACGGACAATCTTCCAGTCTCCCTGGCGAAGCGCGGCCTTATCACCCATTCGCCAATACAGCACCTCGTGCGGCGAACCTTCCTTCTCTTCGCGAAAATAAGGGAGCAAGTTCACGCTGTCCTCACTCTGGGAGGTGGGACCATTGGGCCAGGTCATGCCGGTCGCCGCGGCCGCGGTCGCGAGTACGTCCGTGGCCAGGACCGGTTTGTCAAAACGTTTGCCAGCAGGCAATCCGGCCTTCCATTGAACTAAGAAAGGGACCCGGATCCCCCCTTCGTACAGATTTCCCTTGCCACCCCGCAGCGGCAAGTTGCTGGACGTCAGTTCCAGCGTCGGCCCACCGTTGTCACTGATGCAGAAGATCAGCGTATTGTGTTCCAGCTTCAAATCGCGTAGTTGCTGCAGCACGGCCCCGATGCTGTCGTCCAGATTGGACAACATGGCGGCAAACACCCGACGCTGAATATCCTTGATGTGGGCGAATCGTTCCATGTAAGCGTCGGCTCCCTGCAAGGGGCTGTGCACGGCATTGTACGACAGATACAAGAAGAACGGATCTTGCTGATGCCGCTTGAGGAAGGCGTTCGCCTCGCGCGTGAGGGCGTCGGTCAGATAGGCCTGTTCCACAATGGCCTGGCGGCCGCGCAGCACCGGGTTGTGTTCGTCGTAAGGAGGTTCGTCATACGGCAAATGATCTGCAAAGATCGTCTTCCCTTCGCGCCAGCGTCCCTGCTTCGCCCCCGCTGGCAACGTCTTGCGTCTCAAGAACGATGTCACGCCAGGGTAAGGTGGCGGAACGAAGAAATGCCCTTCGTGCAAGAATCCATAGAATTCATCAAACCCCCGATCTTGCGGATGAAATCCCGGTGCGGCCCCCAGGTGCCACTTGCCAACCAGGCCGGTGGCATAACCGTGATCCCGAAAGAGATTCGCCATGGTTCGTTGGCTCTTAGGCAACCCGGCTCTCGGATCAAGATTGTGTTTTCCGACAGGGTTGAACTCATGGCCGAATCGGGTTTGAAGCCGCCCGGTCATCAGCCCTGCTCGAGACGGACTGCAGTACGAGGCGGTCACATAACCGCTCGTACAACGAATCCCGGAGGCGGCCAGCGAGTCGATGTGCGGTGTCGGGATCTGCGGGTTCCCTTGGCATCCCAACTCGCCATAGCCGAGATCATCCACGTAAATCAGCAGCACGTTGGGACGCGCAAGCGGATCCGCTGCCTGACTTGGCCCCATCAGGCTCAACACGCAGATTATCGTGAGAATGACCCTCCGGCCTGAAGCCATCGGTTGCAACGCCGTGGTGGTTGTCAACATGCAGAAAACTCCTAGCCTGACTCGGATCAAAGAAGTCATCACGCTCCCTCGTGATGAAAATCGTGTCGTTGGAATCACAACCCAAAGCGCGAGCGAGCAAGGATGACAGGCGATGTTGCCACCTGTATTTCCTTGCTGACGCTTCGGGTTAAGGTTGTTCGTGCGTAAGCATCGATCGGAAAACTAGTGAGCGGTTTTGGCGCTAGCCACCGGTGGTCGTAGCGATGCCCCAACTCCACCGGCGGCTAGCGCCTTACCGCTCACACATGCGTTCGGGGAATTGATTCTCAATTTCAGAATTCGACAGTTATTGTTCGAACAATCCTAAGTTTGAATTGGTTCGAGGCCCTACCTTGCTAATTGGTATATTCGTCTCGCAATCCGACGAAACTCGTCGGACGACAATCGGAATTCCTCACCCAACAACTGAATGGCAGGCCTGGTCGGCGTCGGCCAGAGGAGATAGGCCAACGCACTCAATCTCGGATCGCCGACAGGTTCGTGGCTCGACTCGACTTCAGTAGGAGGTTCGAAGATCGCCCGCACGTTGCGAGATCCTTCGTCGATGGCGAGATCTTTCATGGTCTTGCCGTCATTGTTGCGTTGCAGGGGATTCACCCCTTGTTGGAGCAGGTACCTGACCATCAACGGCCCGCCTCCAAAGATGGCCTCACGCAGGACATTGTTCGAGTTGACATCCACGGCGTTGACGTCCGCTTTTGCGGCGATCAGGACTTGGGCGACATCGATTCGCCCATCAAAAGCCGCTTGAAACAGTGGGGTTTTCTCAAAGAAATAGCTCTTTGCGTTGACTTCTCCGCCTGCCTGGATGATCAACCGAACCGTGTCGGGTGTGCCATTGCGAACCGCGTACGCCAGCAACGTATCTCGATTCGTGCGGGTTGAATTGCACGTGTTCGGGTCCAAGCCGGCGTCCAGGCGTTTCTTCACCTCGGGAAGACTACGGATAATGGGCTTGGTAAAAACGTCGTGCTTGGGATAGATGGTCAACGGTTCCTCAGCACAGCACACCGTTGCCATGCCCAAGCTGGCCAGAAAGACGGCAATTCTCATGTCAGGTCATTCAATTCAAGTCAGGTTTTAGCGGCGACGGCAATGTAGAACAGTTGTCTCAACGGTTCACCTGTAGATGCGCCGATTCGTTGTACTTGGTTCCTGAACAGTTGAGACAACTGTTCTACGCAGACGGATTCCCCTCATTTTGCTGGCACCGGTGGCAAGACGCAAGTTCGTAAATCAGATGGTAAGATTGAAACAGGTGCATTCTTCCTTAGTTCAACTCCGTTGACGGTGCACGATGTTGGCACCGCCGGCGCGGAGTGAGTTCTCAGCAAACCCGTGGAAGCTCGAACTAGCTCATGCCTCGACGTCTGGCCTATCTTTGCTCGCTCGACCTTCGCTCGCTGGCCGCGTTTCGGATCGCGTTGGGGATGGTGTTGCTGTGCGATCTGGCCTTGCGATGGTCATGGATCGACATGCTCTACACGAGTCAGGGCGTGCTGCCGGCGGAGGTGTGGTTTCGTTCGGTCGATAACTGGTTCTATGTGTCGCCACTCCGCTGGATCGATGATCCGCTGGGAGTGCGACTCTTCTTTCTCGTCAGCATGGCAAGCCTGACGGCGATGATCGTCGGATTCAAAACCCGTTGGTCCACGTTGGCCAGCCTGGTCTGTTGGGCCAGCATTTCGCACCGCAATCCGCTGGTGCTGATCGGGGCGGACCAGGTCGCCTCGGCCTTTTTGTTATGGGGAACGCTGCTGCCGCTGGGCGAATATTGGTCGGTGGATGCCTGGCGCAGAGCGAAAACGTCTCCAGTCGAAGCGAACGCTCTGCCCCGTCCGGTTCGCACCGCGCCGTCGCTGGCGGCCCTGGCCGTCCTGCTGCAGATTGCGTCCATCTACTTCCTGACCGCCATCAATAAGACAGGCGAGACCTGGTACGACGGCACCGCCATCTACTACGCGTTTCGTATGGAGCAATGCCTGTTTGCACCTGGCGTTTGGGCCCAGAGCCTGCCACTGTGGGTCATTCGAACGCTCACCTACACCACCCTGGTTGCCGAGTTCGCGGCCGCGCCGCTGATCTTCTCTCCTTGGGGGCAGCCCTGGTGCCGACGTATCCTGCTGGTGCTGCTGACGGGACTGCATGTGGGAATCGCGTTGACACTCAACGCCGGGGCCTTCAGCTACATCATGCTGAGTGGATTGCTGCTGCTCTTGGGCGGTGCTGACTGGCAGTGGATCCAACGCCCATGCGGAGTCGCCGCGTCGCCACATCAAGAGCGAATCGGCGAGGCCGCGAAGAGCTACACGCACCTTGCCTGGCAGCCGTGCCTGGACATCGTTGCCGGAGTGATGATGATCCTCGTGGCATGCAACGCCTACGTCTTCAATGGACCAGGGGGTTCGATCCGAACCGGTTCGACCTTCGCCTGGCGGTTGGGAAGTGTGGCGCAACTTGCGGGTGCCAGGCAGCGCTGGGATATGTTCTCGCCTGACGTGCGGCGATTCGATTACTGGTGGGTGGCCGAAGCAGAACTTGCCGACGAGTCAGGTAAGGTTGATCTGTTCACTGGCATCGCACCCGAGTACGCCCAGCCTTCGCGGCTCGACTTCCGGCCCACGCGCTGGGGCGGTTTCTTGGGAAATCTACTCGAAGTCAATCCGCTCGGTAGCCGGGTCGAAGCGCTGCCGCTCAACGCGGCGCTCTGCCGATATTTGGCCAACCGGTACACGGCCGCAACCGGCAAACCCCTCAAGTCACTGACCTTGAACCTCATGTCCAAGCGGATTCCTGATCCAGGTGCCGAAGATCCGGGAGAGACCTACGCCAGGCGGTTGGGAGTTTATCAAGTCGCCACGGATTCCTACCTACCGCAACTGCCGCGCGTCGTGACCATTCGAAACTCCCAAGGCTGGATCGAAGCCCAAGGACCGGTGGAATACGACCTGGAAAACGGAGTCTGGACGTTTTGGTACGAGTCCGGACAGATCCGTTCGCAAGGCCCGTATCAGGCAGGCCGCAAGCATGGCGAGTGGACCGAATGGTACGAGCGAAAAGATCAAGCCCAATCCGACAAGCTGGCCACGGGGCCTTACATCCGCGGAAAACAAACCGGACTTTGGACCTATTGGTATTCAGGCGGACAACGGCGAGCGAACGTTTGGCTCGTGGATGGCGTCGAAGAAGGTCCGTGCAAACTGTGGTATGAGATCGGGACTCCCCGCGCTGAGGGATTACTGAAACAGGGGCTACGTGACGACATCTGGAAGTTTTACACCGCAGGAGGTTCCCTGGAAGCAGAAGGCAAATTCCAGCGAGGGCACGCCGTCGGCAAATGGACCTACTTTCAGCCCATTCAATACACGTACTATTTTTCTGACACGCCACCGAAAGATCCTCCCGCGGCGCTGGACATCGGCACGGTGCCGCGCAGTTGATCTCGGTCCTGCTTCTTCAAGTCATGGAGTTGGCCCGGCTTATCAATCTTCGTCGAAGAACGGTTCGCCTGGCTTACGATGCTCGCGTGCGACTTCCAAGTTCAACTCTCCGCCCAGGCCGGGGGCATCGGTGAGATGAATGCGACCTTGCTGGATCAACGGAGCGGGAGAGTCCGCGCGCGTGAGCAAGCTATCCCAGAACGGAACGTCCGAACCATGGAATTCTAAGGCGACAAAATTCGGCAGCGTGATGCAGACCTGAGCACTTGCCAAAGTCCCCAATGGCGAAGCAATATTGTGCGGGGCGTAGCGGATCCCTTGTAACTCGGCCAGTTCGCCAATCCGTTTCCCTTCGAGCAAACCGCCGCATTTCTGCAGGTCAGGTGCCACCAGATCCACGCTACGGTTGGCAATCAAGTCCCAAAACCCATGTCGGCGGTTGAGATTCTCGCCAGTCAGCACCGGACAACCGCCAAGTGCTTTGACATCAGCGATATCACGCCAGTTCTCCGGCGGACATGGATCCTCCAGCCAGAGTAAATCGTACGGTGCCAGCGCACGGCTGATCTTCAACGCCTCGCTGGGGGCAAATCGCCAATGGCAATCCACCGCCAGGTCCACACCAGGCCCGGCACCTTCTCGCGCGGCTGCCACGCAGTCCACCATGGTCTGAATCTCATGGGCGTAGATCGGTCGGTGCAGTTCTTCGCCGGTGCTTGTGACAATAGAATCGATATCGAACTTGAGCGCGTCGAACCCCGCCGCAACTTGCGCTTCGGCCCGACGCCGATACATTTCTGGTTCGTAGCGTTCTTCGACATCGACCCCGGCAAGTTGGTTCTCCAGCCATTGTGGGCGGCGGGTGATGAGCATCGGCCCCCAACTTTCGATATTGTCTCCGGCGTGGCAATCACAATAAATGCGGACCTCGTCCCGGACCTTGCCGCCCAGAAACTGATAGACCGGCACGCCATAATGTTTTCCGACCAAATCCCAAAGAGCAGTCTCAATACCACTGACCCCATTGTAGAGATAGCCAGCGACCGCACCAGCACCGGACCCTTTGCGCCAGAGATGCCGGGCCAGTCGATCCACTTCGCGCGGATCCCGACCTTCGAGCAACGGAAATATATCACGCAGTGCCGCCGTCAAACCCGGAGCGAAGAAGCATTCGCCGGTTCCGTAGAGACCATTGTCCGCTTCGATTCGAACGTAGGTGTAGTCGTAGTTGGCCTCTACGACAGCCGTGCTTAGCTTGGTAATTTTCATGGGTATTTGGCGTCTCTATATTTATGATTGCAAAGTCGTCAATCTGTGGCGATGGGTGGCACAGGCAAGTGAAGACGGAATTGCAGAATAGTTATCCCTGTTGTTTACCTGCAAAGGGCCCCGAAATACCATTGTTGGTTCGTGAACAGTTGAGACAACTGTTCTACAATGGTTCGTTAAATCTCATCTAATGGATAGACAGGTCGGCGGATGAGTTTAAAGGGAAATCTCTTTAAATTACTCGAACAGGTTCCAGGGGTATCTACCGTGAAGCTGGCCGCTTGAATCGGCTCGTACGCGCGGCGGTGAGCCACTGCGGCTTTGACTCCAATGACCGAGAGCTTCTCTGGCTCGATTCCCTGGCTGCGCAACTGCCCTAGATCAAACGGTGGCGTTTTGTGCGTGGTCAGCAAGATCCGCACGTTGCGATGTTGCACAACAGCCGCAGGGCCCATGTCAATGTGAATCCCGCGGATCGAGGCCAAGTGGCTGTGTCGATCTTCGAGATCAAACTTGCCGTCACTCTTGGAGACGAGTTGCACTTCCAGTTCGAGCGGTTCGGATCCCAAATCGCTGGTATGAGCGCCGATGCTCAGTGTGACGATGGCGCCAGGTTCGAGTTGGTGTAGCGTCTTCACCGCCGCGGGGTCGTTGATCACCACCGCGGCGTTCTCAGCGCCGAACCTCAACAAGGCGTCCAGCACGCCTGTTTCGTCTCCCGGCGCCCCGCCGCCAATGTTGTCGGCCGGTTCCACAATTACCACCGGGCCCTGCTCGGCGGCCAGCACGTCAGGCATGACTTCGTCAATCGGCGTATCGACTTTGTTGCCTAAGGCCCGGTTCTCGATGGCCCAATCTGCCAGGCGTTGTAGCTCTTTGGCTGCCACAGCCTCGTCACCAAACGTAACCGCCGAGAAACTGACGCCGGTGTCAGGCGTATCGGCGAAGCTGTACCCTGCGAAGACGTTCAAGGCCGCAATCGCCGGGTGCTGAGCCTCCATGGACCGGGCCATGGATTCGAGCGTGCGCATCGGATCGTCGGACGTGCCTACGCCGGTTGGAGGCCAAACAATCGGGGTGGGCTGCCAAAGTGTCTTGGGGCAGTTGCCATCGGTCAGGCAGCGGTCGAGCAACTCGGCGCTGCGCGTGGCGGTTTCGGCCGCGTCAATGTGTGGATTCTCGCGGTATCCGATCAACGCATGGCTGTGCGTCGTCATCCGCTGCGAGACATTTGCGTGGAGATCCAAAACCCCAAACAGTGGAATGTTTCCCAACTGCAGGTTGGCGATTCGCTCCAGCACTTCTCCTTCGGCATCGGGAAACGACTCGCAGGCCATGGCCCCGTGCAGGATGAGCAGGATTCCGTCAATCTTTCCCTGGTGAGCTCGCGCGGCTTGGGAGAAGTCTGTCCAGAAGCACTCCAGCACTTCGTCAGCAACAATGGCACTAGGAGTTGCCCTGAGGTCAATGACCGGCAGAAGTTCCCATTCGTGGGCCTCGGCCACCTCGACCGCGGCTCCCAGGGGGGACCCATCACCGCGAGTGGCGAGCAGTTGTTCGCCGCGCCGCACTTCGAAGCTATCCAGGCCCGTGGTGCCTGGGACAAAGGTATGGGTTTCGTGGAATAAGCCAGCTAGCAGTACACGTTTACTCATCGAATTCTATCTCGGAGGCGTGGTTGATCTTGTCCGCCAACTCGTTACACCACAACGGATTGCCGCCCAACGAGCGGCTGTTTGCGGCGAGTATAACGCTTGCCAGTGCCGCGTGCGCACGTTTTCCCAAGTGAGCCGAAGCCCAACATGGTGCGCGGCCCTGCCTCGCTGGATTCCGCACGCACCACCGTCATGTCCCCTGCGTATACGAACTGCGTCATCTAGGAAGTGGCGCGGAGTCACTCATGACAGATGGTCTCGGCGTAGTATCCGTATTCCCTGTAAGATTTTAGGGTGAATCGCGGCAACGCTCGATGCCTTGACAGGGCACCGGCGACTGTTAGAATCCCTCTGGTTTCGGCACTTGGGCGGATTGTGCGCTGGCGAGGATCGCCGTTGGCTCCTTGCTCTCCAAATTCTCCATCCTTCGATAAGTACGGCGTGCGAACCCGGGTGGCGCGGCCGTGGTTTGGAGCGTTTGTGAATCAGCTCATTTCCGAGCAACCGCAACTCTGCGCGAAAGGTGGTGTGAGATGAAATGCCAAGAATGCGATAAGACCGCAACGTTCCACATCACCGAACTGATGGCAGGGCAACCGCATGAGTTGCATCTGTGCGAAGAGCATGCCCGTGAATACCTCACACAGGCCGAGTCGGCCGAACAGTCCACGGCTCCTAGCCTGGCAGGAGCTTTGGCCCAGCAGATTGCCGTGAGCAATACGGCTGAAGAACTGGCCCGACTGGACCAACAGGCTTGCCCGATCTGCGGGATCACGTTTTTCGAATTTCGCAATCAGGGACGGTTGGGCTGCCCTCACGACTACGTTTGTTTTGCGAAGGACCTGGAACCGCTGCTGCTGAATATTCATGGCGAAACCGAACATGCTGGCAAGCAACCGGCACGCAGCCCTAAGGACACCCAGAAGCAGACGGAGTTGATCCGGTTGCGCCGCGAAATGAAGTCGGCCGTGGAAGAAGAGAATTACGAACGAGCCTCGGAACTTCGGGATAAGATTCGAACGATTGAAGCAGCAGGATAACCGACCGGCTTGGCAACGCGCGAAGCTTGGTACTCTTGGAGTTTGAGGCCCTACCCTTGGTGGTGGTGAAGATGGAAATCGACTGCCGCGTCAGATCCGGCAGTCCGGCTTAGGACGCTTACTGTGGAACTCGATGATTTAGCACGCACCAGCGGCGAGTGGCTTCGCGGTTCCGGCCCAGAGTCGGATATCGTCATTAGCAGCCGGATCCGGTTGGCGCGCAATCTGGCTGATTTTCCCTTCATCAGCCGGGCGGCGTCTAGCGACCGCGCCGAGATCCTGCGCGTTCTCCGCGAGCGAATCGTCAATAAGGACGTGATCGCTGGTTTGCAGTACGTGGATGTCGAACAACTCCTGGGTTTGGACCGGCAATTTCTCGTCGAGCGTCAACTCATTAGCCGCGAACTCGCCGAGTGCGAAGGGCCGCGCGGGGTTGCCATCGAGAATCACGAGCAACTCAGCTTGATGATCAACGAAGAAGACCATCTGCGCATCCAAGTCATGCACAGCGGCCTGGATCTCGAAGCGGCCTGGCAACGCATCAACGAGGTTGATGACACCGTTGAGCAGCACGTCACCTATGCCTTCCAGCCCAAACTCGGCTACCTCACCGCCTGCCCTACCAACGTAGGGACCGGCATGCGGGTCAGCGTGATGTTGCACCTGCCGGCCTTGGTACTGACCCGGCAGATTGACAAGCTGTTTCGCAGTTTGCAAAAGATCAACCTGGCTGTGCGAGGACTGTACGGCGAAGGCTCTCAGCCTGCCGGCGATTTCTACCAGATCAGCAACCAGGTGACGCTAGGGCGAAGCGAAGAAGAGTTGGTCAAACAGGTTGGCGACGTGGTCCCCAACATCATCAATTACGAGCGAAAAGCCCGCACATTCTTAGTGCGCGAAGGACAACAAAACCTGCATGATCGGGTGAGTCGGGCCTATGGCGTCTTGCGGACTGCCCAAACCATCAGTTCCGAAGAAACCATGCTGCTGCTGTCGAGCGTGCGGATGGGGATCAACCTGGGACTGATTGACGACCTCGAAATTCCCCAGATCAATCAGCTATTCATTTACACGCAACCAGCCCACCTGCAGAAACTCACGGGCTCAGAGATGGATACGGCTGATCGCAATATCGAGCGTGCCCGCTACTTGCGAGATCAACTGCGGCGCGAAGACGGCAGTTCTGCCAACTAGTGCTGCGCCGGCGCTGGAAGCCGAGCGGGGCGTTTACGCAGATTGCGGGAAGTTGATCTGAGGCCGATCCTACGAAGCTGCAGGGTGATCGGCTTGTGAAGTGGCTTTGGGGCGTCCACGCCGACGAGACCGAGACCGCTGGCGCGCGCTGAGTTCTTCTTCGGCCGCATCCACTTCGATTCCAGAAAAGTTTCCGCGTGATCCCAGCAGACCACGAACGCCACCCCACACGGCCACAATGACCACCAAGACTCCTACGAACAAAGCCAGTGTGGTACCGTCCGTGTCCATGCTCAAGAATCCTTCTCGGATGGGAGATTACCGTCGTTCTTGCCCGTCGCTGGCGAGCGCAATGATTGCCCGCATGCGGTGGGCGGAAGGTAGCAAAGCCTGTCACCAAATCCAAGAGAGATTGCTGGGAACCATCGGACCCGTCAGCTAGCAGTGCTGAGCCTTGAGGCAAGCCCCTCGAAAAAGAGTTCGTTCAGCGTCAAACGGAGGGCCTGGGTGTTGGCGACGCAATCTCACAACGCGAGCGCAATTTCGCCTTGCGTTGTGGTGCCGCTCTTCACTTCGACGGTCGTCTCCCCTTTGCGAAGACTGCTGGGCTTGCTAGCGCTGAGTGTGTAGGTGCCAGGCTTGACGTGGGCAAACAGGAATTTCCCATCGCCGCCGGTTGTGGTTTTGGCGATCTCCGTCTTCCCACTGAGAAGTACCACGGCCAAATTCGGTTGAGGGCGGGAACCTTCACTCACCGATCCGGCAACTTGCCCATCGGCCAGGTTGCTGTCAGGCACCACTTCCAAAGTGGAAGAAACCAGCTGACTCAGCCCAACGCCATTGGTGGCCTGAGCGGTAATCGTTGCGGGGCCAACCCCCTCCGGCAGTGTCACGGTAGCTAGCCAGCGGTTGGGATTCGAGGGAGTTACGGTGGCCGAAACCAGTTTGGCATCTTTGGGAGGTTGGCCATTCTCGGCTTTGCCAACATAGACCGTTACGGCGGTCACACCCGAGAGATCATCGGTAGCAATCACGCTCACCGCCAACTGAGACTTGGTGCCTGCAAGCGCCGGCAGGCTGACCAACGGGGCAACCTCAGGGGGAGAATTATCCAGCACAACTTGCTGGCTGACCGAACAGATCTCAGTGCTGTCTGGGGCAATCAGTCGACACGTCAATCGGCGTTTGCCCACAATACCCAACGTGTTGAGCGTGGGCTGCCAATCTTCGATCGCCGCGGAGAATGCCAACTCTTTCTTCAGGCCGACCGGGGAAAAACCAAACCGGTGATGTCGGGCACTGGGGAACCTCTCGGTCACTTCGCCATGATACGGACCGCCATCGGAGCTTTGTCCCAACTGCACTTCCAATTGGGCGTTGGATGGTGCCTGGTCCGATTCCAGAGTGAAGGTGAACTTCGGACTTGCCAGCGCCAACTGCGGAGCCTTGATGCGCAGCGCCGGTTGAATCTGAAGTTGCGGTGTCGTTGGTTGTCCGCTGTGCGGCATCGTAGCCTGAAACACCAACGCCCTCTGGCAGTCGTCAACGGTGAGATAGAAGAAGTCAGGGCTTCCATCCCCTTCGCCAAGTCGTAAACCTTGCGCGAACAGCGAGAGCGAACTCCCCGTGGCCGGAAGCACACCACGGAACGAACCCCGCGCCGCACCCGCGAACCCTGGCATCCGCTCGGGTGGCAAGACCAGTTGCACCACACACGGTGGACCGGCCGGCAACTCGCTCGCTTGGAGCATCAACGAAAGCTGATTCGGCTTGGCCCCAGCAGGATCGAACACGGCCCGATCACATTGCACGTAAGCTCTGGGATCGGCGATTTCGATAGGAATGCTGCGGTGTCCAAGCAGCGGGGCTGGTAATGACGTGGCACTGGCATCCGTCACGCGAATGTCCAGCGGGCCGGCGATCTCCGTCAGCGGCTTGCCTGCGGCCGCAGGGTCTCCAGCAAACTCGATCCGCTGCGTAGCATGTGCCCCGACGGTCAAACTCGCTGTCGCCGTGACACCTTGAGCCGTTCCCAATCCAGGCGCGCCCGTACTCAACTGCACGTTCACGCTGCGCGGATTCGCCGTAGGATTTCGTACGAATAAGTAGTACGACTGCCAAGGCGTCACTGGACGCAAACGCAATCGAGTGAGATTCGGGTCCGGCGCGGTCGGGGTGGTGCCAAGCAAGATCTCAAACTGCTGGGTTCCCGCCACATCTGGCAAGGCGACAAAGTTGTGATACGCGCGGCCAGCAACATCCAGTTGCACCACAACGCCACGCATGTTCGAGAGATTAGCACTCTGATAGCCAGGCAGCAGCGAAACTTCGAACACCACAGGGCCTCCCTGAGCCGAAGGGCTCTGAAGAACCTGCGTGGCCAGGACGCTTTGATTTGGACTGAAACATTGGACGGTGACCGGACCGCTGGTCTTGTTCGGACCCACCAACCTCCAAGGCAATCGGCAACGCACGTCCGGATCTTTCCGGGAAAGATCTAGCGGAAGCGTCGGCAACAAGAACTGTACGTAGGTCTCCGCCGGCAGTTCCACCAATTGGGACAACCGACGGGACGCTTCGGCGTAGAACGTTGTCCCGCTCCCGTCACGCGCAGCGTAGCGGTACTGTTCGGCCAACCAGGTCCAGCGTGCCCGACATTGCGCAACGTACTCACGCACCACCGGGTTTTTTACAGGATCGTCCAACGCATCCGAACTGAGCCAGGCTGGAAATACCTGACTGAGCCTGGCCGCGGCTCGCACGTCCTCCAAGCTCTCGAACGCCTGGGGTAAGGATTGATTCCAGATTTCTGCCAACTGTTGCGCCAGTTGCGTTTCGGCCACCTCCGGCGTCAAGTTTGTCGGCACAGCGCTGGCGGTCGCAGCGTGTTTGCCAGCGGTTGCAGCGCGCTTGCCGCGGAGTGCATGTGACGTCGTTATGCCCTGGGCCCCGGTGATTTTGTTTTCGGGAAATGCTGCGTCGTAGAGTCGTTCGAGGCTGGCCAGCCCGTTGCCATCCCAACCGCCGAGGTGCAGCAAGTCAATGGACCATCTCGCCCGCTGCGAGACCAGGCTGGCTTCGTGCGATTCCGAACCGGGGTCAAGCATGGGGGTGAACTGAAAGCCGGGGTCGGTGTCCTCAGCCACATCCAGGGCGAGCGTGCGGCTAGCCAAAGCGCGGGATACCTTTTGCCGAACGTTCCACAATGCCTCGCGCTGTGCGGCGGCTGGCAGCGGGGTTGCCAACAACGAATGAATCTCGGCCAACAGGGCCGCGCTGACCTCGACCTGTTCGGACTCGTGAATCAGTCGGTCTACATTCGCCTTGGAAAAGGACTGCTGCAAGGCACTCAACGAGTGCTCGACGCGGAGCGTTGATTGTCGCAGGTCCTCGAGCCAGGTGGTGGAGTCCGGTTTTGCCTGCGTGGTGGTAACGGCCGTGGGTTCCAGCGATTCTGCCAATTCTGCAGCATCGTGCGACGCTTTGCGCCACATGCCGGAGAACCGAGAATCCACTTTCAACAACGGCGAGTAGTTCGGCAGGAACCAGAATGCCCTGTCACGCGCTGCATAGGCTTTGAGCAGGAGGTCCTGCAGTGCGAGCGCTTCGTCATAACCGGCGGCCGCGCCGTCCAGATACGTTTCGGCAGATTGCGGTGAGCTGTAGCCATAGCTGTGGAGCAGCAGCAGCCCGTTGTGGCCGTTCTGGGCCACTGGGTCGAGCAGCGACTGCATAGCACGCAGTGGACGTGGATACCGTACGGCTTGTTCACCCTTGAGTACCACCTGAAATGCTTGCCGAACAAGGTTGGCAGGCCATTGCCCTGGCGGAATCTCTCCGGCCAGGTTGGCCATGCGGCGAAGGAAGTGTGTTTCGACAAACAGCGGTTCTGGCTGCTCGGGACGCAGCATGGCATCCACCAGTCGAATGGTGTTGGGATCAGGAACATCCTGGGCGGCGAGTGCGTCGAAGAGGGCAATGGCCAGGTCGTAGGCTGATTTGCCCCCTAGTTTCTTACGTAGACCGGTTGCCAACTTCAGGCGGGCAGCTTGGGCCTTGGCCGTCGGTTGTCCGGCCGTCTGTGCTGCGAGCTGCGTCATAAAATCGTTCACGGCAGTCACCACCGCCGGATTGACCACATGCTGCTGCGCCTGCAATCGCGCCAGCGATGTCGGCCGAGGCGTGGGAACCTGAGCCTTGGACTTCGCCAGCTCGTTGGAGAGCGAGTGATACGTGGCTTTCCAGGCCGCTTGCAATTGGTCAGGCTCCTCGCTGTACGGCAGCGCTTTCTCCAACCGGAGCAGATTGACTTCGAACTGCGATAGCAAGCGCGGATTGAACCGATGTACCTGATCGGCGTACCATTGATCGCGCTCGAGCCAGGCTTGTTCCAACCACTTGGGATACTCCAAAGGGGTCACGAGCTGGGGCATTTTCTGAAAACGGCGTGGGCTCACCGCGGCCATGTCGAACGAGTCTCCGGTGCCCAACAAGGTTGGCGTTTGAGCAACCACACGGTTCTGCATGGCCCAACGGCTGGTTCGTTGCCGCACAAAGGCAGCCAGCTCCTTGACCGAGACGCGTCCGTTGCGAGCTTGCTGGACGTTGTACCCGTCGGCGAACTGCAGACCTTGGCGAAAGTAGTACCCAAAGACGGATTGTCCGAACTGGGAACAAGTGAGCGCATCCTCGCCGGCCGAAGCGGGGACCAAGACCAACAGCGTGGGATCTTTCTGGCGTTTACTCAAGGTGGACTCGATGTTGGACGCCACATCGTTTCGCAGAATGCCGAAGGTTGCATCAGCTGCCGGCCAGAGGATGTCGAGCACTAGCAACTTGTGCCGCGACGGGCATTCGTCCAGGTAATGCAACACCTCACTGAGCGGCAACCAGGTTTCTGGTACGCCCGCTATGGCATCGGAAGGAAGCAGGTTGACCTCACCGTTCGATGAGGTACCCGCCCGACACGTGAGATAGACCACCACGCGATCACGCCAAGATCGGAGGCGGAGTGCCGAGAGGTCCTCGACCATGGCATGACGCTGCGAACCGCCAACGGACAGCATGCGAATGTTCGAGAAGAACTCGTCTTCCTGAAGCAACCGCGCGTCCCGCTTGGCGGTCACCACCGGTGAGATCTCTTGGGCAACGTACCGATCGACCGACACCGGCAGGAAGTACGGGTGCGGGATCGCTGTAATCCAAGAGCCAAGTCCCACGGCCAGGCCGAGTAGCAACAGCGCCATGGCCAACACCGGGAACAACCGCCATTGGCGGCGTGTCAGGACCTGCGAATCCGCATCCTGCTCCGGTTCTTGGCACCACTTGCGCTCGACCTCAACGGCAGTTGATTCTGATTCAGTCATGAGATTCTAACGAGCTCGAACCAATGTGGAGCAGTTGTCCCAACTGCTCAGAGGGCTAAGAATAACGTCTCGGTTGCTTCTGCAGGTGAACAGTTGGGACAACTGTTCTACATGGCGTGCGAGTCAATTCCCGCACCCATTTGTGAGCGCCAAAACCGTTCACTAGTTTCCGATGAATGCTAAGGAGGGAGTCCGGGCGAGTCTGCACGCCACGGTTGGTGGAGGAAGGTTGGCCTTACGGTCCGCAGTACTCGCGAAACGGGGGACCATCTTTAATGGTTAGGGGTGGGGGTTGAACGTGTGGCAGCAGAGAAATCGAACACGGGACGAGGTCGATAGTCTTCGGGGGAGGGGGCAGGTAGGCTGTCCATATCCAGCATGTAACCCCGTTGCGCCGCACGTTGCTTGAAGGCGGCCAAAGACGTCAACGTCCATCCGGCCAACATCTCGTCCACCTGGTCACGTGTAACCGGCCAGAACACGCTGGTCGAGCGGCCGATGTCTTCGAAGATGAGGTCTTGACCACCGGCGGTTGGGACTCCATCAGGACGGGCCCAAACTGCCTGACCAGGCGGAAATTGCAAACGGATCACCAGGCAAGATTGCTTCTTCGTAACACCTGGCGACACCTGCACCATCCGCTCCTCGAGGGTCGCTTCCTCAATCGTCACATCCGCTCCGGCCACCGTGACCTGTTTGTCAGCCAGATCGTAAAGCCCTTTGAAATCGTGATTACGAACCAATTTGACACTGTTCGGTTGATCGTTGTCAGGACTCCACCACGCCCGAACGCAAGGAGGGGTCGCAGCACCGCTTCCCGAGCTTGTTGGCCAGGGGCCCACGTCCAGACTGTACGCCGGAGCGGGATAGCCAGGTTGGTAGTGCCACTTGGTTCGTACTGGAGCCTGACTGAATTGCGGCGCAACTTCGAACCACACTTGGGCAGGACGTTGCTGGCTGATTCGAGTGCCACCCTCGGAAGCCGGTTGTTCGAGTGTGACTAACATTTGGGCGTGATTGTTCTCCAGCAATTGATTCTGCAAGAGCGAAAGCCGCCATCCACCAGCCGATTGCCAGGGACGCCAAGGGTAGACCGTTTGACCGTATCCCAACCGGTTGAAGGCATAACCTCGCGGAGTTGTCCCCAATTCCACCAACAACAGATCGCCGCGATTGAGCGCCACGTGGGCATCAATGGACTGCTTGGCATGTGCCAACAACGAATAGGAACCTGGAGACAGGCCAGGGGCAAACCATCGGTCGTTGCTGCCCGGTTCGCTCATGTCGAGCCCACCCTTCGGAACTCCGGGGGCGAGTTGGTTGTTGTAGTTTTCAATCCAGAAGCACAGCCGCTGCCGCAGCGCCGCATCAAGCGTTTGGGCGAGTTGCCCAGCTTCGTTGATTTGTAGAAAGCGTCCCGGCGGGAAGAACGACTGCACCACCGAGAACTGCCGGACGGCCTCGCTTTGTTCGGGAGTTTCGACCTTGAAACCGACCACGTTGACGACAATGCCGGACTGCCCGAAGTTCTCGATGAGTACTGTGGGAATGTCTTGGTGGTTGGGATTGAATGCCGAGTCTTGTGCAAAGCGATTGTCCATGCCATCGGTAATGACGACTAGCGTCTTGAAGCCTTCGGCGTTGTCGAGATCGTTCTTGGCGGCGAGCATGGTTCGCACAATCGGCGACTCGTTCCAAGGCTCGATGGCTGGATGATTGACCTTGGTCATCAACTGGGTGAGTTGTTGAGCGCTCCACGGGGCAGGGTCGAGAATTCGCTGGATGGTCTGTTCGGCCTGGTTCACGGTCTTGGCGGACCCCATCGCCTGTCCAAACACCCAAACACTGACCTGCACGCCAGGCGGCAGTTGGCTCAGCACATCGTGCAAGGCACGGGTGGCCTCTGCGTACTTGGTGTTGGCGGTAAATGGTTCGCCTGGTTGTGGCCCCATGCTTCCCGAACAGTCCAGCACGATGGCGACCGCTCCGGTTCCGTCACCGTAGCGCTGTTGCAGATCGCTCGACGCGCGAACGGCAAGGCTGCCGATCTTGGGAAGCGGCATCCGATCGATGGTTGTCTGGGCTTCGAGATAAAGATTAACCGGCGTCTTGGCAGACAGTCGCTGCCCTCGAAAGACTCCTTGGAGCGTGATCGCTGAAGGATCCACCGCGGTGTCCGACGTGGCGGCGTTGGCCGGGCTTTTCGCCGGACTCGACGCCGATGGCGGGGGAGTGTTGATGGTGCAGCGGATGTTGGCCGTGGGTTGCTTGCCGCCAACCTCGCGTACGAGCCGAACGTCAGCATGCGGTTCGACCAATTGCAGATCCTGGTTCGCGTGGAACCAGAATACCGGATATCCCAAAGGAATCTGGGCACCAGGCTCAGGCCCGAGTGTGTAATTCAGGCGGAAACTGCTTTGCGTGGTCACGTCAAACTGCAGGGGTCCTTGAACCTGAATGCTACTGGGAGCCATCAGCTGTTTGCGCAACTCGGCAATCTCATCCCAGTGGGCGTCGAGCCGTTCGGCATCGTTGAGATAGACGGTGCCTACGCGTTGGTAGTAGGGCTGCTGGTCTTGTTTTCCGCCGTACCAATGGTTGTGGAGCGTTCGTTCTGCCTGCCAGATGATGAGCCCTTGTAGTTGCAAATGCCGGTAGGCTTCGGCGGGATCGATGTTCAGTTGCGAGGCGTGCGCACCGTCTACTTGTCGCGAGAGCACATCGGCTTCGCTCAGCATGCAGGCGGCCTGTGTCCGGTCATTGTGTTTGCTTTCGTCAATCAGTTTCTGCATGGTCTCTGGCATCCGTAGCCAGCGCTGCTGCACCTGATCTCCTGCCACGGCCAACGAGTTCCACCAGTTTTCTTCGACTTCGAATACATCGAGGCGATGAACCACTTGTTCGTAGCTTTCGAAGTCGTCCCCTTGGCACGTGTCAAACCAGTTCTGCCCTAGCACGGCCAGCGCCAGTCGCCCTTGGCGGCGCGCCATGAGTTTTGCTTGCGAACGCTGATGTTCAGCCGATACCTGCGTGGCATGTGCCGGTTGTGCCGAGGCTTCGATCAACAGACGTCTGCTGGCTCGCCGCTTGCTGGCCAGCACGCGCATCCGAAGTTCGGGATCTCCTTGCGGGACGGTGAGCGCCAGCGCTGCGTTGACGCAAGAATCAGCATTCTCGATCGTCGATAGCCGCTGCCAATGTCGCCGAAAATGACGCAGGAGCGAATCCATGCCTTGTTGTACGGCGTCGGTTTGTTTGGTCAAACTGAGGGGGGAGAGATCGCCAAGCTCTGGCGGCGGCGGCTCGTCAATCCATTCTGGCTTCTGCTGGCCGAGCAAGTGAACCAGCGTATGCGTGTCTTTCCAAAGTTGCTGCGTCTGCATCAGCATGGCTTGTTCTTCGCTGCTGCTGGAATCGCGAGACATCCGATTGGCAAGCCAAGACGAATAGTAGGGAAGCGATTCGAGTACCTCGTTCCGCAACATCATCGCCGCGCGCACCTGCGCTGCGGCCTTGAGGGCCTGTTGGTATTTGTCGCGGGCAGCCTGAAGTAGTTCGGCCGACTTGGTCAGTTGGTCTCCTCCGGCGAACAGCAAGTCTTCTCCCAATCGCCGGGATTGATCGCCCTCTTTCACCCAGGGGCGAATCCAAGGAACCACCTCAGGGCTGTACGACGTGTTTCCCTCACCGCCGCATGCCAAGGCGGCTTTCTCAGCAAGTTGGCGAGTTTCTAACGCCGTGCGTACCAGCTGGCCTGAGTCACCGTTCAAGGCGCCCGAAGGTAAGAACTCATTGAGCATCATCAGGAAGTGAATCTCTGCCGGACGCGGATGCAAAGGGTCTTCGAGCGCCATCAACACCTGGCAAGCCTTGGCCAGATTGGTGGCCGGATCTTCTGCGGCGCGTTGGAGCAACTCGCGACTGATCCTGAGTCGGAAGAGATCCTGGTCAACCGTCGTAGCAATCGTGCCGAGATGCTGAGTCCACAGCTTCTGATAACTTGCCGGCGGGGCATTCCAGAGAGCATTGACCAGTTGCGTCACGCCGTCAGATGGGCCTGGCGAATATCCAGCAGCCCCTGGCATGCAAAGGCTGTTTTGCAAGGAAGCGAGCGAGAGCTGATCTCCCTGTTGCAGATGAAACGCTTGCTCCCGCAGTTCTCTGGCAAGTTCGGCGGCATCGGATTGATCCCCCGCTTCGACAAGTTGCTCGTAGCGGATCAGCGTATCTTGATATCGTCGCCATTGTTGTGGCATGTAGGTGTAAGGGGGGGGAGTCTTGGCGGCCAACTGCTGCCGTGTTTCCCAAGCCTGTTTGAGTTCGGCCGGAGGTACGAACACCGGTGCCAGATGGGCATCGGGGGGTGCATAGGCCTCGGTGACAATCGCAAGATCAATGCGTGCGGCTCGCTCTTCACCAACACTCCCTTTCGGCAGTAACACCGGGTGTTGCAGCGCCCGCCGATTGGTGTCGGCCCACTGCTCCACCTGAGTCACCGTGTATTTGTGAAGTTCCCAGGCATTGATCCGGCCGTCATTATTGAGATCTGCTGCGGCTCCCTTGAGCCCTTCGACAAAATAGTAGGCGAAAATGGATCGGCGAAATTCTTCGCAAACCCAAGAACGCTGATTCACATCGCTGGCGCAGAGGACCACAAGGTTGGGAATTGCCGCGATGGTGGTATTCAGGCTTTCCAGTTCACGAGCAAAGTCATTGTGCAGAATCCCCAGATGCCAATCGGCACTGATTTGCGTAGCATCCAGGACGAGCAACTTGCACTTGTCATCGGGAAGCTGAGCGATGCAATTGATGACATCCTTGAGCCGCAGTCGGCTCGAGGCATCGTTGTCCGTGGTGGCGTTGTTGAACAGCAAGTAACCACCGTCGGCATCCCCAGCGCCGTGCATCGCCATGTAGATGACGATGCTGTGCTCTTTGAACTGATCGAGATCGTGGTTCCACTGCACATCATTATTGAGCAGGATGGGCTTGCGTTTGAGGCCCAGCAGTCCGCGTCCCCAAAATGACTCTGTCTCCTGGTTCTGCGTTAGGGCTTCGAGATCTGCCAGCGCGTTCATGCCGTAGACATTGTGCGGAACGGCCAGGTTGTCCGCGTACGAAGCTCCGATCAACACCATCGAAACCCGGTGAGGCGGGCGCAGCCAGGTGCTGGCCCAAATCAACATGCAGGCCAATCCGATCAAAGACAGCCAGGCCAGCGCCAACTGGCCACGGCACAATTTGTGGCGTGGCGGAGGAGGTTCTTTCGTCCAGTCGGGTTCGCGGACCGAGCCTGATTGGGTCGGACCGGTCGAAGTTTCGAACGGAGTGGGAGTTCGATCTTGCGGTATTACACCAGTCGACATCGATGGCATCCAAGCAACGGGGGGACGTTGGGCGGGAATACGCGAGTCCGGCAGGGTCTCTCTCAAGCAGCCATAGGCGAGGACGACTCCCTGTCTCCACCGGCTGTTGGAAGAAAATGACGGCGCGCTTGCTCGGAAAACGTAGCTTGCATCCGGAGGGGAGCAACTCGCCTGAGACCCGAAAATCCAAGTTGCCGGGGACTGGTGGCCCATTTCCCCCGGGTCTGTCGGAAACGTGTTCGCCCCTGGCGCTAAGCGAGTTGTTCGACACAATCGCTAGCGTTGAGCTAAGCGTTCCGGCTTCTGCCGGTTTTGCCTGGGACGAGCAGTTTCAATCGACCCTGTGCGTTCCGATTGGCCGAAAGTAGCCAATGGAATTCTCTTTTACTTTGAGGGAACTGAAACGATGCCGCAACCTGCCGCCCGTATGCTGGACATGCACGTTTGTCCGATGCTGACCGTACTTGTGCCGCATGTCGGCGGACCGCTTATGGGTCCCGGTGCACCCACCATCTTGATTGGCGGGATGCCGGCAGCCTGTATGGGAGACATGGCCGTTTGCGTCGGGCCGCCTGACCTGGTGGCCATGGGCTCGCCCACGGTCCTTCTCGAAGGACGCCCCGCTGCGCGAATGGGAGACGAGTGTGCCCACGGTGGAACCATTGCCACCGGTTTCCCCACCGTACTGCTGTAAGAGAAGATCTTGTGGAAATCAGCAGAACCGCCTGGAGCGAGCGCTACAGCGCGGTATCTCCGGACTCGCCGGTGCGAATCCGGACGACGTCGAGCAGTTCGGTGACGAAGATCTTGCCATCGCCGATTTGTCCGGTCTTCGAGGCGGCGATGATGGCGCTGATGGTATCTGGGACTTGTTCGTCACGGACGACCACTTCGACCTTGGTCTTGGGGACGAAGTCCACGGCATACTCGGTGCCGCGGTAACGTTCGGTTTGCCCTTTCTGCCGGCCGAAGCCGCGCACTTCGGTCACGGTCATGCCGTGTTGCCCTAGCTCGATCAAAGCTGTCTTGATCTTGTCGATCGTATGATGGCGAACGATGGCCTCGATCTTTTTCACGTTTTTCACTCGATGGGGACAGTGGCACGGAATCAAAAGGTTCCGTTGGCAACAGTTGGTCTATGGATATCAAAGCAGCAAGGCAGGCCACAATCAAGATGGCCTGCCAGCTGCGGATCGCTTTTTTTGAGTCATCGCCGAGTGATTCGAACAATGTAGAACAGTTGTCTCAACTGTTCACGAACCAAGAAGGAAGTTTCGGGTGCCGCGGATGTCACCACGACGAATCAAATGGAACGCCTTCTCTCCGGTCCAAAAATCTGCCCTGGCCTGGGCGGGCGAG
Organism: uncultured Planctomycetia bacterium; assembly: GCA_942492195.1. GTDB lineage: Bacteria > Planctomycetota > Planctomycetia > Pirellulales > S012-138 > CALOEH01. Next base: position 5,972 of record CALOEH010000200.1, on the reverse strand, counting down.
GGGGCCCCACCCAGGCCAAAGGGCATTCCACCGGCGAGGCGGCTCAACAATATTCACGTGGACTAGGATTCAGGAACTCCTCCTGACCTAGTCGCCGTAGGCTCGCATTCCGTGTTCGCTGATATCCAAACCGGTTGTTTCTTCCTCTGGCGAGACTCGCAGGATTCCGATGCCTTTGAGAATGAGGAACAACACGAACATGGTCACGAATGCCCAGGCACAGATGGCAGCGGTTCCGATCAACTGAGGAACCATGCTCTTGCCTTCGCCGAAGATGCCTGTTGCCAGACCTCCCCAGACGCCGCAGAGACCGTGCACCGGCCAGGCACCGACGGGATCGTCAATCTTGAGCTTGTCCAGCAGCAAGATGCCAATCACCACCAGCAGTCCGGCAACAGCCCCAATGATCAACGCCTCGGGGCGACTGACACAATCGCAGTTGGCGGTAATCCCAACCAGGCCAGCCAAGGCACCATTGAGTGCCATGGAGAGGTCCGGTTTCTTGAACAATCCCCAAGCGGCCAGCATGGCAACGACCGCACCCGCAGCAGGTGCCAGGGTGGTGTTGACGGCCACAAGCATCGTGGTGTTGGTGTTGTCGGTTCCCACAAAAGCCAACTGGCTACCAGGGTTGAACCCATACCAACCGACCCAGAGGATCAACACACCCAGCGTGGCGAAGGTGAGGTTGTGGCCAGGAATCGGCTGTGGTTTGCCATCTTCTGAATAGCGACCGATCCGGGGTCCCAGCACGATGGCGGCGGCCAATCCTGCAAACCCGCCCACCGCATGCACCACAATCGATCCTGCAAAGTCATGGAAGCCCAGCTGGTGGAGCCATCCTTCGCCCCATTTCCACATCCCGCTGATGGGATAGATAAGCCCCGTCAGAATCGCACTGTAGATCAGATAAGCCTGAAACTTCATCCGCCCTGCCACGGCTCCAGAAACAATCGTTGCCGCGGTCGCAGCAAAGGCAACTTGGAACAGCCAATACACGTCTGGGCTGAATCCAGCGACGGGTTCGCTACCGATCCCCATCTCGCCGAACCCAAAGTAGGGGTTGGTTTCGTGGCTGCCGGGATACATCAACGCGTAGCCGACGGCAAAATAGAGCAAAACTCCGACGCCAAGATCCATCAGGTTCTTAAAGAGGATGTTGACCGTATTCTTGCTGCTGTTGAAACCAACTTCGACCATGGCGAAGCCAGCCTGCATGAAGAGTACCAACACCGCACAGAAGAACAGCACGACATTGTTTACCGCATACGTGAGTACCTCTGGCGTGACCGCCTCTTCTTCTTCTGCAGGAGTACCTTCACTGGGGGGCTCCACCGCAACGGCTACATCGCTGGCGTCCTCGGTAATGGCAGAGACCTCTTGGCCCCAGACCTGATGAGCAGGACTGAACGCCAGCCCTGTGGCCAGCAGGGTTGTGAGCAGGAGCAAGGTCCACCATGGCCTCGCAGTTTGTGGGGATGAGAGAGAAATGTTCATGGGTCTGGGTTCATACCTTCTTTCGGTCAGTCATTAGTCCACCTAATTCGCCGGGGAATTAGGACCAATCTCAATGGATCCGTCCCGCTTGACTTGCGGCTTTTGCAAGCCTTGTGCCACGAAGCCAATTCAGATCTTTGGCATGGGCGCAAGCCGATACCCGTCAATGGCTTGAGAGAAATCAGTTTTCTTCAAAAGATCTCCGAGGCAGGGCCAGGCAACAGCCGCTGCTTAGCCGCTGAGCGTGCTGTGCCGAGGAACTGAGCAGTGCGTTGCTTGACGCCCCGCGGTGCAAACCGCTTGCGAGGGCCGGCAGAGATTCGATAATCGAGGGCTACCGTCATACCCTCTGCTCACGAACGAACTTTGCCTTTGGTGATTCCCATGAAAGCCGCCTACATCGAACAAACTGGCCCCGCTGAGTCCATTCGATATGGAGAATTGCCGCAGCCAACCATCGCTGCCGATCAAGTCCTGGTGAAGGTCGGGGCGGTGGCCGTCAATCCCGTGGATACCTACATCCGCTCCGGTGCCATCGCCATGGAACTGCCGATGCCGTTCGTGTTGGGGTGCGACCTGGCCGGCGTGGTCGAGGCGGTTGGGCCAGAGGTCCAGCATCTCAAACCGGGGGATCGTGTCTGGGGAAGCAACCAAGGTCTACTCGGTCGCCAAGGCACATTCGCCGAGTACGTGGCCGTGCAAGAATGCTGGCTTTATCCGACCCCCGACAACGTCAGTGACGAACAAGCAGCCGCGATTGCCTTGGTAGGAATCACGGCGCATCTCGGCCTGGTTCGCGAGGCACAACTGCACTCAGGCGAAACGCTGTTCATCAACGGAGGCAGCGGCGGCGTTGGTTCCACCGTGGTGCAAATGGCCAAAGCCATGGGGGCTCGAGTTCTCACCACCGCAGGCACGGATGCTAAGGTCCAGGCCTGCCTGAATCTTGGTGCGGACGAGGCCTACAACTACAAGACGGACGATGTCGAAGCCAAGGTTCGCGCCGCGGCCCCGCAAGGCGTCCACGTCTGGTGGGAGACGTTGCGAGAACCAAACTTCGAACAAACCATTCCCTTGCTCGCACCGCGAGGGCGGATGATCCTGATGGCAGGCCGCGATGCCCGCCCGGTGTTTCCCGTCGGTCCCTTCTATGTGAAGGAGTGTCGGTTGATGGGCTTTGTGATGTTTGCCGCACCGGCCGAAGTTCAACAGGCCGCAGCCAAGACAATCAACGAACTCATGAGCAGCGGAAAACTCACCCCCCGAATCGATCGGGTTATTCCACTCTCTCAGGCCGCTGAAGCGCATCGGGTGCAGGAAGCAAGCACGGTCAGCAAAACGTGCGAACTCGCCGGCAAGATTGTCCTCAAGCCAGGACTGTAAAATGGACTTCGTTTGTAGAACAGTCGTCTCAACTGTTCACCTGCAGATGCACTGGAAACTTCGCTCTTGGTTTCTGAACAGTTGGGACAACTGTTCTACACTACAATGATTGAATTACATCCGACACCTCAGCCAAGGTAATACGTCCATGAGCCGGTTTGACGATTTGTGTGAGGCACTTCGCGCTGTCCGAGTGAACTACAATGAGTACCGCGAACGCTGCTTCGAACTGGCCACCGAACTCCACGGCGGTCTCCAAGAATACCTCGAGGCTCCGGAACAGTTCGTCAACTTCTTTGCCCAAGAGGGGCCTCTCGCTGGCCGCAAAGTGGATGGACCCTCGGCCGCCATGCACCTGCGTGACGATGGCTACTGGGGCTTTGGCCTGGCCATCGACTTGTACGAAGACCCAACGATCCTGCCTTACGATTGCATGGCGTTGGGGTTTCTCGTAAAACGTCTCGACGGCCGATTCCTGATTAAGTTCGACCACGACGAGAACCTCGGCTTCCAGATCAACCACCGTGACGACTCCGGCCGGGTCTACGAATACGTCTATCTCGAAATCCGGCGGCGGTACGAAGACTCCTTCACCAAGTTCATTGCCGGCGAATGTGCCGATCGGTACGGCTTCGGCTCGTAGTGTCGGTAGCAGCAGAGGTGCCCCTCACACGTCACTTTGGCAATGCTCCCAGCCGGAGCGGTGCGCGGCCGCAATCCGAAACGCGGCTCATTCGGCCAATGTCGTTTCGAAACACTGGTCTGCTTCGTATCGCTGGCATTTCTTCCACGCTCGCAGCCAGACGCAGATGCCCAACAGGGAGGAAACCAGTAGCGAGATGCTGACCCCGCGGAACTGAAACTCGAATCGGGCGAAGTTCGTTTGAATCGAGCGGTACACGTCGGAGGTGGTGCCGGTTGCGTACATGCTGCGACTGGCGAGGATGGTGACAGCGAGCCCTAGCGCCAGGCAAATGAAGAACGCGAACCCCGCAGCTTTGCCGGGCTGCATTGGTCCGACGTACTCCGGTTCTTCGGCTCGCGGCGGTGCGTAAGGATTGGTGCGATTCATGATTGTTCGTGGAGTTCGAACCAGCGCTGCTTACCATTGGGCTAGAGGAATTGTAGGTTGCCCTGGGTGCGATGGCGCTGCGGTGCCTGCCACGGACCGGTCGCCTGACGTGTAACGGTTTGCGCAATCGCGCCGATCCACGACGGCGGCCCCGCCTGGGAGAAGAAACTGAGCACCGCAGTCATCCACAAAGGTAGACTCAGCACCGCTTTAGTGTTAATGTTCAGACACTATGCCTGCTACCATCGAATACATTGAAAGCATCATTGCGGCGTTTGAAAACGCGGCCGAGGCGAACGTGCACACTCCTGGCCGCGAGGGGACCGTGGTCACCTTGGATGAGGAGATCGCTGGTGACGTGATGATCACGGCTGACCTGCACGGTCACCGTTCGAACTTCGCCATGATTCGACGTATCGCCGATCTCGACGCCACCTCCACGTCGGCACCTGATCACAGCGAGAGGAGTTTGCCACGGCGGACCGAGCCTATACGAGCAACGGCGGCTTGCATGTCGCACACCAAGTAACATCTCGAGGCGTGGCCCGGACTCAAGGCCAAGTACCCCGACCGTGTCCACTTCATCATGAGCAATCATGAGTTGGCAGAGTTGACCGACTACCCGATTCTCAAGAACCGCAAGATGCTCAACTTGCTGTTCCGGTTAGGAATGCAGGAAGCCTATGGTCCTGCGACCGAGAAAGTGCGTCAGGCATATCTCAAGTTTCTCCGCACACTCCCGTGCATGATTCGGCTGCCTGGCGACGTGGTGGTGTGCCACAGCGCTCCGACCAGGGTCGACAGCATTGGGTTTGATACGAGTTTTCTCGACAGGGATTACCAGCCTGAGGACTTTGCCGAACACAGCCCTTTGTTCGAGATGGTTTGGGGCCGGGACTATCGGCCTGAGAACGGCCACGCCTTCGCTGAATTGATTGACGCACAAGGGGAATCTTGATCCACGGCCACGACCCCTGCCACCGAAGAAGGATTTCGCGTCCCGAACGACACCAGATCGTGCTCGATTGCTGCAGCACTCCGGCAACTTACCTGATCTTGCCGCTAGACCGGGCCTCTGAGCCATGCTGAGATTGTCGAGCGGATCACCAAGTTGTGAGCCGCACGGCAACGCGGTTCGAACTGGGTGTGGAGAGCGACTACCACTAAGGGAGAACCGATCGGCGTGCCTGGTAAGTACCAATTTGGACTCACCATCCGTCTGTTGCTCCTAATGCTGGTGATGAGCGTGACGTTCGCCGCTCTTAGGAGGATTGCTCCGGCCACGCTTTCGCCGTCTAGATCGTTCTACTTCATCGTGATGATGATGGCCGGGCCGCTGGTGACCATGGTGGTCTTCAGCCTCGTTCGAGGACTGTTCGTCAAGAAGAAGAAACGCCGGCAGCGTCCACCTCCCTGAGCTGCCCACCTCGCTAAACTGCTCACCACCCCCAGCTGACCTGGATGATATGCGGCAAGATCAGTTGCCAGCGGGGGCCATGGTACAGGCGAACTCCAAGCGCACCGCGACGGGGCACTTAGGCTGGGAGATGTTCTTGACCGTGGCTTTCAAAAAGAAAGCACTCGAGACGCGCTCGACCAAGGTAACCGCGATCTCAATCGTTTCGCCAGGGCGGACCATGTGCTTGAAACGCACTTCGTTCATGCGTGTGGCCACCGGCACTTTGCCGCTTGAGGTTGGATCCGTGGCTTCTTGCACATACTGGCTGAGCAGGATCGCGCCCGCTTGCATGGCCGCCTCGCAGAGCAACACCCCAGGGGTGATCGGGAAGCTGGGATAATGGCCAGCGTAGAACCATTCGTCCTGGGCGAAGGTCTTGCGGCAGACAATCTGCTGCTCGTCCTGGCTCACGATTTCGTCCACAAGCAAGAAGGGGGGGCGATGCGGAATGGCCGATTGAATGGCATCGAGACTCATGACCGCGCCTCCGTGTCTACCGCGCTGGACTTGCTCTGTTTGAGCAAGTACGACTCCACATCGTTGGCGACGATCACCCCGTAG
>CALOEH010000199.1:0-19678 GCA_942492195.1 uncultured Planctomycetia bacterium | reverse complement strand
CAGAATAAATTATAGATAGGCACAGAAGCATAAGTTAAAGAAAGCATCCCTACGAGCAATGCCACCATAGCAAGAACAACAGAGCGGTTAGAGCGTGAGGCTTTTTGAGGAGAGGGTTTCTTCTTCTTTTTTTGAGCCATCAGAGGGTTTAGCTCCGTTGCTAAAACGTATGAGCGTAATCACAAAGAAGAGCGCCATGACACCAAGGATAATGAAAAGAAGTGTATAGTTTTTCTTTTGCTGTTCTTTATGGCGTTTACTAAGCGGCATTTATATCTCCAGAAAAATATTATCAACAAGCAGCAGTGAGAAAAGTACGAATAGATAAAGTATTGAATACTTAAACATCTGCATCGATTCTGCTTCGCCGCCGCGCACATAAACACGTAGTGCATGGAAAAGGAAGATAGCGCCAAGGAAAGAAGCGCCCGCAGCATAAATGATACCAGAAAAACCCATAAAACCAAGGCGCAAGCGTTACAGGAAGAAGTAATAGGGTGTAGAGCACCATTTGCTTTTTATCCCCTGTGCACCAGCTACAACAGGAAGCATCGGAATTCCAGCCTTTGCATAATCGCCACTGCGGTAAAGCGCTAACGCCCAAAAATGCGGAGGAGTCCACAAGAAGATGATAAGGAAGGCATCCATGGCCTGGCTTAGGTTTCCTGTAACCGCAGCCCAGCCAATGACAGGAGGGAATGCGCCCGCTGCGCCACCAATAACAATATTCTGAGCGTGCGCGGCTTAAGCCAGACCGTATAAATAAATACATAAAACAAGATGGCGGAAAGTAAAAGACCTGCAGCAACGAGGTTTACTGCAAAAGACATCAGGAACACAGAAGCTACGGCCATAATTACTGCATATTCAATCGCAGTAGAGGGTTCCATCTTTCCGGCAGGGAGTGGTCGCTTCTTCGTGCGTTTCATCAGCGCATCAGTATGGCGCTCATACCACATGTTAATAGCGCCTGCAGCACCAGAGCCCAGAGCGATTGCAAAGATAGCAGCTGCGCCAATAAAGGGGTGAATGGTTCCCGGCGCAAGGACCATGCCCACAAAGCCAGTGAAAACCACAAGCGACATCACGCCTGGCTTTAACAGTGTTATAAAATCCTTAATATCGGATTCAGCATAACCTGCGCAAGTACGGCTGCGCGTCTTAGTTTTCAGAGGCATCGGTATGTCCGCAGAACGTGTCATGATAATAAGTTTACAGTTATTCTTTTCTGTGGCGCACCTACCCACAAAGAAGGAACAACGCCACCTTATAAAAGACTTAATAAACCAACTTCCTTATTTGATAACCGGAGGTTTCTCAAATGGAAAGGAGGAGGGATGAAAGTGTCCACTCTAATGTATCCGCACCTTTACCCCATGGGTTTGCTGGTGCTTTCTGCCAAACTTTACAGTGTAGAGGGCAATCGCTACGAAAAGCAGCGCTGCACCAAAACCAATGTAAGAGCCGATAGAAGAAACATAGTTCCAGCCCGCAAATGCATCTGGGTAGTCAGGAATACGGCGTGGCATACCTGCAAGCCCAAGGAAATGCTGTGGGAAGAAGGTAAGGTTCGCACCAATGAAGGTAAGCCAGAAATGTGTTTTACCCCAAAATTCTGAATACATGCGGCCAGACATTTTAGGCAGCCAGTAATAGAAAGCGAATTGTTGCTGCGCCTCAAACTTTCCCATCGCCTGATTGAGCTGCGCCCGCTGAAAGCGCAGGTTGATGGTGAGGTGGGACTGCTCGCCCCAGAGGGGCACCATTAACGTGGTGGCTTCGGCCAAGACGCCGTCGGCCGCTCCCCAGTCTCCCAGCCGATGATGCGACTTTGCCTGACCTTCCAACGCTTCGATCCGTTCGACCGTCTGCCAATCTTCGGCCGTCAACTCGGCCAGCCGCTGACTGTGCTGGAGTGAGATCTTGGCGTTGCGTGTCTGCCAGGCATCCGGCCCATGACGCTCGCTCAGCAGTTGGACAATCTTCCGTCGGGCGTCGAGGGCGGCATTTGCATACCGTCTGGATTCGTGGGCGTTGGCTTCTTGGTTGAGCGTATGCAGGAGCGCGCGAAACGCCGACTCGGCATCTGCGGCGGCGTCGAACTCCACCACTCGTGGCGGTTGGCCAGAAGCTGCCTGCCCCGGGTCTGGAGTGCTCGCTGGCCGCTCGAATGATGTTCTGGAAATTGGTTCGCTGGTTTGTTGACCGGGCAGCGCTTGGGCGGCGGCCGGAGGATTGAGCAAATTCGGTTCGGCGTCGGCAGGTTGCGTGGAAAGAGATTGCGTCGAACTCGGGCGTGTCGAAGCGCGCTGGTCGGTTGACTCAGATCCACCGCATCCGACCAGCATTGCTAGCATCACCGGCAGCAGCCCCCAACCAGCCTGATTTGCCTTGGGGTGACGCAGATTCAACCCTAGTTTCCGCATCAGAAATTCCTTTTAGGAAAGAAGCTAGTCGTGGATCCATGCGCGGTCGTGTGACTGGAAGTTTTTCCGGTCGGCGCGACGGCAGTAAACCAGAACTTCGCATTCAGCTGAACGTCAGTTCTGAGTCAGGCGGCGCGTTCTCCCCTCTGCGGTAGTATTCAGGAGTGAGATCTTGGGGCGAAGTGGACTTTCGGAGGGTTAATCGGGGGCAATTCCGGCAAGTTATTTGCGATTTTCGCTGCCATCCGGGATAATGCAGTTCGTATTCACTTCTCGGAACTTACCCATTCTAAGACGGCGCGCTAGGCGATGACCGATAGCTTCGATCCTTACCACAAATGGTTGGGCATTCCTCCCAAGGACCAACCCCCCAACGATTATCGTCTGTTGGGATTGCAGATTTACGAGTCCGACTTCTTGAAGTCATAAGGATGCGGCCGCCAACCGGCAGATGTCGTATGTGCAAAGCTGCGCGGTTGGCCAGCACGTCAAGACTTCGCAGAAGCTGCTGAACGAGATTTCTGCAGCTCGGTTGCGGCTGTTGGACAAGAAGAAAAAGGCCGCTTACGACGGCGAGCTCAAGCAGAAGGACGCCGCCCTGCAGAAAGAACAGGAGCAGGAAGCCGAGCAGAAACAGCGACGCCGAAACGTCTCGCGAGATTCCAAGCGGCGCAGCAAGGGGCCTTCGCCCTCAAAGTCCAGCAGCGGTTCGTCCGTGGCGGTTCAAGAGCCAGGTATCGTGATCGACTCGGGCGGTAGCAACTCCCCTGGTTCGTCGGCACTGCCGAGCGTGGCACCTCGGGTTTCGACTCGAAATACCCCACCAGCGCAAATGCCGCTCAAGGCCAAAGTGGCCATCGCAGGTGTCGTGCTCCTTGCGGTCTTGTCCACCGTGGCCACCGGCGCGTTTCTATTCATGCGTACGTCCGATACTCCCGTGGCCAAAGGCAAGAAACCGCCTGCGTCTGAGGATGCCGCTGCTGCCGCTGCTGCGAATGCTGATGAGACAGAACCCTTGGGCGAGGGACCCTTGACGGTCGCGCTGGGAGAGGATCCTGCGGCCGAAGATCCAGATCCAGCGCCGGATACCACCGAGCCAACCGAACCCCCGGATGCAGACAAGCCGTCGGCAACAGCAACCAATGAGCCTGAGACCCCAGATCCTGCGAAGCCTAAGGATCCAGAGACTGACGAACCGGCCGCCAAGCCGCCAGAGACGGCAAAGCCTCCCGAACCTAAGAAGACCCCGCCTCCACCTAAGCCGGTTGAACCGTTTAAGACGTTTCCCAAGACAGTGAGTTTGCCGGAGGTGGCCAGTGTCGATGAGGCCGTGCTGGGGCAGATCACGGTGCCAAAGGATGACACGCTCTTCGTCAATCTTGTCGGTGGAAAACTGGACAAGCCAGAGGTTGAGTTCACCCTGACGGAGATTGCCGGGGCAGAACAACCGCAATGGCAGATCAAACTTTCAAACGCTGACGGCTCCACGCACATTGCCGACATCAAACTCGACGGCAAAGATTTGAAGTTTGCCTGGTCGGCGGAAGCCGGGTCGCTCGAAGAGTCAGGCCTGCTCCGCAATGGCGTCTTGGAAGTGCGAACTCGTAAGGCACCGCAGCACTACACCGTGCTCCGGCAATACACCAAGGTAGAGCCTGTCACGCTGAGCTTCGGACCAAGAGACAAGAACACCGCCGAAGTTATTTTGGAAGATATCCCTGACCCAAAGCGCTTGCAGGTAGAAATCACGAGTTTCGAAGGTCCGTTCCAAGACCCGAAAGTCAGACCTTCTGCCAAGTTTTCGGCTGATTTGAGTCGGGGGGAGGACGTCGGCATCGGTGTCGGTAGCCTGGCGATCATGGTGACTTCCAATGCCAACTCAAAGAAGGTCACTTTAGGTTTCGATCCCAAGTTTCAAATGCAAGGAATGGAGCGGCCGCAACCACTGAAACAGGCCGATGGGATGTTGACGGGAGCGAATATCGCCGTCACCAGGCTCACGGCGCAGTTAGAAGCCGCGAAGAAGAACAAGCTGCCGGCACAACAACTGGCGATCGGTGAGCAACAACTACAGGCTGCCATGACTAGTTCTGCGGAACTACAATCGCTGGCCCAAAGTTGTCAGGCCCTGGACAAGAACGGCAAGATCCATTTCCGGGTGTTCTTGATTTCGGGGAATCAAGAGGTTGATATCGCAAGAACCAACGCGCCGGTCGAGGCTCCAGCTGAGAAGAAGAAGAAGTAGCGAGGGTGTTGCTCAGCTTTGGGCCAGCGGGCCGGCCAAGGCTTTGCAGAGTGCTTCGACCAGGAAGAACTCACCCCACATCACGGATTCGTCCACACCCAGGTTCTTGCTGGTGTGGTAGACCCCGTGTTTCAAGATACCTTCCCAGCCAGGCGTGTCGCTGGCTAGATACTCCGTGTCCGTCAAGGCGTCGAGCATCGCCAGGGCCGTGGCCTGATAGTGCTCCGCTCGCTGGGCCTCGGGGGTTTGTGCTGCCAGGTCCAACAGCCCGCTGGCGGCAATGGCTCCGGCCGAACTATCCTTTTGCGGCCCCCAAGGCAGTGCGGCAGAGAGATCCGCATCGAAGTCCCAATACGGCACGTGATCTTCAGGCAGATTGGCCAGCCAGTACCCGGCATTTCGCTCGGCGACTTCCAGCCATTCAGCTTCTTGCGTCAGCGCAAACACCTGGCTGTAACCATACAGGGACCAGGCCAAACCGCGCGCCCAGGCGCTCTCGGCCGCCAGCCCTTGATGGGTAGATTGCCGCAGGAACTCACCTGTTTCGAGATCAAAGATCCCTTCGTGGGCGGTGGAGCCATCCGCCCTGACAATGGTATCGCGTGTGGTGCGGCAATGCGCGTCGGCAACTCGGCGAAGTTCGGCATCATCCGTTTCGCCTGCCGCGTAGAAGATGATCGGCACGTTCATCATGATGTCGATGAATAGCGACTCGGGTGCCACGAAGCTGCGCAGGTAGGCCCCTTTCTCCATAAACCGCATGGCCAACGTACGCCCTGCCTGAATCAACACGGCATGCAGTTTCTCGTCACCGGTCCCTTGATACCAAGGCCGGTAGGTGTTGAGAAAGATGAATCCCAGATCGTGCACATTGCGATCATGCTGGCGATGTTCCAGCAACCGGCTGTAGTGTTCTGCTCGGGTTTGCCAGGCGGAGTCTTTCGTGTGGCCAAAGAACTGCCACATCATGCCGGCAAAGAACCCTCCGGTCCAATCGGTCCAGAGTTCGCCACCATGTTGCCATCGCCCATCGACCGAATAGATCGGGAAGTAGTCCGGCGTCCGCTCGCAAGTGGCCAGCACTTGCCGCTGGGCAAATTGCAATGCTTGTTCGTATCGTGCGCGGCGCGTTGCGGGAGTCAATGTGGTCATAGAAATGATGAATCTTACTGAAGGAACGGAATCTTAACCCAGTTGTGACGAAAGGAAGGTAGATATCCTACCGGCATGCTCGGTTGGCATCCATATCCGCCATCGGTACAACGCGAAGGTTCGGGTTGTGATTCCGTTGTCCCAACGGTTCTACATAGATGGTATGCTGGTTGAACGAGCACGTCGAAGCCTAGGGAGCGATTGAACCATGTCTGAAGATACGCCCAAGCGGCCGGAGCAGAACATGGATGCTCCACCTCGAGACGCTCCTGAGCGTGCTTCGACAGAAGCCAACCAAGACGCTGACACGCTTCCTCCTCGCGATACGCAACCCCCCGCCTCTGCCCAGTCGGACCAGGACTTAGACAGTCAGGCAACGGTGCCGCCGGGCGCGAATCGCCAGAACGCCGAGACACTGCCGGTGAGCGGTTCGGGGAGTTCGACGACTCCTACGCAATGGGCAGATTACGAACTGATTGAGGAGATTGCCCGGGGCGGTATGGGCGTGGTCTACAAGGCACGGCAAGCGGGGCTCAACCGGATTGTCGCGCTCAAAATGATTCTCTCCGGCAAGTTGGCCGGCGAAGAGGACATTCGCCGTTTCTATGTGGAAGCGGAAGCCGCCGCGCAACTCAACCATCCCAACATTGTCCCGGTCTACGACGTCGGTCAGCATGAAGGCCAGCATTATTTTTCCATGGCCTTTGTCGAAGGGAGCAGCCTTGGACGCCGCGTCGAGTCAGGACCGATGTCGCCTGAAGAGAGTGCCCAAACCCTCAGGTCGCTGGCCGAGGCGGTGCAATATGCTCACGACCGAGGCATCATCCACCGGGACTTGAAGCCTGAGAACGTGCTGATTGACTCGGCAGGGGAGCCGCAGATCACCGACTTTGGGCTCGCGAAACAGGTGCAGACCGAGAGCGGGCTCACGGCAACAGGGCAGGTGATGGGAACCCCCAGCTACATGCCGCCCGAGCAAGCCGCGGGTGGCGAGGTGACCACGCTGGCCGATGTCTACTCGCTTGGTGCCATCTTGTACTGCTTGCTGACCGGACGCCCTCCGTTTCAATCGGCCAGCGTGATGGACACCTTGCTGCAGGTGATCGAACGCGAACCGGTCGCGCCCCACCTATTGAATGCGGCGACACCTGCCGATCTGGAAACCATCTGCCTGAAATGTCTGGAGAAAGATCCTCGCAGGCGGTATGCCTCCGCGCAGGAAGTTGCGGACGAACTCAAGCGGTTTTCGAACAACGAGCCGATTCTCGCACGGCCGGTTGCCAGGGCAGAAAAACTACGCCGTTGGTGCCAACGAAATCCCCTGACGGCTGCCCTGCTTTCGACCGTCGCCTTGCTGCTGGTTGCCGGCACGGTAATCTCTTCCTACTTCGCCTACGAGGCCAACGCTCGGGCAAATGCCGAGGCCGCCGCTCTGCGTCAGGCATACCTGGCAATCTATACAGCACAGATGACCCTGATCTCGCATGACTACGACGCGGCGCTCATCTCCAAGGCACAAGGGCGGCTACAGCAGACTCAACCAGAACATACCGGTGGCGAAGACCTCCGAGGTTTCGAGTGGTACTACTGGAATCAGCGGATCCATGGCGAATTGCTCTCGATTCCGGTCATTCCCGAAGGCGTCCGCGACCTGACCTACAGCCCTGACGGAACCAAGATTGCTGCCACCCAAGGAGACGGCATCATCTCTGTCTGGAACGCCGAGACCGGAGAAAGCGTCACGGCCCTGGGCAATGGTGGCGCTGGTTCCGGGGCTATGGTTGATGTCCACTTCAGCCCGGATGGACAACTCGTGGCCGCCGGGATGTATGCTCGAAACAATGGTGGTGCCGCGTTGGTCTGGAACGCTGCTACCGGTGAGCCCAAGTGCGAACTCTACGGCAATTCGGAAGTATGGTCCGTTGACTTCAGCCCCGACAGCAAGAGCCTTCTCGTCAGCAAGAAATCAGGGGAAATCAACCTATACGATATCCAGAGCGGCAAGCAGACTCTGAGTCTACGAGACCGCCGTCCCGACTACTATCACGTTGCCGCGTTCAGTCCAGACGGCCAATTCATTGCTGCCGGCTTGGGCAAGTCCGTTCAGATCTGGAACGTAGAAACTGGCCGCCCTCACGCGGAGTACACCGTTCCTTCGCTCTCTGTCGACACCCACCATATCGCAGATATTGAGTACAGCGTGGACGGACGCTTTCTGGCCGCTGCTTCAACCACGTTTCTCAAAGGGGCTGCCGTCATCTGGGACTGCAAGTCGAAACAAGTCGTGCAACATCTGCGAGGTCATGACGCGGACGTCTCGGCAGTCGCTTTCTCCTCAGACTCCCGTCAGCTTGCCACCTCGAGTGCTGACAATACCGCCAAGCTTTGGGACATTGCCACGGGGGACGAAGTGCAGACCTTTAGAGGGCACACCGGGCCTGTGCTCGGCGTGGCGTTTCACCCGGGCGGCAAACGTTTGGCATCCAGCAGTCAAACAGGAAACGTCAAAACCTGGGAGATTGGTGCCGACCCAAACATGCGGACCTTGCTGACCGCACCGGATGCCGTCCGAGACATCAGCCTCAGCCCTGACGATTCGCAACTTGCCGTGGCTTCGCCACGCAATGTCACGCTGCGGAGTGTGCAGACGGGTGAGATCACGCGGACTTTATCGAATCAAGGTTCCAGTGTCTCGTATCTTCGGTTCAGTCCAGACGGCCAGCAACTCGCCACGATCGCGAGAGACGATACCGTCCGGCTTTGGAATCTCAGCAACGAGAGCAGAATGCTCACGCTGCGCTCGAAGGACCAGGTCAACGATGTCAGCTTCAGCCCTACCAACGCGCATCTCGCAACGGCACATTCTGACGGTCGCCTGCGCGTCTGGGATACAAACACCGGCCGCGAGCTCCAGGTCTTGCACCCATTCCAACCGAAGGCCGCCTTGGCCGTCACCTTCAGTTCGGACGGCACCAAGTTGGCAACATGCGGCGTTGACCAGAACCTGCACGTTTGGGATCAGCAAACTGGTATGCGGCTGATGACTTTGGTCGGCCACGAATCTGCGGTCTTTGATGTGCAGTTTAGTCCTGACGGTCTCCTGTTGGCATCAGCCGGACAGGACCGCACCATTCGGATTTGGAACACCGTCACGCAAGAAGAACTCTATGCCATTGCCGATACGAGCTCGGTCAGGACGTTGGCCTTCTCCCCCAACGGTCAGCGGATTGTTTCTGCCGGAACCGATGGCACCATCAACGTCTGGAGAACAGCGGACGGAGAACCACTGTTGCGGCTGACGGGACATCAAAATGAGGTGAATCGCGTACTGTTCGCCTCAGATGGCCGAACTCTTTTCTCCGCCAGCGATGACAAAACAGTACGCGTCTGGAATACCCTGGATCCCAGCAAACCAATGTAGAACAGTTGTCCCAACTGTTCAGGAAGTATGGCAGGCAATGTCGCCACGGTTGTCATCACGACGGAGCGTAATGACTACTTTTCTGCTGGTCGCCAAGACTTGACTGGGTGTCTCACCAGGTGAACTGGCTCAGGGACTGGCAACGGGAGCCTGGACCGCGAGTTCGTTGCGCACCTCTCGAACACCTGGCTCCAGCCTGGCCAGCATCGCCACGAGTCGGCTCGTTGCTGCATCTGCCACTTCGCCTTCGAGAACCACGACGCCTGGTTCGGTCAGTCGGACCGTGACCCCTTGCATCTCGGGACTTCTGGATACCCAGCGGGAGAAACGGGTTTCGAGGGTGCTGCGGATGGCGACTTGGGTGGGGCGGGGAAAAGAAAATGCCACCACCTGGCGTGGTCGGATCACAGTCCGAGGACGCTCGCCAGAGTTTCGACCGTTCTGATTGCCTCCCCCGGTCGTGTTGCCCCGGTTGGCAAATCCGCCTCGCAGGTTGCCGGTTGCCGCACCTGCGTTCTGCTGCCCAGCGAGTTGATTCCCGACGAAGCGCCCCCGCATTATCTCGGGCACCGATAAAGCCTGACTGGGTTCCCGTGGCTCCAGCGTTTCCAACCACGCCGGTTCCCAATTGCGTGGCGGATCCATTCCCTCCCAGCGGTTGACCGGTGAGTCCTGTTGAACTGGGTTGCCCTAGCGTGGTCGTCGAACCCACAATGGACCCGTTCAAATTGGATCCGATTTGGGACGCAGGTCCCCGGTCGCCAAACATGCTATTGGTTTGGGCGGCCGAGGGTGTGGCGAATACCAGCGATGCGGCACAACCGAGGAAACATTGAAGCTGCCAGAATTTCATGGTCGTTTGCTTTTTTTCTGTGGCTTCGGTGATCTCTGTGGCTCAACAAACTTCTAGGATCCCGAGATTGAAGGGATTCTGCCGAAACGTTTCTCTTGGTTTCTGAACAGTTGGGACAACTGTTCTACTCTGCGTTTTTTGGTTCCTGAACAGTTGAGACAACTGTTCTACTCTACGTTCTTGCTACCGCCGTTGTCGGGCGGCGTCAACTGAAATGTCTTGATGTCCAGTTGGGTGGAGTTCTGATCGGCAGGGAGGACTCCAACACTTTTCGCAGGTGCCGTACGCGTTGGTGTTGACCGGGCTGGGTTGTCCAGCGTTGCTGCCTTGGCCGCCGCCTGCTTCTGTTGTTTGAACTCAGCCAAGATCTCAGCCGCGCGTTCGAGTTTGGGGCGAACCGTTCGATGTTCGACCGTCGCTCCCAACACCGGTTCGTCGGCCGCCGCCGGCAGCACCGTCAACGGGTGCTTCGGTTGATCTTCGGTGGTGCTTCCTCGCAGGGTGATTTGCACCGTTTCGGAGAATACCGGAGGGCCGTCTTTCGGCGTCAGGCGGGCTCGCAAACTGCACCGGCATTGATACGGGTGCCGTTTGGTATACGGAATGAACAGATGATACGAAGGTCCCAGCGCGCCGTTCTGAAGATGAACCGTCCAGGCGTCGCCAACGAAGTCAAACTGGTGGATCGGTTTGGAGCGTTCTTCAGGCGTGCCTTGATCATCGAAGAGATAGATACGGACATCTCCGTTGACGCGCACCGGCGAGTTGTTCCCTGGTGTGAAGAATAATAGCTGCCCTGCAAAGCCCCGGGTGGGCAGTCCATCCAGCCCTTGGCCTTCGGAAGGTTCCCAGACGCTGATCACCCGGACCACCGGATTCTTGCTGTTGGCTTCAGGAATCTGTGCGCGCTTGGACTTCAAGATCGGTAGCCCACTGCATCCACTTCCGAGCGCCAAGAGCAAGCCAACCACGGCGAGCGAGCCAAAGCGTAGCGTGTTGCATTTCACCATCAGACAGGTCCGCGGGTCATCGTGATCTTGGGGTTTGGGAAACAATAAGGACTCCACGCGCTAACTCTTCTTCCATGGGGTCAACCAGCGCCATGCCGAACGCTTCTTCTCTGGCTTGGAACCGGTTGGTTGCGGCTCTGGAGCAGGAACGTACTCAGGCTGAACCCAAGGTTCGCCAGGGAGGGTTTCTCCATGCGACATCTCATACCCTGGCGCGGCGAACGGTCCAGGGCCTTCAGGCGGTACTGAGAGCAACGGGCCGTGGATCTGTTCGGCTTCCTTCTCCAAGAAGTGCGTCCGTTCGATCTCGATCTGTTTGATCAGTTCCGAATCTCCGTCGGTATGCACGATCCGCGGAGTCATAAAGATCAGCAGTTCGGTACGCCGGGTGTTGGTTCCGTCATAACGGAAAGCCGCGCCCAGAATCGGAACGTCGCCCAACCAGGGAACTTTACGTTCGATGGTGTCATCGCTCTTGGTGATCATTCCGCCGAGGACAATAGTCTGCCCATCTGGCACCGCCACGGTGGCTCGGGCTTCGGTCAAATCAAAAATGGGGGACTCCACCACACCACCGGTTGTGGGGTCGGTGAGAATCGGAACTCCCTGCCCTGAGATGGCGCTTTTGTTGGCGATGGTTTCCATCACCACGGTGTTGTCAGGCCGAATCCGGGGCGTGACTTGCAAGATGATGCCGACCTGTTGGGGAGTTCCCAGCACCGGCGTAATACCGCCGAGCGTGTTGGTGCTGGCTCCGGCAATCACCGGAACTTGCTGGCCGACTTGAATCTGCGCGAGTTGGTTATCGAGGGTGCGAATCTGTGGACGGCTGAGGATCTGCACGGTTCGGTTGGCCGACAAAGCGCGAATCAGCACACTCACCGCCTCGCTACTGGCAGCCAGAACCAACCCACCAAAACCCAGATCACTATTCACTCGCCCCAGCGAAAAACTGCTCAGTCCTTGCTTGCCAACGCTACCAGGGTTGACGACGGCGTTACCAAGTTGGTTGTTGTTGAACAAAAAGCCAGGCAGGCGTTCTTCGTTGACAATGGTTTCCGTGGTGGTGGCAATGCCGGTCCCGGGATTCGAATCCGTCTGGGAGATGGTCTGGAAGGAGTCCAGGTTGAGCAGCGAACGATTGAACAGAACCGGGTCTTGAAAACCCAGCTCAATGCCAAACTCGTCCGTGTTGGTCAGTTCCACTTCGACAATCAGCACTTGAATCACGACCTGAGCCGGAGCAGCGTCCAACTGCTCCACGATCCGAATGATCTCATCGTAATACCGGGGCGTGGCGCTGATCAGCAGACTGTTGCTCACCGGTTCTGGCACGGCAATCACTTCCCGTTCGAGCAGTTCGACCGAACTGACCAGATCCGGATCGATCTGAGCCAGGTCTCGTTGCGATTGCAGGAAGGCGTTGATGGCCGTGGCGACATCGACCACGGGGCTGTTCTTCAACTTGACCACAATGCTCCGACGCTGCCGCACATCATCTTCGTCCAGCCGAAACAAGATGGCTTCGACCACGCGCAACGATTCGGCACCCCCAATCGCAATGATGCTGTTGGTGCGCGTGTCCGCTGAAAACCGCAGCGGCACCAGCTCGCTGTTGGCGTCATCGGCTCCGACTACCTGAACGCCTACGGCCTGGTTGTCTTCCGAAGTGAAGAGAGTCTCCAGCAACTGCAACATGCTGGTGGCATCTGTGTTGGTCAGGGCAAAGACTTTGATCTCCGCCACGGTAGGGCTTGGCTGATCCAACTGCTGGATCAATTGCCCCATCAACGCCATACTTTGCCGCGGCGCAATCACAATCAGGCTGTTGACGCGTGGGTCGGCCGTGACTCGGATGTCAGCCAGGATCCCAGACCGAATCGCGTTGGCGTCACCATCCACGGTGAGGAATTCCAGAACCACACTCTTGGCTTCGCGCAGTTGTTGCGAACTCTGGCCGGCTGCCCCCCCTTGTCCGCCTCCGCCGATTCCGCCTGCTTGACCACCTGCAGGGTTCAGCACGCTGTCGAGCGCGTTCTGAATCACCTCGGCCAGTTCGTCCGCCAATGCGTTCTTCAAAGGAAACACGTGCATCTTGCTGACCGATGCGGAGTCGCCACGGTCGAGGCGTTCGATCAATTCGGCCACTTCGTCCAGATCGCGCGGACCACCTTGAGCCACCAGGGTGTTGGTGCGGCCATCGGCATAGACGCGCAACTGTGGACGAAGCACGTTCTCCGCAGCGTTCTGCCCTTGTCCCTGACCTTGACCTCCTGCTCCCTGCTGCTGTCCGTACATGGCGTCAATGGTCGCAGCAATCTGGCTGGCCACGGCATGCTTGATCCGAAACACGCGGAAGTGGTCACGCGGATCGAGCGGTTGATCCAGTTGACTGGCTAACTGCCCAATGGCTTGAATGTCACCCGCCGCGCCAAGGATCAACAATCCGTTGGGACGCAGGATCGGCAGAATCCGGGCCGTAGGCCGGTTGGCGTTTCCAGATCTAAGTTCGGCCACACTCTCGTAAACGCTGTTGAGCAGTGCCGCGAGGGCCTCGGAGCCGACATGTTGCAGCAACAACAAGTTGATGTCTGGCGTGGGTCCCGAAGCAACCCGTTCCAGTTCTTCGATGATCTGCAGAACGGCATCCACATCGCCGCGGCTGCCTGTCACCACCAGCCCTAGCCCTGGGACATCATTGATCATCACCGGGCCGCGCAGCCCTTCGAGTCGCAAGATCGGTTGACCACGGGGAACTGGCGGTTGAGCCACGTCGCCGTTGGGCAGCTCGTTGCCAGGTTCGTTGGGATCAGGCAGTTGTGGCAACTCGCCTGCTGGGGGCGCAGCAGGCGGAGGCTGTGGAAGCTGCGCTGGTGCCTGAGCCACGAGTTGCGGAACCACTTTGGCCAACCGCTGAGCCAGCACTCGGTGATCGCCGCGCGTATCGATCAGCCGCAGCGTGTTCCCAGATCGGGCATCTACTCGATCCAAATCTTGCAGCAGCTTGCCGATATCTGCCAGGTGGTTGGCAGGTGCCGTGATCCGAACCGATTGATTCCTGGCCTCGCAAGCCAAGGTGCAGGCGACTGCTGAATCGTCTGCACGACCAGTCGCATCGACTTGCAAGGTTGCCGGTTGGGCTGAACCTCCGGCAAGCCACTTGGCCCGCTGTGGCATGGCGGCATGGACCGCTTGAACCACTGCTTGGGCACCCCGTCGGGGAGTCGGTACCGCGGCCGTCTTGAGAGGTCTTGGAATCTGTTGCGCCTGCTGGTCCATCATGACCGCCGGCGCGGCAACCGTTTCTGTGGCAGCCGTCAGTTGGATCATGGAATCCGAAGTTTGCTTCGCCGCCGCAGGCTCAAGCTTGCTCGCCTGATTCTCGACAAACCGATTCGGCTCTTGTTGCTGAGAGCCCTCTCCGCTGGCCTGCGGCAAGCTACCAGATTCACCAGGTGCAGGCCCGCTGGCAGTCGGGCTTGCGCTGCGCATCGCTAGCACCAACACCGCCACACCTAACAACAGCGTGGGCAGCGCGGCCAGCAATTGGCGTTGACGTCGACGTCGAATAGCCATTCGTTTCCCTGGCAAACAAGCGATGCGATCAAACCATCCAGCGAACCGGCAAGGTTCGCCTGATCGGTATAATCGGCAAAGTCTGCCACCGAGTTGACGCAACCGGTCAAATCGGGACGAATGTTGACGTTTTCCCCGTCTTTTCCCACAGATTGCAGCTGCTTTGGGTGCCGCGACAGCAGGGCCAGCAATGCCGTCACGGCGCTGTTTCAACGTCCTGCGGTGGGGGAGAACTCTCAGAAGTCTCACTCGGCAGCGGCTGCAAACTGCGCAGGGTCTCTCCCAGGTTCAGCCGCCAGCGCTGCGAATCCATCTCCAACAGAACATGGTCCGCATGTACGGCCGCTACCACGGCATGCACGTCGCCAACTTCCACGGCACCCCCCACGCCTATGTAAAGACTCTTTCGAAGCTCCTGATCGTGCAGCCAAGCCTGAGGACGATCTCCCTTGTTGATCATTCCCACCAAAGACATGGCCGCCGCGTCGTCGCGCTTCGGGGGCAGAAGAGCGGGGGGCGCAACTGCGACCGGAGCGGCGGCTGGCCGAACTGGGGCAGGTTTCACAAACGGATTGGCTGCCAGCAATCGATGCGAAGGATCCAAGGCCGGCACGGTTTCATCCCCTTTGGAAGGAGCATACTCCACCACTGTTTCCACAGCATGCTTCGCTGGCACCGTTTGGTCCACGCCACCTGCGACCGTCCAGCGCTTTCCATCCACCTTGGTCACGCGAAAGTATTCGTGATCGATCCGGATCCGAAACCCGGGCTCACTGGGAAAACCCTCCCCGCTGGCCACTTCCATCTGCTGCGGTGCGGAAGAGGCGTCGAGCACGGTTCCAAGCGTCGTTTGGGCAAAAAGTTCGTGACGTGGCGGGGCATCCTGAAGCGCCAGACCTTCGGCAGTCAGCGAAATCCTCAGCGCTGGGTCTCCCTCACTCGCTGGCGATTCGAAAGTCAACGACGTGAACCGGTGCGCCAGATCGGTGCGTTCGAACCAATCGACAAACTGCATGGCTTCACTCAGTCGGCCTTCGGCCTGAAGTGAGACTTGCACGGCGTTGTACACGCCAGACTTGGTGTACCGGCGACCAGGGGTCACTTCTAACTTTTCCAAGCCTGACATGGAAGCCAGATTGGTCAGCCAGACCTGATACAAACGTTGAGCATCCAGCGGATCAGGCGGCAGCGACCGGCCGCGCCACCGTTCGACTTCTCCCACCGCGTGCAGCAACATGTCGGTTTCGCGAGACTGCTTGGTGATCCGTTGCTCAATGGCGTCCAACTGGTTTTGGCGCTCGGTGATGGGGGCAATCAGCCAGGATTTCAGCCGAGGGCCAATCACCAGAACGGCTACCGCCACCAACGCCGCCGTCAGGAGGTACTGTTCGCGTTTCTGCATCAGCGGGAACCTCCCTGCTCAGACTCCGCTGCCGGAACACTCAACTCGATCGCCGCCCGATACGGATAGCCGGAGTCTTTGGTCGGCGTGGCAATTTCGTTCGGCAGCACCGCAAAGCCATCTCGGGCCAGCCGATCGTTGAGCCGTTCGATATCGCTCCGCGCTCGGGCAACGCCCAAAGCCTTGACGCGCGCCGGCGAGGCACCCGCCGTGCTGGCCATATCCAGGCGATCCAGGTACATCCGCTCAGCAGGTGGAAGGGATTCGGTCACGCGGTCCAGAGTGTTGAGCACGCTCACCGATTGCGTATCCCAAGCTTCCAGGTTTTTCAAAGCCGCGAGGGTGGGCTGGCCTCGTTCGAGCGTTTCGTCCATCCGCTTCAACCGCTCTTGTCGATCCGCAATGTCAGCCTCAAGGCTCTTCGTCCAACTCCGCATCCCGAAAAAGCCAGCGACCAGCAACAAGCCAGCGGCGACCACACCAGCCTGAATCCAAAGCTTGCGGCGGTTGGGGCGAACCACCGGTTTGCGAGGATGCAGGAAGTCGATACTCCCCACCATGGCGTTGCTGTCGGCCAGCAGCAAACCCAACGGGCCAGCGAACAACGCGTGATGGCTGGAGACCACCTGGTCATCAAACACCACGCCGGCGTCCTTCCAAGGGTCAATCAACCCAACGTCGGACTTGAGGCTCTTCTGCAGCGTGTCGAACAGTTGTTGGTTTTCTTCGAACTGACCGACCACCCAAACCCGCCCGATATCGGCGTCCAGCCTTCCCAAGGCACCTTGCGACCGGCGGATTTCTGCCAGTACCATCCGGCTGCTCTGCGCGAGATCATCGCTCGTGACTTGGGTCGAATGGGTGAACAGCAGGTGCCCTGCTTTGAGAAAGGAGATCTCGTATCTCGGCCCATGCTGGGCGACGACTAGCGTTCCAACGGTGGGTGGCAGGTTGCGAGCCGCCTCGACGCGGCTGACCACCTCGGCCGTGCCAATTGGGCTGAGTCCCACTCGCATCAGATCAAGTCCGGCGGTAGCCGTGATTTGCCGCAACATCTCGATCTGTTCGCGGCGAATGGCAACGGTCAGCACCTGTCGCTGCGCAGAAGGCTCTGTCTGTGGGAACGGGAGAAAGTCCAGCACCATCCGGTCCAGCGATGAGGTCTTGGTCTCCGCTTGCAGTCGGACCAGGCCAGGCAGGTCATCGTCTGGCACGTTGGGGACTTCCAACTGCCGGACCACCACTTCGTCTCGGGGGAGCGAAATCAACGCGCGATGGGCGGAAATCTGCCGCTGGCCCAACTGGCTCTTGAGCCACTCGCCTGCCGCCATCGTATCCTTGGCCGGATCAATTTCCTCCGGCAAGGTAACCTCGAAGCACCGCCGCACGCGCACCCGTCCCCTGGCAACCTCGGCTTCCAGGCCGCTGATGCGATTCTTCTCCCAATCAAGGACGAGCCAATCACTCATGGCAGGGGGGAACTCAGGTGGCAGGACCAACGTTAATGGGGATGCCCTAGCGTCGAGTCAACGCCGGAACGGACACTTTCAGTTTACCTTCAAACCAAGCCCTGTGGTCTGCTTTCATTTCGCGAAAATGGCGCACGGCACCTGATGGCGGGTGGCACTGGCAACTTGTTGCCAGTGTAGGGGCCAGTGTGGAATGCTACCTTTGGGCCTCCGGCGCATTCAACTTGTGGTACGTCAGCTGAGTAGGGTACGCTGTGCGTACCTGATTGCGCGAGTGAGTGAATGGTACGCACAGCACTCACGACCACTTATCGGTCCTCTAGCACCTTTTGGGGCAAGGCCGATTAGTCAAATGGCTCAAGCACTTCTTCCACCTTTCCTAAATACTGTTTAAGTCTTTGGCGATCAGCGGTGTTTTCACATTCCACAACAAATCCAAATCTCTCAAGGTTGGCGACAAGATCATAGTCGTCTCGGCGATCCTGCGTCCGCAGTAGCCACCACTCTCCTGGCATCATACTTCTATTGTGAAATAGCGATGCAATCCCACTTTCGTGTTCGGTGATTGCTTGTTCCGTTGAAACGTTACGTCGATTTCTTCGTAGTCGCTTCACTCCAGTGAGTGACGACAGCCATCGTTCGATCGCCGCCCACGCGAAAATGCCGATCAACAACACAACCAGAATGATTCGCCAATCATTCATCGGTCCACCAATCGTAAATCGAGTAGACAGCGCCTGTGCCGCCGACGCCGACGATTAGGAAGTCATAGGCAAGCCACCGCGCTTGCTGTGCATTGAAGGACTGCAGCGGAGTCCGAAGACTGTTGAGTGTACCACCTGCCCGATATCCACGAAATACCGCGCCGCTACCAGCCGAGTAGGGTCTACAGACGCAAAATTTGTACCGCTCACAGAAACGACACAAGTCCTGCGGTGCCCCGAATATCAAGATCGCCACCCAGCAACAGATACATATCGCCAAGCAGTTATTGTTAAATCGCTACCAGCGTTGAGTGCCACCCCGCCGGGAATGTCTGCCGCCAGCATGGAATTGCGAACGGGAAGAAGTTGAAGCGTTGAAGTTGTTCGACGTGATCGTTACAACTCACATCGGAGGGTTTGTGAAGTCATTTGAGAGGAAAGTTGCGTAATCTACTTGTTTCAGGACAAGTCCTCAGGAATCGAAAGTTAACGAGGTAAACACCTACCTTCCTCTTGCACCAACTGACCTTGCAGAAAAGGTAAGCGACGATGGCCGACGATCACCCGTTGCCTGAGAGCAGCTCCAAAGCCGGATTGATGGAAAGATTCTCGCAGTTGGAGTCTTCCAGAAAACTTCTTCTTGCTGGAGGACTTGGTGGTGGCGCGCTCTTGATCATTTGCGCTGGCTGTTGCGGTATATTTGGCATCATTGGCGCACAGATCACGGCAAAGGAACGAGCCGAGATTGCAGAGGCCGGCAGGCTATGGGAAAGAGGCGACAGTAGTGCCGCTGTTGCTCAATATAAGGCCATACTTCACGACTATTCGCCCGTCACAGATGCAACTCCCTACGAAAGGATCATCCAATTCGAGCTTGATGCGACCAATAACGACGAAGCGAATAAGTACGCTGAAATGGCTGTTGAGAATGTCTTTGGCTTTTCCTCAAAGAAAGCCAACGTTCAACAGCTGATCGACGAGATTCGGAGTCAGCGACAATCAGCACCCTATGAAACGGATATTGATGCAGAAGAGGCTAGCTCGTTGCAGCAAATGACAGCCGATGAAGCGTACGAAGCAGGCCTAGCCAACGGCGAAACATACGCACGAAAAGGGGTCAATGGAATCAAAAGGCACCCTGCGGGGAAAAATGGAATCCTAGCAAGGACCTACAAGGGCATGATGCGAAACGCCGAGGCAAATGTTGCACACTTTCTCGAGTCTGGCGCAAGTCCAGACTCGGCCATAGTTCGAGGCGAACAGGGATTCGTCGATGGAATGCGAAAAGTTTACCAAGAAGAAGGTGTGTATTTTATGCTTGAATAGAATCGGGGCGGCCGTTTGCGACTTCTTGCAAACGGCCGTCAAGTAGAGGTGTAGCGCTGGCAAGCTCCGAGCGAATAGCGGGCAGGTGGCACTC
>CALOEH010000198.1:0-28490 GCA_942492195.1 uncultured Planctomycetia bacterium | reverse complement strand
CAGGGCATTTCTGTGACCTGCGGAAACGGCCGGAAACGTGCTCTGACCGGGGATGATGCCGCTCATCGCTATTCATCGATTCGCGTCGTTTCTCAACGGAACGCGTCCTATGCGCGTCCTGGCGCACGTGCCGGGACCGAACACGCGAGGATGAGCGGTTGGCGGAGCGCCCGCCAGCTCCGGCGTTCCCCATCGAGTGAACCGTGATCGGCGTCCCCCACATTGCGAATGCGGCGCCCCCACCCCCTTGACCGGGGCAAACGTGCCCTGACCGGGGGAAGCGCTCTCAACGTCTCGCGCCACTTCTCGTGGTTTCTCAGCGTTTCGCGCACGAGGCGCGCACGGTCAACGATTCCACCTCATCCCCAACGTCGAGCCATCCACTACCCGGCGGGGCCCCAAACATCCCTCCTGCGGCCCTCGCCGCCGCAACGGCGTCGACCGGATCAGACTTGCCCTCCTTGCGACGGGCCTGCCGGTTCGGCCGATCGACCTCGACGACGTCGACATCGAGATCATGGAGGAACCGGGACAGGCCGACCCCATACGAACCGGTGCCCTCCACCCCAACCCGCAGCACCCGACGAAACCCGACCAGCCAACCCACCAACGCCTCATAGCCGCCAGCGTCGGCCGGGAACGGCTCGATCCCCAACACGCCGCCGTTGCGATCGACTGCCGCGGCTACGTGCACATCGGCATGGGTGTCCACACCGCCAACTACTCCGGATACCATCGACATGGCTGCCCCTTTCACTCGCGTATGGGCAAAGGGGTGGCACACGCCACCGGGACGGCGGAACGGACCCAACCGAGCTGCTTGTATCGGCTCAACCGGAGATCCACCGCCCAACCGGGGCGTGCAACACCAACCACATCATCCCTCCCAGCCGGATATGGGCGGGGTGAGGGTGTGCCGTTGGCCTCTGGTCTGTTGATGGTCTGGGACTTATGGTCAGCGACGGATGGGCGAGATCCTCAATGTCGTTAGCGAGGGAGTGCGTTGATCATGGCTGAGGTTGAGCGAGTTTCTACGACGGTGCCGTTGGATTGGTCAGAGGTGTGGTTCACCAACTGTCCGATGGTGTCGGCGAACAATGTTGATCAGGAGTTGGGCTGGTGCCGGGAGGAGTTCAAGAAGATCGGCGTGGAGTACGCCTACTTCCGCCACGCACCCGAGAACAACTGGTATCCGCACTACATCCACAACCTCGACAATCTGATCCGGTTCGGTGGCCTCTATCCGCCGATCCATGTTCACGCAGATCTGCGTCGTACCCGGCTGCTCGGTGCCACGTGGGTTCACGAGGGTGGCTGTATGGCGGTGCGTGCCGGTGATCCGTTGATGAAGATGACGGATCTGAAGGGCAAGAAGGTCGGCATCTCGAAGAGCCTGAACACCATCAAGAATGACTGGTGGCGCATCCAAGAACACATGGGCATCCTGAACATGCTCGCACTCAACGACATGACGACGGATGACATCGAGCTGGTCGAGTATCCCTATCCGGATGACTGGTACGACAAGCCCGAGATGCTCGTCAACCAGATGAACAACCCGTCGGAGTTGTGGATGCGTCGTGATCACAAACACGATCTGGCGTTCCGGCCGCTCGAGACTGCTCTCCTGGAAGGCACTGTCGATGGGATCTATACCCAGAGCAAGCCGCTCCAGCATCTCCAAGAGGCAACGGGCAGGATCAAGATGATTGAGGATCTGTCGAAGCGGCCGGATTGGACGATTCAGGTCGCCAATACGCCCGCCGTGATCACGTGTTCTGATGTGATGGCAGATGAGCATCCTGAACTGGTCATTGCCTACATGAAGGCGATGATCAAGGTCGGTCGTTGGTCGAACGATCACAAGCGGGCCGCCGGGGCGATCCTCAATCGGCAGACGTTCTATCTGGATGCAGAGGACACCTATCAGGGCATCAAGCATGTTGATATGGTGCCGAGTCTGGATGCGATGAACATGGCCACGATCAAGATCGGCAAGGACTTCATGTTCGAGCACGGCTACATCGAGAACGACTTCGATGTCGATGAGTGGGCGGCACCTGAGTTCCTCGAGCAAGCAGCCAAGGAAGTGCTCGAAGAGGAATGGGAGCGACGGAGTTGGACGAAGCTCCCCGAGGGAAGCACCCTCGAGGTCAGCGACACCCGATTGGGCTAGAAGGGAGATGCGATTGGCGATGAAGGCAGGAGTCGGACTCCGCCGTCCCGGAGGGCTGCCGGACCACGCTCGGTCTCTACGTGACACCCATGGAGGCCTACGCGCGGTGGGCGGCTGACACCGAGCATGTCAAGGTGCTCGACGTGCGCACGCCTGAGGAGTACGCGTTTGTGGGGCACCCTGAGATGGCGGTGAATATCCCGTTCGTGATGCACACCTACGAGTGGGAACCGGAGAAGGGGCGGGTCGCGACGAGGGGAACCCGCGCCATCCCCGACGTGACGGGCTGGGCGATCCGGACGACACGATCCTGGTCATGTGCCGCTCCGGCGGGAGGGCTGCCCTCGCCGTCAACGTCCTCGCAGAGACTGGATACCAGAACGTCTTCAACATCCTCGAAGGCATGGAGGGCGAACGGGTCAACGATCCGAGAAGCGTATTCCACCGCAAGCGGATGGTGAACGGATGGAAGAACGCCGGCCTTCCATGGACCTACGACCTCGAACCGTCGCTGATGAGGCTCCCGCAACGGCCCTAGCCGAACTGCGATCACCCGCCCACATCGGCACCTATGGGCAGTACGACGGGAGTGGGCAATACCAACCACATCATCCCTCCTAGCCGGACATGGGCTACCCGAGCGCTCGGTGCAGGAACGCTGCCATGTGACCTCGGGTGACGTTGGAGGTCGGGCAGAAACGATCCTTCGGGGGCGGGTTGCATCCCGGCGTGATGCCCATCTGGGCCATCTATGTGATTTCGAGCGAGACGAGACGGTCGCCGGCGACGTTACCGGGCGTCGGCAGTTCGAGCTGTGCCCAGTCCCCGGCGTAGGGTTTGTATCACTCGGAGCCCCGGCGATCAGGATCTGCGCCGTTGCTTCCAGCTGGTCGGAGATGCCGAGGCGATGCCGGTCGACCCACGTAATGCGAGTCCCATGCGGTGTGACGACGCGAGCATCTCCGCCGCGTGTTGGTATCGATTCGGTGTGTGCCGTCCGGCTTCATCGTCGGGATCGCCGATGCCCCAGGTGAACCAGATGGGAACGCGACCGTCGCCGTGCTTCGACAGGAGTGCGTCGCCTTGTGGGCGGCCCGCGTACAAGAACGACCGTCTCGTCACTGTGTCAGTGGAGGTCAACGCCAGGCAGGTCTATGCCTCTGCCACAACATGTGGCGTCGTGTCGATCGGAACGCGGTGAAGGGGCGCCCGCTGTACGCGGGAGCCCCCTCCACCGGTTCGTGTCGATGTGCTGGTCTCGTCTCAGCGTCGACGGGCAACGCGCCGTGATGTGCGTCGTGCAACTCTGCGTGGTGCTGGCATGTCTCGACCTCCCTCTCTCGGGACTATGTACAGCCCTACGTCCTACAGCGTGCCGGAGAGCGCCTCGTATTCCTCGGCCTCTGCCTCGGCTACCAGTCCGATCGCAATGAGGTCGATCGGGTCGATGAAACCGTCGCTGATGCGCACACCACCGGCGCTGGCTACGGCGTCGCGCAGTCCGACGGCCCAGGTGTGCTCGATCAGGATGAGGGCTGCGGCGGAGTCGTTCGGGATGTCGTCGATGACATCCCACGCGTCTTCGTCGGAGAACACCACGAGGCCCTCGGCCCCGGCTTCGGCGCCGAGGACCGCACCGATCTCCATACCTTCCTCACCTTCGATTCCGAGGCCGACGAGTGCGCCGACAACGCTGCCGATCTCAATCGCTTCTTCCTTGGTGAGGTTGCTGAGGTGCGCCACCTCGATGTCGCCGTCGGCGTCTTTGTGCACTGCGAGGGCGTCGATCACTCGGATCGTGCCGCTCTCTTTGAGCCGGTCGAGTTCGGCGATGATCTGCCCGTGGAAATCGGGGTGGTCAAAACCGAGCACGAAGAGCTGAACCGGACCTATCGCCATGATGTCTCCTCTTGAGGACTCATGCAGCGAACGAGAACGTTCGCTGCGATTGCCTGCGACAGCCCAACTACAGCCATGGACCACATCGACTATTGACAAGGCACATAACTGATCTACGAATACCCACGCAATCGCGTGAGGGTCAGAGACCCGATCGGGGCGCTACACCTTCCCTATGATATCGCATCCGTGCACCGTCAGTGCCCAGATCACGAAGATCGACACTGCAATAGACACGGGTACCCGCACGGATACCAGGACGGCCACGGCAACGTGATCAACCCTCAAAGTGCGGCATTGATCACGCGGATGGTACGCGCCCACACCGCACCGCTGATCAGGCGGGGCCCTGCCAGAACGTTCGCGATTGCGACGAATCAACGGTGCACTGCAGGACAGACCCGACGTCGGTGTCGGGCCCCTTCATCAGCTTGAGCCGCTCTTCCTACTGTTGGTCAGCAAATGAGTTCGTCGTCATCATGTCACCTCGGCATGGTTGTGGGGTGTTTCGACAGCACCGGGTGCCGGCTCGTCGTCGGAAGCCCGCCGCGTCGCTGCTGAGATACCCCAGAGATACAGCGCGAGCAGACCAGCAACCACGAGCACCGGGAGCAAACCGATACCGGTGATGAACAGGATGATCACCGCGGCGGCGATCCCTGCGATCCTCAGCGCATCGTGGCGCGGGGCGATCCACTGGTCGAGGTCGCTGCCGCCGCTCGCGGCCGTGCCCCCGCTGCTCAAGCGATGCGAGATGTTGGTGATCCACGCCGGCCTTCCGAGGAGGTAGGCGGCGATGGCGACGATCACCGCGACGACCACGACGATGATCGCCACGGATCGCAAACTCGAAACCACGTTGCCGAGAAGCGATTCTCCCGCCGCTCGGCCGTTGGGGTTCGTGATCTGTTCCACGATCGCGGACTCGAGGCGCCGTGTCGCAGCGACCCCGATCACCAACCCTGCGGTGACGCCGAGTGACAATTGGATGACGGTCCTGCGACGAGTCGGGGACACCGCAACGGTGACGACCACCAGAACGATGCTGAGCAACACGAGCAGCCATACAAACTGGTCGAGACGATGCGCCGCGTCCTGCGCTGCGACCAGCTTCTGCTCGCTGAGCAGCGTAACCTGGCCGAAGTCCTCAGGCAGCTGGGCGTTCACGGCGTCGGCGAGCTGCTGCCTGCCTTGGTCGACGCCGTCCGAGATCACGTCCGGAAGCGTGACATCAGGGAGGAAGTCCTTGATCTCGGCGGCAACGCGTCGCAGCGCATCGGTGATGGCGGGCACCAAATTGAGCCGCACCTCGCCGTTCTCGATATACACGTTGGGGAGCTCGACGAGGTCGTTGCGCAGCAGCGCAACGCCTGCCACGTGCGCCTGCTCCACGAGACCGGCAAATCGCGCCTTGAACTCGTCCGACGTGATGAACGAGTCGACGATCTCGGTGATTCGGGTCTCGAGCGCGCCCGCGATCGGAGCTGCGAGAACCGCAAGCGAAGGTCGATCGACGCGATCGAGCACCGCCTGGCCCCGGGCACTGACGTCGAGCGCCTCGAGCAGCGTCTGCGAAAGGTACTCGTCTACGCCGGTGAGGGTGGCGGAGATACGATCCTCGAGGGCAAGCGCTACGATGATCTCATCCGAGACCCGCTCGCTCAACGCGGCATACAGCGCGGGGTCGTCGAGGGCCGGCTGCACCGTCTCCATGAACCTATCGGTGTCGAACGCCGTCTCGTGGGCCCACACCGCAACCGTCGTCGCGACGACGGACAACGCGGTCAAGAACACGAGAACCACCGTCAACCAGCGCCGCCAGCGCATCCGCGTAGCGAGGCGTGAGCGAAGGGCTTCATTCTCCTTCCGCAACTGCGCCACATCGGCATCCGAAGCCGGAGAGCCTTGATCGACGGTGCCGTTCGAACCGGTCATGTGGTGTGTTCCTTCGCCTCACGGACAACGGTGGCCTTGTACCGCCGAATCTACATTCATGCCGGTTCGAGTGCATCGTCCCGCCCGAATATTCTCGAGCCTGGCGCAGCGGTGGGTATCGCGCGGCAAAGAGCTGTCGCCATGGTTGTCCGACCGGTGCTGGGAGTCGGCCAACGGAACCGCTTGATTCCACCGTGATCCCATCCGAAGAGGCCGCCCCCTGCCCCCGCTGCATCTCGAGGAGCGGACCACCGGCGACGGCCCCGCCGGACCCGGCGCTGTCAAGTTGGGCTGCCGCAGCGACCCCCCGCCTCGCCCAGCGCCGGGCCGGTCAGCCCGACGCGGCCTCTGCGGGCTGAGGCCCGCTCGCCGCAGCCCTCCGGTTCGACACGATGTAACGGATGCCGGCGACGATCAGGTACGAGGTAACCACTGCA
This sequence comes from uncultured Planctomycetia bacterium, assembly GCA_942492195.1. Lineage (GTDB taxonomy): Bacteria > Planctomycetota > Planctomycetia > Pirellulales > S012-138 > CALOEH01. The sequence continues at coordinate 22,043 of CALOEH010000198.1, read as the reverse complement.
ACGGCCACCGGGGCCGTCGTCTCGGCACCGAGAGCGAGGGCAATCGCCGCGATGAACACCATGCTGATGGGGGCACGCAGGAACGATCCGGGTACGGCAGCCAGCATGCACGACACGGCGAGGGCAACCGGGATGTCGGGGAAGACGAGGTACACGATCGTGCCAGCCGTGCCTCCCATGAAGATCAATGGGAACACGAGCGCATCCAGGAGGCGGTCGTCGTGCCTCGGATCCATGCCGGACCGAATCGATTCGACATGAGTGTCACAGGCCGTTGGAGAGACGCTCAAATCGCTCGTTGAATACACGACCTACAGGCGAATTCCGGCGCTCACGCGGACTAGAGTGCAGTCAGGCGAGTCGGCCGTCGCAAGTGGAGATCCAAGTTGGAGCAACGCTTCGTCCTCGACGGAATTGTCGGCGTCGTGGTTCTGGCCGGGATGGCCTGGTTCTTGTATCGACCTCGGGTCCAACAGTCCGAGCGATTCCAGGCAATGGTGGTCCCGCTCGCCAACATCATGGACGTCGGGTTTCTCGTCCTGTCTCCGATCATCGTGGTGCTGGTCGGCTATGCCGCGCCGCTGTTCATGCTCGGGATCTGCCTCGTCGCGATAGCCACCGGATTCGTGATCGCCTACAACATCCGCCACTACGAGCCACTGGCCGGAGCAAAGGGTCCGGTGCACACGATCGCCGCTACGGCGAACTGGGCGCTGTTCGGTGCATCGATGGTCAACATCGCGTACTACACGCAATTGCTGATGACCCTGGTGTTGTTGCCTCTTGCTCTCTACAGCGAAGACCGGACCACGGTGACGTCGGTCATCGTGCTTGTCGTGATCATCGTCGTGGGCTACCGGGGCTACCTACCTGCTTTGAATCGGCTTGGGGACCGAACGACCGCATTCAACCTCGCGGCGTTGTTCGCTGTCCTCGCAGCCTTCGCCGTCTACAACCTGGAGGAGGCGTTCGTCGGCAACTGGAGTTTCCCCTCCTACAGCCCCGAGATCGACGCCACGACGCTGCGGCAGATCCTGGGTCTGTTCGCGATGGTCCAAGGCTTCGAGGCGTCCCGGTACATCGGCGCTCGCTTCGCCGCCGAAGTGCGGATTTCCACAATGCGGTGGGCCCAGATCATCGCGACCGTGGTGTTCGTTGCCCTGATAGCCCTCGTACTGCTGCCGTTCGGCGAGTTTCGGCCTCCCGCTGACGCAACGGCGATCTTCGTGGTGTCGAAGGAGGTCAGCCCGTACCTGCCATGGCTCATCCTCGCGGCGGCAATCGGCAGCCAGTTGTCGGCAATCACGAACGCGACGTCCTCTCGCAGCGATCTCCTCATCGAAGCCACACGACAAACCGTGCCGCGGAAGTACACCTTCCCGATCTTGCTCGTCCCGGCAATCATGATTGTGATCTTCACCAATGTCACTGCGGCCGTCGCGATCGCTTCCCGGGTATTTGCTCTCTATTTCGTGATCCAATCGGTCCTGGCCGTCACGCTCGCCTCCCGGGCGAAGGCTTGGCTGACGGTCGCCGGCTTCTCGGTAGTCGGGCTGGTCATGGCAACGGTCGCCATCTTCGGCCTTCCGATTTAGCCGCGCACCACTGACGGTTCCCGGAGCGAGGGCAACAATGCGCCAGAACCATCTGAGAATCGACGCCACACGCGACATGCGGTCTTGCTTCGCATCCGATGTCGAGAACGAACGACCACCCGGGCCGAAACCCCCGCCTTGGCAATGGTTTCGGCAGCACGCCCGGAGGAACTCGCACCTGTCGCTTGCGACAGGCCCCATACTCCTGATCCGTAGACATCACAATCGCGTGAGACCCCTTGCGGCACAAAGGTGCTCGACACCCGTTTGTGTTACACAGCAAGAGCCGTAGCGAGCTACACACCTTCTGGCGTTGGAGCAAAACGATCCGTCGGCGGCGTCGAATCAGGCCCCGACCAAGAAGACACTCAAGAAGACAGGGCGCATTGGGACAGGACCGACGACGCTAGCGCCACCGGCCTCGTGACAGACGGACCCGGGCCTGCCAAGACCTAGCCTGTTCGCGACGACCCAAGTCGGGCATCTCGTGGCCGCCCATAGGTGCTGCGGTTTCAGGTGGTCGTTGCATCACTTTCGACGAGAGTTGTTGTGTCTCTCTTGGAGGTGAGCGGTGAGGAGATTGTCTGAGTCGGAGCAGACGGTGATCTGGGATCGGTTCGAGTCGGGTGAGTCGTTGCGGTCGATCAGCCGCCGGTTGAGTCGGCCGCCGTCGACGATCCGGACCCATGTCGTGTCGGCGGGGTGGAAGCGGCCGGTGCCGCCTGCGGAGTGGTCGCCGAGGCGTCTGTCGTTTGCGGAGCGTGAGGAGATCTCTCGCGGGATTGCTGGTGGTGTATCGATGCGGTGTATCGCGAACAAGTTGGGGAGGGCTCCATCGACGGTGTCTCGTGAGGTCGCTGCGAATGGTGGCCGCCTGCGGTATCGAGCTGCCGTGGCGCATGTGGCGTCACGGCATCGCGCTCGGCGGCCGAAGCCGGCGAATCTTGTCATCAACCCGCGGCTGCGTCAGGTGGTTGAGGAGAAGCTCGACGAGTGGTGGTCGCCGACACAGATCTCGTCGTGGCTCGTCGACGCATACCCTGGTGACGAGGAGATGCGCGTGTCACACGAGACGATCTACCAATCCCTGTTTGTCCAGGGCAGAGGCGCTCTGCGTAAGGAACTCTGGCGGTGTCTGCGCACGGGTCGCGCCGTGCGACGCCCCCAAGGCCGTGGAGCGTCGACGAAGGGACAGATCCGTGACATGGTCATGATCAGTGAACGGCCTGCTGAGATCGAGGACCGGGCCGTGCCGGGTCATTGGGAAGGCGACCTGATCATGGGCAAGAACAAGACGGCGATCGGGACGCTCGTCGAACGCTGGTCCCGCTACGTGATGCTGTTCGGACTCCCCGACGGCAACTCCGCCGAAGCCGTCCGTACGGCGTTGGCGGCGACGGTTCAGCGCCTCCCCGAGCATCTGTGGGAGTCGTTGACATGGGATCAGGGCAAAGAGATGGCTCAACACGCACAGTTCACGGTCGATACGGGTGTCCAGATCTACTTCTGCGATCCGAAGTCGCCGTGGCAGCGTGGTTCGAACGAGAACACGAACGGCCTGCTGCGTCAGTACTTCCCGAAAGGCACCGATCTCTCCGCCCACACCCAAGACGATCTTGATGCTGCAGCGCACTCCCTCAACGGTCGGCCTCGACAAACCCTCGGATGGATGACACCATCAGACAAACTCGCCGAGGCGTTGCGATGATCACCTGAAACCGCAGCCGTTATGCGCTCGGTTCTTGGTGGCAAGTCAGGTTTGTGGTTCTCCGCAGGTCCGCTCGACGAACTCGGGCGGCCAGGGCGCTGATGTCACTCCTTGCTTGGACAGCCGGAAGTCGCATCGGTCGCACCCCCAGGCCAGGGTCTTGGTACGTTGTAGCCCTATCCCCATCGCCTCGAACGTGACATAGTCGAGTTCGCAGCCGTACGGACAGAGTTCGTCGGCCCCCTGGGCATCGAGAAACTTGACAATGCCGCACTCGGTGATATCGATCCCGAAGTCAAAGGTCTTCCCGTCGCCGTCGATACGCTCGAACACGAAGTCACCCGGATAGCGGTGGGCCTGCGACCGGCGGGCAGCCCTCTCAACCTTCCGTTTGCGTAGCCGACCGAAGCGCTGTCTCCCGACCCAATGACGGAGCACCTTGGGAATCCGCTCCATCTGCGCCTGGGTCATCAGGTGAAGCAACTCGCCGGTGTCCTCCAGAGTGCCCCCAGCGCCGGACCACCACCCGGTAGAGCGCCAACGTCCGCGGCGCCATCGCCAGGGCGTCGGAGTAGATGTTCCGCCGCCCCCCGATGTACGGGACCTCAGGGATCAGACGCCGGTACTCATCCAGCATCTCCCCCCGCATCACTGCCGCCGTCTCCTCGCCGAAACGGTCACCCAGAGCGCCGCCCGACCGTTTCAAGAACCGGTCGAACTTGCCGACCAGCTTCTCCGTCTGCCGACGCGAAGTCGGTGCCTTCGCCTCAGAGGGGCCGTTTTCCACCGTCATAGAGCCCTCCCTAGAGCAGTCCAACGACAAACCGGTCCTGCCTCCACTGGACACCCGAATCGGCCCGCCAACAAGGGGCCAAGGTCACAAGATCCCCGCTCCATATCCGGCATTATGCTCGGCGGCCGGCGAGGCTATGGCAGTGCTTGTACTTGCGGCCAGATCCGCCCGGGCAGCGTTCGTTCCGTCCGATCTCGGCGCGACCCGTCGATTCACCCGACGTGAGCTTCGACACCAATGCTGCGCGTCGCTCTCGGGCCTCGAGTTCACCCTCCCACCGTCGCAGCCGCTCACCCCACCAGCGCATCCTCTCCTGCTCTGCATCGACCTCGCTCTCTCGAGCTGCGATCTTTGCCTCTCGGATTGCGAGCTGTTCGGTGGCGCGTTGAGCGAACACCGGCTGGCCATCTCCGATGAGCTCGCCGAACGCGGCGTTCAGCTCGTGGTCGATGAGCATGGTGACGGCTCGCCCCATCGAGATCCCCACCGACTCGCAATACCGTCTCCACGTCGACCACTTCGCCCCATCCGCGGGCACTCGCAGCGTCCGGTAGGCCTCGTCACCGCCGAGGCCGGAGAGAATCTGCGGTCGATCCTCGCCAACATGCCCCTATCCAAGCCCATCAGCGCCACCTGAGATGTACACATGTACACACCAGGCAACTTGTTGCAGGTGCGTGTGTGATTTGGGTCTCTGCGCGCATGCACGGTTGCAGAGCTGACATCGGCGAGTTCGCGGCATCGGCGGTGGTTCGATCCTGTCGACGGTGTACTGGCATCGGGTTCCTCCTTCGGATGTGGTTCATGTCGTCATTGTCGAGGAGGTCCCCTGTCATTGGTGACCAATTTCGGGATCCGGGTAGTTCGAGTTCGCAGTGTGTTCATTATTCAATACGACGACTTCAACCGATTCTTGGACCGGTTCCGCGATAAGCTCCGACCGAGAAATCGCAACCCCGAGCGATTGTTGGGTTCGTGGAAGCTGTGGGATCACATGGATTCGATCCTCTGCCTGGGGGTCACGCAGTTGGTCGATGCAGTCTTGGGGGATGGCCAGCGGCAGGGGGAGCCCGCGGTCGAAATCAAAGCACTCAGCCACCACGAAGCCAGAGACCTGCTGCTGTTGGCGGCTTGTTACGACGAGTCCCCTGCCGAATCATTCAATCACCGCTGGTCCCGGTTGCGCCGCAAATTGCGCTACGCAACCTGGATGACACACTGGCCGCTTGTCCTAGGCATGGTGGCCACGGTGCTGATCCTCACGCTGTTTGGCACGCTGGGGGGATGGCAATCACTGATCACTGCATGGCCCTATCTGTTGGTGGCTGGGAGCTGGATGCCGTGGGTTTGGCAAGCGTGGAAGACGTTTTGGCTCGCCCGAGGTGTTCTCAAGCAGGTGCATGTGGTCAACCGAGATCACACCCCGCTCCGCCGAGTGTTGGCCAGATTTCGCCGAGATGCAATTGCTGGACAACCGCTCCCCAACAAAGAGCGGACTGACGACCGTTACGAGTTGATGAGCAAGTTCCAAGGCGTGCTGCGGTCGCTTGGGTACACCGGAGTTGTGGTCTTGGTGGACCGGGTGGACGAGCCTCATCTGATCAACGGTGCTGCCGAGCGGATGAGGGCACTCCTCTGGCCGATGCTGGACAACAAGTTTCTCAAGAACCCCGGCATTGGGTACAAGTTGCTGCTGCCGATCGAACTGCTGCATTTCATCAATCGCGAGGATCGGGACTTTTACGAACGCGCCAGGCTGGACAAGCAGAACCTTGTTCGCTCTCTCGAATGGAGTGGCGAAGCGCTGTTTGACGTGGCGGAAGCGCGAATCAAAGCCTGCGGTCAAGACGGGGCGACGGTCAGCCTGCATGACTTCTTCGAAGAATCGGTGAGCGACCGCCGCTTGATCGACGCCTTACGGTCGCTGCGCGTGCCAAGGCACATGTTCAAGTTCCTGCACCGCCTGTTTGTGGCCCATTGCAACACGCATACCGACCGCACACCGCAATGGCGGATCTCCGGTGAAACCTTCGAGTCCACGCTGGCCCTGTATCAGCGAGATCAGGATGCGTTCGACCGAGGCATGGGTGCTGGCTAACGGCCACGTGGCAGCAAGTTGAATCTTTGCCGCCAGGGCTCAGCTCCAGTATCCGCCCAGGGCATGATCGAACTGGACTTCTTGCCCTCGGCAACTGTCGTCAACCTTGCCATCTCGAAACACTTCGCGACCGCAGACCCAGGTACGGACAGGCCAACCAGTGAGCGTGACGCCGTCCCAAGGGCTCCACCGACTCTTGGTCAATTGCTCGGCATTGCGGATGGTGGCCGTGCGGTTGAGGTCCACAAGGACCAGGTCGGCATCGTAACCTTCGGCGATTCGTCCTTTGCCAACCATATCCCAGACGCGAGCCGGGGCGTCGCACATCCAGTAGACGACTTGTTCCAAGGTGATATGGCCGCGCTGGATTTCGTTGAGCATCAATGCCAGGCTATTCTCGACCGCTGGCAGACCTGAGGGACTCTTGGGGTAAGGTTGCTGTTTTTCTTCCCAGGTGTGCGGTGCGTGGTCGGTGGCAATGACTTGGATCTCGCCATCGAACAGCCCTTGCCACAGGGCGTGGTTGTCTTCGCGCGTTTTGATCGAAGGATTCATCTGCACCAGCGTGCCCAGCCGCGCGTAGTCGTCGATATTGAACAGCAGATGGTGAGGGCAGGCTTCCGCAGTTACCCAGGGGTGCAGGTGGGGGGAGCGAAGGAGTTCGACTTCGGCGGCGGTTGAGACATGCAGCACATGAAAACGGTGTCGATGCCGCACGGCCAGATCGGTGGCCCTGCGCGTGGCAATGATGGCTGCCTCGTGATCGCGAATTCGGGAGTGGTCTGCCACATCGGTCGAGTCGGCCAGGCGAGCCGCGTTTCGCCGAACTGTGGTTTCGTCTTCGCAATGGGCACAAATGGGGAGTGACGTCTCCGCGAAGATTCGCTCGAGCGCTTCTTGCTCATCCACCAACAAATCGCCTGTACTCGAACCGATGAAGATCTTGATCCCTGGAGTTCGGGTGGCCTGGCTCAATTCGCTGACGTTGGTCGGAGTGGCTCCCATGTAGAAACCGTAATTGACCAGCGACTTCTCCGCGGCCAACGCCAACTTGTCGTTGAGGATCTCTTGCGTGATGCAATTGGGAATGGTGTTAGGCATTTCCAGGTACGTGGTGACTCCCCCCTTGGCACACGCCCGAGAGGCCGTGCGGAGGTCTTCCTTGTGGGTCAAGCCCGGCTCGCGGAAATGGACTTGATCATCCACCACGCCGGGAATCAGGTGCAAGCCTGCGGCCTGGACCACTTCATCAGCCGCACTATGTTCGGCGGCATCGACGGCGGCGATTCGGCCATCTTCGATCAGCACATGAAATCGGCCAATCGAATCGGGAAGAACGACTTGGGCATCTTTAATCAGCGTACGCATGGTAGTGCAGGAGCACGCAATGAACGTACTCAGCCAATGAGGCAACCCTAGAATTTGGGAACGGGGATCAACTTCGGTCGCGGCCCCGAAGGCTTCCTTTTGGGCCGTGGCGGCGAAGGGGTATGATACTCTTCCCTGAGATCAATGCCGAAGTTTCTGCTCAGCTCCCACTCGGCCCTGGCCGCCCAAGGGGTACCAGGATGATCGCGAATCACCCCTTCGAACATCCGTGTGGCCCGGTAGATGTGGTCCGCAGTCAGGTCGCCGGTGATGGTTTCTTCGCGGTGCCGGATGTTCCAAACTGCCAATCGGGCGTTAGGGGGCTTGGTCATCGGAACGACTTTGGGATTCTTGATAAACGCATCCAGGTAGGCCCCGTACTCATACAGACGCACCTTGTAGGCCAGCACTTGGGCAAAGAGCAGATCGTAATTCGCTTGCCAACGCGGATAGATCTCCTGGTCTCGCTCATGCTTGATCTTGTCGAGTTGTTCCTCGGCGAGATGAAGGAACGTGACATATTGCTGGGCCTTTGCTTTCTCAACGGCTACCTGCTGAGCAAAGGTCTGCGGGTTCGCTGAGAACCGCATCCGCATCTCAATGTATTTACTGATGTCAGGGTTGTACGGATTCAAACTGGCAATCACCGTCCAGAGCGAACTACGCAGCACACTGTTGTTGCGCTCCATGGCATACTCGTCACGCGTTTCGAGCGAAGGCATGTAAGGACGCATGGCCTGGAGTTCGTAGCGGCGGTTGTCGCCCCGCACCAGGTCCGATTCGATACTCGGAAGCATGAAGAAAATACCGCCGGTCTCCCTCGCGATTCTGGCTTGTTCGAACGGGCCGAATCCACTCGGGTGCGCATCGTACCGACGGTGGAACCCGCTGGTCTGCAACTGCTCGACGAAGGCGGTCTCCGGTCCCCGATCCACGGGCAGCCAGTGGATGCGGCCGGGGTCTGGGGATGCCCAGCGCGCTATGGCGAGGTAGGGGTAACCAAACCCGATTCCCGCCCCAGCACGTAGCAGCGACAGCGAGCGGCGCGGGCTTCAGCAATGGCCGGTTCCAAAACGAAAATGTTGGTGGCAGCCGGCAGGCTCTGACTCGTCAGTCACCAGAATCAGGGCCAACTGCCGGCGACCTGACGTGGCGACCTTCTTGTAACGCTGCAGCGTGGCTAGCACCGCCGGACACATTTGCTCTTCGCCTGTGGTATCGATCGGAACCTCTCCAATCGCCTGACGAATTCGCTCGATGTCGCTGGTGGGAGTTGGCGTGTGAACTTTGAAATCGGCACCGTAACTCACCACGCCGGTGATCAATGCGTCCCCTTGAGCGGCACTTTGAAGTCCCAGTTCTTGATAGACCAGGTTGATCTTTTGACGGATCTCTTCCTGGTCATCCTTCATACTTTCGGACTGATCAAAGGCCCAAATCACCATCACTTTGCCTTTGGCCAACATCAGCATGATCTCTTGCGTGATGCGGTCCATGGCTTCGTCGTAGCTATCGACAACCGCCTGGGGATCACCGGGGGCTTCGTCCCCGACATCCATCGACAAGGCACTCCCGGAGACGCTGGTGAGGCTCAACCCATTGACGGTTACCTGGGGTCCCGATTCGGCCACGGCTTTGTCGAACGAGGGGGCGGTGGCACCTTGGATGGTGCTGGCATGCCCTGTCTTCAGGGTGCTTTGACTGCTGGCCGAGACAGACATCTCGGTGGAAGGGGTGACATCCTGGTCGAGTTCTTGCGTTAGTTCTTCGTCAGGCGTGGTGGGGAGCGCCACAATCGAAGGGGGTTCTGGTTCCAAGATCGAGGGGAGCATGGTCAAGGCCAACGCCACGATCACAATATTGTGAATGATCAGCGAAAGCCCCCACGAGCCGAAAAGTTTGGCTCGCCAACCGCTCAGCAGACCTTTGCGACTGGGGGCGACACTGGGGGATTCGGCGGTCTGAGGTTCAGACGGTTTGGAAGTGGGAGACGTGTCGGCAGGCGTCGTGGCTTTGGGTTTGGTGCCGTTGGTTTTTGGCTTTGGCTTCTTTCGAGGGGGCGATTGTGCCGAAGGCTGGCGATGAGCCTTCGCCGGCGTCGAAGCAGGTCCAGACGTTGGCTCCGGTCTACCCTTTCGGCGTTCTAATTTGCTCGCTCCGGAACTCATGGGGAACCCCTGTTTCTTCGGACGGAAGCATGTGCATGCTGCCTAGTGCACGGTCACACCTGAAAATTAGGGTGGCACTGGCAGTTGCCTGCCAGTGGTTTGACTTTGCGTAAATCTCAACCCGAGTTTCAAGCGTTGAATGCCACTAGAACTTGGGAACCGGGATCAGCTTGGGCCGCGGTTTGTTGGGCCTGGGAGGAGACGGAGTGTGGTACTCCTCAATCAGATGAATTCCGAAATTCCGGCTCAGTTCCCATTCGGCTCTGGCCGCCCATGGGGTACCAGGATGATCGCGAATCACCCCTTCGAACATCTGCTTGGCCCGATAGATATGGTCCTTGGTCAGGTCACCCGTGATGGTTTCTTCGCGGTGCCGAATGTTCCACTCGGCCAAACGAGCATTGGGCGGCTTGGTCATAGGTACGATCTTAGGATTCTTGACGAACGCATCCAGGTAGGCCCCGTACTCATACAAACGCACCTTGTAGGCCAGGACCTGAGCGAAGAGCAGATCGTAGTTCGCCTGCCAGCGCGGGTAGATCTCCTGGTCTCGCTCATGCTTGATCTTTTCCAACTGCTGTTCGGCCAGGTGCAGGAAGGTGACATACTGTTGGGCTTTCGCCTGTTCAACGGCCACCTGTTGGGCGAACCGCTGCGGATTGGCCGTAAACTCCATCCGCATCTCGATGATCTTGGCAAGATCCGGATTGTACGGATTCAGGTTGGCAATCACCGTCCAGAGTGTGCTGCGCAGCACGCTATTGTTGCGCTCCATGGCATACTCGTCACGCGTTTCGAGCGAAGGCATGTAAGGACGCATGGCCTGGAGTTCGTAGCGGCGGTTGTCGCCTCGCACGAGGTCCGATTCGATACTCGGAAGCATGAAGAAAATACCGCCGGTCTCCCTCGCGATTCTGGCTTGTTCGAACGGGCCGAATCCACTCGGGTGCGCATCGTACCGACGGTGGAACCCGCTGGTCTGCAACTGCTCGACGAAGGCGGTCTCCGGTCCCCGATCCACGGGCAGCCAGTGGATGTGGCCGGTCTGGGGATGCCGCCAGCGCATATGAGCGTAGGGGTAACCAAACACCGATTCCCGCCCTAGCACGTAGCAGCGACAGCGAGCGGCGCGGGCTTCAGCAATGGCCGGTTCCAAAAACGAAATGTTGGTGTCGCGGTGGCCCGACTCGTCAGTCACCAGAATCAGGGCCAACTGCCGGCGACCTGACGTGGCGACCTTCTTGTAACGCTGCAGCGTGGCTAGCACCGCCGGACACATTTGCTCTTCGCCTGTGGTATCGATCGGAACCTCTCCAATCGCCTGACGAATTCGCTCGATGTCGCTGGTGGGAGTTGGCGTGTGAACCTTGAAATCGGCACCGTAACTCACCACGCCGGTGACCAATGCGTCCCCTTGAGCGGCACTTTGAAGTCCCAGTTCTTGATAGACCAGGTTGATCTTTTGCCGAATCTCTTCCTGGTCATCCTTCATACTTTCGGACTGGTCAAAGGCCCAAATCACCATCACTTTGCCTTTGGCCAACATCAGCATGATCTCTTGCGTGATGCGGTCCATGGCTTCGTCGTAGCTATCGACAACCGCCTGGGGATCACCGGGGGCTTCGTCCCCGACATCCATCGACAAGGCACTGCCTGAAACGCTGGTGAGGCTCAATCCATTGACGGTTACCTGGGGTCCCGATTCGGCCACGGCTTTGTCGAACGAAGGGGCGGTGGCACCTTGGATGGTGCTGGCATGCCCTGTCTTCAGGGTGCTTTGACTGCTGGCCGAGACAGACATCTCGGTGGAAGGGGTGACATCCTGGTCGAGTTCTTGCGTTAGTTCTTCGTCAGGCGTGGTGGGGAGCGCCACAATCGAAGGAGGTTCTGGTTCCAAGATCGAGGGGAGCATGGTCAGGGCCAACGCCACGATCACAATATTGTGAATGATCAGCGAAAGCCCCCACGAGCCGAACAGCTTGGCTCGCCAACCGCTCAGCAGACCTTTGCGGGGAACAGCAGCGGAAGATTCTGAGCTGTTGGAAGCTTCTTGCTTGTCAGGCTTCTCCGCAACTTCTTGCCCACTCGGCTTCTTACGGCGAGGTTCTTCAGCCGGCGGGGCCTTTTTGGTAACGGACTTCTTGCCCACCGTGCGTTTGCCGGGCGATTGAGAGGTGCCTTCGGAGGTTCCCGGTACGCGCTTCTTGGGCTTGGGCGAAGGGCGTTCGGAGGATGGCTTCGGCCCTTCTTTACGGCGGCCGATCTTGCTAGCTCCGGAACTCATGGAAGCACCCCATTCTCGATGGCAGGCCACACCCTACCCCGAAAGCTGACTACGCGCGCCAGCAGCTGGGTGAGGACTAATGCACAATGACTCTATTATTAAGGGATTTGGCATCCCGATACAATCGAATTCTGCCCCAGCACGCCACTTGGTGTGGGTTACAGAAGGAGGGACGGTTAGGCAGCCGATCCACCCATCCGGGTGGCTATGGTTTCTGACTCCTAGTCATCATCGAGCCGTCGGTGATAGCGTGAGTACCATCCCTCGGCTGTCCTGGGTACCGAGCAACACATTGATCCCATCTGGCAGATAGCGGACGCAATAGCCAGCAAAGGTAGGCAGTTGCTGGTGATGGCGAGCGGTTCCCCCGGTATTGTTCCAAGTGAACAAGTTGCCGGAATAGTCAATCGTGGCAACTCGCGTTCCGGTTGCATTATAGGTCAGCGAGTAGATCGGATAGCTGTGCCCAATGGCCGAGAACGCCAGCTTGTCTTCTTCGGCCCCCAGGGTCCATTGATGCCACACGCCTCCGAGTCCCGCAGCGGCAATGGATTTGCCATCTGGCGAGTACGACAGGCAGTACAGACCATCCTTGATCCCTTCGGTGAGGGTTTTGGTCGGTTGGCCGTCGATTCCCCAAACTCGGACCACCCGATCCAAACCACAACTGGCCAACTGTTTGCTATCCGGGGCGAATGACACGCCGAACACCTGTCCCTCATGCCCTTGGCACGTGACCATGGCAGGGCGGTCTTCTGGGGCAACTTCCGGTTCCTTCTCAGGTTCTTTCGGATCATCCTTTTTGGCGTCAGCATCTGCTGCCGGTGCGGGGGCAGGTTCGGTACGGCGGACAAGATTCCAGAGTCGCACGGACTTGTCCGCGCTGGCACCTGCCAGCAGGGTTCCGTCAGGGCTGTAGGCCAGTTGGAACACTTGGGCCTGGTGCCCTTTGAACGTTTTCTGCGCCACCGCGGCGGCGTTGTACCAACGTTTGAAGGTACGGTCGTCCGAAACACTGAACAGCGTGTGGTCATCGCCGGCCAGCGCGAGCCCGCCAATCCGAGCGGTGTGACCTTGCCCAGTTTGGGTCAATTCCAGGATTTTGCCCCCTTCGTCATTCGCTCGCAGGTGGAAGTTGCGGATGATGAAGTCTTCGCCTCCGGCAACCACTTGTTCTCCCGTGGAAGAAATTGCCACGGCCGAGATGCCTGACCCAACCTGCTGTTGGGCCAGCGGGTCGATGGGTTTCAGTGGCGGCTTTTCTTTCGCATCCGGCGGAACATCCTTGGTAGCAGCCACCGTGGCGGTATCCCAGACACGTAGCGTCTTGTCGTCACCTCCGGCAGTTAGCAACTTTCCGTCGGCACTGAGGGCCACCGCTCGCTGCGGTCCGCCTGCTCCGGCAAAACTGCCGATGGCCGTGAGGCTGTCGGTCGCTATTGCTTGGACCAGTTTGTCTTCGCCAACCGTATACAGCCGAGCATTGTCCGGCGAGGCGGCTACGGCGGTCACCGGACCGGTATGCAGCGGCGAAACAGTCAGGCAGTTCGGCCGATGCACCAAGGCCCGATTGTCCAAACTTCCCGTGATCACCAGCGGTAGTCCCTCTTCGCGCTCAGGCCCGAAGTCCACACTCACCACTCCGGCCGTATGCCCCAGAATTCTCTCTAAGATCAAGCCGGTCGATACGTCATAAACGTTGGCCTGATTGTTTGCCGCGGCCACGGCCAGGCGACTGCTGTCTGCACTGAACTTGAGCCGGTTGGCCAGAGCCCCTTGCTCCAGCGAATGCACCGCTTTGCCATCGGCAAAGTTCCAGACGAACGCCGTGGGGCCACTGCTGGCGGTGATTAACTTTCCGTCAGCACTGATGTCCAGCGCGGTCACATTCGTCGTTGGGCCGGCAAAGTTGCGTGCCACGGGAGCCCCGGTCTCCAGATTCCAAAGTTTGATCAGTTTGTCAGCCCCGCCGGTGGCGAGCGTCTTTCCGTCAGGCGTGTACGCAGCCGACAACACGGCACCGGTATGGCCAGTCAGCACCTGGCGAATGGAAACATCCTGCAGCCGGAGCTGACCGTCATTTCCACCCAAGGCAAGAGTGTGCGGATCGACAAACACCATCTGGCTGACCGGCTGAACGGAAGCGATGGATTCCCACAGCAGCGGCTTGTCAGCTTCGTACAGATACACGTGAGTATCGCTGGAGCCAACCGCCACGAGGTTCCCCTCTGGCTGGAAGGCAACCGAAGTCACGGCACCCGGCGTGGCCGTCTTTTGCAGCAGCTTGGCGTCTGCCACATTCCAGACCACAAACTCTTTGGAAGCGAGCAATGGATCTCCGCCAGCGGCAATCTGCAGACCATCTGGACGAACTACCAGGCGAGCGGGAGCCAAGGCTGATCCGGAGAACTGGCGTACCGGTTGATCCGTCTCATTCCACAGTTTGACAATCTTGTCATCTCCTGCGGTCAACCAACCCGATCCGTCCGGAAGAACGGCCACAGCATGCACCCGACCGGCATCGGCCACCACAAACTGTTGAGCTTGGACGTGTGCGAGGCGCGTGGTCTTGTCGTTCGAAGCAGAAAGAATGATCTGCATGTCAGGCGTTGCCGAAACCGCCGGAATGGTGGCGGTGTGCCCTGCCAAACGCTGCACCATTTTGCCGCTCGCCAGGTCCCAGGCGTACACCAGGTTGTCCGCACCAGACAGAACCGCCCGAGTCGCCTCGGGGTTGACCTTCATCGTGCTCGCCACCACCGGCAACGTGCTATTGGTAATGACTGCGCCATTCCCGGCATTCCAGAGTCGCAGTGTCTTGTCTTTGCTCAACGAGACGATGCCGGCTGTTCCGAAGGCAACATCAGTCACCACATCGGTATGCCCCGGAATGCTGCGCACTGCGACGCCATCGGTCGTCTTCCAAATCCGTACGGTCTTGTCGGCACCACCGCTGACCAATTGGGCACCGTCCGGCGAGTAGGCCAGGCTGGTGACTTCTCCGGTGTGACCGGCAATCACCAAGGCCAACCGGCGAGTGTCGATACTGACTTTGCCTTCTTTGCCGGCAAGTACCAGCATCCGTCCCTGGTGGGCAACCTCCATGTCCTGCACGGAGAAGCCTGGGGCAAGCTCTTCCAGCAGCACGCCGTCCGCATGACGGTACACTCGGACAAAATCAGCACTGGCAACAGCCAGCAGACCTTCGGTCGGGATGAATGCCAGGGCTGTGGAAACTTGCGGGATGTCAAGTGTCTTGACCGCCGCGCCGTTGTCCAGATTCCAAAGATGGAGCTTCTTGCCTGCGCCGGCCGCCAACAATTTGGCCGTGTTATCAATGGCCACCGTGTTGGCAACTTCCGCCAGTCCGGCATACTCGCGAACCGGCTTGCCGGTGGCGTCCCACAGCTTGACCTTTTTATCCACGCCGGTCGTGACCACTTGTCCAGCGGCCGAAACGGCGAGCAAACTCACCTGAGCGGTCTCGCCAGCCGTATCTGCTTGACCCACACTTGTTGCATGCACCGGCAACTTCGTGGCTGCCTTACCCAGCGAGGTAATCAACGTCTGCACGGTGGGGCCAAAGCCGATACCGGCCGAGCCTCGCTCGATCTCAAAACGCTCCATGGGGAGCCCCAACGCCAGATCCCAAACCTGCACGCTGCCTTGCAATTCGCTCGTCAGCATGCGGGTGCCATCGGTGCTCACCGTCACCCGTTCCACGGCCTTGGCATGAGGCCACGTAGTTTCCAAAGTCGCATTGGCCAGGTTCCACCGACGGACATTCTTATCGGTTGAGGCTGCCAGCACTTTGGTGAAGTCTGGCGTGACCGCCACGCTCTGAACGGCTTCAGTACTTCCAGCGAATTGGCGAAGTTCTTTGCCATCGGCCAGGTTCCACAGGCGGACCGTTTTGTCATCGCCTCCAGAAAGAACTTGCGTTGGGCCGGCGAACCGCACCGATTGCACCGGGCCGACGTGACCTTTGAGAATCAGAGAAGAGGTACGGTCACGCAATCGCAAACTGCCGTCAGCACCGGCCAGGACCACACCGAACCCGGTCACGTTGGCCGCAGGCGTCAGGGCGGACGTGGGCAGCAGGGCCACACCACGCACCGCTTGCTTGGGCGTGGTGAAGGTCTCGAGCAATTCCCCCTCGAGATCCCAGAGCAGGGCCTTCTCGCCAACGCCAGCCACAACCCCGAGGTTGTCGGCAGTGAAACCGATAGGGCCCAAGGCCGCTTTCTGTTCGCCGAACGCCTTGATGCTCTTGCCCGACGCGGCTTCCCAAAGCCGGACGTTACCGTCAGCCCCGGCCGAGGCAAGCTTGGTCCCGTCAGGACTCAATGCCAAGGCGGTGACCGGAGCGGTGGTGTCAATCTTACGAACATTGGTTCCGTCAACCTTCCACTGCTGCAGCGTCTTGTCTTTTGAAGCGGAAATCAGTTCGTTCAAACTCGTCACGTACACCAGGGCCGTGATGGCATCGGTGTGCCCTTCCAGCAACGTCGGCTCCACCGGATTCTCGGCGTCTGCCGGAGCGTCCAGTGGCCAGAGATAGATCTTGCCGTCACTGGCACCAGCGGCCAACTTCTTGCTGTCGCTGCTCAGAACCGCGGCGGTAAGTGCCGTGGGGGCTTCGAACTGATTCAACTCTTTGCCGTCGGCAACGTTCCACACGCGGGCCGTTTTGTCGGCAGCGGCAGAAACCAACTTGGTTCCGTCCGTGCTGAACGCCACATTGGCAACCACGCCAGTATGTCCAGCAAGAGCCCGAATCAGCTTGCCGTCGGCCGCTGAGAATAGACTGATTCCCTTGTCCGAAGCGGCAGCCAACATCTTTCCGTCAGGACTGGCCACCAACGAGTTGATCGCCTGCTTGAAGGCGGCCACGGTCTGTTCCGGAGCCGGCACTTTCCACAATCGAACGGTTCCATCAGTGCTGGCGGTGACCAACTGCGGGACTTCGGCATGGAAGTCCAAGGTGCCGGTGCCTGGCGTTCCAGACTCGCTGGTTCCAAGTGCCGCGCCGTCAGCTGTTTGCCAAAACGAGAGCGTTCCTTGTGCGTTGAGTACGGCCAAGGTGAGTTTGTCAGGACTGAAGGCCAACGCCGTCGGCTTGCTGGTGAGTGGAATCGTGCGGAGTAGCTTGCCTCCGGGGACGTCCAACAGCGAGACCCCTTCGGCACTGGCGACAGCCGCCAGATTGCCGTCTGCCGATACCGTCTGAATCACGGCATCCGCAGGCAAGGCAATGCTGGCGGGTGCGGTAAGCGGCAACTGCCAGTACTTGAGCAGACCTTGTGCCCCACCGGTCGCCAACCATTTGCCAGCCGGATCAAAGCCGAGTCCGCTGACCGCCTTGCGGCCTGTCAGAAAACTGCCTGAGGCAGTCCCTTTTTCGCCGTCGGCCAGGGTCACCTCACCGGCAGCGCTACCAATTGCCAGCAGCTTGCCATCTGCGGAGAATTTGAGTTGGCTGGTTGCCGCGGTGGTCTCGAGCGTGGCGATGGCCTTGCCTGTTGCGGTGTTGGAAATCTGCACGCTCAGGTCGGCCCCGCCGGTTGCCAGGCGAGTATCGTCTGGACTGAGGGCCAGGGTATTGACCCCCTTCTCATGTCCGGCGATTGCCTGGGGCGGTTCGATGGGAAGATGCCAAAGCCGGATCAGTCCATCCGCTCCGGTCGTGGCAAACTGCTTCTGTTCGGGATGAATCGCCACGGCAGACACAGCCCCGGCGTGTCCTCCGACACTGAACAAAGTCGTGAGCATGTCACCCCCGAGGGCCGTCGCGCCCTTGGCGTTGCCCAACAGAACGAGCTTAAGATCGGCGGTGGAGGCCAACGAGGTGGGGTTTTGCGCCAGCGGTTCGGTCTTGGCAAGCACCTTGCCTTGGGGATCCAGCAATTGCAGCACACCGTCTTTGGTGGCCAATAAGACCTGTTTGCCATCTGGCGAGACGGCGACGCCCAAGGGGGCTGCCTCGGTGGTGGCCAAGGTAGCATCGGCAACTGGTTTCAAGTTCCACGCCTTGGCAGTTCCATCCTCCCCGACCGAGTACACCACGGGCTCGGTTGGATGGAAGGCAAGTCCCGTCAGCTTGCCGAGGTGCGCACCAATCGCGATGGGTTCGGCGTCAGCTTGCTGCGAGATGAGATAGAGTTGGCCTTGCAGGTCGCCCATGGCATACAGCTTGCCATCCGGGGAAGCGGCGAGCGCGGTGGGAGCCGAGAGTTCCGCTTTCTCAAACCCAGGCTTGCCGTCCGCCACATTCCAATTGACGAGCTTCTTGTCATCGCTGGCCGTGGTGATCTGCTTGCCGTCGGGCGAACGCAGCACGAATTGAATCGGTTTGGAATGGGCTTCGATCGCCCTGGCAGGTTCGGGTCGATCCCAAATTCGGATGGTTCCGTCCTGTCCAGCGGTGGCAATCTGCCCTCCATCAGCCCTTAAAGCCAGGTTGTTGACGGCTCCGGTGTGACCGGCCAATCCCGCTTGATGCGTGGCGGGCGTTTCGCCCTCTTCGAGCTTCCAGATACTCACCAGCCCTGTGTTGCTGGAGGTGGCCAAATAGGTGGGATCGCCAGCCACTGCCAGGGCGGTTACCGGTCCGCTTTGACCAGTCAACGCGTGGACTTTCTTTGGGTCAGCCAGGTTCACCATCTGAACCTTCTGATCCAGTCCGGCTGAGATCATCCACTTGCCATCGGGTGAGAGGGCCACGCCGTTGACGGCGCCGCCATGGCCAGGCAGCACCACGGGGGCAACCGGGGGCCATTGAATCCTGCGCACGGCACCCTCGGTACCACCGAGTACCACCTGCGAAAGTTCCTTGAGAAATGTCATCGAAGAACTGGGGGCGGTCAGCACCACACCACTGGCGGCACCATCCGCGGCAAGCCAACCGCGGAGATAGCCATCTTTGCTGGTGGAGAGAACCTGCGTGGCGTCCGCATTGAATGAGACGCCGGTGATCGCTTCGGTCACGCCGGCAAAATTGCGAATCGCCGCGCCTGACTCGCCGTTCCAGAGTCGTACAATCCGAGCTTCGTCCCCGCTCACCACCAACTTGCCGTCGGGAGACACAACCAGCGATGTCGGGTTGCCTGTCAATCCGGTGTACAACCCCGTCGGTGCACGAAAGGGAAGGTCGTAAATCCGCACGGCTTCATCAAACCCGCCAGCTGCAAACTGGCGGCCATCCGGCGAAATCGCCAGTGAGAGCGTGATCTTGTCGCTATCGCTGATGGTGCGAATGGACTCGCGCGTGGTGGCATCCCAAACGCGGATGGTGCGGTCAAAACTGGCAGTTACAAACGTTTTGCCGTCTGGACTAACCGCCACCGCATACACCGGGGCGGTGTGCCCTTCCAAGAAGTTAATCTCTTGCCCTGCGGCCGGAGTGGACAGCATGGCAACCGGCAGAGTCAACGCGCAAACGGCGGAAACAAGCAAACATTTACGTAAACGTTCAATCAGCGAAAGTGGACGCATGGGGGATCGTGGCTTTCGTGGAGGTTCTTACTCTTTGAGCAACGTCGACCGCCGGACGGAAGAGGGGGACTCTCCCTGCGGTCGACGGGTAGGGTAGCATGGATCAAGCTGCTTTTCACAAATGTATCAGTCCATTAAAACTTGCCGGTCCATGGCATGCCAGGATTCCCTCGCACGATCTCAGACAACGCACCACCCAGATGCTGGTCGGTTCGTTCGACTGCGCGGAATCCATGAACATCCGATTATGCGTTGAGTTCCCCTCGAACTCAAGGAATCCGCGCTGAAGTCGACAGCGCCAGGCGGGAGAGAGATCGGCCACTTCTGTTCGCGCAGACGTCCTGTTCCAGCCTGCGATTGCTGGCATCCCCGCGGCATCCCAACCGGGCAATCCCTACAATACGAAGAATCCGCAAAGATTTCCAAAGCCTCGTCGGCCCCCTGACCGATAGTTAGCTACATTGCTGAGCGACGCAGCGAGACCAACACCCGGCAACGTTGAGCGGGCAGGATCGTCGAAAACCCGGAGGAAGCGGACAACCGGCAGGCACAACGCAGAGCACCCACGAGACGGAACTGAGCAACACACGGCATTGATGCCGCCAAACTTCCCAGGGGGGACGAACAGCCCGGCGCTGGCCTACACGGCCGCCCGGGCTGTTTTCAATTTAGTGCTTGCCCTCTTCTCCCCTGCTTCCGCACGCCGTTCTGTAGGCGGTCACTTCTGCTAGCGGAAACGTCCTACGGCAAGATCCCCTTTCTTCCGTTCGCAACCGCAATCCATGGACGTCGAATCGAGAATCAGCGGAAGGAGAACTCTTGACGGACGCTAGCTTCGAAGAGACGATTACCAAAGACAATACAGAGCTTGGGCCGAATACAGGAATCGTACTTTCATGCCGGATGAAAATGTTCCAGATGAAGTCGCGTTTGACTACATTAAGAGCAGTCAATATCGCGTGATCCACGCCGACGGGTTCTGGGGAGGGATTACGCCTCGTCTCAAGATTTTCATGACCGTCTGGAATGAGCGTCCACCTATCCCGAAGCGCTCGTTTTTCTCTGTTGATGACAGTGGCAATGTAGGGCCTGAGATTCGGGAAAAGCGTGAATGTCTAGATTCAATGGCTGTGCGAGAAGTTGAAGCTGGAGTCATGCTTGATCTCGGATTGGCAAAATCCCTTCACAAGTGGCTCGAAGCGAAGATCGCCGAGACAGAAAAGCTCATTGAGCAAGGCAATCAAGACCAAGACCAGGAACAGGAGCAGGAAAATGACGCTGATTGAAGCGATTCGGAACACAACCGGGACAGACACGCCCGGCAAAGCTGACGATACCATGTCCGTACGGTCAGTGCGATTTGCTCACACCACAGACACGGTGTCGGCGGGCGAAAAGATTGAAGTGCGACCGCGCAAGAAATACACGAGATTGCAGCGGTTCCTAGAGACGTTACGTGCCTATGCAGCAAATGAAGAACCGAGGTTCTGATGCTGCTATTCGCAGAAGCAGGGCAGGAGTGGTGGCGAGCAGCTTCGATTGCTGCATTCCTGTCGTTACCACTTACAAAGGTCTTCTTTTTCGGCTTCATCGGAAGCTGCGCGATCGAACTCGCAAACATCCTGAAACGGCATGAGGGTTCAGGGAAATTCCCGGTGCGTTACCAGAAGGTCAGTTTCTGGGTGGCAAGGCTCTTGTTTTCATATGTCGCAGGAATGCTAGCGACACTTTTCACAAGCGACAACAATCTCTTGGCGTTCAACGTCGGTGCAGCCGCACCGCTAATTTTGCAACAGATAGCATCTCGGGCTCCCGAGTCCAATTAGTGGACTCGTTGCTACCGCTCGGCTTGGCGCTGCTGGATCTGTCGCAAGGCGGTATCGGCGGTTTCGCGAACCCGGTCCTGGTTGGTGCCGCCGATCTTCAAACTGGTGCCCCGTTGGAGAGCTTGGAGCACGCGAGGGCGGTCGTCGCCAATCTTGCCCAAGGCTTCGGCCGCGTTCAGATAGTAGGGAAGCCCACCGCGGTTGATCCAAGCTTCCGAGCCGCGCAGCACGCCGACCAGAAATTCCACCCCATCTGGCGAACCGATTTCCCCCAAGGCAAAGATGGCATCGGTCCGAATGATGTGATTTCGACGAGGAGGTTGCCAGCGATTGGTGGAAAGAAATGGCAGCAGCCCCCCTTCACCACGACCACCACGGGCAATCTCGATCAACCGCTCCACGGCCTGATCCGCAGCAGGGCCGATCTGCCCCAGCACCTTCACGGCCACATGTCGATTGGTGGGGCGAGCATCAGAGTTCAGCACTTCCAGCACTGCAGGCAGCGCGTCTTTGGCGGCTGAACCCGAGTGCCCCAGCCCTCGCAAACCCAATTCACGAATCAAAGGGTCCGAGTGCTGCATGGCTTTGATGAGCACACTTCGAGCCAACTGGCTACTTTGCCCAAGCTCACCGAGTTGCTCCATCGCCTGGTCGCGGAGGTCTACGTTCTCATGGACCAGTTGCTCAGCCAGGCGTTGGATACGGGGAG
>CALOEH010000197.1:0-10278 GCA_942492195.1 uncultured Planctomycetia bacterium | reverse complement strand
TCGCCGTTCAGTTACGTACTGCCAGTTCAAGCCAAGCGTGGCTGCCGGCGGAGCGTTCGCTGGTGGGGACTCGAACGATGTCGCCATGCCTTCGCCGAACCACAGCGGCCATGGCCCGTCTTGTTCCATCAGGGCATGCGTGAGTTCGTGGATCGCGGGTCCTGCCCCAGGTTCCACGTTGGCCAGGATGGTGTTCTGCCCTGGGAGGTAGAACGCAAACCGGGTGGTAGGGACCGTGGCGAAGCCTACGCGCGCGGTGTGCCGGAACGATGCTTCATTGGCGAACAGCAGCACGACGATCGGCTCGCGGGGGGCGCGGCAATCGAAGGTATTCAAGAATTGCCGCATGAAGGGGCGGAGATGCTGTTGGTCCCAGGCGGCCAGCGCTGATTGATCCATTTCTCCGCTCAACACCAGGGGTGGTCGAATCTGGAGGGTGGAACCAGCGGGCAGCAGTTTCCGTACATGCTCTGCTGAGCGCGCGCAGCGGATATTCAGATCGCTCGCTTGCTCGGGGGTCGGTGAGAGGGGAACTTTTGGGCTGCCGCCTGAGGGGCGTGTCACCGAGGGCTGCGCGGTGTGGTACATGGCCGCCAGAGCGAGCAGCAGCAGGCCCAGCGTAGCAAAAAAAACGCCTCGCAGCGGGCGTGCCGTGCGAGGCGTTTTGGATGGATGAACCTGGGAAGTAGGATCAGTCGGTTTCGACAAATTCAATATGCTCGTCGCTAGCGGCTTGACGAAGCTTGCTCAAAGCCCTGGCTTCGATCTGACGAATTCGCTCTTTGGTGACACCCAGTTGAGCGCCCACTTCCTTCAGCGTTTGAGGTTCTTGACCACGTTCGAGACCGAACCGGCGGATGATGATCTTCTGCTCGCGTTCGTCCAGGTTACCGAGGATCTTGCCGATGTGCTGCTCACGCTGCAGCTGAGCCGATTCCAACTCGTATTGATCGGTTCGCATGTCTTCGGTGCCTGAGAAGGTCTCTTCTTGGCTGGTGCGGAAACGATCACGACGGCGATTCTCACCGGGAATGGTGCGGGCAAAGTTCTTCATAATCGCCCAACTGGCGTACGTGCTGAACTTGTTACCGCGGGCATAGTCAAACTTTTCGACCGCTCGGATCAGTGACATGTTGCCGTCACTGACGAGCTCGAAGAAGTTTTCCATCGCCCCGACATGCCGTTTGGCGATGGAGACCACCAAACGGAGGTTGGCACGAATGATCCGGTTCTTGACCGCCACGGCCTCTTCGTACAGGCGATCAATCTCATCCAGCAAGCTGCTCTTGACTCGCGTCGCGTCCAGGCACTGCTCGGGGGCAAACTGATCCCGCAATTTGGCAGCCTGATGTTTGAGGAAGTTGAACCTGCGGAACAGGTGGGCTTCTTGTTCACGATTGAGCAGCGGCACTTCGTAGAGACTGGCCAGGTAGGGGGGCAAGCCGCTGGGGAGCCGTGTCTTTTTGGCCGGCTGATCACTCTCCGGCATCTCTGCCAAGATCACGTCAGCGGCGCTCGGATCATCAAAGTAATCGTTGGGGATGTAGTCCAACGGCAGTTCCATGATCCGGACCGCACGCATCTCATTGATGATCCGATAGATGCTGTTCTTGGTACGGCAATACTTCTTAGAGAGCACTTCGGCACTCTCACCACGACGAAACTGCTGGAAGATCTTTCGCTTGGCCTCGTCCGACAGCGGACCGGTGGAGTCCGGGAAAACCGCCATCTGTGGGTTGTCTTTGTCGAACTGCTTGAGCGTGTAGCGAATGGTTTCGACACTCCGCCCTAGCTTGCGGGCGAGGCGCTTGGTGATCTCGCTAGGGCATGCTCCGGCGTGCGCCATGCGACGGGCACGGTCGATGATTTCGCCCTTCTCTTCTTCGGTAAGCTGGCTGAACCGGCTACCTCGCTGGACGCGCTCTTCATTGGTGCGAACGAAGCGATCCACCGAACTTTGCAGGAAGCCAATCCGTTTGCGACCGCCAAACAGGAATCGTCGGCTAACCAGACCCTGCTCGCGCCATCGAGAGATGGTCTTGGTGGAGACTTTGAATCGTCGGCTTAGCTCATTCACGGTTAGCACGCGTTCGCCTGCGGCATCAGCATCGACATTCGCTGCGTCGGACATGTCTTCTACGAACAGACGCAGATCATGCCGAGCTTGCGAGCCGGTCAGTTTCTGATGAGGAAACTGTTGCGGGCGATAGGAAGTGATGCGGAAGCAAATGTATTCGTAGGTATAGGTGCGGTCCGAATCGAGTTCGCCAATCAGACGCTCAGCACGTTCTACCTGCTCCATCCGCTTGTCTTGGGGAGCAAAGCGAACCTGTTGGTCTCGGAATTGCCTCATCACCGGGCTGTTGTAATCTGCGTGCATATCGTTTTTCCCCTTCGCCGTCTCGCCGGATCTCCTTGCGTGCTAGTCGCACCGCGAGAACGGGACTTAGGAATTGAAGCTACGTGCCAATGTTCTTCCTCGAACCATGGCATGCAGCCGCGCTCATGGTAACGCATTCCGTGTTGCGTTCCCATGAGCTTTTGCCATCCACTCGTTCACATCTCCTTGAAGCTTCCGAGTGCTACAAACTTGTGATGGCCCAGTAAAGCACTTTTCGTGCCAATGGCCATCAATCGAAAGTCGCACCGAACCTGCTTCAAGTGACTGATTCTTCTACGAACCAAAGTGTCGATTGTTTAGGAAAAGTTCGCGCAATTGAACAGAATCTTCCTCGCCTACGACTAATCCCTATTCAGCGGGGAAAGGGGACATGTTTTCGGTAAGTCTTTCTATTAGAACACCTTAATCCTGACAGTGGACTGGAGGCCTAGGTAGCCTGGCCACAATAGGAGTTCGCTGCCGGAAGGATTTGCTTGGGGATACCTTGGCCCCGTTTTATCGGTAATCCCCACCGGCGGACGGGCTGGTCGGTCAACCCCCCCGTTGGGCACATTGCAACCAGGTGTCACCATCTCTGGTAGATTTTACTCAAACTCTGCTGCAATCGCTGGCAGGTTCCACCTGACAGGGGGGCGATTTCCATGCCGGTTTCTGCAGCATTGCCGGGTTGAGGTTGAGATTGGCGAAAAGCGTATCTTCACCAAAGGCCCATGGAACACCGGTCTCGAAGAGAGATCTTCCGGCGTGCCCAACTACAAGTCAGCAGGTACAGGCTGCAACGAACGAGTCGGCAAGGCAGGATTCAATTGGCCAATCAGGCTGACAAACCAAACGCGGTACCGTTCGGTGCGTGCTTCTGTCAGTCTGGAGATCACCCAGGCGTAGACCAGGACCACAATGCTCAAGCCTGCCATGAACCCGTAGACTGACCAGGTGGGTTGCCACCGCTCAGACAATCCGAGCGTGGCTGCCGCGAATGCTAGAATCGGCAGGTGTACCAGGTACAAGGTGTAGGACATGCCAGCCAGGTGTTGGGCGACAAACGCATAGGCCCTATGGCTCGGCGTCTGCGGAGCGTGCAGCATCAGGTACACGACCGCGGCAAACGCAAGCCCTACCAGGTAGTCAGCAACGAGTGGTTGCGAGAGTATCTTCAGCGGCCTTGCACAAACGAGGAACAGGAAAACCGGTAGGGCGGTCGCCAATAAGCCACACCGCACAAAGTTGTTCTCCAAGGCTTTCCAGCGGGGAGCGAAGGCCAACGCCGCTCCCAGCAGCCAGATCGGAAAGAGATCCAGAAGATCATAGCTGACGTACAGCACCCCGATCCCAATTGCCAACACCAATAGTCTTCGCAGCAGCGAGGTACCACGAATCGCCAACAAGCAAGAGCAAGGGAAAATCATGTAGTACCAAAACTCGTTGCTCAAACTCCACAGCGGGCCGTTCGAGCCAAAGGTCGGCACCAGCAGCGTCTGCACGAAAGTGGCATTGCCCAACAAGTCCGTCAGACTGCTCTTGAGATGGACATCCGACACCACATCTTGCCCCAGACCTTGGTACACCGGCGCGTTGCCTGAGACGGCAATGCCTAACTGATCCCACCCCAGGGTGAGCAGCAGCGCAGGGATCAAGACCACGTAGAGTCGGACCCCGCGGTTGACGACATACCGGTCCCAACTCCATCGCCCCTTTTGAAGATCACGAATGACGCTGGAAGCGATGAAGTAACCGCTGAGCACAAAGAAGACCATCACCATCTGGTGCCCCAGAGCGGTGGCCAAGTAGAACGCGCGAGTGGCCAGATTGGCGTTCACCACCTCCGTATAGTCCACCAAAAAGAGGTAGCGGAGGTGGTTGAAAAGCACCCCCAAAGCCGCCATGCCGCGAATCATGTCAAAGTGATCAGAAACGCTGCTTCCGCGCGTGATCTGCAGTTTCGAACTTTGAGCATTGAGCGAACAACCGCCACGCGTCAGACAAGCAGCAGCATTCATCTGGGCGATCCCCAAAAAAAGGTGCCACCTGGGAGCGCGCAGAACGTGCCCTTGGAAGAAGCATAGTTCTCAAAACGCAACGAGACGCTTTAGACGAAAGAACTCCTCAAAATTGAGTCACTTCCCCAGCGATCCACGGCAAAGTCGTCATCACGGGCCGGGCCAGAGCAGTCGACCCGCCGAAGGAATATTTCTGCCGTTGCATAAGGTGCCTGGCGAGGCGCAGCGCAAAGACGCAAAGGTGCCAGCAAGGCTCACTTTTCCGACTGATCCTTGGTGGCACCTGCCGCCTGAAAGTGCGTGTTGACCCAGGCGTGCAGCATGATCTGCCCATACTTGCGGCAACTGTCAGGATCCATGGCTTTGCCGCGGGGAGCAAAGGGGATCTCTACCGTGGCGGCCATCACTGCTCCCGGCTTGAACCCAAAGTAGCGAGAGTTCTTGGGCGAAGACTTCTCCTCGTCACGCAACCAGACCAACGGGCCGTGCGGAGCGTTCTTCGGAAAGGCCTTCTTGATCCAACCGGCAAACTCCGAGACGTTCTCAAAGTTGTACTGAGGGTGGACCTTGGCCCCCACAAAGTACATCACCTGATGAATGTCCATCACCAACGTAGGGCAGTGGAAGTCCAAGGCAAACCGAAAGTCAACGGCCTTGTCCAACTCTTTGATCGCCTGAATCTCTGGGTAGATGCTGTTCTCACCGTAATCCCGATTGTGATCGTGCGGCTTGCGATTCTTGCCTTGGTCGCCATCTTCCACCCCGTCCTTGTCCACGAACGGCACGGCGTACAACACATACCGCTTCCGAAACTCCTGGGCGGCAGCGCTGTCCGACATGGCCTCTTGAAGAAATCCTTCCAGTACGAATGTGGCAATGGTCTCCGCCGCATGGTGCCGACTGGTCACCAGCACAGGCTGCTTGTCAGGAGCCGGCTCGCCAATTTGCACTAGCTCAACGTCGCGCCCCTTGCGGCTCTTGGTCAGCACGCTCTGCTTGAGCAACGGGTTGTCAGCGTTCTTCTGAAGAAACGCTTGGAGGTCCGCTTCCAAGTACGGAATGGTGACAGCAAACCGAACCTGCTGGCCGACCTTGGTGAAGTCGTAGTAGAACGTGCTCTCCTCGACTTGGTCCGTTCCCATCCAATTCCAGGTCTTGCCTTGGTCGGTACTGATCGCAGGCCCTTGAAAACCAATCGCTCCATTCTTGAAGCCAATGACTTTCTCGGGAAACTCAAAGCGAACCCGACCTTCTTGGGTGGCCGTGGCCGCAAAGTACCAATAGAACCAAGGGTTGTCACCTCGCAGATCGGGGGCAACTTGCAAGGTGCCTCCTGCGTTCGCCGTGACTGAGATGTTTCCGCCTGGGAACTCCGTGTCGATGGTCACCCCCTTCGCCCGGCCCATCGGCGGCCTTTTCCATCAAGGGCCCATGTATCAACATCAAGGCTAACGTGGCCAGGCATCCGGTCAACTTCAGCGGCAGCGCAATCATGGGGATAGGGCTCGTTTCTCGGAGTGTACGTTCGTGGCAAGAACCGCCAAGGCAGCACAGTCAACCTCGACATTGCCAACCTCGCCCGGCCAGGTTTGAGCTTATCTCATACCAGTCGCCGTTCAAGTCCTGAGCCACCGCTCGCCGGCAACAACCTTATCTATAGGTACGTCGCATTGGCGACACGCTACCAGGAATGCGGCTGGGAAGATTCTAAATTACTTGCCGATGCTTCATGTGCGTTGTCTAAAGCTAAGGTCCCTTGCAACTGCCCCACCAATCGAACCTGAGGTGCTTGCCCACGGAGATCACTCGTGGCAAACTGTGGGCACGAGCCTAATCCATAGCCGTCTCCGGGAGTATGTTGCGATGAAGTTTGGAATGAATCTGCTGCTTTGGGCGGATGATATGCACGACGATCTGATGCCTGTGCTCGAGCAACTCAAGGAGATGGGCTACGACGGTGTGGAGATTCCGATCTTTGACCTCAACCCGGAGAAATTCAAACTTTGGGGAGATCGGCTCGATGAACTCGGCTTGGAGAGGACTGCCGTTACGGTTCGTTCCACCGACGACAACCCCATCAGCCCTGACGCTGAGATCCGTGCCGCAGGGGTCGCCAACAACAAACGTACGCTCGAATGTTGCCAGGCCGCGGGTGTCAAGATTCTGGTTGGTCCGTACCACTCTGCGCTGGGAGACTTCAGTGGCGAAGGTCCCACGGAGGACGAATGGAAGTGGGGGGTCGACAGCATGCGGCAATCTGCCGAATACGCCGGCGAGTGTGGCGTCACGCTGGCCCTCGAATATCTCAACCGGTTCGAGTGCTACCTGCTCAACACGGCAGCGGATGCGGTACGGTTTGTCAAAGACGTGGACCACCCCAACTGCCGCACCATGTACGATACGTTCCACGCCAACATCGAAGAGAAGTCGGCCGCCGAGGCGATTCGGATCAGCAAAGACTACAGCGTCCATGTGCACATATCAGAAAATGATCGCAGCACGCCCGGCACCGGAAACATCCGCTGGCAAGAAACTTTCGATACGCTCAAAGAGATCGGCTACGACGGCTGGATGACGGTCGAAGCCTTTGGGCTGGCATTACCATCCCTGGTGGCAGCCACCAAGATTTGGCGACGCATGTACGATAGCGAAGAGCAACTAGCCCGAGACGCCCTCAAATTTATGAAAGAGCAATGGGCCCTACGGCAAGGGTAGTCTCCGCGCTCGACCACGTTTGACAAACCGTCTACTCCTGAGGGGGAGTCATGGAAGAATCCTTCGCACCAAGTGAAGACGAGCGTCCGCCTGAGGACGACGGGAACGCAAAGTCTGGCGATGTGTCGCTCGATCAGCTCTCGGCAGCCTTTGCCCAGATGATGGAGCAACCCTCTGGGGAACCAGCGCCGCGCGAAAAAATCGAGCAAGCCGCAGGCGAGGCCGAGGATGAAGAAGACGAAATTGTATCGCAACCGCTGACACCGGACGTCTCGCCGGTTTCCATTCTCGAAGCAATGCTGTTTGTCGGAAACACCAATAACCACCCCCTCACGGCAGAGCAGGCGGCTGCGTGCATGCGGGGAGTCGAACCGGCTGAAGTCCATCAACTGGTTGCCGAACTCAACTCCCAATACGAGAGCAACGGCTGCCCCTACTCGATTGAGAGTCAAGGGACCGGCTACTGCCTGTCACTCTCTCCCCGGTTTGCCCGACTGCGGGACAAATTTTATGGGCGAATCCGCCAGGCTCGGTTGTCCCAGGCGGCCATTGATGTTCTGTCACTCGTGGCTTATCAACAGCCGGTGACGCGGGAAGATATCGACCGGCAGCGGGGAACGGCCAGCAGTTCTATTCTGAGCCAACTGGTCCGCCGGCAACTGATCAAACTCGAGCCGCACCGACGATAAGCCTGTGGTGACTCGATACTGGACCACGCCCCGTTTTTTGAAACTGTTCAATCTCGAGAGCCTGAAAGACCTGCCGCGCAGCCACGAATTGGATCAACAATAACCAGGAGGGCCGGTCCCACAGAGGGGTTTGTGTTGGTTGCAGCCATCTTGACGTGCCCTGCTATCCATCCGAGAATCACGCAGACGGTCAACTTCTGCGGTGGTACAATGTTCGGTTGTGGCAGCGGTCCGCCAGACCTATTTCAAGAGTAACTTCAATCCGCACACGTTCGATGCATCACTCTCGATAGCTTTGCGGCATGACGCACCTCTCGATTGTCACCAGTTTGGATGTCGCATGACACAATCCCGCCTCACCGCTCTCAAGCAAAATGCTCCGACCGTGTTGCCTTCGCTGCTCTTATGTGACTTTGCCCATCTATCGGACGAAGTCGCCAGGCTCGAAGCGGCAGGTGTGCAAGCCCTGCATCTGGACGTGATGGATGGCCATTTCGTCCCCAATTTTACCTATGGGTTGCCCCTGGTCGAGGCGTTTCGAAGTTTGACACAACTCCCTATCGAAGTACATCTTATGGTCAGTCAGCCGGGGAAGTGGGTGGATCGGTTCGCGGATGCCGGGGCTGACTTGCTCACGATCCATGTCGAGGCCGAGGGGGACTCTGCCGAAGTACTCCAGCAGATTCGGGACAAAGGGTGTGGTGCTGGCCTGGCGCTCAATCCAGAGACTTCGATGGATGACGTTGAGCCGTACCTTGATTGGTGCGATCTGGTACTCGTGATGAGCGTGCAGCCCGGGTTTGGAGGGCAGTCCTTCGAACCCGTGGCACTTGAGAAACTACAAAAACTACGGAGCCTGACGGACGGCCTGCTGCTGGAAGTCGATGGTGGCGTAAACCTCTCGACAATCAGCGATTGCGCCGCTTCCGGAGCCAACCTGTTTGTGGTTGGCTCGGCTATCTTCTGTACCGATGACTATGGGCAAAGCGTGGCTCAATTGAACCAACTGGTTGCGTCTGCTCGCACAACCAAATAGTGTCGTGGGACGTCATCGGGAAAAACTTCGAGGAATCGATAGCAATGTTGCGTGTGGTCTTAATCAGGCCTGGGTCGACCGAATTCGACCGGCAAGGAAGGATTCAAGGGACTCTCGAGATCCCCCTTAGTCCCGAAGGGGGACACGAAGTCGAGAAACTGATCGACCAGTTGAAGAACTACGGAATCGAGCAGCTCTACTGCTCCGACTCGCAGCCGGCTCTGCAAACTGCAGAAACGCTGGCTGGAGCCATTTGCGTGAAATTGAAAAAGATGGATAATATGCACAACTTAGACCACGGCCTTTGGCAGGGGTCTTTGATTGACGATGTCCGTCGTAAACAGCCCAAGGTGTATCGCCAGTGGCAAGCGCAGCCGCAAAGCATTTGCCCTCCCGAAGGCGAAACCCTGGACGAGGCTCGCACGCGGATCAAGTCCGGAATCAAGCGAATTTTGAAGAAGCATAAACAAGGAACCATCGGCCTGGTCGTACCGGAACCGCTAGCAACGCTGGTTCGCTGTCACCTCAGCAACGCTGCACCTGGCGATTTGTGGACAGCCGCCGAAGGCCACGGACAGTGGGAAGTCATTGACGTTGGCCCCAATTTGCCGGCCCCTGCGCACTAGAAAAAGGAATCCAGTGTAGAACAGTTGTCCCAACTGTTCACGAACCAAGAAGGGATGTATCGGGTGCCAACTAAAACTTAGGTAGCCCTTCGAACCGATTGACGCACCGTGAACGACGTTTCCACCACGATCATGCCAGCGTTGCCAGCAATTTCTCCCCGACGTTGCCAGGTGCAGGCGCTACCAATTGATTTCGTTCCCTTACAAATTGGATTCGGCGATACGCCTGCCTTGGTCGATACAATCAATAAGGTTGCAACTCGTCCGCCGGGTCTTCGGCCGTGGAAGTACCAAACATGTCGACCATTCCATCCACTCCTACGAGACCATCCAACACTAACACAGCGCGAAGCTGGTTGAATATCATGAAACACCAGAAGCGAGGTGTGCCAGAAGGGTTGTGGAAACGCTGCCCTGGTTGCCAGGCGACCATCTTCCGGAAAGAGGCCGAGAAACGCCTGGGGGTCTGCCCAGAATGCGACTACCACTGGTATGTCTCGGCACCCGATCGGATCCAGCAGTTGATGGACGAAGGGACCTTTGAGGAATGGGATGCCGATCTCGAACCAGGCGACCCGCTCGGGTTCAACGACAAGAAGCCCTACCGCGAACGACTCGTGGCTGAGCAGGCACGCACCGGTCTGCGCGATGCCGCGATTGTTGGGAGCGGCATGATCCGCGCACGGCGGGTGGCGTTCGGCGTCACCGATTCGGCCTTCATCATGGGAAGCATGGGCACCGTCGTCGGCGAAAAACTGACGCGAACCATCGAACGAGCCACCGAGCAAAGCTTGCCGCTGATCATCATCAGCGG
>CALOEH010000196.1:0-13894 GCA_942492195.1 uncultured Planctomycetia bacterium | reverse complement strand
CGGCACGCCGAATCCCCGGATCTATTCCCAGATCACGGTTTCGGTAGTGCGAGGGTCTTTGCTACTGGGCGAATCGGTCTCGTAGCGCCCTTCGCGATTGATTCTGGCGTGGACATCGTTCAACACCCAATGGAAGAGGGCACAGGTGAATGCTTTCGACCATGCCCATGTCGTCCGAGAGCGACATGCAGGTCGAAGGTGCTGGAGTCTCCTTTGAGCTTGCCACCGGCAATACCCAGTGAGGCCGAAGGTTAGCAGTCCGTGTCGATTGGCCCAATCAACCGCGTCCGAGCACGTTGGCGCTGTTGCCGGATCCGCTGATGGCGATCACTAGGTCATCGGGTCGTGCCATAGTTCATCAGCTGCTGCACGAAGATCTGGTCGTAGCCAAGGTCATTGCCAATCGCCATGATCCAGCCGAGGTTATCGGTCAGGCTCATTACCTTCAGGCGGCGTTTTGACTCGTCGGCGAGATCTTCTTCGCGGAGCGTACTCTTGCCGAGGTCTTCACTCATGTGGGTGGCGTTGGCCCCCGAACCCCCGTTGCCGAAGATGAAGACGAACTTGTCGTTCTGCCACGACTCGTAGATCAGATCCGCAAGTTTCTGGACTTCGGCGCGGTCCACTCGTTCTAATTCGGACTGGAAACGCCGCACGTATTCGTCAATCTTGAGCGTGGCACCCAGCATCCCTTCCCTCCTGAAATTGCAGTCTCTGGCAATCGTTGTCGCTATGGGAAGTTAGTCTACCCGACCGTGAGCCAGGGGACCAGACTTGGCAACTGCCTGCTGCTCGCAATCAATTCAGGAGGGGTATCTGCGCAACTTCCGCACCATCCGGAAAAGTGATCAGGTGACTTGTTCGGCTTTGGCTTTCTTCTCCGCGGCCAGACGCAGATTCCTGGGAGCGTCTGCCTGAACCACCGAGCATTGTGGGTGCACGCCGCCACGTGAATAGGAACGCTTTCCACAGACGGGGCAAACCTTGCCTGCTTGTTGGGGTGTGGCCGGAACTGGTTTTTTCTCGCTCAAAACTTTCTCCTTGGTTGAGTGATTGCTTCCATCCTGACGAGGCAGGGCCTCGAACCGTTTTAAACTTCTGCTCCTTTGCAAGACCGCTCCAGCGAACAGAGGGCGTTGCCAGGCTAAGCTTGGCGAGCGTGTCCTAAGTCCTTCCCCAAAGCCCCCCAGCTGACTGCCAGGCATCAATGCGGGGAAGTGCGCATACTGGCTAGTCCGCTTCGACGCACGCGACCCCTCCCGATTTGCGTGTTCGGTGGATATGGCCTTCTCTTAAAGCGGCCGCCATGGCAATCGAGATCTCTGCTTCAGCTGGGGCACGAGCATGGCCTGTTCCGCCACAGGCCTGCATCTCCTGTTGGTACGCCATGGCGTCGGCACGGGCGCACTTCGGCAAGTGCCTGAGCCACACGCATGTCGGCATCTGCTTGATCGGTTTGCAGGCGGGCTCCCACGTTCTGCCCCACGTCGATATCTGCTATGTCGATCGAAACAATCTCAAAGGCGGTGTTGGAATCGAGCCCTTCGCGCAGCACGCCTTGGGAAATTCGGTTAGGTGTCTCTAGCATTTCCATGTGCGTCGCCGCAGACCCGATCACACTCACAATCCCTTGCCCTACGCGGGCAATGATTGTTTCTTCGGTCGCTCCGCCGATCAATTGATCCAGATTCATGCGAACGGTCACCCGAGCGCGGACCAGGAGTTCGACCCCGTTCAGTGCAATGGCACTCAAGGTCCTCTTGCCGCTACGCTCCGGGTCCGGGCAATCGATCACCTTAGGTGACACGCTGGTGCGTACGGCATCCAGCACGTCTCGTCCGGCAAGGTCGATCAATGCCGCCCGATCAAAGTCCAAGTCGATATCAGCCCGATGTGCGGCAATGATAGCGCGGAGCACGTTCATGACGTTGCCGCCAGCCAGCGAGTGCGCTTCTAACTGCGCGGTCCCATCCCTTTCGAAGGATAAGCCGGCCTGACGCCCCATGACCATTGCCGTAACAATCATGGCTGGGTCGACCTGGCGAAAACTCATCCCGATCAAACTCAGCATGCTCACGCGTGTATCAGACATATACGCCTGAAACCACAACGCACCGAACTTGATCACAGCTGCCAGCAGCCCGAACGCCAGCAACGCCACGAAAACAATCGCAGCGATGCCGAGCGCCATGCGGAAATTCACGGCCGCAAGCGGGAAAAAGTCGTCTTCCATCAGCAACAGCCTTTTCAACCCAACAGGCGAAAGCGTACTGCCAATTCGTTCAGGCGGCAGCGGAAGACCTCGGTCGTGGCAGTTGTGTCACGGCACCATGGAACATGATTCGGAGAAAATAGAACATTACTCGGAGAAGTTGACACGGCCGGGGATAGAGAAGAAGCCACCGCCGCCGCCTCCCATGCCACCCATGCCACCGCCCATTCCCATGCCACCGCCACCCATGCCACCACCCATGCCGCCTCCCATACCACCACCCATCATTCCGAGGCCTCCGCCTCCCATGCCTTGGATGTTCTCAATGGGAAGCACCAGGTCAGCGACCGGGTAGACCTTGGTCACCAACCGGCTTTCGGCTTCTTCTTTGGTAGTGATCTGCAGGACTTCGTCATCAATGATGTAGGTCAGGTCGAAGTCTCGCAGCATGATCCGCAGTGCCGACTTGAGGCTGATGCCACGCAGGCTTTCTTGGGTGATGGGGGTATCCGAGCCAATGCCGGCATCGTCCAACGCCCGACGGTCAATCACAATCGGAATCTGATGCAGATCTTTGAGGTAGGCAACCACATCCGCCAACGGCGTTTCGATGAACTCCAACACGGTGTTCTCTTCGAGAGCGGCCAGAATCTTCTTCTCAGCCGGGTTGCGGCGTTCGAGCGAGACCGCGGCGTACTCTTTGCGCCGCTCGGTGAGTGCCTGCCAGACTTCGGCCGGAGGATAGAGAATCGGCGGTTCGTCAGGCGTGGGAATGTGGGCCTTTTCAACGCTCGCCAGTGTGGCGAGTACACCACGGGTTCGAGCCAGACGCAACTGTTGCAGGAGCGTGATCTGGTCAATCATGGTGGCATTGTAGCCAGCGGCTGCAATCCCTGCATTCGTGGGATCCAACTCGCGAGCCAGGTCTGAGACCTCTTCGGCTTCGCGGTACATTTCCTCTTCCATCAGCGAAGAGAATCGGGCCATCAGTTGCGTGAGGCGGCGTTCTTTACTCTCGATATCTTCCAGCACGCGTTCCTGTTCGCGACGAACGGCTTCTTGCTCTTGCAGTTGGATGTCAATCTTTTCTCGAATCACCAATTGGCGGTCTGCCTCACGCAAGGCAGTGGTAATCTGATCTCTCAGTTCCGCCCTAAGATTGGCGTCCAGTTCCGGTGAGCGGAGGACGTTCTGAAGAATGAGTTTGAGAGAATCCGTGGCCCCTTGCGGATCTTCGCCCATGATCCGGCGAGCTTCGTTGACGGTGTAAAGCACTTCAGCCTGAAGCTTGCCGGCCAGGACCTGCCGCTCGCGATCGAACTCTTCGAGCAACGCACCATTGGCCGGGCGATTGGCAGCTGCTGGATTTCCACGCAGGATTAGGTCGTTCTCATTGCTCACTTCGGGGCCAGCGGGGGCTTGAGCCACGCGAAGAATCGCGTTGGCGGCCGGGTTTCCACGGTCCAATGCCTGAGCCCCCTGGGCCAGCACGCGGGCTTGCTGCGGATTGTTGAACGCCAAGGCCTGACGTCCCAGTTGATTCAAGTGTTCGGCTTGCGCTTGCGCCATGCGGCCCACTTCCTTCAAACCGGCGGTGCCGATGGTCGGGAGTGTGGCACCCCGGTCCCGCCGCGCACTCTCCACCAGATTCTGCAGGAACGAGAGATCCTCGTTGTGCTGGCTCGGTTCGACATGCCAGGTGACGCTTGTGTCTTGACCAGAAACTTGTCCGATGAGTTTGGCATCGAAGGCTTCAGGAGCTTGGCCCACACCAATCAAAATCGTGTCGCGATCTCCTCGCAATGGAGGAATCTGCTGGGGATAGACTTCGGTCAGTTCGTCAGGCAGTTGCAAGTTCCT
Organism: uncultured Planctomycetia bacterium; assembly: GCA_942492195.1. Taxonomy (GTDB): domain Bacteria; phylum Planctomycetota; class Planctomycetia; order Pirellulales; family S012-138; genus CALOEH01. Next base: position 9,822 of record CALOEH010000196.1, on the reverse strand, counting down.
GGACCACACGACCACTTCGGTTGCGGCGTTGGCCAACTGGTGCCCCAAGTTGCCAACGGTGACTTGTTCCCCATCAATCGCCAGCGCTCCGCCCGACTGATTGGCAACGGCCGCCAACAGCGGGACATCCAAACGGGGGCCAATGGCAAAACTGGTGACTGGCGTCCGTTTCGCAACCAGTTGGCTTACCAACTGACGCATGTCATCTCCACTAACCAGGCCGCCGATACTCATTCCGTCCCCGATGTAGATCACCGACCGAGGACGTTGGACTGGTCCCTGAAAACTGCCAGCTGCATTCTCCAACGCATTGATCATGTCCGTGGCCCCCAGCGGCACTCGTTGTTGCAGCCCGGTGAGTGCTTGCTGCATGGCCGCGCCTTGGCTACTGACGAAGCCGTCGGTCAACGCTACCGTTTCGACATCGGCCGCCATCAATTGAACGCGATCTGCCGGATCCAGAGCCTCCAGAAAGGCCTCCAAGACCGCGACGGCTCGGGTACGGAACTCTCCTGCCTGACTGGCGGATGTATCAAACACGACCACGATATCGTGGGCCGCCGCCCTGGGCTGGTTGGGAGTGCACTTGAGACTCAAGGCGAAATAATTGTCGAACGTCTCGAGCCGAGCGGCGTCCGGGGTGGGTTCAGCGGCATCGCTTGGGGTTGCCCCCAACGCAGCGAACACGGCCGATAGCAGGGCCATCTGATGAATACGAAAATTGAGCATCGGAGAACTCCCGGTTGGCGAAACTCCATTACGCTTGCCTCGTCTGTTCCGGACGAGTAGCAGCGCAGTCAGATACCGCCGACAACTTGAAATGAGAAACGTGCAGCAGAAATTCGCGAATCGGAGGATGAGAATTGGCTGATCATCTTGCGATGATCTTTAGCCCGATCCGACTACCAAGGCCACGCTCCTGACACGGCGCGAGTGCGGTTGCACCCTTGGCGTTTGAGACATGTCGGGATCCCGTTCGCGGCATCGACGGAGAAAGTCCTTAGCTTTCAACCGACAATGCTCTCTTCTCTATCTCAGCTAGTGTACACTATTTGAAGCTGTGACTGAAACAAAGAATCGGACGATTCGCTAAGCTCCCACAAGCAAATACCGAATCTGCCGGCAAGATGCCCCCCAGCTGGGTAACCAGGGGGTTGCTGCGCGAACATTCCCCATAACCGGTCATCAACCTGCCGGATCTCGCCGATGGCCGTTTCCTAGGCGTACGAAACGGGAGTCGCTAGCGAAAGGTCAACGACCTGGCTCGACAACATTCCGAAGACGTCTCCCTGGCCGAGTGGGAAATGAGCGACCGCTCACAGACCCCACATTGTGCGAGATGCCATCACGGCGGAGCGTGCTGACTACTGCAAGAGACGCCGGTGGGAGTCGAACCCACTTGGACCGGGTTGCAGCCGGCTGCCGAACCGTCTGGCTCCAGCGTCATTCAAATTGGGGGGGGCCTTTGAGACCTGCCTGTTCTTAAGACAACTTAGGGCGCAAGAAGTTCGGAGCCTTGGAGCGAATGCCCAGTGGGAGGGCTGCCAGCAAGTCTTTCACTACCCCGCTCGTGAATCGAGGCCCAGAGTTGCTTGTCCGGCAGAAGTTTTACGGATAGGCTCAAGGTTGTGTGTTCGGTCGCGGGTGTTCCACCCCAACATTGTCACTGGTGTTCATAGGATTTCGTTCGATGTTGACGCGCCTTTCGCGAAACCAATTGGGTTTGGTCTGGCTTGCCCTCCTGCTGTTGGGTGGGACAGGTTGCGGCATTGACTCGCGCGTGACCGGTGAGTGGCAAACAACGGACGCAGAGGGGAACGAACTCCTCATCACGTTCAACAAGAACGGCACCGTGAACTGGGGTGAACGAACAGGCACCTGGAGCGTGGTCCGCGAGTCCGGAATGACCGTGAACGTCAAGACCGAAGGCATCGGGTACGACGACGAGCTGCGCTGCGTGTTCATGACGAAGGATCAAGGCTCCTTCGCCTGGACCCCCAACGACAAGCTCCTGGTTGGCCGCGTCGATAACGGGGACGATGAGGGAGTGGAGAAAAGTTACGCGCTGGGGTACATCATCATGAGTATCTTCGTCGTCCTGTCCATGAGCGCCATCTGCCGCCCCTCGAACCGCTACGACGAACCCCCTGCCGTCAAAGTAAAGCGGGACGAAGAACGAGCGAGACAACTCGGCCGGAGCCACGGTCACTGACAGGGTTGGGTTCTCGCTGCGCGCGCAGACCAGAAAGAAATCTCACGCAAAGGCGCAAAGGAGACTGCGCAGTCAACCAACTTCCCTAGCGCCTTTGCGTGAGGCTTTCGTGACCAATCGCCAATCCCTCCTCGCCGATTCTTCATGCGATGAAATGAGTGTCGTCGCGGACCAAGTCCAAGCACTCGTCGAGTGTCAGTTTGGTAAACAGTTCGAACGCAGGCAGCTCGGGGGAAGACTCGCTACAACAGAGGGCTGAATAGCCGGGCGGTGTTTTCGGCAATTCGCCGCAGTTGCGATCGACGCCCCCATTGCTCGAACGTCAACTGTTTCGAATCGCTCAGGTACTGAGATTGGATCTCGCGGAGATTCGTCGTGATTTCATTCCCATAAAAGAGCAGGTTGAGTTCAAAGTTGAGGGCGAATGATCGGATGTCGAAATTGCTCGAGCCGACCAGCGCCAGCCCATCGTCGAAGGTGACCGTCTTAGAATGCAGCAGCCCTGGCTGATAGAGGTAGACGTGCGCTCCGGCGTGCAGCAGATCTCCGTAGTACGCGCGTCCCGCGGCACCAACAATGATCTGGTCGCTGAATTCTGGCACCACCACTTCGACCAGCACGCCGCGGAGTACGGCGACCTGGATCGCTTGCATCAACGCCTCGTCTGGCACGAAGTACGGCGTCGTAATCACCACTCGCTTTTCGGCTGCATGCAGGGCCGCCACAATCAATCGCTGGTAATTTTCGGTCAGGTAAGTTGGCCGCTGGGGAGCGTTTGCACAGGAACATTGCCGGTCACGTGCACTTCTGGAAAGATATGGGCACCCTCCAGTTTGTCTTGAGTTTCGGCGTACCAATCTTCGAGAAAGACCAACTGCAGCTCGATGGCAATCGGCCCTGTCATCCGCAGCATCAGGTCATGCCAGGCCAGGTCTTTACGCCCGTAGCTGGCATCCACAATATTCTGCGAACCCGAGTAGACCAGCGATCCGTCAATGACGGCCAGTTTGCGGTGATTGCGGAGATCGAGCCGGGCTGCCTTGCGACGGAAGAACCGCACGGGCAGCGCTCCGCGCACATCGACCCCTGCCTCACGCATTCGCGGAGCCAGGACCCCGAGCATGGTCCAAGAGCCCACCGTGTCTACCAGCACCCGACAAGCAACACCTCGGGCGGCCGCCTGCATCAAGGCCTCGGCCACGCGCTGCCCAGTGGCATCGTCGCTGAAAATGTAGAACAGCAGGTGCACATGATGTTGGGCCTGATGGATATCTTCCACCAGCCGGTCGATGGACGCGACCGTATCGGTCATCATTTCAACCTGGTTGCCTCCTAAGATTGGGAGGTTCCCCAGTCGTTCGGCCAGGGCCACTACTTTCTCAAACCCTGCTGCCAACGTGGGGCGGAAGACCCGCGGATGCTCGGCGACCAAATGCGTGACGGCCTGCAATTCCTTGAGAATCCGCCGATGGTGCCGGATTCGCCGGACCGGCAATCGGTTCTCACCAATCAGCAGGTACACGAACAGCCCAGCCCAAGGGAGAAAGAAGATCATCAGCAGCCAACTCATCGCCGCGTTGGGACTGCGACGCCGGAGCACCACCGGCACCATCACGATGCGGATGATCCATTCGCTCAGCAGGTAGAGCAGCGAGTACCAAGCCACGGGGAGTTTGACCTGCGGTTTCGTGAAGAGTGCGTGAGGGAATTACTTTGCCCGTTCTAACGCTTTCGCACCTTCAGGCCAATTGCGGCTCGCAGTTCACCCGGCAAAAACAATGTTGCAGTCATTGGCTGTTCGGCCGTGTTCGGCATTGATAGAATTTCGGAATCAGCCGCCACTCGGCAGCTTAGGTTCTACTCAAAAGGACGGACTCGTCATGAAAAAAGGTGACAAACCCAAAGACCTGTCGCAAAGCTGGTGGAGCAAGAACAAGGCCAAGACACTCAAATCCACAGGACTCGGCAAGGCACTGGCCGCTTATGCCAAGGTCCGCGCCGGAAAGCCCAGCTTGCAGTACTACAAAGACTGCCTGAAAGAACTCAACACGGTTCTGAAGAATGTGGAAAAGGCCGAGAAGGCCTGCAATGCCAAGCTGCACGAAGATACGATTATCGCCCTCAAGGGCTACCAGCCGCTGGCCAAGGCTGAGATGACCGCCATCAACAAGGAAGAAACGGACTACACCAAGCGGCTCACCATCTTCAAGAAATCGCGCGAGAAGCTGGTCAAAGAACTCAAAGTCCTCCACAAGAAGGCTGAAGAGAACATCAAGCTGGGGAAGTCCGGTTTGGTCAAAGTCAACCAGGCGGTTGACAAGGGCAACACGGCCATGGCCGCCAAGCTCGGTTCGGCGATCAACAACGCGGCAGATGGCGTCCTCAAGACAGTCGAAACGGCCATCAAAACCTGCGCCCCCTGGCGTACCGGTGAGGCACCCTACTCCCAACCCAACCTGGATGTTGTCGATCGTGATAACGCAGGCGGCACCAAGACGCTAGAAACCATCAATCCCATCATGGTGGAATTGAATGGGTTCAAGTCCGACGCCGAGCGTCTCAAGAAAGATTTGGCCTCGACGCTCAAAACCTTGGTCTAACCTCGTTTTTGGGTCTCGCTGGAGTGCACGTGGACCATCAACTGGTAGTTCGGCATGCGCAAGCGAGAGCATGATCCCTGCTTAGTTTGAGGAGGTTGAATGCCACCGGGACAAATCACGGTACGGACCGATGAACCATCGCTAGGCCGTCACCACGATGTTGTCTCGGTGGATCACTTCGTCGTAACAATGCCCCAGGACGTTGGCGATCTCTTCCGTACGCAAACCTTTGATGCGGAGGATCTCGCCAGCGTCGTAGTTGATCAGCCCTCGGGCAAACTCGAATCCGTGCGCGTCACGCAGCGCCACGACATCCCCCTTGCTGAACTGCCCGTCGAGATCGGCAATGCCCACGGCCAGCAGGCTCCGTCCTTGCTGCTGGATCGCTCGCCGTGCGCCATCGTCCAGTACGAGGAAACCACGGGGCTGAACGGTGTAACCGATCCACCGTTTCCAGCTGGTCACAATTTGTCCCTCGGCCAAGAACAGCGTCCCGACCGGCACCCCGGCCAGAATGTTGGCTAGCACTCCTGGTCGCCGGCCGTTGCCGATGATCACGTTCTCGCCGGCGGCCGTGGCGATTCGGGCAGCGCGAAGTTTGCTGGCCATGCCCCCTTTGCTCATTCCGGTCAAGCGATCTCGGACAAGTGCCATCACGCTTTCGTCCACTTGATGAACGGTCGAGATGAGTTGCGACGTCTCACTGTCTGGTGAACCGTCATACAGGCCGTCGACATCGCTGAGCAGCACCAGCAGCGGCGCGCGAATCAGGTTGGTCACCAAAGCGGCCAGGCGGTCGTTGTCACCAAAAGTGGTCTGCAATTCCTCGACACTTACCGTGTCATTCTCGTTGATGATCGGCACCGCTCCAAAATCCAACAACGCCTGGAGCGTGTTGCGTACGTTGAGATAACGCGTGCGATCGTCAAAATCTTCGGCCGTCAGCAACACTTGGGCCGCATGGTGGCCATGGGCACGCAGCCGGCGCTCGTACGCTTCGACCAGGTGGCTTTGTCCGACGGCGGCCACTGCTTGCAAGTGCGGTAGACTGGCAGGGCGGTTCGTCAGCCCCAACCGCCCCATGCCTGCGGCGACGGCACCTGAACTCACCAGCACCACACGGCACTGGGCCGAGAGCAACTCGTGAATCTCTTCGGCCAGTTGCCCGACGCGCTCTTCGTTGAGAGTTCCATCGGCGCGGGTGAGTACCCGACTGCCAACTTTAACAACAACGGTGTGCATGCTCGTCGCAATCTCTTGACGCAGCAGGTCGGCCATCATGGGAAGTCAAGTCCTGACGAAGCACCGCACGGTTTGCAAAAACGTGGGCGAATTGAGGGGGGCGTTTGTGGGAACATCCACTATATCACCCCCCCTGCCACTGCGCGATGCCCTGGCCTGGGATTTTCGCCCTGAAGTTGCCAAGCCCGAGGTCCCCCGTTGAGCCTAGTGCCGCACCAACGCTTGAAACCCGGGTTGAGATTGACGTAAGTAACGCATCAAAAACTACTTCGGGTTTGAACCAGAAAAACAAAGTTCACCGCGAAGAGTGCGGAGGGAGTAGGATCTAGATTCTGTCTTGTCGATGTACAAAACCCACTCCACACGGAAGGCCGAATCACATCAGGGTAGCCGAGGTTGCTTGCAACCTGGGTTTACAGGAGACATCCTGAAATGTGACTTCTACCCACCACCCTGCATTTGACGGCAACCCACCAATCCCATGGATGGCTTGCCTCTGCGCTCTCCGCGATCACTGCGGTGGCGAGATAAACTCCGAACCGGTGGGGCGCAGCAGCGCCGCTCAAACGTCTCCGATTCGCAATGCGGAAGTTATTCTGCGCCAGTTGCTAACTTCCCAGCGCGGCCGCACTCGCGGCGAACTGGATCCGATCGTAGCCGAGCGCTCGAGAAAGATCGTAGAGGTCAATCACGGACTCCATCGGTATTTCGCCGGAGACATCCAAGATCACAGGGATCTGTTCGCCGGGGCCTGCGGTTGCCGCCGAGAGCGCTTTGAGCAAGGCGGCCACCTGTTGAATCTCAGTGCACTGATGGTCCTGGTTGACTGTCCAACGCAGCTGATCTCCGGACCGCGTCAGCCGGATTACCACCTCTTCGAGTTCCTGCTCCCACGGATCCACCGTCACCTCGGAGGCCACGCCGCCGGGCAGGGTCAGGTTGGTCGGCAGGAGTTGCTCAAGCGGGCGAAAACTGGCCGTGCACACAAAAAACACCAGCAGCAAGAATACGACGTCGATCATCGGCGTCATCTTCACGTCCAGGCGGTCAGGGCGATGGTAAGGGGGGCGTCGCATGGCTACAAGTCTTGGTTCAGAACGAGTTCGCGAGTTATTAGAGGTCTTCTCTAGGAGAATCTTTCGATTTTTAACCTGGGTGCCATGGCTGGCGTGGCCATGCTGAAGTGGAGTCAGAATCGCCACTTGCATCCGAAGGACACCCGTTCAAATACGCTTGAGGTTCTGCCTCCTTGTCTTACGGCGACCGCGAACTCTGTTTGTCTAACACGGCAAAGGTCACATTCCAAAGTCCGCTGCGAGCGCAAGCGACCATGACCGGCTCGACGAAACGATAGGGAACGAGCCGGTCAGTACGGATCCGCACTTCGACGTCTCCCCCCTCTTCTTGACGCTGAAACGAGAGTCGCTCGCGAAGTTCGTCATGCGTCACCCGTTGCCCTCCGAGCAGGACGTGCCCCTCAGGCAGGACATTGATCACCAGCCACTTGGAGTCGTGTGCGTTGGGGGTTACGCCTGTGGTGGCAGGGGGGAGATCCAGATCAAGCTGCACTTCTTGCTTGGCCAGATGGCTGGAAACCAGAAAGAAAATGATGAGCAGGAATACGATATCGATCATCGGCGTCATGTTGAAACCGACCGCGCCGCGCTCATCGTGAGTGGGTGTTCTCATCCGTGGTTTGTCTCATCCATCCTGCGAGGCAACGCCCGGCGATTCTTACCGCTCTCGACGATTCACGAAGTTCACCATCTCCACCCCGTTTCTTGGAGACCTGCTACGCAATCGCCTCGCGAATCAGCGGCGCCTCTTCGGCGATCAAGCTGACGGGGCGATTGCCGAGTGTATTGACGCGTGTGTCCGGATTGATGCCGAGCAAGTGGTACAGGGTCCGGCCAAAGCTTTCGACCTTGTAGAACTTATCAACCACCTGTTCGCCGAGCGGGTCGGTAGCGCCAACGATATTGCCGCGGGTGAATCCTCCGCCTGCGGCCATCACGAATTGGGCATAGTCCCAGTGGTCTCGTCCCGCACCTTCCTTGGTGCCACACTTGGGCTTTCGCCCCATCTCGCCCAACGCCAGGACGATGGTCGAGTCCAGCAATCCGCGGTCTTCCAGATCTTCGAGCAGAGCGGCCATGGCGGTATCGAACATGGGGATTTGCTGCCGCCCGGCCACAAAGTTCTTCCCATGCCAATCCCAATAACCAAGGCTGAAATGCACCACTGGCGCGCCCGCTTCCACCAACCGGCGAGCCAGGAGGAAATGCAGCGGGTTGCCAGAGGGGTATTGGTAGTTCTTTCGTTCGCCTAGATGCTTGGCCGTGTAGCGTTCGATGGTCTTGGGATCTTCCTTGGAGAGATCCACCGCTTCGCGGAGGCGCGGCGATCGCAGCAAGTTGTAGGCGGTCTGTTGGTACTGATCGAGCCCTTCGATCAACGGGTCCAACGCGTCCTGGCGGCGCAGATGACCATCGATGGCTTTCAACAGATCGGCGTTTCGCTGCATCTTGGGAAGTTCGATCTGCGGCGTCAGCATCTGAGCGATGGCGTCCTTCTGCTCGGCCGGATCGAAAATGAAAGGACTGTGCGCAGGACCCAAGAAGCTCGAGGCAGGACCGTTGTTGACGTGGTGATCAATCTTGCCCAAGGTGGAAAAAGTCGGCAGATCAGCAGGGCCTGGCTTGAATTTCGAAACCACGCTGCCATACATCGGGTACTCAGCCGTGCCGGTCGGAAGGCGGGGATTGCCGGTGAGCCAGTAGTACGGTGCTCGCCCATGATCGCCAGGCTTGTTCATGGTGGTGACCGAACGCAAGATGGTGTACTTGTCGGCGTGACGTGCCAACTGCGGCATCAGCTCGCACACGTCCAGGCCAGGCAAGTTGCTCGCAATCGGTTTGAACTCGCCACGGTAGTCGCTCGGCGAGTCCGGCTTCATGTCGAACATGTCCGTATGCGGTGGGCCGCCAGCCATCCAGCACACAATCAGATGCTTGGCTTTAGGGGCTTGCCCAGTCGGATGCGAACCACCGGCAGCGCGGAGTACGTCCGTGAGCGAAACGCCACACAGCGAGGCTCCGCCGATTCGCAGGAAATCGCGGCGACCAAAACGTTGGAACGTCTTACATGTCTGCAGCTTCACAGGCACACCCCATTCAGGTAATCGGCAACATCTCGCATCGCTTCGAAGCGACGCTGAGCCTTGTCTTAAGTTTGAGCTTCTGGTCTTTCAATCCTAACCCAAAGCGTGAGCGAGGAGACATGCTAGAGGATGCCGCCACTCGCGTTTTCCTCGCTGACGCTCCGGGTTGTGACTCAAACGCAACGAGTTCACTTTCAAAGGCATCTAATGTTGTAACAAAAATTCTCGAGTATTGAGCAATCCCAGCAGCACACCGCTGAGGCCTGACTGAGGTGACTCTGACTCATCGACAAACTTCTGGCAGGCCGCACGTTCTTGATCATCGGGAAAACGCCCCACCGAGGCCAGGAAGAGTTCGTCAATCCGCGCGGCAGGCTCCTTGATTTTCTCGATCACGCTGGCCACCAGTCCCTCCTTGGCTTCTACCTTTTCCAGCACCCTGGGGTGATTCATCAAGGTCAGCACCTGCATCAGCGAGGCGCTTCCGTCTCGTTCGCAATCGCACTGAACGGCGGAATTGCGAGGCGGGCGGCCAAACTGCCCCACAAGAAGCTGACGAAATCGTTTCTCGGTTCGTACCAAGGTTCGGTGGCCTTATGCCCCTCGGG
>CALOEH010000195.1:0-7280 GCA_942492195.1 uncultured Planctomycetia bacterium | reverse complement strand
TTGAACCAATACAAACGTACTGCCAGTTCTCTTGAATGAACCGGTTCATTGATGTCGCCATTCACCACATACTCTGAGCTGATATTTACGTGCGTCGATGGTCCGTTGGAGATCGTGGCGAAATCGGTTCTCGATTTCCGCAGGACGTATATGTCCAATTCCAACGTGCCGGGCGCGACCATCGAGTATCCTAGCCGAGAGACACCGCTCGACTTCTCGTTGGCCTACATTGATGTTCCAGCCCGCGTTGAAAGTATCCGATACCGCACACTGTTCTGGGAACCTCGCAATCGTCCGAATGCTACCGTCATCATGTGCGGCAACTTCAGCGGAATGGGAGGCGCTGTAGGAAAAATCTGTGCAGGTGGTCCTTATACGTGGATCAACCTACGTATGTATCGGGAAACAGAGGATTGCGATCCAGGCTGCTTCTTCCACTACTACGCAGCCTTCCGTCGTTTCGAACGGTTCGTCGAGGCGTGCAAGTGCGAGGCAGGTTGGTACTTCGGGGAGCGAGGACCGGTTCAAGATTTTGAGAACACAAGCAACTACACTCGAGAGCTCAAGCGAGAACGGTTGACGATTGACATTGTCATCGGATACTTGAAGTGCCTGGGGTTTCAGATTGCAGACGATAACTTCTGGAACACAGATCGACCAGCGATTTATTCATGGCAAGAATATAACCACGCAAGCTAACGCGGCAGGTCCTCAAACCATTTTTGGGCAGGTGTCGTACCGACACTCGACTCAAATTCAACGGATTCTGAGCCGCAAGGCACCTGGCCGGTTCTTCGGGGGCGTGGCTCTTGCAGCGGTAGGGAGATGGAGTACCGAGCGAGACCACGATTTCATAGACTCCCGCCCACATCATCCCCAGGAAATTCAACCTCTTCTCCCCGCAGTCGCTGTGCTACGAATTTGAACACTCGCTCGTGAGCAGTACCCGCAACCGCTCCCGGCCCTGCTTCCAGAAAATGCCACTGGCCAGAACGGTCTCGGGCAAAGTCTGCGGCAATCAATCGTGAAGCAAATGGTGTGGCGACTTTCCGGGCAAAACCGGCGATCAACAAGAGTTCCTCTTCCTTGAGTGGAAATCCTTCTGGCTTCGGCACGGCGTGCAGATAGTGGAACGACCAGGCGGCGGGCTCGCCGTCAATAACCCACACCCGCACTTCCTGCGGTGCATCGCCGAACATCCACTTTCCAGCGACTGCCAAGTCAAGCCATCGCCGTGCCAAGATCGGCGTATCCAGCCAAACGTCCGGCGTAGCAACTCCATTTCATCGTTGAGTTCCTTGAGGTTTCTTGCCTTCGCTTGGGAACCACCTCGTTTCCAGGAAGAGAGCGGCGTCCTGACAAAGAGCGGGAATTCGAGGTCTTCGGGAGTTTTGTCGTCGATGTTGAGAATCCATGTCCTGGGAGTCGGAACATCAACATGGTGCCGCTCCAGTTTCTGAAGAACATGATCCAGTCGCACAAGTTCTTCACGCTCGTCGGGACGATCTCGGACGTTGGGCCGGTCACCAACCTGTTTCGTTAGCTCTTTCAGGCCACGTTGGTAGCCGAAGAGAAACCCAGGTTCTGCTGGCTGAGCCGAGGTAAGCTCGGTTGCCCCCAATTCATGCAGCCATTGAAAACGCTGATCCTTGAGCTTGTCGGCGAGTGGTAGATCTTGGGCATCGTAGAGGAGGAGCATGAAACGGCGGCATATGGTTGGGAAGGGTGGAGTTATCGCCGGTGCAAACCAAGTCTGATGGATTGTATCATGGTGGGAAGATACAGTCCGGCGAATCAGATTCGATCACAATGACGACCAGGCTCCGAGATGCCACACATCAGAATCATCGGCGACGTGCATGGCCGGATCGTGGCACGCCCCAAGCCGAGAGAGCGAAATTACCGGAATCTGTTCCCAGGTTCTCCGTACGCAGCCCGAGGACACAGGGATAGGAACTACAAAAACCTCATTCAGTCAGCAACCTATTCCGTCCAAGTTGGCGACCTGGGGTTCGATTATTCAGCACTCATCGGGATCGATCCCACGAAGCATCGAGTGGTTGCAGGGAACCACGACCTCCTTCCGTCACTGGCTGAACATTTCCTCGGTGACTTCGGCATGCATTCGTTCCCGATTCGAAACGGAGAATTCTCGTTCTTCTTCGTCCGAGCGCCAAAAGCGTGGATCGGAACAAGCGGGTCGAAGGCGTTGATTGGTGGCCCTCTGAAGAACTGGATGATGGCCAGTCCGCAACGGCGTTGGCAAGCTTTGGCAAGGCCAAGCCGTCGCTTGTGATTTCGCACGACTGCCCTGCCGAGGTAGTGCCGCTGGTAGCAACGACCGAACTAAAACTGAACCCAAGCAGGACGAATCAACTTCTTCAGGAATGTTTCGATTCACATCGCCCGAAGTTGTGGATCTTCGGGCATCATCATCGAAGCTGGCGGCTATCCGTTCGGGAAACAGAGTTCATCTGCCTGGGAGAGTTGGCTTACTTGGACTTCGATGAACATGGGAGAACGATGTTCGACGTGCCGAGGTGAATGGCTGTTCGGATACATGATCGCAGCAATTGAATTATCTCGGCGACTTGGACACTCGCCTTGCGAGCAATCAGCAACGTGATTTCGATGCTCCCTGCAGCAACCTGCGAGCAACGGATTGCTGTCTCCCATGCCGTGGTTCACGTGTCCCAGGATCGCTTTGCGGCGGCAGTGCCGGTTCCCGCAAGATTGACGGCACCCGTGGGTTCAATTCTACTTGCCATATTCCCGTTCGCGCTCGTAGGAGGAGAATGACTGGTGATTGGCCACGTGACTTCGCGGATCTTGTCCACCCTGTTTGTGGTTGGCGTTCTCGCTCACCCGGGACTCGTGACCGCTCAACGGGAGAATCCTGCCGACGTCCGACAACATCGACCGGCCGTCACCGGTGTGCATGGACTGGTGACCAGTGGGCATTCGCTGGCATCGATGTCCGGAGTGCGAATTCTCATGAAAGGTGGGAACGCAGCAGATGCCGCCGTGGCGGTACTGGCCACGCTCAACCTCACCGAACCGATGATGTCCGGGGCGGGTGGCAATGGGTTCATGACCATTTACGACAAGCAGTCAGGACGCACGTATTCTCTGAACGCAACCGGCGCTGCACCGCTGGCGATTGATCCTGAGCAGGTGACGCCCGATGAGTTGGCGCGAGGGATGAAAGCAGGCGTCGTCCCTGGTCTGTTTGGTGGTTGGATCGCACTGCTTGACCGATTCGGCACCAAGTCACTGGCTGAGGTTTTAGAACCAGCCATTGACTACGCGGAGAACGGCCACCCGTTGGATCCGTACGTTGCGAATTCGATCAAAGAGCAACGGTCGCTGTTCGAGCGATTCCCTTCGACCGCCGCGGTGCTCCTCCCTGGCGGCAAGCCACCAGAAGCCGGAGAAATGTTCAAATACCCACAGCTCGCGCGCACGCTCAAGCGACTCGTGGCGGCCGAACGGCAGGCGCTGGCCGCAGGGAAGTCCCGGTCCGAAGCCTTACAGGCGGCATTCGACTGCTTCTACCGAGGAGAGATTGCGAAGCAGACGGTTCGCTTCTTCCGCGAGAACGACGGGCTGTTCACCGCCGAGGATTTCGCCCGCTACAAGCCCCTCTGGACCGAACCGGTTCATACTACCTACCGGGGCTTTGACGTTTACACCAGCCCTACAACCTCTCGCGGCGGCCTCGAAGTCCTGATGCAGCTCAACCTGATTGAAGGCTACGATCTCCAACAGCTTGGTCATAACTCTCCTGAGTCGCTGCACCTGGTTGCCGAGTGCATCAAGCTGGCCAAGTCTGACATCTACCACTTTGTCGCTGATCCCAAGTTTACGAACATTCCAACCGCAGGAATGCTCTCGAAGCAGTACGCGAAGACGCGTCGGGCAATGGTTGATCCTCGCATGGCGAAGGCCTACCCGAACCACGGCAACCCAACACAGCGCAAGGTCTCTCAGGTCAGCCCGGTCCGCAGGCGGCCGCCGTTTCCTGAACAGGCCTACGAAGGCTGTACGACGAGCTTTTCGGTGGCGGACCAGTCTGGCAACGTGGTCGTCTGCACCCCCACGCTCGGCAGTGCCTGGGGGACGGGTGTGATGGTCGGCGAGACAGGGTTGCTCTTCAACAACGGCACCCGCATCGGCTCGACATCGCCCTACCCGGAGAACGTCAACTACGTACGTGGAGGTCAGATCCCCATTCTCAACAACTCGCCTATCATTGTGATGCGGGATGGAAAGTTCTTCTTGTCCTTGGGCACACCGGGGGGCGAAACCATTGGCCAAACCCAGTTTCAAGTGCTGCTGAACATTCTCGACTTCGGCATGGGAATTCAAGAAGCGATCGAGGCACCGCGGATTGCCTTGACCGCTGATCCCAACTTCTACCGTCCCGGTGCTAAGCTGACCATGAAGGCCGAAAGCCGACTCTCCCACCAGGTTCTTGCACGGCTCAAAGAGCTAGGGCACCACCCGCTGGTGACCCCTGCCTACTCCCTCGGCAATATGCAGGGCATTCTCATGAACCGACAAACCGGCACGATGGCTGCAGGGGCAGACCTCCGGCGCATGATGTACGCCATCGGTTGGTAGGCATTCATCGGGAAGATAAACTACTACCGGCTGAAATTGGTCGGGCCACGGCAGGCGTCAACTTGTGGTACTTCAGCGTTCCAACGAAGACCAACGAAATCACTTGGCAACAAGTTGCCAAGTGCCACCCCGCCGGCTTCACGCCGCTACGCGTGGCTTGGGCGAGGTATTGCCGATGCTTTGATAGAAAGCTGGGAGCAAGAAGAGATTCATCAGGGTCGATGAGGCGAGCCCACCTAGAATAACCAAGGCCATGGGATATTCGATCTCGTGGCCTGGCTTGTTGCCTGCGAGCGCCAAGGGTAGCAGCGCCAAGGCTGCGGTGAGGACGGTCATGAGAATGGGTGCCAGTCGTTCTTCGGCACCGCGGATGGCGAGTTCCGGACCGAACGGCATGCCTTCCTTCTCTTCCAAATGTCGAAAGTGGCTGATCATCATGATGCCGTTGCGGACGGCAATGCCCACGACGGTGATGAAGCCGACGAGCGAGCCCAGCGAAACATCACCCCCGCCCAACCAGACTCCGGCCAATCCACCGACCAGAGCGAAGACCAGGCTGAGCATGATCAACAGAACGAGACGCCAGGTCCGAAATTCCGAATAGAGCAGCACGACAATGCCGATCAATGCCAGTCCGCCCATCATGGCCAATCGCTGTTGCGACTGACGCTGCGCATCGTATTCCCCTAAGAACTCGGGATGGTAACCACGCTCAAAGTCCAGTTGCAGTACGTTGTTTTCGATCTCTCGGGCAACACTTCCCAGGTCGCGATCTCGGACATTACATGTGACGTCGATTCGTCGCGAGGCACTCTCGCGATTGATCGTGTTCGGGGCGCCCACAATCGTCACGTCGGCCACATCGCCTAAAGGAATTCGCGCTCCAGCGGGTGTTTCGATCAGGCAGTCCTGCAATGCAGATAGGTCGGTGCGGACCTCGGGGACCCCCCATACCGCCACTTGATAGACCTTCTGCTCGCGGTAGACTTCGCCGACAATGTCTCCTTGAATGAATGTGGAAGCTGCCCGGCGAACATCTCCGGGGGTGAGTCCAAACTGCTCGGCAGCAGATGGTTTGAGCCGAACGTCCAACTGCGGGACAAGTACCTGCGGTTCGATCTTGAGGTCTGCTACGCCAGGCACATCCAACATTGCGGTTTGCACGCGCCGGGCGTGTTCGCGGAGTTTACTCATATCGTCGCCATAAATCCGCACCACAATACTTGCACTGGTGCCGCTGAGTACTTCCTTGATCCGTTCGCGCAGGTACGTGAGCAGGTCGCGGTACAAGCCTGGATATCCGTCGACGATTTCTTGAATCTCGTCGACCTTCGCTTTGTAGTCGACGTCGCGGTCGAGACTGATCCAAAGCTCCGTGAAGTTGGGACCTACGACTTCGTCGGCAACTTCGGCTCGGCCGATGTGCGAACCGAAGTTGCGCACGCCGTCCACGGCGCGGAGTTCTTCGCTGGCGCGCACGGTGATGCGGTCCATCGCCTCGATGGAAGTGCCTGGTTTCTCGACCCAGTGCATCAGGAAGTCGTACTCCTGGAACTTCGGCATGAACTCCTCTCCCAACAGCGGCACGGTTGCCAGACTCCCTCCCAACAACAGCAGGAGCAGCAGCAGCGAAAAGAAGGGGCGAGAAACGAAGGCTGGGAGCACAGCTCGATACGGACGCTTGAGCCAGGCCAGAAGCGGAGACTCGCGACGCTGATCGCTGCGTCCCGGTAGCAACAAGAGGCTCATGGCCGGCGTGACCGTGAGTGCAACAATCAGCGAGGCCATGATGGCCAGCACATAGGCCAAGGCCAAGGGGCGAAAGAACGAACCGGCCAGTCCTTCGAGAAAAAACACCGGCGTGATCACCAGGACGACGGTGAACGTGCCATACACGACCGCGCTCCGCACTTCGAGCGAAGCGTTGAAGATCACGCGAAAGATCGACCGTGGGTTGCCGACTTCGTGGTTCATGCGCAGCCGTCGCACGATGTTCTCGACATCGATGATTGCGTCGTCCACCACTTCGCCAAGCGCGATGATCAGGCCCGCCAGGACCATAGTGTTCATGGTCACGCCAGCGAGTTGCAAAGCGAGCGCTGCGGCAACCAGAGAGAGCGGAATGGCCGTGGCACTGATGAGCGCGGTACGCCAGTCGTAAAGGAAGAAAGCCAGCACCACAACGACCAATATGCACCCGATGATCAATGCAGAGCCGAGGTTCTCCAACGACATCTCAATGAACGTGGCCGGGCGGAAAATTGTTGAATCAATATGCAGATCGGTCAAGCCAGGCTTCATGGCTTCCAGCGCCGCCTCGACATTGTGCGTCACGTCCAGCGTGTTTCCGTCGGGGTGCTTCTCCACGATCAACAAAATGCCGGGCACGTCGTTGATGATTGCATCGCCAATCGGCGGCGGGTGACCTTCGCGAACTTCGGCCACATCTCCTAGCAGCAACGCGGCACCGCTGCGATGGGCCACCACGACGCGGGACAAGTCCTCGGCCGTATGAACGTGCGAGACGTGCCTGACAGGCAATCGCTGATTTGGCGTGTCTACGAATCCACCTCCGGAAACCGCCACGGCATCGCCGGCGGCACGTCGAACGTCAGCCAGGATCAGGCCGTGACTGCGGAGCCGTTCGGGATCCACCA
>CALOEH010000194.1:0-15771 GCA_942492195.1 uncultured Planctomycetia bacterium | reverse complement strand
GCCCTCGACAATGTAAAACAGTTGTCCCAACTGTTCACGGACCAAGAAAACGTATCGAGGCCGGAACCTCGTACCAACTTGAGCGGGTGCAAACTCTTCAATCAGTCAGGTATCTAACAACCCTGATTATGGCTGATGCCATGATCGCTGGAAAGGAGGCCGTTCGATCGATCGGATGCGAGACGAGTTGCCCCAAATACCGTCTCGTCTGTCTCGGTACTGTCCTTGTACTGTCCTGCACCCGATTGACCAACCGGGGTTACTGGCGGACAATGGACGTTTGGCACCGTTGGGCCGTATTGTTTCTTGTGGCCTTGTGTATGTGGCCGATTTCCCCTGGTTCGCTTTGAGTCGCGGAGTTCTCATGACCGTTTCGCCAGTCAATTATGTCGAAGAGCAAGACCCGGATGTCTGGAAGGCCATTGCCCGCGAAATTGAGCGGCAGGAAGATGGCCTGGAAATGATTGCCAGCGAAAACTACACCAGCCCCGCAGTCATGCAAGCGGTGGGGAGTGTGCTGACCAACAAGTATGCCGAAGGCTACCCCGGCCGGCGGTACTACGGTGGCTGTGAGTATGTTGACCAGGTAGAAACCTTGGCGATTGATCGGGCTAAGCAACTGTTTGGGGCGGACCACGCCAATGTTCAGCCGCACTCCGGCAGTCAAGCCAACCTGGCCGTGTACCTCACCGCAGTGGAACCGGGAGATACCATTCTCGGCTTTGATCTCGCCCATGGTGGGCATCTGACGCACGGGATGAAGCTCAACATCTCTGGCAAGCTGTACAACTTCATTCATTATGGGGTGCATCCCGAGACGCACCGGATTGATTTTGACCGGCTGGCCGAGTTGGCCAAAGAGCATCAGCCGAAACTGATTGTCGCCGGGGCAAGTGCCTACCCTCGCGAGATCCCGCATTCCAAGTTTGCAGAAATCGCACGGGATTGCGGGGCGAAGCTGTTCGTAGACATGGCCCACTATGCTGGATTGGTGGCTGCCGGAATCCATGACAACCCGGTCCCGGTGGCAGATCTTGTCACCAGCACCACCCACAAAACATTGCGAGGCCCCCGGGCCGGTTTGATCTTGTGCCGCGAAGAACATGCCAAGCTAGTCAATCGAAACGTCTTCCCCGGCATTCAAGGGGGACCCCTGATGCACGTCATCGCAGGCAAGGCCATTTGCTTTGGCGAAGCCCTGCGTCCCGAATTCAAGGAGTACGCTCAACTGGTCGTGGACAACGCCCGCACGTTGGCAGATGTACTGACGGCAGGTGGTTTAAAACTAGTGAGCGGTGGCACCGAGAACCACCTGATGCTGGCAGACGTCACCAGCTTGGGAGTCACGGGTCAAAGTGCCGAAGAAGCGTTGGATCGGTGTGGGATCACGGTCAACAAGAATCTGATCCCCTTTGACACCCGCAAACCGATGGACCCATCGGGCATCCGAATCGGCACGCCTGCCTTGACCACGCGTGGGATGGGGCCGGACGAAATGCAACGCATCGGGGTTTGGATTTTGCAAGCCCTCAAGGCTCCCGAGAACGAGGCTTTACACAGCCGGACGCGAGAAGAAATTGGTGACCTCTGCGATCAGTTCCCTGCTCCGGCGTCAGCGATGATGACGGCGTAAACGTTTGCGGGACACATCGGTGTCGGACGTTCGCCTAGGAGAGTTCTTTTCGGCAAAAATCGACATGCCACACGACAATCTTTGGCGATCTGCGACGATGACCAAGCGGCACACGGCGGCACGGAGATCCGCAAGCCAACCGCTTGTCCGACCATTCGATTGAGCAACAACTCCACAGCTTTGAAGACGCCTGGCGGGCTGGGCAAACTCCGGAGCTATCGGCCTATGCCCAACAGGCGGAGCCCCGGCTGATTATCGAATTGGTGCACACGGACCTGGAGTATCGGCTCAAGCGCGGCGACGGAGTGCGGGTGGAGCGTTACTTCGACGAGTTCCCCTGGATTGCCGCGGACGAACTTCTGGCCCAAGAGCTGATAGCGGCTGAGTTCCGCCTCCGCAGTCGGAGCGAACCAGAACTGAACAAGGCGGAGTACCAGCGGCGGTTTCCGCAATGGGAGTCCTCTCTGTCGGCATTTCTCCAGCCCACGCTCAGTCAGCCTGTTGCACACCCACCCGAACGAACCGCGGCGGACAACGATACCAACCGCCCCAACAGTTCGCTGGTGGATGTTGAGACATTGGACTCCCATGCCGCCGCGGCACCTTCTCCTCCTTCGACCAAGTTGCCGCAGATTCCCGGATACGAAATGCTCCGAGTGATTGCAGCCGGGGGCATGGGCGTTGTCTACGAAGCCGTGGATCAAACGCTCCGCCGACGCGTTGCGATCAAGCTCCCGCGAACCCAAATGCTGGCCGGCACGGACGATCAACAACGTTTCTTTCGCGAGGCCCGTTCGGCCGCGAGGTTGAGTCATCCGCACATTTGCCCCATTTACGAAGTGGGAGAGTACGGCGACCAGCCCTATCTGGCGCTGGCCTACATTGACGGGGTCACACTCCGCCAATGGGCTCAGGAGCAGCAGCCGTCGCCGCATGCCGCGGCCGAGATGGTTGCCACCTTGGCAGAGACCATCCACTTTGCCCACGAACATGGAGTGGTGCACCGAGATATCAAGCCGGCCAACGTGATGATCGAAGCCGGCAGCGGTCGGCCTGTCTTGATGGACTTTGGTCTGGCCAAAGAACTCGCCGATGCGGATAGTCACGTCACCCGTAGCGGGCAAGTCATGGGCACGCCTGCCTACATGGCCCCGGAGCAAGCCGCTGGTCGGAATGCGGAAATTGGCCCCTGCTCAGATATTTATGGGCTGGGGGCCGTGATGTTCGAGTTGATCTCCGGTCAGGTTCCTTTCTTGGGAACCGTAGGTGAAGTCCTGCAGCAGGTCCAAACCGAAGATGCACCCTCACTGCGGCGTGTGGCCTCGGGGCAGGTGCATCGGGATCTGGACACCATTTGCGCCAAGGCGCTCTCGCGTCGCCCGGTGGACCGTTACCCTACAGCCGCTGAACTTGCCGCAGATTTGCGCCGTTTTTGTTCTGGCGAAGCCATCCTTGCACGAAGGCTTCACCCTGCCGAACGTCTTTGGCGGCGGATGAAGCGCTCGCCTTGGGCAACCGTGGCGGTCACCTTGACCTTGGCCGTGGCCCTGGCTGCCATAGTGTTTGGGCCGCGGATTCGCGATACGCTGCACGTTGCTGATCTCACCCGGCAGGTGCAGCAGCAGCTGGACCAATCCCCCTGGCAACTGGATCAGGTGGAGAAGATACGGCCGCTGATTTCGCAACTGGAAGCCTACGACCCACAAGCTGCGGAGTTGACCACCGCGCGCTTGATCCGGCGGATGGAAGACCATGTGGCCGCGCTGTTGCAACAGAGCAGGCTCGAACCTGCCGACGAAGAGCAACTCGAGCGGACGCTGGCAATGTTGTCGCGCTGGGACGATGCCAAGGCCGCACAACTGCGGGCCGCCTGGGAGCGGCGCAAACGCACCTGGCAAGAGGTCTTTGACCTGCATGCTCCCTTTGACGCAGAGGTTCTCAAAAAGTGGTTCCCCCAGCAAGACCTGCAGTTCGATGCCACCGCCGTTTGGAACGCAAACCGGCACTCGAGCGAAGTTCTCTCGAGCGTGCTCAGCGGAGACAACATGCGGCTCGAGGCTGAGTTCGAAGGAGACTGGCAAGACGCCTCGCAGTTGGGATTGCTGCTCAACGCCCGCGGTGGTCATCGGCAAGATGTTACCCAAGTGGCTTGGGGAACGAAGGATGGCCAGGGAGTCTCATTGGACCGAGCAGGGGTTCTCAAATTTTGGGACCTGGCTACAGGTCGTCAGCAAGATTCGCCGCTCCATGCGAATGCGGCCGAAGACGTGCGGCGTTTTGCCCAATCGCCCGATCATCGGTGGTTGGCGATGGTCAGGCTCTCATCACCTGTGCTGGAGATCTGGAACTGGCAAACTCGGCAACATCTGCACACGCTCAAGCTTGCAGAACGTGGGGGAGTTTGGGTGCAGTTGGATTTCTCACCCACGGGAGATCAGTTGGCATGTACCACTCAGTTGGAAGGAAGTGGCGCGGCCGTCTTGCGCGTCTTCGAAGTTGCGACCGGCAAGCCGCTGCACAGCCTGACGGCCCATGATGGAATGCCAACCTCGTTGAAGTATTCGCCAGACGGCGCTCAACTTGCCGCCGGAGACTCGGGCGGCAATCTGATCGTCTGGAATACCGCCGATTGGGAAACCCGGCTGCGTGCCAATCGTCACTCAGGACTGCTCACCGGCATCTGCTGGATCCCGCCGCAGTCCGGTCGCGTGGCGACGACTAGTTCCGATGGGCTCGTCAAAATCTGGGATGGAGAGTCTTGGGGGCCTGCTCCCACACGTTGCAGGGTTTGCCGCGGGCAGCTACTGTCTGGGAGCAACCCCTGACGGACGAACGCTGGCCGTGGGCTACGACAACCACTGCATCAAGTTGTGGGATCTGGCCACTCAACAGGTGCGTGCCACATTGCTTCAAACCAGTGGGCGGGTGGACGCACTGGCCTTGTCAGCCAACGGTCGAGATATGATGTGTAACGATGGCGAACGGATCCGCATTTGGGATATTGTCTCGCAGCGCGAAGAGCTGGCGCTCGGCACCCAACGCTATGCGTTCATGCTCGCCAGCCAACCCCCTCTCTATGTACCGCCCCAAGGGCTTCCGAGTTTGCAAAGCCGCCAACGGGAGGGAGTTCCCCTGTCCCTTGAGATCTTGCGAAACGGAACGCCGCTGCGGATCGAAGCGAGTTTGCCACCCGGTGGCCCGTTGCAACTGGTCGCCACACGCGAAGGTCAGCAGCTTTCGCTGCAGGTCAATGATGATCCCGTCCTGCACTTTCATGATGCCATGGCAGTCGACGTTCGTTTCCCCGGCGTCCTGGGTTTGGATTGGCCGTATGAAGTTCGGTTGAAGCGACTGAAAGCGTCCATCAAGACCGGTGCTGAGGTCTCCATTCCGCTGGAACAAGGGGACCAGTTGCTGGCCGAAGGAGAGGCAGATCTGGCGCTGCAGCAGTTCGAGAGTCAGATTCAGCAGTCGATGGTTTCTGCCGATACTCCGGCGATCCATCTCGAAGCCCGGTACAAAGCGGCGCTCTGTTTGCAAAAACTGAACCGCATCGAACAGGCCATCGAGCAGTTTCAGGCGGTGGTCAATGGGAGCCTGAGCAATCGCGAAGACCCTGCTCAACGGTCCTGGCAGTTGCTGGCGGCTGCCCAGCTTTGGCTCTTGTACGTCGTCCAGGACCAGTTTGATCCGGCAGCCACGTTTCTCAACGAAATACGCAGTCGTCACCGCCTGCCAGAGATTGCGCGTTCATCCCTTACCACTCGGCAGCAGCTCTTTGACGCCTACGTGCATGCTGGCAAGTCAGCCAAATTGCAAAGTGATACGATCGGCCACCTGAGTATGGCCATTGAGGTCGGCAAGTTGTTTGGTGCCGCGGAGGTTTCGCTGCGAGAAGTCAAGTTGCATCTCGCTTCGGCCTACTACGATGCCCGGATGCTCAACGAGGCGGAACTGGCCGCGACCGAATTGCTCAACGAAATCGAGTTCGATAGCCCTGGCACGCTGGCCAGTCAAACGTTGGGTGCTGCGTT
Organism: uncultured Planctomycetia bacterium; assembly: GCA_942492195.1. Lineage (GTDB taxonomy): Bacteria > Planctomycetota > Planctomycetia > Pirellulales > S012-138 > CALOEH01. Next base: position 10,104 of record CALOEH010000194.1, on the reverse strand, counting down.
TCCGGTCCTTTTGCTCAAAGGACGTATTCTCCGCGCCCAACGCAACTTTTCCGCGGCTCAACAATTGTTGGACCACTGGCTCTATTCGACGCCAGGGGTGATTCGGGAAGGGCACGCCAGACTCAAGTACCAATTGCTCCTGGAGTGTGCCCGGCTGGCGATGGCTCAAGATCAACCGGCCTCGGCAGAGCCCTACCTGACCCAGTTCGCTCAGCGGAACCAGGACAATCAACTCCCTTATCAAGTACATGCGACGCACTGTTTGTTGTCTGGCCTGGTGGCTCACGCCCAAGAGCCCCAATCCGCTGCGGCTCAAGCTTGGTTCGAACGGGGAACCTACGATCATTGGCGTGAGTCGGTGCCAGAGAGTCCCGAGATTTGCGGTTCGCGGCGTGATGGGGCGATCGAAAATCTTGCCTTGGTTTCGCTTTGCGATGAAGTGTCTGAGGAAGAACTGGATCGGCTGCTCAAGACGGTGGAAGTGGTCGGACAGCAGAACGCACTGGGCAAAGTGGTCTTCTCAAGCCAGATGGTAAACGCAGAACGCCTGAAGAGTATTCTGCGAACCATGTGGCGGTCGCCGCGCGGACGCGAGATGGCCACCCAGGTGGCTCTAGGGCTTGGTCCACAACAGTCGGCGCGGGCAATTTACCTCGTCACGGCGACCGAAGCCATGCACCAATCGGCCAGTATCTCCGTGGAGAACGAAGCCGACGCGGAAATCGTCTGGCTTGCATCCCAGCGGCTCATTGATGCCTACCAGTCCGGTGAGGTGAACATGACGCATGCCGTACGCCTGGCCGCTACCTGGAAGGGGCGGGTAGAATTTCCTGGCTGGAAGAGCGTGGCTACGGACCTTGCTCCGCCGCTGCGCGGACCGCTGGCGTATGTCCTGGGGCACCGATTCTCCAACGTGCTAGGACAGCCATTGCAGGCCGCGGAGTTCTTCAAGACGGCATGTGCGAATGCTGCCGCAGATTCGACATTGCACGCCGAGGCAACACGGAAGCTCCAGGAACTCGAAGCGAGTACTCCCCAGTCGTCAGGTGGCCCGACTCAGTAAATCTCTTGAGGATAGGCGACACTGGCGCTCAACGCCTCGGCATACTTGACGCCGCAGGTGCTGCCGCGGTATCGGGCAATCGACTCTTTCGTACGTTGTGCCCCGTCCATGGCGTTGGGATCGTACTTCTTCCGCTGCACCATGGCCATCAACCGGCCGAGCCACTCGATCGCTCTGGACCAATCGTCGCTGATGTCCACAAAGGTATTGGGTTCGAAGCCAATGGTGTGCCGAGGCCCGTTGTCGTACTGATACACCCGACGCGGCGGTTTGAACGGCGTACCTCGCTCCAGCAACCGGTCACCATGCCGCAGGGCAATCTTGCTCAACCTGGAAGCCACCTCGTGATCGGAGTGTTGATCGTGCGGCCACAACATGAACGCGACGTCAGGACGAATGGCGGCCACGGCGGCGGATACCAACCGTTTGGACTTTTCGTTCACCGTGAACTGCATGGAAGAGAAATTCAGGAACTGATGCTCCACCCCGTAGTCGTTGCAGATCTCGTTGGTGCCATCCAGGATCTCCTGTTCGCGACCAGCGGCCGGTTTCCAGTTGGCGTAGTCACCAATCAGCGAGAGAATCACCACGCGATGATTCTTGCGAACGGCACTCAACAGCACGCCGGGGATGCCGAACACGCAATCGTCATAGTGAGCGCCGATTCCTAAGATGGTTTGCGACATGGTATCCAATGCTCCTTGGTGCAAATGCTCTCGCTAAGACGTCAACCTTCCCCGACACGCCTCCGCACACAACACTGCCGGATGCGATGCAGCGTCCGGCATTCCACATCCATTCGCCACCAAAAGATGGATCCTAGCTTGTTCCCGGAACCCAGCGATAGAAGAAAAAGCGAGAACCATGCTCGACCCCCAAAAAGTGCCACCCCGAGTTCTTTGTGGGTTGCTAAGCTAGTGCTTTGTCACGGCAAAGTTTTCGGGTGCCCTCGCTTCCGTGGGCCTCCGTGGTAATATCCCCTTGCTCGCCATCCCCAGTTTCAAGTGCTGATGTTATTTTTCGTGCGATACTCAAGTTCCCACGATTGAGACCAAACTGGTACGTAGAAGCCATGGCGACACCTCCCACCATCGTCAACTTTGCCGGCAATGACTACCTGGGGCTGGCCCGACATCCTCGCCTGGTAGATGCTGCCCATCGTGCTGCGTGCCTGTTCGGCATCAGTCCTACAAGTTCGCGCTGGGGGCTCGGCTGGACCGAGGTCCACGAACAACTCGAGCAGCAGCTTGCCCTGTTCCTGCAGTGCGAAGCGGTTTGTCTGCTGGGGCAAGCGTACCTGGGAGCCCTGGTCTTTTTGACAACCGTCTCCGGCGAGTTCGAAACGGTGTACTGCGATGAGTTGTGCCACTCCAGTTTGATACTGGGAGCCCAGGCTGCAGGGCTGCGCGTGGAACGTTACATTCACCTGGATGCCGCAGACTTGCGCCAGCGGCTGGAGCTCGCGTCTGGGAATCCGCCGATCATTGCCACCGATACTGTGTTCGGCATCAGTGGCGAGTTGGCTCCTTTGGCCGAACTGCACGAACTCACGCAGTTGTATGGTGGGCAGTTGTTGCTGGATGACGCCCACGGCCTCTTCACGCTCGGGGAGTACGGACGCGGCGCGCTGCACCACGCAGGGCTTACTCCTGACCGAACCACCATCATCGGTTCCATGAGTAAGGGACTTGGCACTGGCGGAGGATTCCTGGCGGGACAACGGACGCTGGTCGAACGGTTCCGACGCAGTGCGCCGGTCAGTTCCAGCACCCCACTGGCCACTCCGCTAGCGGCGGCAAGTCTCGAGGGCTTGCGACTCCTGGAAGAACAACCGGAGTTGCTGGAATCATTGCGTCGCAACACCGCGCACATGCGTGATTTGCTGGCGGAGCAACAGCTCACCACCGTGTCCGACCAGACGCCGATTCTTGCCCTGGAGATGGCAGACGCCCGCCAGGCAGAGCAACTCGCTCGGCACTTGATGACACACGGGATTCGCGTCCCCTATTTCCAATATCCCAGCGAGCCCCGGCATCACTTGTTGCGCGTGATCGCAAGAAGTTGCTACACCACCGACGAACTTGCCAGGTTCGCGGCAGCTCTGCACACATTTCGCTAAGTGGTTCCCACTTGCCGAACCACGGAGTCACCAGGCCGAACTTTGCCAGCTTGAACCACTTTGACATAGATGCCGCGGAGATGCAGTTGTTTACCGCGGGAGGAGTTGACGAACTTGAGGGCTTCGAGCCCGTAGCGTTCGGTAAACTTCGCGCACCCGTTATGAGGTACTTCCGTGACTTCCATCAGCGCCGTCCCCACGGCCAGTCGGGTGCCGGGAGGGAGGTTCTCGCCACGCAGATCCAGGTCCATGAAAAGTTGATCGCCTGCGGCGGGCCAGTGCTCTTCGTCACCCGCCAGCAGGCGGATCACGCGCGCATTCATGATCGTAATTTGGGTATCCGGGTCGGGCGGATTGTGGTCGTTGCCGGTCTGCCAGCGATCCCCGACCAACCCTTCGTACGGGTCAAGTTCGCCAACTTGCAAAACCTCGCGTTCGTTGACGTCAGGACGCCGGACAATCATCTGCAACGTGCCGAGGTCTTGTGGCGAGGCAAGAATCTCAGCCAGGCCGGCCTCGAGTTCGTCAGCAGATCGGTGTCGGGGTGCGTCCATAAAAATCCTGAAGTGAAACTCGTTGCGAAAGGGGGGACTTACTGTGCTTCGGTCTCTGGCGACTCTGGCGGAAGCGTCGCGAGCAATTCAACCACGGCACGCAGCATCTCGTCCTCGGTGCCAGGGGAGTACCCTCGCCAGTACTTGCGGACAAATCCTTCCCCATCAATCAACAATGTGGTGGGGTAACTATTGAACCCAATCGTTTGCGCCACGGCACCCCGGGTAATACTGCTGGGATCCCAATAGGTCGGCACATGAAAATTCCGGCTTTCGAGAAATTGCTCGGTTGCCTGTCGCAAAGGCTCCTCTTCCTCGGTACCTGGCTGACAAGAGACGGCCAGGAAGACGAAGTTCTTGTTGCGTTCGAACCGATCGGCGAGATCGACAAGGTGCGGAAACTCCTTCACACAGGGAGGACACCACGTCCCCCAAAAATTGATCAGCGTCACCTTGCCAGAGAGCGAACTCGGATGCACCCTTTCGCCACCCCCGGTCAGAGGTGCTAGCTGCAACGTCGGAAGCTTTAAGGCCACCTCGGGATCGGCCGAAGGGGCTGGTTCTGGTGCTGGCAATAGGAACTTGAAAAAGATCCACAATCCGGCAGCCAACAGAAACAGACCTACCGCGGCAATGAGTGCCGAACTTGACTCGCGGGCTGTCGGGGATGAAGTCATCTGAATCTCCGCCTCGCTCCCAACCAATGGCCATATCCGACTAAGACATCCTTCCTGAGAATATAGCCTCTTTTCGCAACGACGTCACTCACAACGCCTCGGCACGTCGGCAATGGTCAGAATCGCATCTTGCCGAGTGTTCTTTCACGCCGTGGCATCATCGCCTAAAGCGTCGCGAAACTGGCATCTACCGCCAGCACCATCGCCCCCGAGTTCTTTGTGGGTTGCTAAGCTAGACAGCTCTGTGGAACTCGATCGCGACTGAGGTTGTTTGCATGAAGAAGAATTGCACCACGGAGGCACCGAGAACACTGAGAAAAGTTCAGGAGCGAGTGTCCTCCAATGGTCAGGGGCCGCAAATCACTTTCGGTTCGGCGCCAGTAACTCGTGCCCTCGGTGCCTCCCGTGGGAATAACCTTCTTCCTCGCCAACCCCAGTTTCAAGTGCTGATTTTATTTCTCGCGCGTTACTGCCAACGCAAACAACCTCCGTCCGGCCGGTCACGTTTCCATCACCGGTTCTCCAAGAAACTTTCAACCACGCGTTCACTCGTTGACCCGCGCTACATCGGCACCGATACTGACGTCTTACATCTCAACCGAATCAACTCCCCTCGATGTCTGCGGATCACAAGACCATGGCGACCTCAAGTCACCCCATAAACCCCAGCCGCTCTCGTCTATGGAGGCTTCTAACACACGCATTGTCGACATTCCTGCTTGCTGCATTCGTAGCAGGTGCGTCAACTAGCGCCGTGTTCTCTGGCGAAATCCCCAACAGTGGCAGCGCACCTAATGTTGTACTGATCCTTGCAGATGACCTCGGTTATGGAGACCTGTCTTGTTTTGGCGCTGAGGATTTAAGGTCGCCGAATGTCGATGGCCTTGGGGAAGGGGGAATCAGGTTTTCGAACTTCTATGCGAATTGCCCTGTGTGCTCGCCGACTAGGGCGGCGTTGCTCTCGGGAAGGTACCAAGAGTTGGTCGGCGTGCCGGGTGTGATTCGCACGTATCCGCAAGACAACTGGGGCTATCTGGCACACGATGCCGTGTTGCTGCCTGCGTTGCTCAAGAAGGTTGGCTATCACACGGCCATTGTCGGCAAGTGGCATCTGGGACTCGAAGCGCCGAACCGCCCCAACGACCGAGGGTTCGATTTGTTTCGTGGCTTCCTCGGTGACATGATGGATGACTACTACCTGCACCGCCGCCACAAGATCAACTACATGCGGCACAACACAACGGAGATTGACCCGCCAGGGCATGCGACGGATCTGTTCAGTCAATGGGCCGTGGAATATTTGAAACAGCGGGCCGCGCATCCGGAGCAACCGTTCTTTCTTTATCTCGCTTACAACGCGCCGCATACTCCCATTCAACCCCCTGAGGATTGGCTGCGAAAGGTGAAACAGCGCGAACCGAAGATGACCGAGCGGCGTGCCAAACTCGTGGCTCTGATCGAACACATGGATCATGGGATTGGGCAGGTGTTGCAGACGCTCGAAGACACCTCGCTGGCCGCCAACACGCTGGTGCTGTTCACCTCGGACAACGGAGGGCAGTTGAGTGTCGGCGCCAACAACGGGCCGTATCGAGATGGCAAGCAGAGCGTGTACGAAGGAGGACTTCGGGTGCCGATGCTCGCTCGTTGGCCTGGGCAAATCAAACCGGCGACGGACAACGACACCATGGCGTTGACCATGGACCTCTTCCCGACCGTGCTCGAAGCGGCTGGTGCGAAGATCCCCACCAACCTGGATGGGCGAACCATCTTGGCCACGCTGCGCGGTCTGCCGCAAGAGTTGCCAGAACGGGACGTGTTCTTCAGCCGCCGAGAAGGAGGAACCACCTACGGCGGCAAGACCATCGATGCGGTTCGGCGAGGGCCTTGGAAACTTCTACAGAACAGCCCTTGGCAGCCGTTAGAACTCTACAACTTGGCGGACGACTCGCAAGAAACCACGGACCTGCGGAAACAGCACGCCCGGGTCTTTAGCGAACTCTCTGCAGCAATGCGGGGGCACATCCAGCGTCGTGGCGGCGTCCCGTGGCAAAAGCCACAACCGTAGAGTTCGCTACAGCCGACACATGATTTGATCCGTCAACGTCATTCTCTTTCACGAAGAAGTCTCCATGTCTGTCTATCTATTGGCCACGTTGGATACCAAAGGGAGTGAAGCCCAGTTTGTCCGCGAACGATTGAACGCCTGCGGGGTAGCAACCATCCTGATGGACACTGGCTGCATGGGGCAGCCGAGAGCCAAAGCGGATATCTCCCGCGAAGCCGTGTTTGCCGCCGCAGGGACCACGCTCGCGAAGGTGCAGGCCGAAGGAAACCGAGGTCAGGCAGTGGAGTTGGCCGCCGCCGGGGCTGCCCAACTGGTGAGCGATGCCTACGCTCAAGGCAACGTGCAGGGTGTGCTCGCCTTGGGAGGTTCCGCTGGCACCACCATCGGCACGGCGGCCATGCGGGCGCTGCCACTGGGAGTTGCCAAGCTGATGGTCAGCACGTTGGCCTCCGGGCAGGTGCGGCCGTATGTCGGGGACAAAGACATCTGCATGCTCAATTCGGTGGTCGATATCCTGGGACTGAATCGACTCAGCCGACCCGTACTGACCAACGCGGCGCATGCCATGGCAGGCATGGTACAGCACGCCCAACCAGAACTGGTGGCCGCGGACAAACCGCTGGTGGCCGCCACAATGTTTGGTGTTACGACTCCCTGCGTCGATCAGGCCAAAGCCGTGTTGGAACAAGCAGGCTTCGAAGTCGTGGTTCTGCATGCTACCGGATCGGGCGGCCGAACCATGGAAGCCTTGATTGCTGACGGCCTGATCTGCGGCGTCCTCGACCTCACGACGACCGAGCTAGCTGACGAACTGGTCGGAGGGGTGTTGAGCGCAGGTCCGCAAAGACTCACGGCCGCCGCACAGCATGGGGTGCCGCAAGTGGTTTCGGTAGGGGCCACCGACATGGTGAATTTTGGGCCGCGAGAAAGCGTGCCGGAGAAGTTCGCCGGGCGGAACTTCCACATCCACAATCCCACCGTCACCTTGATGCGGACCACACCCGAAGAGAATACGCAGTTGGGCGAAGAGATTGGCCGCAAGGTGGCCGGCTCCACGGGACCAGCCATCATCTTACTGCCACGGCTAGGGGTTTCGGCGATTGATCAGGCGGGGCAGTCCTTCGACGATCCCCCAGCCAGAGAGGCGCTCTTTGCGGGCATCCGGCGGACTGCCGGACCGGTCGAAGTCTCTGAGATCGATGCGCACATCAACGATACTTTGTTTGCCGAAACCGCCGCGCGTCGGCTGATCGAACTGATGCAAGTGGCTGCCAAGTAGAATCAGCCAAATTACTATGGAAGCAAGAATTCCATCCGAGCGACCACACCGCTAAAGGTCAGCGTGTCGGAACTTCCAGCGAAGTTATTGGCCTGAACGCTGCCAATCCAGTCGTTGGTCGATACGGTATTGAACCAGGCTTGCACCATCCAACCTGCTGCGAATCGGAGGTTGCCGGACTGATTGGTCCAGTTGACGCCAAGCTCGCAGTCCAGCACAGGCACGACTCGATCATCTGACCAGTTGGTCGTGGCTTGAGTCCCTACCAGGTTGGTTTGCACGTAGGTGTTTTCGAACTCGCCGGACAACAAACTGCCGCTGGCTTTGCCGTACAGGCGGAATGCGTGATCGGGGTGAATCTGCCGTTCAGCTTCCAAACCAAAACGAATCCCCAGCCCGTCAAAGTCAATATTGGACGTGGTGGTTGTGCCACTCACGGGTGCCCTGACGACCAGGTCTTGGTCAATGTGGCCGCCCCGAATACCGGCTACCCAGTTGACGGCGTATCTAGGTCCGTACCGCCAAAGCGAACGATACTCGATGTCTCCCATCTGGAGACGGATGTTGTAGCTCCCCTGCACGTTCAGGTCCGTGCCTGGAAGTGTGCCAGGGAAGGCAGTCAGCGGGGTGGCAATGTTGGGAGCGCTGGCCGAGAGTGCGGCGTTGGCGGTACTCTCGTACCAGGTGAACACCGCGCTCAGGCTCGACTTGCAATCCAAATTCACAAGGCCTCCGACACGAAAGCCGGTTTCGTAAGTCGGGTCGATCACGCCGGTCCCGCCTACTGGCGCACCCGCCAGATTCTGCGTGACGGCAAACGGCACGTCGGCGTCGGTCGCCTGAAGTACGAGAAGTTCCGCGAACATCCCCGAGCGGTGAGGGCAGCATTGGCAGCGGCAGCAATTCGAGGCACAGCACGAGTGACCGCAGCCAGATTGGGCAGCTACGGCAGAGCGCGCGCTGATGGGGCGGATGATCGAGTCCTCGTCCCCTCGCAAAGGGTCGGCAGCAACCAATTCAGAGTGCTGTTGCAACACGAACTGCGGTTCAACTCCGCCAGGGCGCGGCAACGTGCCAGCCGACTGGGCAAAGACTGTGCCTGCCAAGAGCCACATCAGAAGATGCGGAATCGTCCCAATTGCGAACGCTGACTTCGACATCACTCGTTCCTTCCACAGTTTTCATCTTTCGCGCAGCCGAGAGGACCAGTCCCCTCAAGAATGTCTTCGGCGGTTGCGCATCCGAAAATTTAGGAGCAATTGTTACATTCCTGCCAAACGTCAAACTCCTCGCTGGCAGCGCTAGCATCTGCCGGGCGCATGAGGCTGCCCTGCGGTCCTTTCGGCTAGAAACCTCAACCCGAAGCGTGAGCGGAGGAACTCCAGGCCAGGGAGCTCGGCGTTGGCGACGCAGCCAGGTTGCTGTCTCGCTGGCGCTTCGGTTGAAGATGGAAACAAACGAAGTGCGAGCCCGCGCTACTTCTTCATGGATTGATACGCCTTGGCGTAGCGGCGGCCAAACTCACGGTATGAGTCGGCATCGAAGTGGACCTGGTCCCCTTTGTGTTTCAGCCCTTGGGCGTCGACGAAGGCACAGTTGGGCACTTTCTCCGGCAGGCTTTGATGGGCAGCATCAACCATGATCTTCTCAGGGCTCCAGGGCCGCTCGGCAAACTGTCCCATCTGGCCGGCAACAAAAGGAATGCCTTCGGCCTGGAGTTCTTTGCGAACGCGCGCGATGAGCGCGTGCAGCTTGGCCTCGTACACGCTGGCCGTTGCCGGGGACCCTGAGTCAGACTCCCCCTGGTGCCAGAGAATCCCTTTGAGTGTGCCTCGCTTCAGTGCTTCGCGGGCACGCGGGAGCATGTCATCCCAGGGATGCGTCTTGGTGGATTTGTGGTATCCCCCCGGTTCCCAACTGGCGATGGGCGATCCACCCACAGCGCACGGAATCAGCCCGATGGTGACATTCGGATCGGCCTCGGCCATGACAATCCCAAACGTTCGCCCCAGCCCAACACCTGCCGAAGACTTGTCAAAGTGAATCGGCTCGGTCGCTGGTTTCCACTTCAGGTCTTTGGTCAACGTGAGCACTCTGGCATGTGGTTGACGATCTTGCTCCGCCACTTTGCCACGTCCTGCCATGTTGGACTGGCCAATCAACAGGTACAGGTGGAACTGCTCAGGTGGAGGGATCTTCACACTGCCAGTGTCATCTGCCGCAACGAATGCCGGCAGGACGAAGAGAGCCAATAAAGACCAGATTGCACAACGGACGTTCATGTGTCACCCACAGTTTTGTGTATCAAGGAAGTAGGAACCCAGCATAATAAACAGTGCCGACA
>CALOEH010000193.1:0-34757 GCA_942492195.1 uncultured Planctomycetia bacterium | reverse complement strand
GGCAGCATCCGTTCTTGTTCGTCCTTCCACATCGAACGAATTTGAATCAACGGTTTGATCTTTTCTTCATGCAGCAGTTGATGAACTTCGGTCGAATCGGCGGCCTTGTCGTAGGCCAGTGTTTCGATCCGGCTCTCCGGCAAGTTCTGCTTCGCTTCGGTCAGTAAGTCCGGCAGCGTTTCGCCGTCGCCTGCCTTGGTGTTCGTGATCTTGTAGGCAAGCGAAACCTCGTGCTTCACGTCCACCAGCAAATGCAGCTTGAATCCAAACCAGGCAATCACCTTAGTAACATGCCCTTCCTCATTGAGGTATTCTTTGCGTCCACCACTGGCTTGAGGAAGACCAGAGTCATTGGTCTGGGCGTCATCACGGTTACGCTTGCGACGGGCGTTGAGGTACGTCGCATCGCCGGCCGTGTTCTGCCCCAAGTCCGGCACGACCGAGCCGAGTCGCTCGATCATCGCATCGAAGACTTCGTGCAGACGCGTCAGGTGCGGCTCTTCGCCTAACCGCTCGAGAAATCGCGACAGGCTCCACTTACGCGGCACGGTCTCTTCGGACTCGATGCCAATCAACTTCCGCAGGGACTCGTTTCGCTTCAGCTCCGCCAGGCAATGATCGATGGACGGATGCCGCAAGGCCACGCTCAACACGAGTATGCCCCACGCCGTCCGCAGCGGCACATCATTGCGTCCTTTGCCGCGAGTTTGCTGGAGCGAGTCCAGCAGCGGCTCATCCGGAATGACATCCAGCAACAGCTTGATCGTCTTGAGTGTTGGGCTGTCTTCCAAGCAGTCCCAGGCGAAGAGCGGTTTGGTTCTTTGAATTCGCACGGCATCATTCCTGCGAGAAGTTTGGAGGGAACGGCGATTCGTCTACTATAACTTCGCAACAAATACCCGCTTGGTTACGCGAATGGTCGAAAAATCACCAAAAAAAGTTCCCTCGCCCTCTCAACTCGCTAAAACTCGGGGCAAAATCTCGCTCCTGCGGGGAAGCCAAATTTCACCCCTTCGCAACCGCCAGCCTCACAAACAGGTTACGATCAGCGCAACCGGCTCGGCCAGAGGCCGCAGGGCTTGTCTTTGCTGAGCTTCCCATTAGACTTAACTCACTACCTCACCTTAGATGGTGAGGGTTCGTTCCCGATCATTTGGGTTTTCGATGTTTCGACAGCTTCTCATCGTTGTGCTCGCAATCGCGATCGTGCCCAATCCTGGGCTCTATCTCGGGCACTCGCATGACATGGACGAAGTATCGGGGTTAGAAAATCACACGAACAGGCCGCACATTCACCTCGGGAATGGTGGACACACCCACACTCATTCGCACGGTCATTCTGCTCACCATTCGCAGACGAGCCAGCCCACACCGCAGAGCTTGGCATCTCCTCCTGTCAGCGAGCACGATTCGGACGCCGTGTACTGCGATGCGACCGTGATGCTCGGCGGCTCGCATGACTATAGCGACGTCTTACTAGCAGATTCGGACGCGTCGGCGGTTTGTATTCTCGCCGGCTGCCCTGACCAGTCGCCCCGTGGTCACCTGAACGTGCGGCCGTTCTTTTCTGTGTTTGATCCGGCAACTCCAATCTATCTGCGCACTCTCTCTCTGCGCATCTAGACGCGGTCCACGCCATCCGTCTCGACGGTTGGTCATTCCCTGACTGCGATTTCTTGACGGCAGTTTTCCACTGTCCGCCATTCCATGGATGCTCGTCCTCCGAGGTGAGTTCATGTTCCTGCAGCGAACCTTCCGCGCGCTCGGCGTCGCAATGCTGGTCACCGCCATTGTGGTGATGGGCGCGGCGGCGTATTTCACGCGAGATCATTGGCGCCCCTGGTTGACGGACACGACCGCAACCTTAGCAACCGAAGAGCATCAGGCACCCGTCGAGGATGCCAAAGTGCTGAAACTAAGCTCCCAAGCCAGAAAGAACCTAGGGCTGGTCTCCGCGCCGGCCAGGCTTCAACAATACTGGCGGACGTTGCAAGTGCCGGGCGTGATCGTGGATCGGCCGGGCCTGTCTGATCGTGGCATCACCTCACCAGCCGTGGGCGTGGTCACGCAAGTCTTCGCGTTTGCCGGCGACACCGTCCGTCCTGGCGAAAAGCTGTTCACGTTGCGGCTATTCAGCGAGTACTTGCAGAATACGCAATCAGAATTATTCAAGGCAACCCGCGAGACGGAGTTGATCAAGGAAGAGCGAGACCGACTCGCGAAGCTGGCCAATAGCGGAACCATTGCCGGGAACCGGATCATTGAGCTCGATCAACGGATTCGCCGACAAGATGGGCTGATTCAAGCCTATCGACAAGATCTACTCACGCGCGGCCTGGCACCAGCGCAGATCGAACAGATTTCTGAGGGGAGTTTCGTCTCCACCATCAATGTGGTTGCTCCACCGCCGGTCGAGGTTGCTCCAGGTGATCGCGAAATCGAGCCGGTAGCCTATATAGATGACCACCGACAGTCAGGGCTTGTCTACGAAGTTCAAGAGCTCAAGGTTGATCTGGGGCAGCAGGTGCAGGCAGGGCAGTTACTCTCCATCTTGTCCAATCACCGGTTGCTCTACATCGAAGGACATGCCTTCAAGCAAGAAGCCCCGATGCTAGAGCGCGCGGCCCAGAACAGTTGGCCAATCGAGGTGGAATTTGCTGAGGACGACAAGAAGAACTGGTCGCCGCTCCAGCAAACCTTTCAGATTCGCCACTTGGCCAACACCATTGATCCGGCGAGTCGCACGTTTGACTTCTTCATTCCCCTCACGAACCAGTCACGCTCGTATCAAAAAGAAGGTCAAACATTTGTCGTGTGGCGACTGCGACCTGGACAAAGAGTGCGGCTGCATGTCCCGGTCGAAGAATACACGGACGTGTTTGTGCTACCAGCTTTGGCGCTTGTCCGCGAGGGGCCTGAAGCCTACGTGTTTCGCCAAAATGGCGATCTCTTTGATCGTATCCCCGTCCACGTGCTGCATGAGGACCGGCTCAATGTGGTGCTCGCAAACGACGGCAGCATTCCAGCGGGAAGCTATCTGGCACAAGCGTCCGGCGCTTCGCTGAACCGAGTGCTTAAGGCACAAGCGGCCGCCGGCGTGCGGGCCGACGTCCACGTCCACGCGGACGGTACCGTTCACGGTTCCCACTAACGAAAGAAACCTACCGTGCTCAACGCCGTCATCCGCTTCTCGCTCCGGTATCGCATGCTGGTTCTCGTGATCAGCGTCGCCATGTTGATCTATGGATCCTTCTTGGCAACGACCTTGCCGATTGACGTTTTTCCCGATCTGGATCGGCCCCGCGTCATCATCATCACCGAATGCCCTGGCCTGGCGACGGAAGAAGTCGAAACACTGATCACCCAGCCAATCGAAATTGCCCTGCTAGGCGCGAATGGAGTGACCGCGGTACGCAGCCAAACCACGGCAGGTTTGAACGTCATCTACATTGAGTTCGATTGGGCGACTGAGATTCGAGCCGCCCGGCAAACCGTGCAGGAACGCTTGTCGTCTCTCGAAGGCTTGCTGCCCGAGGGGATTAATCCGCAGATGACACCTCCGTCATCAATCATGGGACAGATTGTCATCGCTGGGATTTATCGGCAGCAGGGGCCCAATCGTGGTGAACTCACTTCCCTTGAGAAGACCGAATATCTGGCGGAACTGATTGGCAAACCCAGCGAGGCCGCGCCGCCCGTTGTGATCTGGGAGCCAGGCGACCGCCACCGCCACGACACGTGGAAAGAAGTCCCGTACTCAAAGTTTCAATGGCTCGACTCGCCAGAACTGAACTCACGCGGCAAACTTCTTCACGCCGCCCGGGCCCTGCTTACCATACAGGGGCGTGAGTACCAAGTGGACTTCCTCACGGATGTGCAGCGACAGATGGCACTGCGGACGGTGTCCGACTGGGTCATCCGCCCCCGCATCTTGAAGGTCACAGGCGTGGCGGAAGTCTTTCAGATGGGAGCCGACCGCAAGCAGTATCAAGTCCTGGTTGATCCTACCGCGCTGCTTGAATACGGCGTCACCCTGCAAGATGTCGAGCAAGCCCTCAAAGCCAGCAACATCAATACCAGCGGCGGATTCGCCGTCACAGGTGAGACGGAGCGGCCGGTCCGCATCCTTGGCCGGCTGGGACCAGACTCGCGTGTTGTGCTGGAGGACTTACGCAAAGTTCCTGTGAAGGTCAACCAGCGGCGAACCATCCTCTTGGGGCAAGTCGCTCAGGTTGTGGAAGGTCCTCAATTCAAACGGGGTGACGGAAGCATCAATGGCAGACCAGGGGTCGTTTTCACCATCGTCAAACAGCCGCACGTTGACACCCGAGCGTTGACCGATGCAATCGAAGCTGCGTTCCAGGAAGCCGAAACATCTTTGCCAGCGGATATCATTATTAACTCCGATCTGTTTCGGTTGAAGAACTTCATAGATCGCGGCATCTTCAACGTCGGCGAGGCGCTCGTCATCGGGGCCGTCCTGGTTCTGATCATTCTGTTTCTCTTTCTCTTGAACTTTCGGACCACGTTCATCACGCTCACGGCGATCCCACTTTCGCTGGTCATTACGACGCTTGTCTTTCGATTGATCGGCTTTCTCAGCGGCTCAGAACTGTCCATCAACGTGATGACGCTCGGCGGCCTGGCCGTGGCAATGGGGGAACTCGTCGACGATGCGATTGTTGATGTGGAGAACATCTTCCGCAGGTTGAAAGAGAACAACGCACTTGCCGAACCACGTCCAGCCCTGCTTGTGGTCTACGAAGCAAGTATCGAGATCCGCAGCGCTATCGTTTTCGGGACTGCCGTGGTGATCCTCGTGTTCCTGCCACTCTTCGCCCTGTCCGGGGTCGAAGGCCGGTTGTTTGCACCCCTGGGTGTGGCCTACATCGTTTCCATTCTCGCGTCCTTATTGGTTTCTCTCACGGTGACGCCGGTGCTCTCGTACTACTTGTTGCCTCAATCGAAGGCCACTCACGGCGAGACCGATGGGCTCCTGCTGCGACTTCTCAAGAGAGCAACCAGTTTCCTGATTCGTTTCAGCATCGCTTGGCCGGGGGCGCTGCTGATGGCGACTTGGCTAGGCGTTGCCTTGGCTGCTTGGCAGTTTGCTGATCTGGGACGTAACTTCCTACCTCAGTTCGACGAAGGCAGCGTCCAAGTGAATGTCACGTTACCACCAGGCTCATCTCTGGATGCGTCGAATACAACTTCGGTGATCATCGACGCAAAGTTTCGGGAGATGCAACAGACGCCCGAGAACCCCGACGGCGAGATCCTACACTTTGTCCGCCGTACCGGCAGAGCAGAGATGGACGAACACGCAGCTCCCGTGAATGCGGGAGAATACATCCTAAGCATGAATCCCGAGTCAGGGCAGAACCGCGAAGAAACCATTTCGCAACTTCTTGCGGATCTACGTGAGGAGGTACCTGGGGTCGATATCGAAGTTGAGCAACCTCTAGCGCATTTGATCAGTCACATGGTTTCTGGGGTTTACGCTCAGATTGCCATCAAAATTCACGGCGACGATTTGGATGTCTTGCAGCGCCTGGCAGAGCAAGTCAGAGCCACCATTCAATCCGTCCCAGGCCTGACACCCCCTGTGGTCGAACCGATTCGGCAAGCCGAAGAACTGCACATTCGCCTTCGTCCGGACGACCTTGCGTTTCACGGACTAACCCGAGGTTATGTGGCGCAGATTCTCCAGACCGCACTCCAGGGCGAAGTCATTTCTCAAGTGCTGGAAGGGCAACGTCGTTTCGATCTGCTGGTCCGGTTGGAAGAAACCTATCGCACGGACTACGCCAACTTAGGACAGTTGCGAATCGACCTGCCAGACAATCGTGGTCAGATCCAGTTGCACGAAGTCGCAGATGTGGGAACGGGTGTTGGTCCCAATGCCGTGAATCGCGAAAACGCGCGACGCCGCATCGTGATTCGCTGCAACACGCAGGACCGAGATCTTGCCAGCGCCGTGGCTGAGGTTCAGCAGCGTGTGCAACGAGAAGTCGTTTTGCCGGAAGGTTACTTCGTGGAGTATGGAGGGCAGTTTGAAAGTCAACAGCGCGCCACCAGGCTGATTGTGATCTTGGCAGGCGTGTCGGTGATTGGCATGTTCGTGGTGCTGATGATTCTATTTCCATCCGTGCGAATTGTCTTGCAGATACTGAATGCTTTGCCGACCGCCTTCATAGGTGGTGTGATGGCGCTGGTAATCACGCAACAAGATCTGACCGTTGCCAGCCTGGTAGGTTTCATCTCTCTTGGCGGAATCGCCGTTCGCAACGGCATCTTGCTGGTTACCCACTACATCCACTTGATGGGTGAAGAGGGCGAAGAGTTCTCGCCGCAGATGGTACTACGCGGCAGCCTGGAGCGCCTGGCACCCGTGATGATGACTGCTTTAACGGCTGGCATCGGACTTGTGCCACTGGTTCTTGGTGGCCAAGAGCCAGGTCGAGAGATTCTCTACCCCGTGGCCACCGTGATTCTGGGAGGCCTTGTTACATCAACTTTCTGCGAGTTCCTCATTCATCCCGGTTTGTTCTGGAAATTCAGCGGTGCCGACGCGGCGGAAGTTGCCCGTTTGCACTCTCTCGGAAGCGATGCAGATCACCTGTTTTCTTAGACCTGTATTTCTCAAACCCTGTTTTTCTTAAACCCTGTCACTTGTTGCAAGGAGTTCGTTCCATGAAGAAATTCGAGTCAAAGTTCAGTCCGCTGGTTGTCGTTGCGATGCTAGCGCTGCTGGTTGGCTGCACAGAATCACAGCCCACCACACCTCCTGCCAAGAGTCCGTCGGCCGGCGAATCGGACGATCACGGGCATGCCCACGGCGCGGGGCCTCACGACGGCACGGTCGCCGACTGGGGTGGAGGGAAGTACCACGTAGAATTCACGGTAGACCATGACAAGCAGGAAGCGACGGTCTACATCCTCGGCGATGATGAGAAGTCTCCGGTGCCCATCAAAGCCGAATCCATCGAACTGAGCATCAAGGATCCCATGATGCAAGTGACCATGAAGGCAACTCCGCAAGAGGGGGAACCGGAGGGGAGTGCTTCACGGTTCGTTGGCAATGACAAGGGACTCGGCGTCGTTCAAGAGTACGAAGGGGCGATCTCAGGGGTTGTTGACGGCACGCCGTACTCTGGCGACTTCAAGGAAGAACCGCACGGTGCCCATGCCCACTAGCTCCCTCCTCGTTCATTCTTAGAACATCTACGCGAGTAGATCTGGCGCGGTTTGTCGTGGCCGCTGGTCGATTTCCGGCCAGCGGCCAGACAACCATAACGAACACGCTCCCTCTCCTCCTGCCGTGGTTTGTAACCTCCATGCAGCGAAACCTCGCACTCTACCCTTACTTCCAAGCGTGTGCATCGCTGCATTTCTGGTTGCCAGTCTTCCTCCTGTACTTTCTCTCAGTTCTGAGTGTGAGACAGGTACTTGTGCTGGAAGCAATCTACTACTGGGCCGTCATGGCCTTGGAAGTGCCGTCCGGCTACTTCTCGAACCGTGTTGGACGCCGACCTACGTTAGTGATTGCGGGAGCAGTTTGGACTGCATCGTATCTCTGTTTGCCGCTTCGCAGACTTTCTCGATGTTTGTGGCCGCGCAGGTTCTTCTGGCAGTCGGAATGCAGTTTCGCTCGGGAACCGACTCCTCGATACTGTACGACAGCCTGAAAGCTGAGAACCGTAGCACGGAAGTTAGCAGTTTCGAGGGAGAGGGAAACAGTGTCGGCTTCTTTGCCGCCGCTGGCGCGGCGCTACTGGGTGGTCTGATTGCCGGTTGGGGGTGGCCTGCGATCGCTGCCCGAGTCCGGTGCGATCCCGCTGGAGAACAACGCCGCGGAGAGGGCGATCAAAATGCCCGTGATCGGCAAGAAGAACCACCTCTTCTTTGGCAGTCCGCGTGGTGGCGAAGCAGCCATGGTCTTCTACACCCTGACCGCGACCCGCCGCCGGTTGCACATCGACCCGAAAGCGTATCTTCACGACGTGTTCGTGCGACTCCCTCTTCTCAGTGGCGATGAGATTCTCACACTCTTGCCCGACCGTTGGCTCGAAGCACATCCCCAGCACCGCCACAAGCTACGCATCGACCAGGCCCAACGCCGCGCCAGCAGCTAGCGCGCCGCCCGCGCCTACCGCCGCCGCGCCCTCGCCCGCCAACGCCGCGCCAGCTAACCCCTCGCCAACTCCCGCAAGACGCCGGATCTGTACCGCTCACCAATGAAGAGCGGCTGGTCGGCCGAATTCGAGGTATTCGAAGCCCCTGTAACTCCAAGCATAGTCCGCACTTGTCGGTCGGCTCAATATTTTGACCCTACGGGACACAACCCAAACAAGCAAGTCTTGCAAGAACGTCTACCACGTCCAGCCTGTAATCGCCGCTTGCCTGCTGCGATTGCAGCTTCCAAAGACTGCCCTTTTAGGGGCCTTCCTCATACCACCTGCTCTGCAGGTGGTGCTGATTCAGCGACGAGCACCTTGGGCTTCTCATCGCCCAGGCTATTCGCGTCCTTGAGAAGAAGCTCGGCCGTAACGCTCGGCTCGAAGGTCACGGAGCCGGTGATCCTGCTTCGGCTGCGTCCGAATCTTGGCAATTGGTGTCCAAGTCATCCTCTCGCGGCAAACGTCCACCGGTACCACTATAGCCGGCGAGCTGCCTCGCTCCTAGCTGCTAGACCACGGAAGCCGGATCATCCGCCACCGCTGCTCGTGGCGAGAGCTCACGCGGAAAACTCCAGAATGTCTTGAGAGACAGCAGGGAATTTTCGTTTGACCGAGACCGGCGAGGACGCGGCCTGTGATTCGGATCGCATACGGAACATGGTGTCTTAGAGCTTGCTGTGTGCTCACTCTTTCAGTGCAGAGGTTCCAGTTCAAGCAACATGATCTTTTCTTGTTACCCCAACCTGTGGTGGTTAGGCTGGAATCGGTGTCACTTCTAGCCGTCGCGATACTTGCCAGGGAGTTGATGTGGCAAACTATGATCTGATTGATCTACCGTTTCAAGGCCGGAAACCTCGACAAAAAGCTCTTGGATTTCGATCCGCCGATCGTCCGGATGCAGTTCGAGGTGGATACGAAGGACAGGAACAACCCACGTCTTTTCGCCCAAATTCAGGATGATATTTGGGCGCCGATGTGCCAGAAAGCACAGGAGAAGCTCGACCAGACTGTCAAACTATTTTGCACGCAGTGCGGCCCGTATCAAGGACGAAGAGGATGCGGCGGTCATCGAGGAGTGGGTTACCGCTTACATTCGCGAGTTCAACGATGCCATCGATTTGCAACTCAAGCACTGGAAGAAGAAGGTTGAGAAGGCGATTGAAGATCAGCTCAAGGACTGGAACCGAACGAACCGCGACGCAGTGAAGATCAAAGTCAAGAAGGGGCTGAAGGTGCTCCTTCCCGCAGCCAAGGCAGCCAAGAGCTTGACCCAGATTATCCTCAGTGGCGGGGCCGATGTCGAAGCCTGGGTCGCCTTCGCCAATAACCTGAGGAAACTGGCCAAAGCGATCGCCGCTGCCACCAAGAGCTTGGAGAAGCGTTGGAAGGAACTCGTTAAAAAGATCAATGAATTACACAGAGACCTGAATACTCTTGAGCAAGCCCAAGAGTCAGGCGGCATGACTCGCCGCGTGGCAAATCTCTCCGCAGCGCTCTCTGATCCTGTCAAGGCAGTCCACAGCGCATTGGGAGAGTTCAAAGACGAGATCCGGCTCATCGATAGCTCACTCAAGAAGACCGGCAAGCATCTGCAAGAGATCCTGGACCGGGATCTCTCGGGGCTGAGTCGAGACAAGCGCGATCAGGTGAGGAACGAAATCCAGACTGCGCTCGACAGTATCGACGAACTCAACCAATCCGTGAACGCCGCCAGAGGATTTGCGAATTCCGTGCAATCCGACGTGCTGGACATGGCTGCCGAGCGACTGGACAGCATGGGCATCCGCCGGCTATCTCAGAAGTACGCAAAAAAAGTCGGCCAGGCCACGACGGCCGCTCGCGGCGTTGCATCCGCGGCCAAGTCCATCGGCCGTATCGTTGAGTATTGAGTTTTGCAACAAGCTGAAGGGCAAGTGGGGTCGTCGACCGGCCCGTTGTCGCTGGTGAAGATGACGATTGTGTTCTTGTCGATACCGAGTTCGGCAATCTTGCTCAGAATCTTGCCGACGTGATGGTCGAGTTGTACGACGAAATCTCCGTACGCCCCGGCGCGGCTGGTCCCGACGAATTCTCGGTTGGGGACGATCGGGTTGTGTGGCGTCGTCAATGCGTAGTAGAGAAAGAACGGCAGCCGGTCGGGCCGGGAGCGGGTTGCCGTCTCGACGAATTCGCGTACCTTCTTGGACGGGGTAGGGACCAGGCGGTCCATGGTGTGGCCTTCGGCAATGATGTTGTCATCCCGGCCAGACCACTGGCCGTATCTTTCGTTTGCTTCCTCGGAGGAGAGGGTGGGGATGAGCGTGGCCCGGTTGTTCTCGATGAACGTGGAGGGGTTCATCTCCGCCGATCCGGCAGTGGCAAAGGAGTAGTCGAATCCGTAATCGTTGGGCCCTTTCAGGACTGGCGAGGTGAAGTCAATGTTCTGAAAGTCTTGGTAGTTGGGATGCACTCGGATGACCTCCCGCGCACGTTCATCGCGCAGCTTCCAATCGATTCCCTGATGCCACTTGCCGACCAATCCGGTGAAGTATCCTTCTCCATGGAGCAGATCCGCGAGCGTTTTTCGGCCCGGCTCGATCAGCGTACCGGCAAAGTTGGCCAGGTTGCCGCTCGATCCCAGCCGGGTGCGCCACATGTACCGGCCGGTGAACAGGCCGTAGCGAGAGGGGACGCAGTAAGATCCCGAACTATGAGCGTCGGTGAAGATCAGCCCTTCTCTTGCCAGCCGGTCCAGGTTGGGCGTGGGGATTCTGCTGTTGCGGTTGAGGATGCCAACATCGCCATACCCCATGTCATCCGCGAGGATGATCAGGATGTTAGGCCAGGGCTTCTCGTTTGGTGCCGCCGAAACGTCTTTCTGCGCGGTGATCGGCGTCAGCACCAACCAGCAGGCTAGGGTGAAGAGCAGCCTTCTCATGGTGTTCTCCTAAGCGGCCAACGGTCGGAACCATTGTTGCAATCTATCGCAATGAGCAGCCGCCTGCAGCGCAAGTGGTATGAACAAGGTCATTAGAAGGAGCCTTGTTACTTGCCTCGGTCAGCGGCGGCTCTGCGCAACGAGTCGACGTGGTAATCGAACCAGACAGGCTTGTAGAGCCCAATCATCTGCTTCTGATTGTGGCCCAAGCCCTCGATCTCGTACGGTGAAAATAGTCCGCCGACCGTAAAGTTCTTTGGCAACTTGGCTTTGACTGGCTTCGCAGCCCGGAATCTCGGGCGAGGTTGGCAACGTGTTGCCAGAAACTCGTGCTACGCCGGGCGCGAATTGGCGTTGGCGCGCAGGTCCCTCGCGAAAGTGACGCGATGAAACGGTGCGATCACGCCCCTTCGCGGTAGTAGTACCGCAACATTCCACCCAACCGTTCCCGGCACTCGATCTTGCCCGCAATCTGACCGACTTCATCGCCGGGCTGGATCAGCTCATTGTCCAGTCCCTGGTGGTTTCGCTCGCCGTGATAATGTTCAAGGAAAGAAGAGACGGCTCGCCGCAGGGAGTTCTCACCGAAGAAAATCATGCGCGACAGGGCCTCGGATTTGAGGCTTCTCATGAACCTTTCGATGTAGGCATTCAAATTGGGGCTGCGTGGCGGCAGCAGTAGCGGCTCGATGCCCTCACGTTTCAGGATGCGGCGGAAAGCGAGACAGAACTTCGTGTCGCGGTCCATCAGGAGATAACGCTTGCCGAGTAGAAAGCCCTCCGTAGTCGGTCATGTTCCTGGCGATCTGCGTCATCCACGGCTCATCGGGATTGGGCGTGCAGCCGGCAAAGTGGACGCGGCGCGTTTTGAATTCCATCACGAACAGCAAGTTGCGCCCCGGAACCGGCACAGAACCTGGGGCGGTTCGAGCACCACCGTTTTGAGAATTCCTTGGGCAGGATCTAGTTTCGGAAATGAATCCGGTCTCTAATGCGTCTATACGATAGTGGCCTGCTTTCTAGGAATCGGCCCGAGTGGCTCAGGTCCCTCATTCTTCGGACCCGCGTTGTCCGTTCCAGCCCCGAATCGTCTATCTCGTGGTCGATGGCGGCCCTCGTTTTTTGCGAAGGAGTGCTTTCTATGGCTGCGAATCCAGAGGACCTCGCATGCAAAGCTCCCATTTCGACTGGATGCATTACACCTGGAGCCCGTGGTGGGGATGCAACAAGGTGTCGGCTGCCTGTCAGCACTGCTCCATCAGCAAGTTTGTGCATCGCTCAGGGCATGATCCGTTCGACGGCCCCCTGCGAACGAAGACTACCTGGCGAGATCCGCACGGCTGGGACCGTCAAGCAGGCCGAAGCTGGCAACGCTACCGAGTCGGTACCTGCGCATTGTCGGATTTCTTCCACCCTGGTGCGGACGCCTGGCGCGACGAAGCCTGGAACGTCATCCAGGCATGCACGAATCTGGATTGGCTGATTTTGACCAAACGACCGGAACTGATTCTGGATCGTTTACCGACAGACTGGGAGCAGGGTTATGCCAACGTCTGGCTAGGCGTGACCGTGGAAGACCAAAGCCAAATTGAGCGGGCAAACTTGCTGGCGAGAGTCCCGGCTGCCATTCGTTTTGTCTCCGCCGAGCCGCTCCTTGGGCCAGTGAGTTTCGGTTCTTGCATCTCTAAGATCGACTGGGTGATCACCGGTTGCGATCGAGCGGCCAAGGTCAATCGCCGTCCGATGGACCTAGACTGGGTTCGCAACATACGCGACGAATGCAAGGCAAGCCGTGTCGCCATGTTCCACAAGCAGTATTACAAGAGGGGCAAACTTGTCTTCGATGGAGTGCTCGACAGCGTCGTTCATCAATCTTGGCCCTGGTCGAGCTTTTACGAGCGGAACCGTCCTGAACGACTTGTTCGATTGCCTTACCGTTGACCATCATGCTTGTTGACAATCTGCGTCCGTGCCTGACTCGCCTCCTTGCGAAGAGTGGTCAGGCGGCGGTTCTCTTGGTCGGTCGAAGACGCCATGCCGACTTGCCGGAGTCCGCGTACGGGTTTGCCGGCCAGAAAGCGATCTCGGTTGACCCACAGCAGTTCGCTCAGCGCGGCAGCATCCCGTCGATCCGTTTTGCGTTGCTTCCGTTCCTCAGGCTGAATCAAAATCACCTTGTGGCAACGGTAGTCGTTTAGCAACCGGATCAACCAATCATTGAAACCACACACTTCGAGCACAGCGATAAACGACTCGCCATCTCGAAGCCGTTCCCGAGTCAGCCTGTCAAAAAACGCCTGAATCTTCTCCGGACGCGTCGACACCTGCCGAGCTTGCAAGACATCGCCACTGTCGTCCCTGAGCCAAATCGTGAGCTGCCGTGCATGTTGGTCGATTCCAAGATGTGCGCCCGAGATGAGGGCGTGGTAATGTTTTTTTTTTGAAACTGGCCTCTGGTGATGAGGCCAAGGATAGGTGCTAAGTTCATGCCGACGCATGGCATGGGCGGAAGAGCTGCACCAACAATGTGGGACACAGGCGGACGCCACCGCCGAGGGAGTCCTGCTAGCCTAAGTTGACCTATTGATTACGAAAGGAACGGTTGAGCACCTACGGTCAAATCGAGCCCCTTCTCATCCCCAACGGGTGAACTGGCGTTAGCGAGAAGGTCCGGTCGCTGTGGATGACATCGTGTCACCCGCAGAAGTCGTATTATCTTGGCGACACGGTGGAGGCATCACCCATGGCCAACCATCGAACTGGAGGAGCCGCAGTTAGCGGACGGGTGTGTTATTTGCAATCGAATCTAAGGGACAATGACTGAGTACCACGTTCCTAACCGGGGCAGCGGAAGTGCGGAGGCCTATGCAAGTCGCTGGCAACAGATGGCCGGGCCCGGGAACCATTTCCGTGGCGGAGCTCTCGTAGTAGTCCGAGCTGGGGAAAGCCCAGTACATGGCGAAGGGGAGCAGGTTGTTTCGTGTCGCAAGACGTTGACGCATTTTGCGTGAGGAGTTTCACGATGGACGTTAACGCGATGCGACGAACACTGTGAAGACAGTCGAGAAGTAGCTGGAGAGCCGGATGCTTGGAAACTTGCACGTCCGGTTCGGGGTTGGGGCGGGGGGTGAAACTCCCCCCGCCTACACCACACAACATCGTCGTGGTTCTCCTGTCGAGGAAAGGATGGAAAGCTTCCTGTCGAAATACGGGAACCACTTCTCAATCGCAAGAACCTCTCTTTCATAGATATCAAAGGGGCTGGCCGACAAGGTCGTCAACTTGCTTTAGTCACCACAAGCGGTGACTGCCGGCAACAACTTCCTGCGTCATCAGGAGAACCCCTGGCTGGAGCAATCTGGCCAGGGGCTTTTGTTTTAGGGTTCGTCGCTTCCTCCAACAGGGCGAAGTTACGGGGTAGCTTGCTCGTCGTGCGCCGGGTCGGTAGTTGCCCGTTTTCCGTTCAACTTTAGCGTGATAACTGGTAGGATGTGGGGGTGCACTACCGTCCCACCTTCATGCATCATTCCCGCCTGACGATTCCTTCCTATGATTCCAAGATTCCTTGTAGCTGCGCTGGTTGCGGTGACGTTGCTCGCAGGCGTGCGCGCCAGTGCTGCTGAGCAAGAGCTGCCAGATTTTCAAAAGGAAGTGCTGCCGATCTTGCGAACGCGCTTGCGTGCGGTGCCATGGACCAGAAGTTCAAGAAGCCCGCATCCGGCTCGATCAGCTTTCTCCAGACCTGATCAACCACCGCGCGGCGGCCGAAACCTGGCACGAAGTGGGCAATGTGCTTAACGCCGCTGAGATGCCCCCTGAGGGAGAGCCGGCACTTACCAACGACGAACTCAAGACGCTCACCCGCTGGGTCTCAGGCTCCATTGACAAGGCCATCGAAGAGCAGCGCAAATCCCAGGGGCGTGTGGTGCTGCGAAGATTGAATCGGGTGGAGTACCAGAACACCATGCAGGACCTGCTGGGGCTGGAGATGAACTACGCACGAGACCTGCCACCGGACGGGGTGTCTGGGGATGGGTTTCGGAATGACGGCCAACGTCTGCAAATGTCTTCGCTTCAGTTGGAGTGCTACCTGGACGCGGCCCGGCGGGCATTGGAGCGGGTGATTGTCACCGGACCAGCACCGGAGCCCTATGACTACGAGTTTCCCGAGAGCAACGTTGAGACTTGGATTAAGGGCGTCGAACTCTCCAACCGTTTGGGACGGATGCAGGACTTCGTCGGAAACATGGTGGACGAGTATCCAGAGTCCGGCAGGTTTCTGGTCCAGGTGAAACTGAACGCGGAGCTGAAGCCTGAGTATGGTTATCCGTTGCTGGAGGTCTCGGTCGGATACCGACCTATTACTCAGGTTCTGTTCAAAGTGATGGAAGTGGTGGAGATCACGTCAGCAGAGACGCAAGTGCTGGAGTTCACCGGTCGCTTGGAGAACCACCCGATGCCCACCCGATGCCCATCCGAGGGCACGGCAGGTTTCCGGGCCTGGGTGTCCGTCTCCGCAATCTCTACGACGATGGTTCGCCACGGCCTGGGCGATCGAAGGACAAAAAGAACAAGAAGAAGATGGTCTACGAGGATGACAATCTTCCCAAGCTCAACATTGAGTCGGTGGAGTTCCATGGTCCGGTCTTCGATCAATGGCCCCCCAAGTTGCATCGGCAGATCTTATTTGAGTCGGCCCTGCGCGAAACCGACGAAGCGGCCTACGTGGCCGAAGTGCTGCAGCGGTTCATGCAACGGGCGTACCGTCGCCCCGCCCAACCGGCTGAAGTTGCCAAGATGCAGGCGTTCTACACAGCCATTCGTGACGACTTCCCCACGTTCGAAGAAGCGATTCGTGAAACCTTGGCCATGGTGCTGATTCGTCCGGAGTTCCTTTATCTGTTCGAGCCAGCAGGAGATGAGAAACGCCCCGTGGCCGATTGGGAACTGGCCTCGCGGTTGTCGTACTTCTTGTGGAATACCATGCCGGACAGTCAGCTCTTCGAACTGGCTGCGGCCGGAAAGCTGCATCAGCCTGACGTGCTGGCCGGGCAGGTTGACCGCATGTTGGCGGACCCTCGGAGTTGGAACTTCGTAGAACAGTTCACCGAGCAGTGGCTGCGGCTGGACGTGGTAGATCGGGTGGCGGTCAGCAAAGACTACTACCCCAAGTTTGACGAAGCTCTCAAGGCCGACATGAGGGGAGAGACACAACACTTTTTCGCGGAACTGCTGCGGACCGATGCCAGCGCGCTGGAGTTGCTCGCGTCGGACTTCACCATGATCAACGAACGCCTGGCTCGGCACTATGGTTTGGAAGGGGTGTTGGGGCAGAAGTTTCGCCGTGTTGCCCTGCCTGCGGATCAGCACCGAGGGGGGCTGTTGGGACAGGCCAGCGTGTTGCTGAGCAACTCGACCGGCGAAGATGCGCATGCCGTACGCCGGGCGGTTTGGATTCGGGACCGCCTGTTGAACGACCCTCCCGCCCCCCCACCGCCGGATGTCCCTTCGTTGGACGAAGCCGATCCGGAGTTCCACAAACTTTCGATCCGTGAACAACTCAAGATCCATCGGGGGAACGCCGCTTGCGCGAATTGCCATCGTGATATTGACCCTTGGGGGATCGCGCTGGAGAACTTTGACGCCGTAGGGCTGTGGCGAGAAGATGTCCGTCGTAAGGTGGAAAAGGATTTTGAGACTCTGCCGGTGGTTGCTAAGGATAAGATGCCGGACGGCCAAGAGATTGATGGGGCCGACGCGCTGCGGGACTATTTGGTCACGCAGCGAAAGGACGAGTTCGCGCGAGCTCTGGTCGAGCGACTGTTGACCTACGCCCTCGGTCGACGGCTTGAGTTGAGCGACCATCACAATGTGAATAAGCTGACTCAAGACTTCATCCAGAATGACTATCGAATGGGTTGGCTGGTCCGTGCTATTGCGGCCAGCGAGCCATTTCTGACAAAATGAGCGAGCAAACGACCCACAACTAGCCAACGATCAGAGACCAGACACTGAGGAATCTACACCATGGCGCAGAAATCTTGGCACCTTGATCGTCGGGCGTTCTTGCTCGGAACCGGGGTCTCGCTGGCGTTACCTTATTTAGAATGCATGGGTGCTACCCCTGCGGCCGCGGCGGCAACTCCCCCTCGCCGTTTCTGCGCGATGTATTTTCCCTTTGGTGTCAGCGTGCCGAAACCAGACAGCGAACACGCTAGCTGGACTTGGTTTCCCGAAGGCGAAGGGAGAGACTACACGTTCAACAAAAGTCTCAAGCCGTTGGAGAAGCACCGCGAGAACCTCACGGTCCTGGGGGGCCTGTCCCATCCCGAAGGGCGAAAGATGGGAGGTCACGACACCGGAGACACCTTCTTGACCGGTGCCTTGATGAGCTACACGTCCGTGCGAAACACGGTCAGCGTGGATCAAGTTGCGGCGCAGTTTGTCGGAGATCAAACCCGCTTCCCGTCAATGGTGCTCTCCACCGATGGAGGCGTCGGCGAGCCGAATCGGTCAACGACCCTGTCGTATAGTGACCGCGGTCTCCCTATCCCTGCTTTGAATCAGCCGCAGCACATCTTCAACCGATTGTTTGGAGTTGGGGATTCTGACCTGTTGGCCAAGCGGCGGAAGTTGTCCAGCGCCTCAGGCATGCTGGACCGCGTGCTTGAGGACTCTCGCTCGCTGCGAACTCAGTTGGGCAGTGTTGATCGCGAGAAGTTTGACGAGTACCTGGCCTCGGTACGGCAGATCGAGCAGCGTGTGGAACTCGCGCAGCGTTGGCTAGAGATCCCGCAGCCAGAACTCACCGATGAAGAGCGAAAGATCCTGCACTTGGACGCCGATGATGAGGCCCCCAAGCTCTTCATGCGAACCATGTACGACTTGATCTACCTGGCCTTTCGGACGGACTCCACGCGTGTGGCCACCTACCAGATTGCCAGCATGGCGGATGTCACCTCCAAGGCTGGCAAGTTCCCGCAGTTGGAAGGGTTTAAGGATACCCTGCACACGCTTGCCCATGGCTGGAACAAGCCCGGGGGTGCCGAGAAGCTCGGCGAGTGGGACCGGTTCATGGCGGAGCAGTTCGCCTACTTCCTGGATCGCCTGGCCTCAGCTCAAGACGAACAAGGCTCGTTGTTGGACAGTTCGCTCGTCCTCTATGGAAGCAGCAACAGTCAAACGCACAACAACACCAACTACCCCTTGGTCTTGGCCGGTGGTAGCAAGCTCGGCATGCAGCACGGTCAGTATCGAAAGTTCGGTCCTGAAGTGCCGATGTCCAACTTGTTTGTGACCATGCTCAATTGCCTCGGCGTGCCAGGGCAGTCGTTCGCCGACAGTACCGGAAGCATGACCGAACTGCTCAAGGCATAAGTGCGCGGCTGTTTAAAACATGGACGTTGCCGGACAACTCGGCGAGTCCAATGTTCGCTTCCACTTGGCATCGTGCGGGAAATAAACCGTCGGCAGGTAAGCCTCCAGTTGAAGCCTGCGGCCATTTACGTTCCGTTGAACGCCTCAGGGAGTTCGCCCATAGAGACACACGGTTGGAAACACACTGTGTTGGCGTCACTGTTCACGCTTCGGTGGGAGGGTTTATGCTGATATGGTTCCGGGATGTTCTGAAGACGCATCACTGTCGACTGCTTAGTTAGGCACTCTGTGCCCAAGCTCCGCTTTGGATAGATCCTGGGCGATTGAATCGCACGTTCGGCCGGATTGTTGGTCGGCACGGAATCCTTAACGCGCGTGAACGCCCTCAAGGGCTCGCGATGGTCGTAAAACTCTTCGCATGAACTGATCAGCTTCGCTCTGCCGCTGAACTTAGTCTTGCCGGCTTGGTTGTGACCCGCGAGAACGGTTGCCAAAGATGCCGAATACGGCTAACAGCGGTTGCAACGGCTACCTATCCACATAGGCCTAGCTCGGTACAAACAGGCGAGAGCAGCCTGGGCGTCCAAAGGGATCACATGCGCCTGCAGTTGAGCCCGATTCGGCCAAAGGGGAAGGCTAGCAACTGAGCTTCGGCTACCTTGTCCGAGCTGGTCTGACAGAAGTCCGCGAGTTGCCGCACCGACCGCAAACACCCGTGAACAGTCCGCTGGCTCATGCCCGCCATAGGCAGATCTTCGTTCATCCGGCTGTGGAGTTTACCGGTGAATTGTTTCGACTTCGCTGGGAGTGTGTAGCTCGTCAGGGAAGGTCACCGAGTAAAGACATCAACAAGAAAATTGTCCCCATGGACTTGGCTCAGGCTACACGATGCCGTTACGCTAAACTCAGCTGCGCCAGCGGCTTACTCGAACCAATTGTTATAGACAAAACTGAGTCGGTTTGGAGCATCGGTGAATTTGGTTACGTGCCAACGAATCCGACTGCCTGGAGAACGATCATGCGAAGACGGAAGTTTCTCAAACAGGCGGTGGCCGTTGCTTTCACATTGCAAATTGCCTCGTCGTCAGGTCGTGAGACTCCATGCGGAAATGGCGAACCCAAGTTGCAGCAACCGATTCCTTTTGATGATCCGGTTGAGCGATTTGAGATGAGGGTCGCCCGAGATTTGGTCCCACTGTTCGGTGACCGGGACCAGCACGAAATGCTTGTTCGGATTGGCACATTGCGACACGACCTCGAAAAGTACGGGATTAGAATGCCACTGATCCGAATTCGCGACTTCGCATGTCTCGCCAACAATCAGTATCAGATTTTAGTCCATGGGCGAGTCGTAGGTTCGGGAGCAGTGCAACCAATAGTGGACTCCTCTGAAATTGACAACCTCGCCAAGAAAACCATGCATCCGCATGATGCCATGCTGGCCGGATTAGAACGGATTGTCCGTCGCCACGCACTTGAGTTGGCGGAGGACGCGTCGACACCTGCCGAGCTTGCAAGACATCACCCTGGTCATCTCGAAGCGAAATCGTGATCTGCCGTGCATGTTGGTCGATTCCAAGGTACAACATCGTCCAAGGGGCGAGTGCCACCGTCGTGAGATCAATCGCCGCCAGAACGTCCCAATGGGCCTTGAGAAACGTGGCCCAGATAGTCTGGCTCTGCCGGTCTGGAGCCGGGTCCGCGATTACCTGGGGGGCTGGTCGGCCGAATGCGCGTGTCCAAGCATAGTCCCCATTTGTAGGTCGGCACAATAATTTGACCTTTCGCGATTTCACCGTACGGGATTAACCCACTGCCGTGGTGCTGCCCAAGGTGAACCAGCAGAAATGCCTCAATGAAAAGCGGCTGGCCGGCCGAAATCGCGATATTCGAAGCCTCTGTAACTCCAAGCATAGTCCACGGTTGTCGGTCGGCTCATTTGACCTTGCGGGGTTCTGCTGTCGCCGCGTCGATTCAGGGGGCTGTGTTGTTTGGCACCGATGGCTGTTTCGGGGCGAGGGGACGCGAAGTTAGTTTCAAGGAACTGCAGCGTAGACGAAAGTCATAAAATGGTACTGCTTTTTGCGATTCGGCGTGGAGGTAAAGATGACCGATGCGCCGAGAAGCGGCGTATGGCGAACACATCTTCTTGCTCGGCGAGTCTCTTCAGTCTTCCTCGAAGTAAACGATGGACTGCAATGCCTCTGGAGGCAGGTGACAGTTGTAGATTGCAGTACCGGGGCCGTCCCGATTTAGGGAACTCTCTTCGAAGCGAATCCAGAGTTCGCCAGGATCCTTGGGGGCCCAGAAGACCATGGGGAAGGTGATCGTTTTTCCAGGTGGCACTTCCACCAACGTATTCCACTCGCCCAACATTGCGTCATGCTGCCAAAGGCCGGCGTCTTTGAAGGCAAAGCCCGCGGAGTGAACCAGACAAAACTCGCTGGTAGCCAATCTGTATGATTCGATCCCCCGGTTGGTCACTGTCAGCTTCAAGGGTAGTAATCCTAGATCGGTATACCCCCAGTGTTTGCGGTCCGGTGCCTGGGCATTCCTCACCTGCGAGATACGAATAAATATTCGCTCGCTTGCGATTCCGGCTGCGACACGTGCGATCTGAGGATGCCTTTCCCCTTTCATGCGATTGGGAGCCCGTTTTGACCAGCTTTTCTTGCCCAAGGGACACAGCGCAACTTGCATTTCAGCCGGTTGCACGCCCGGCAAACGCCGCTGCAATTTATTCAAGGCAACGCTCACGTTGGCCATGAGGATGACCATATCCACATTGGCGGCAGCCACCGTTTGCACCACATCGAGCCCATCTTTGCGTTCGGGATAGAAAAGCTTGACAAACGGAACGTATTCCAGGTCGTAGGGCAGGACGTCGTTGGTCGTGTTGGCGTAAGCGAAGTTGAGACCGGCAGCGTCTCGCGGAACAATAAATTCCAGACGGTAGCGGCCCCGCTCGCCAGGCATTAGTGGTCTGATAACGCTTCCATTCTCGTGTTCGACAGCATAGGAATTTCCCTTCTCATCAACCAACCGGGACTTGGCAACCAACGGTGTTCGAATCGGGTTTCCGGCGGATTGAACGCAATGAACTCCACCCTAATTCGCCGCGAAGCTTTGGCGGTCTGCTCCGGTGCCGAGAGTTCTTCCCAACCCAACATCATGAACTGAATCCCTCCAATTGTGTGCGACTTGCCAGGAGGGAGTCGGAAGATCTTTGTCGGGATTTGCTGTTTCTTGTCGTCTTGAGCCAAGAGAAGCGAACAAGGGACCAGAAGGAGTGCGAAAGTAATCCAGATTCGATGTTTCATCGACGGCTCGCGTATAAAGATGGCACGGGGCAGGCACCTGCGGCTCTCGTAGGAAGTCCAGTCGGGGCTGACTGGATGGTTGATTCTCATGGCGTGCCGAGGGGAACGCAAGGGAATTCCGCGGCACCTTTGATTCTTCCCGACTCCCACTGGCCGAAGGTTGAAGCCGTGGCAGCAGCGCTGCTGGAGTTCGACCCGCTGACCGTGCTGGAGGTTTCGCTTATCTGCGATGCTCTCGATGAGGGCGAGGACTGGCGGCAGGAGCTGGCCAACCTTCGCGAGGCCGAAGGACATCACAAGCAGTTGGGGAAATAGCACCGCACCGTTGCCGGCGAGTCAGTAGAACCGTGGTCCCGTTGAGACCGAAGTGGTTCACTCATCATCCTCATTGGCCTCAGCCGTTGTTTCGCCTCGCTTGTCGGTGATTGCACAGACAGGCAAGAGTTCCCGCAGCCTCTTCAGCCCGGCATCGGAGATATTGGGGGTCCACACGGCCAGTACGCGGAGGAACTTGAGTTTTCCTAGGTGGTCAATACCAGCATCCGTGAAGGTCGGCCCCATCAGCCAGAGCCTTTCTAATCCTTCGATCTCTGCGAGATGTGCGAGTCCCGCATCGGACAGGTACGCATCGCCAAACTTCTTCTTCGAAGAGACACCCAGCGTGAGGTACTTTAGCGAAGGCATCTGGCTAAGCACTTGGAGGCCTTCGTCGGTGACGTCGGTATGAACGATTTCAAGCATCTCAAGATGCGGCAGACGAACCAGTTCGGCAAGACCCTGGTTCCCCAACGCCACCTTGACGAAATTGATTTGCTTGAGCGTTTCCACTTTGGCCAGGGAGGCATAGCCTGCGTCCGTCAAGGAATTTCGGCCGAAGCTGATGTAATCGAGCTCCGGGAGACCGGCAAGTAGCGGAATGTCCTGGTCTGTCACGCCTTGCTCGTCCCAGAGCGAAATCGTGATCTGCCGTGCATGTTGGTCGATTCCAAGATCCCAAATCGCCGTGGTTCTCCTGTCGAGGGTAAGGGACAGTTGCTTCCTATCGAGATAAGGGAACCACTTCTCAATCGCAAGATTCTCTCTTTCAGAGATTTCAAAGGAACAGCCCTTGTGCAGAGATTCAGGATCTGGATCCTCCGTCTTGAGCGACTTCTCGTGGCGCGAGGTCAGTTGCTTACGGCGATTCTGATCCGCAGGGTGTTCACGAGATTCCGAGCGTTACCTTTCAGCAGTATCACGTACTTTCCGACGCCGAGCGGTCACGGAGAGTCGAACAGTTGTGGAGGGATAGCACATGACCGATGCGCCTTAAATCGGGTAAGGGCGGCCATTGCTGACCGCCCTCCCCACACCACCTGACATGCTCACTCCAGAATTGCTTGAGCGAAGGTAGTCATTGTCGCGTGAGCCATTGTTGATCATTGCGTAACGCATGGAGGGAGAACGTGACTCGTTTCTGGCGAGGCATGATCCAACCAGTTCGCATTCAACCAATTCAGCTCCGACTCCAACGCCTCAGTCCGCAGCCCGTATGGCCCCAGCTTCGGCCCACCAACCGGGCCCAGATCCGCCCACCACTGCCCCTCCGCGTCTGGCTCAACATGCGAGCCGCGAGCAATCTTTGGTGGCCCCAGGGTGGCAAGGTCAATTGCCTCGTCATAAACGCAGCGCACCTCGCCACCCGGTTTGACAACAATCTGCATCATCAGCTCCTTCACTTGGGCCGGCGGAGGATGTTCCGCCGGGGGCGATCGACCAGCAGCCCATCGAGAGCGGACTGCACTTCGCCCAGTTCCTGGACGACACTTTGCCGCAGGACCTGGTTGTCACGTAGCCTTTGGGGACCAACGCCCCCCACGATCTGTTGGCACTGGCCAACCAACTCGTCAAGCTGGTCGTTGGACCGCACGTTCAAACTGCGAAACCGGTCGAAGAACTCCGTGAGATTCGTAATTGCCGAGTCGCGGAATACTTTTGGCTTGCCGTCATCCTGGCCGGCCAGCCGTTCGGTCAGGTGTTGGACCAGCTTGGCAAGCTCATCCATGAACGCCTGTTCGGCCAACTGGACGGCTTCGTCGAACCGAGACTGCACCCGTTGGCATTCCTGTTGGTACAGTTCCGGGCTGAGTTGCCGCAAGTAGTCAGGTGGCTCCACAGACGGATAGTCATGCTCGATGGCAAACATGCCAGTGAGCGATGACGGGTAGTCACTTGCATCGAACAGATCGCCCAACCGGTCGCGGGCGGCGCTGCGCAGTTCGTCGTAGTGCCGGTCAAGTTCCAACACAGCCTCGTCCAGTTCGTCGCGCAGCGTGTTGATTTGAGCATCGAAGTCGGCAATGGCGTCCTGCTTGATCAAGCGGATGCCCGGCTCGGGGTACGGTAGGCTGACGCCTTTCCAATAGGCGATGGCTTGGCCCCGGATCGCCGTGACGGCTTTGAAGGCCGGGTGGGACGTGTCCAGCAGCTTCTTGCCGGCCGACAGGAACTTGCCTTCAGCCCCGAACGAGTCGGCGGCTTGGTTACGCTGCTGAGTATTCAATGACTTACGTACCCCCAGCCAAGTGAAGCTGAGCCGGGCAGCGGCCATCGTGGTGCGCAGGCGACGCGAAGAAGTTTGAGGCGTGGACAACTCGGCAGCGGGTTCGTCTAACAGCGTGGACATAAGGGACTCCAGAGAAGGGATTGCGGAAGTTGAAGGAATCAGGCGGACACAGGCACGAGTACGAACAGATTGCCAGAGAACTACTTTGGGCAGTGGTAGTGCGCGCAGCATCCCACCGGGTTGACAATAAATTGCGCGATCTACAAGCAGTGCCGCACTAGGCTGGCAGCTTGGACCGAGAGAGGTGATGGTCAAGCTTGGGCCAGGGAAGCCGAGTCTTGTCTCAGATACGGCCAGGCTGCGTCAGGGGACTTCACTCAGCGTTGCTCCCATCAGCCCCACTCGAACCCCTTCCTTCTGCAAGGCGTCGGTAGCGCGGCTATTCACCACCACCAGAACCCCGAGACTGACGCAAGGGAAAAGCAGCGCCACGGAGCACAGCCAGATTGCCGGTAGTGACATTTCCAGAGCTTGGCCCAGTTTGTAAAGGCACCAGGCTTCCAAGGCGAAGTTTGCAGCCATACCGACCCATCCCAGCACCGCGAAATTCGTGTTGAGCAGTGCCATGATTGGAAGCTGACTCAAGAGGAGCACCAGGATTGAGTAAAGCAGTAACTTTTGTCGATATGCGATCTCCCGGGTCTGCGAATGGGGAAGCGAGACGACATGTGCGGGCTGCTCGACTTGAGCACTCGCGGAAGTTTGCATGGGAAACCCGCAGTTGGGGCAGTGCGGCGCCCGATCGCTGATCTCGCGCGCACATTCAGGACAACTGATCAGAGACATAAGATAAGGTTCTCCCAAGAGAATGAGCGGAAGACTTGGCTAGGGCGTGGAAGGTTCAATAATCTGGAGCGAAGCCGTGAGGTTCACCAACTCGGGCCCAAAGATCTCAAACTGATTGGCTGCTGCGACAGCTCGGAGTTGATAAAAAGTCTTCGGTGTTTCAACCACGGTGACGAGAAAGGTCAAAGCGTCCCCTTTGAGTTCGCCGCTGACGAGGCACTGGATGGCAGAGAAGCCCCCGATGGTCGTACGCGTGGGAGTTCCTTGACGGGTACCGGTCATTCCGTTCATCAAGAGCTGCCGCAGCAGCCCGCTGTAACCGTCTAGCTGGTGGTAATCTGAATCCAAGGCAGCCAACGCTGACTTCTCTTCGGCGTAGACAAAGAACACGAGTTGGTCCTCTTCGTCCACGGCGTAGAGCACGGCCTCAGGAACAGATGTTGGCACCGCTTGCCAGCCAGGGGGCAGCAGGACGCGGAGCCGGCCATCGCGGTCGTGAACCATCTGCGAAGTTTGGCTGACCTCTCTGGTAGGTTCATCGAACCTAGCAAACACCAAGTAGGCGAGGGTTCCAGCATTTACGAACAAGAGCATCACGACACCGATTCCCAGCAACCAGCCAGGGACTTGGTCCAATCGGTGCCCGATATACCAAGCACCCTTGCTTCGCGTGCTACGCGCGTCGCTTGGAAGGGCTTGATACGTGCAGTGAGGGCAAACGGTCGCTTGATCGCTGAGCTGGTGGCCGCATTGACGACAATAAACCAAAGCCATAAGAATCTCCGTGGGTTTAGTCAGAAGGGCAATGCCGGAGTTGGCAGAATCCGCTCAACAGACGATGACACCAAAGAGCCGGAGCCACTGGCGTTGACTTCGGTCAGTCGTCGATTTCCGGTAGTGAAAACTGCTGAGCGCGATGGCTGAGCGAGCGTGGGAAAGGTGAGCGATAGCGCTCCTGAAGACGTGCCTGCATGATCTCGATCTCTCGCAGTTGCTCCGTGCGAGCTTCATCGAGATCGACCATTTCAGCGAGGAGGTGTTGTACGTCTTCAGGCAGCTTGTCGAAGTCTTCCTGGGTCAGCTCAGTCATGAAATTCTCAAAGTCCGCAAGCGAGTCATCGAAAGACTTGGACGTAGGATCGACGGCGAACTTGGTTGCTAGCGATTTCACCGTTTCGAACAAACGAAGTTCGGCTTCATCGAGCTGGAAATGCCGGTTTGCCATCTCCACCAGTTCCGTGTCTATCCTGGATTGCGTATTTGCGGCTTTAGCAAGTCCGAGTTCCATTTGCAGTGCGGCATAGTGCCGCGCCGAATAATCGAGAGCGGATTGCGGGCCATTGGTGGGCATTGCGAACCTGAGTCGATGCAGGGATGCGACAGACGTTTGCCAGTACGTCTCAGTGTCTGCGGAACGCATCCGCACCAGCAGATCGTCTTGCCCTCCCGGAAACAAGTAGCTTCGAACGCTGGCAGTCCGCTTGGCCTGCTGAGCCTCCCACTTCGCCTTCCTGGCTTCCTCCTTGAAATGTCTAGTTGAAACCAACGCTCCCACGATCAACGGCCACGCCCACCAACTTGAAAAGAAGCTCTTCGTTGATTTCTGCTTGGAATCCTCCGGCGTCCCTTTCAGGCTGATTGGTTTGGGATCCTGTGAGTTGGTGGATGTCGACTTCTGTTTATCCGTACAAGAGTCCGAGAGGCTCTTGGCGATGTCGTTGTCAACTTTCTTGGACAACCAAGCCGCTATCCAGAAGATTATGAGAACTGTTGTTCCGAGCAAAAGGTATCCCCGTGCGTTTTCCACTAGCAGCCCAGCAGATATCCCACTTACGGTTGCCAACAAGAGTGGAAACGCAAGTAACCAAGGCCAGTTCTTTCCGATCCTTATAAGTGAGTGTCGCAGGGGAGGCTCTGATTGCGGCCGCATGCTTGGGGATACGCCGTCTGAGATCGAATTGGTTTCCGCATTCCTCTTCTCTTGTTCTTGCATTGATCTCGGCTCCCTATGCGAGCGTGCCTGACTACTTGGACGCTTGAGATTGATGGTACCGGCGAAACCGGCCGAATGCTATTCATAGTCCGTCGACCGATGATCGCCGCATAAGCACCATGCTGGGATGGCCAAACGAAAAGACATCCTGGTGGAATTTGGTGCCCGCGTTCGCGAACTGCGAGGCGAGCAGGGTTATTCCCAGGAGACGTTTGCCCATGCGTGCGGCCTGGACCGGACTTACATCGGTGGGATCGAACGGGGTGAGCGAAACTTGGCCTTGAGAAACATCAAGGTGATCGCGGAGACCTTGGGGATCTCGATCAGCGAGTTGCTGGAAGGATTGTAGAGGAACCAGATCAGTTCGCTGGGGCGGGAAGCACGACGGTGGCCTCGACTTCGCCAGAGTTCGCTTGATGTTGAGCTTCTTCAGGGTTCTCAAACAAGCTCGGGCAGGAAACTACGTAGCGGTGGGGATCGTAACAATCGACACAACAGGCAGCGGCAATCGACTGCCGATTGCGCTTTGGAGGCGGCCGGTGGATGTTGATCTGCTGCACGAAGGATTGCTGGACCCACACAGCCTGCCAGAATCCGTGGCATCGCAATTGGGGATTGCCGAATCGGCACTTTGAATTTCAAGCGTGCCACCCGCATTGATGCGGAAATCAGTTCAACGACGGATTGCTTTTTAAGGTTCGTCGCTTTTTCCCACCCGATTTGTGTTGATAGATCCCCGACACATCAGCCGACAGACACCGCCCGCTGGCCCAGTTCCGCAGACGATCCACGGACTCTGCAGCCGTCACGGCGACCGGAACGACGTTCTGAGCCGCCTGCACCAGCGGGACGTCCAATAGCGCCGACAATCGGCAGCATGCCTTCACCTCGGCCCCGGTCCAGTTCGAGTCGTCGGGTCGGCGCTGATCGCGGTTGATCTCGAACAATTCGAGGTAGATACTCCAGATGGCGTCCTTCTCGTCCCGGCTCGGTAGATCCAGAAAGAAAATCCCGTCGAAGCGTTCGCTGCGTCCGAACTCGGGGGGCAGTTTCGACACGTCGTTGGCCGTGCAGACCACGAACACGTCCGATTCATGATCGTTCAGCCAGCTCAAGAACTGGCCAAACATCCGAGACGCCACACCAGAGTCGCCGCTACCGTTCATACCGGCAAACGCCTTCTCCACTTCGTCGATCATCGCCACACAGGGGCTCATGGCGTCGATGACACGCAGGGCTTGGCGCGTTCGCTCTTCCGACTGCCCTACAAGCGAGCCCATCAGGCTGCCGACGTCGAGCGTCAGCACGGGGCGACCGACTTCCTTGCCGAGTGCTTTGCAGAACGCCGACTTCCCGCAACCGGGCGGCGACAGCAGCAGCACGCCGCGCGGCCGCTTCAAGGGATTGCCGCGCTGCGGATGCAGCATCGCCCGTTTACAGAACGCCTTGAGTGCCGAAAGGCCACCGAGGCTGCTGAAGTCACTGCCGTACCGCGGTGCAGCGTCAGCAGCCCGCTTTTCTTTAGCATTTGGGCTCTTGAGTTCCCAAAGGGCAGGCGCCGTGATCCGCGCCTGGCGCACCAATGAGAGACTGAACGCTTCTTCGGCTTCGTGGCGGGTCAATCCTCCGGCGGCATCGAGTACGGTTTCGAGTTCGCCGCCTTCGGGCAACTCTTCGTGTTCTGTGGCGATGCCTCGTGCGATTTCAGCGAGCTGTTCCCGCGACGGCAGATCGTGCTCCAGTACCGCGATCAACTTTTCGAGTTCGGGGGGAATCTGC
Source organism: uncultured Planctomycetia bacterium (assembly GCA_942492195.1). Lineage (GTDB taxonomy): Bacteria > Planctomycetota > Planctomycetia > Pirellulales > S012-138 > CALOEH01. The sequence goes on along the minus strand of CALOEH010000193.1, from coordinate 5,800 downwards.
ACGACTGGTGAGAGAATCACAACGAAGGTACGATTTTGTTTGCCGGTCACGATCTGGCGGACGAGGGCCTGCACGATCTCGGCGGACTGCAGGAATCGGTGAAAGTTCTGCAAGACCAGAATGGCTGTGCCGTCCGGCGTGGCCAGCGCGTTGACCGCGCGAATGGCTGCCAGAGGATCGTTGCCCCCAGCGTCAGTCTGGGAACCAGGTACCCGTAATCCTTCGGCAACGTTCCACGTGGCGAGTCTCCAATCTTCATGCCGGCAAAGTTCGGCCATGGCCACCAGCGCATCTTGGTGCTCGTGGGATTCAATCCAGATCGCAGTAAAACAGGCGCGGACGTACTCCGAGAACCGTTCGGTAAGTGACATAAGCAATTCCTCGTTAGGTTAGAGTTGATGAAAGAGCCAGCGAAGGTGGTGGCGTGATTCGCCATCACTCGCCTTGGCGGACTTGTTGCTGGGCAGGTGCCGTCTGATGGAACTCGGCTTTGAGAAGTTCGTCGGTGGGCTGGCCCAGGGCCTGCTCCAGAAACCGGCTGGCCTCGCGACATTCACTGCCAGTGAAACCCTTCGTCTCAACCCGAGACTTTCCATCTGACGCTACGATAATCTCAATCTGTTGGCTCATACGGCACCTCCAACCTGCACGGTGAGTTTGATGCTGCCATCGGCGAGCTGCTGCTCAGTAACCGAATGGCCCCGTTTACGAGCCTCGATTCGAGCCTTCTCCACCGCGTAACTCTGCAAAAACGCGTCAAGTTTTTCTTGCGCGCCCCAGCGGCCGTTGAAGTTGTCAAAGTCGACGTGCCCGGTGTTCACGTCGATCACCACGGGGTAGTGCCAGTCAGGCAGCTGCACCTGCCATCCCGTCACCGAACTGCTAAACAACTTCGTCCGGCCGAAGACTGGCTCCGGCAGACTCAGGCGAGCACAGGCCGCTCGAATAGCGACCGGATCACGGACTTCGGTTTGAATTTGGACGATGTGCGACACGTTCTATCTCCTTCAGGATGGGGAACCTGGAAGCCGAAGGGCTTCGCAGCAATAAGAAAACCCCGCAACCACCGGAAGATTCCGGAAGAAACGGGGCCGAAAGGGGGTGTTTTTCAAGGTTGCCAAAGCTAAGCCGTTGGCATCCTCTCACTTGACGCGTTTTTGACCTGAATTCAGCAAGTCAAGTGCCTAAGCCGCACCTTGGATGCACGTTGTCCAGAAAAGGGTTAATTGAGGTGGCATCGGCCATGAAATTGACATCGACCGTTCCAGATTTTGTGCCCACACCAGCCACAAGACGCCCAAGGCCGTGGCGACAGCCCTTGTGCAGAGAATCCAGGATCTCGAGCCTCCGTCTTGCGACGAGCCGTGAGCGACCTCTGGACGACTGCCTTGACCAGCCGGAAACTTGATCGTAGCGGCTCAGGCATGCGACAGGGCCTCAGGAAGCACGTGGAGTGCCCCCCGACGCAGTTTACTGCCATCGGTAGCCGCTTGGCCGCATCCGTCCGCCAGCGACTCTCTGAGGAGCACACCAACATCCGAACCACGATCTTCCAACACACATGGTGAGCCGTCTTGGACGGCACCAAGACTCAAACTCGGCGGATCAAGCATCCTCGCTGTAAGCCCGGCCGAATCAAGGCGGCGATTGCTCGGATCTTGAGCGAGGCTGTTTATGACGGACGGCCCCCCCCCCGGACCCCCCCCCCCCCCCCTGTCTCTTCTCTGCTCCTGGGAAAGGAATTAGAAAAACGATCCTTACACCCCCCCTCCCCCCCCCCTCCCCCCTCCCCTCCCCCCCCTCACCCCCCCCTCCCCCCCCCCCCCCCCCCCCCCTCCCCCCCCACATCCCCCCCATCCCCCTCCCCCCCCCTCCCCTTCCCTCGGGCGGCCGTAGTCTGCCCCCCCCCCCCCCCCCCCCCCCCCGGCGGTAATGCACGGTGCCGAAGGGCAACTTTTGGACATGACATCCTCTGACAAGATCATTCTCCACGGGCTACTCGATTCTGACGAGGAATGTCGTTCTAACGTAGGCGTTCGACCAACTGCATCTTGACCGCTGAGCTACGATGAAGCGGAAAATTTCGTTTCAACTTGCGGCGGGAGGTGGATGGTGGGGAAAGGTCGAGATGCGAATCGGGAGGTTGTTTGGCGGGACGTGGTGCGGCGTCGGGCGCAGAGCGGGCTGACGATTGTGGAGTTCTGCGAGGTGGAAGGATTGAAGCCGACAGCCTTTCATTACTGGCAAAGGGAGATCAAGCGTCGTGATGGACAGTCGCCGCGGCCAAGACGATCAAAGCAAGCAAGGCAACCGGAGAAGGTGTCGGATGTGCCGGGACTGGCGGCGGTGCAGTTGGTGGAAGATCGACGCACGGCGGTCGCTGGGGGAATCGTAGAGATCGTCGCCGGCAATGGACTGGTGATCCGGGTCGGCGAACAGGCAACCACCGAGCACATGCGGCGCGTGCTGCAAGCCGTGAGCGAACTTGAGCTGAGGGGCGGTCGATGTTGACGGTACCGCGGCAAGTCAAGATCTTCGTCGCCCTGCAGCCGACCGATATGCGGCGTGGCTTTCCCGGCTTCTCGGGCGAAGTGCAAGCGACGCTCGAGCAGGATCCGCTGAGCGGCCACCTGTTCCTGTTCCGCAACCGCCGCCGCGATCGCATCAAGATCCTGCTGTGGGACGGCGACGGCTACGTGATTTATTACAAGCAGCTGGCCCGCGGCACCTTCGAGTTCCCCGCGCCGGCCGATCCGGATTCGCCTGTTGTCCAAATCCGTGCCAGCGAGCTATCCATGCTCCTGGACGGCATCGAGCTGCAGGGGCGCACGCGGCGACCGCGTTACAAACGGCCCGCTTGACGAGCCTGTTCAACTCCGCGGCCATCGGGTAGCCTGACCGTACCCCGCGTGATTTCTCAGGAGACATTCGATGGAAACCGGACGCATGGAAACCGGACATCTCGTCCGCTTCGCATCCTGCAACTTCATCCGTTCTTGGTCGAGTCCTCGCCATGCCTGGACTTGGATTGCTCCTGCACGACCGCATCATTGACGCTGACGTTTTGAACTGGTTCCGCCGGCGGCTCCGCCGCGCGCTCGTTTGACGTTCACGCTGCGGGTTTGCCTGAGAACATGGAACGAACACGATCCACCGCCACGGAGCCTGGAGGTGGAGTCGCTGGTTCGGGAGTTTCTGGCCGGTTTCCCGCCGGGCGAATCCGCGAGTTGGCCGATGAGTTTCACCGCGTCCGCGCAATGCAGAGCAGGCTGAGCTCATGCGTGCTCTCCGGTCCGCGCGAAGAACTGGTGAGTTATTCGAACGTGATCGACGAGCGGGGCGGCGTTCGAGGGGGCGTTACCGACCACAGCTTCTTCTTCGTGTTCGAAGGGCGTGAGTTCCTGGTCGAGGATCATTACTCTGCGTAAACCCGGAGTGCGACTGCCAGCACGTGCATCTGGAGTTCTGGGAGCGAGTCCACGGACTGTTTACCCAAGCATCGCATCACGATCCGGCAGAGCGTGATGGCCATCTTCACGCTGGCAGGAGAATTGCAGGAGACGCGCTACAGCCAGGAGTCCGCCGCCACGACCAAGTATCTGCTGCGGGCCTGGCAGCGTCGCGGCGGCAGTGCATTTCCGAGAATGCCGCCGTCGCTACGAACTCATCAAGGCAGTCGGTGCGCGGCAGCTTTCCGCTGAACCTCAGCCTGCTTCCCATGCGTGCCGCAAGTCAGCCGATCAAGCCGAAAAGCGGCCGGAGAACCTACCCCGCGCACGGATCCTTACCCACGACCGTGCGGCCACGCAGCGATCCGTGTCCTTGCGGCAGCGGTTTGAAGTTCAAACGCTGCTGCGGACGGCGGTCCGCCGTTGCGGATTGAGCGACATCGAAAAAGAAATCGTTGAAATTTTTTCTACAAGACCCTTTCGCGATCGTCGAGTCTGAGATTATGTTCAGTCTGCGGTCCAGGAGCATTTCTTGCCGCAGGATGCCCTTCATGTCGGCCGACAAAGACGCACGCCCGACTTCTTTCCCGCAAGACATTGCTTCTTGTCATGCGATGCTTGAAGGCGTGTTCCAGTCGTTGGCGGAGAAAGACCAGCGGATCGAGCAACTGGAAGAGCTCGTGGAGTCCTTGATCCGCGAGCGCTATGGCCGCAAGAGCGAGCGTTACGATCCCAATCAGCTCCCGCTGTTCGCTCAGGAGTCCGACGACGATGCGGTGCCCGAGCAGCCGCCGAGCGAAGGAGAAGCATCGCTCCTCCGCCGCCGCGGCGGGGCAGGCGGGCCGCCGCCGCTTGGATGCGAACGCTCGTCGCGAGCAGCGGATTCACCGCTTGCGAGAGGATCAGAAGCACTGCCCCAAGTGCGGTGCCGTTCTGACGATCGCCTTGGTGGAAGGGAAGCTCTGCTGGGCCTATCAACCGGCGGAGATCTTCGGCGTCCAGCACATGTTGGAACGGGGCTTCTGCAACTGTTGTCACGAACACGTGGTCACGGCCGGCCAGCCGCCCTCGATGATTGAAAAGGGAGCGGCCGACGCCAGCCTGCTGTCTCACTTGACGACCAGCAAGCAGGGCGATCACCTGCCCCTGTACCGTTACGAAGAGATCAGCTTGCGCAACGGCTGGTGGATTCCTCGCAGCACGCAAGCGGGCTGGTTGCGTCAGACGGCTGTCACGTCAGTGATTCTGTACGCCTGGATGGCCAGCCGCATGTTGCAAGGGAAGCTGATCGGCACGGATGCGACGGGCGTTCCCGTGCTGGATCCGGGGGCCGGCCAGGTTCGCAAGGGAGCCGTCTGGACCTATTGTGGGCAGCAGGAGGTCTGCCCTTATCTGGTCTACGATTACTGGCCGACCGGCGAAGGCGAAGCACTTCGTCGGTTTCTCCGGGATTATGAGGGATATCTTCAGGCGGACGCCGCCAGCGTATTCGATCAGGTTTATCTGCAGGGACCGGTTTGGAGGTCGCCTGCGGGGCCTACATGCGCCGTTACTTTTACAAGGCGCGGCATTCCGCGCCGCGGAAGGCGCATCGGGCGTTGGGCTACTTCCGCCAGCTGTACCTGTTGGAGCGGGAACTGAGCGGATGCTCCCGATGCGGAGCGCGCCGAGCGGCGCCGCTTCGGGCCTTGCCGCTGCTGGAGGAGTTCAAGACCTGGCTCGACGAACTGGCGCCGACCGTGGTTCCCAAGACGGAGATGGCCACCGCCGTCGGCTACGCGCTCAATCAGTGGGAGGCATTCGTTCGCTACTGCGATGAAGGCTGGCTGATGATCGACAACACGCGCAGCGAACGGGCCCTGCGTCCGATCGCCATTGGCCGTTCCAACTGGATGTTCTTCGGCAGCGACGGCGGGGGTCACACGGGAGCGATCCTGTATTCCTTGGTCGCCTCGTGCAAAGCCAACCGAGTCCACCCGTTTCACTACCTGCAGGACGTGTATGAGCGGTTGCCGCTGATTCGCGAACACGCGTCGCTGCTGCCGCTGCTCCAAGAAGCGTGCGCGGAAGTCCGCTTCCCCGATGGCACTCGGCCGAACCTGGCGGCCTTGCGATCGCCGCTCGACTGCCTGCGCGTGCTCAAGGATCACCCCCGTCCGCTGATCGAGCTGCTCCGCGACCCGTCGCGACTCGAACCAGTCATCGCGGACGAGCTGACCGCGCTGCTCCCCGACCGCTGGCACGACGCGCATCCCGAGCACCATCTCGAGATCAACCGCAAAACGCGGCTGGTCGGCGAAGCCGCCTAATCGCCCCTCAGCAGCGAACCACATGCAGTTCGTGGAACGCGT
>CALOEH010000192.1:0-35368 GCA_942492195.1 uncultured Planctomycetia bacterium | reverse complement strand
TTGAGGTGGTAGACGGAAATGATGTGGCCGCCATTGATAAGGCCATCCTGGCCGGTAAAGATGCCGTGGCACGTCCCACCCTGATCAAGCTTTCCACCCATATTGCCTATGGCAGCCCCAACAAACAGGACTCCTCCGATGCCCATGGGGCTCCTCTGGGTGACGAAGAGATCAAGCTGGTTAAAAAGTTTTACGGCGTGCCCGAGGATAAAACCTTTTATGTACCTGAAGAGGTATTGGAAAACACCCGCAAGGCTCTGGTATTTGGCGACAGCCTCGAAAACGACTGGCAGGAGATTTTTAATAGGTACAAGGGCGATTACCCTGACGACGCAGGACTTTTTGTGGATGCCATCTCAGGTTTTCTGACCCAGGGCTGGGACAAAGAAATTCCCGTATTCAAGCCCGAAGACGGTCCCGTGGCCACCCGTGCTGCCTCCGGCCAGGTCCTCAATGCCATTGCCAAGAACCTGCCGGTTCTCATGGGCGGCTCTGCCGATCTTGCACCCTCCAACAAAACCTATCTGACCGACTGCGACGTATTCCAAAAAGAAGCCTGGGGCGGCAGAAACATCCGTTTCGGTGTCCGTGAACATGCCATGGGTGCCATCATGACCGGTATGTATCTTCATTCGGGTATCCGTCCCTACGGCGGCACCTTCCTGGTATTTGCCGACTATATGAGGGGCGCCATCCGTGTGGCCACCCTGATGAAACTGCCCCTGATCTATGTGTTTACCCATGATTCAGTTGCCGTTGGCGAAGACGGTCCCACCCATCAGCCGGTTGAACATGTGGCATCACTGAGAGCCATTCCCGGGCTGAACGTTATCCGCCCGGCAGATGCCAATGAGACCGCCATGGCATGGCAGAAGGCCCTGACCACTCAGGATGCACCCACAGCCCTTATCCTCAGCCGTCAGAAACTGCCGACACTGGATATGTCTTCCAAAGACGGTGAAGCCACTTATGGTGCCTATACGGTGAAGGATGCCGGTCCCAAGGCTCAGATGCTGCTTATCGGAACCGGTTCCGAGGTTCATATCTGTGTGGAAGCGGCCCAGATCCTTGAAACTGAGCACAATATCAAAGCCTCTGTTGTTTCCATGCCCTCATGGGAGCTGTTTGAGCAGGCACCGGCCTCTTATAAAGAAAGAATCCTTCCCCCGGCCCTTACCAAACTTTTTCCCGTTCCCCTCCGTCCCCCCTCTCGTCGGTCTCGTTTCCCTCCCGCACCCGGCGGCACCGTGGTCCTCTGCTGAAAATATCGTGAAAAACGCCCTGGAATTGTAAGCACAAAACGTTCAGGACACGATTAGCCGGGGCCGGTGCCGGGTATCTTTACGGATACCCGGCCCCGGCCTTTTTATTTAACCGCCATGGCGGAACAGGGTATTTCCCCTTGGTTCCACCCACAACAAAGATCGAAACTCTCTCCTGGTATATCGGGAGTTTCATATAAAAAACAGAACAATGAAGGAGACAGGTGATGCAGATTTCAGTAAAAACCGGTTCCCGCACCCAGATGATAGATATCACAGCAAAGGTCCGTGAGGTGGTGGCGGCATCCGGTATCCAAGAGGGGCTCGTCCATGTCTATTCCATGCATACCACGGGGCGATCACTATCAATGAAAATGCCGATCCCTCAGTAGAGACCGATATTCTCTCCTGCGTTAATAAGGTCATTCCCTTTGACGACGGGTTTAAACATATGGAGGGCAATTCAGCCGCCCATATCAAGGTGAGTCTGTTCGGCCCTTCGGAAATCATTCCCCTTGAAAACGGGAAAATGGTTCTGGGCACCTGGCAGGGCATCTTTTTCTGTGAATTTGACGGCCCCCGTCAGCGGCGGGTGAATGTAAAGATCCTTCCGGGTTAATATCCTCATCGAACAGGCGGTGCATGTCAGCTGCAAGGTTGGGCTGTTCAAGGACAATGGTGCGGCCGTTATCCGGAAATTCAAGATAGTAAGACTGAAGCCCCATACCAAAGAACTGCCGCTGTTCCTTTAAAAAGGCAATAGACCGGGGGGAACCGTACCGTTTGTCTCCCACCACAGGATGGCGGTTCAGCTTGGCATGCCGTCTGATCTGATGTTTGCGTCCGGTGAGCAGCTCAACGTCCAGCAGGGCATAGTGGGGGCTTTGTGCAAGAACCCGATATCGGGTGAAGGCCTCCTGCTTTTTCCCTTTTCCTTTTGGATCGGTCCTGCCTCCGGCCTGTTTGGATAAGGGGTGTCCCAGGTGCCACGGGTATGGTCCGGCTCAAAATTTCCATGGACCAGTGCCTTATATCGTTTTTTTACCTTGCCGCGGGCAAAGAGGTCGGACAACCGGGCCAGGGTGGGATGATCCAATGCCAGGAGCAGAAGGCCTGAGGTCTCCTTGTCCAGGCGGTGCACCGGCTGGAGAATTTCCGGGGCAGGCCCTGGCCGGGTAGACAGAAGGGATATCAGATCCCTGCCAGGTTCGTTGTGTACACTTATGCCGGAGGGCTTTTCCGCACATATCCAGCCCTCTGTCTGATCTACAATTTTAATGTCTTGTTTCATCATGGCTGCATTCTATCCCATTGCCGGGGCAGGGTCAAAAAAATCCGACGCAAAGTCAATTAAAAAGCTGTTGACAAAACCATTGATACTATCTAATGTTGATAGAAACAAATTCAAAAGAGGAAAAAATGACGGACCGCTTTTTATTCATGATGTCACGGATCCAGAACCGGATTCTGGGCCATATAAAAAAAGAATTAAACAAAAAGAATATCTCTCTGTCTCCGGGACAGATGGGAGTTCTTCTGGCTCTTGAAAAAGAGGGGACAACCGTCATGGGGCAGCTCAGTCAGGTACTGGATATGGACAATGCGGCGCTCACACGGCTGGTGGACGGGCTTGAAAAAAAGGAACTTGTGACCCGTCAGATCAATCCTGAGAACCGCAGGCAGATTCTGGTGGCCATAACTCCAAGAGGCCTGGAACAGGCCGGGGTGTTAATCCCCATTGTACGTGGTACCAATGACACCATTAAACATGGATTTTCCCAAGAGGAGATGGAAATTTATAAACGGATTAACCAGACAATACTGGACCGGTTCACTACAGGGTAGAACCCCTAAAAAAAATTTACTCAGTTAATTGATAATATCAAATATTGTCAATTCCAAACAAAGGAGGCGCTATGACATCAGTACTTGATATTTATAATAAATGTGCGAAACTGCCATTGGGAAAGGTCTTGTTTTCCCGGATGGTCTGCATTAAAGCCCCCTACTTCAGGAGCATTCGCCCCCGGTTTGAAGCCTTGAAACCGGGATATTGCAGGATAGGTATGAAAAAAAGACGGGCAGTCACCAACCATCTTAAATCCGTCCACGCCATTGCCATGTGCAACATGGCCGAACTTGCAGCCGGTACCATGGTGGAGGCCAGTCTGCCAAAGACCATGCGCTGGATTCCAAAGGGAATGCGTGTTGCCTATAAAAAAATTGCCAGGACAGATCTGACCGCTTCCTGTGAGATTCCCCTGGACCGCCTTAACATACAAGGAGATTGTCCGGTTGAGGTAATCGTTAAGGATATGAATGATCAAGACCTGAACTCCAAGCGGAGTCACTCCAGGGAAACAGGCAAGCTTTGGTATTTCTTTTCGATCGAGGAGAGGCATCCATGCCCCAGGTGTTGCGGTCGCGGTTCGGTAATTCCCCAGTCCTGGGTGTGGTTTGCGTTGTTGGGCCTGTTGGCAGGATCTGCCCACGCAGGCTGCCGAGAAACCCCCTCCACCGAAGCCAACCCCGCCGGTATCGAGAAGCCTGACGAACACCTCGAATACTACGAGCTGTACAAGGTCCTGGCGGACACGCTGGACCACGTCGAGCGGGACTATGTCAAAGACATTGATCGTCGCGAGCTGATCGAAGCCGCTATAGAAGGGGTTATCAAGCTGGATCCCTACTCCAACTACATCCCCCCCAGCAAGTTGAGCCAATTCAAAACCAGCGTCGAGAGCGAGTTCGGCCGGATCAGCGATCAAATCACCATGGAGAGGGCCAACTCAAGTACTTAGCCCCTTGGTCAGGTACCCCGGCCTACCACGAGGCCGGCATTCTTTCTGGAGACAAGATCGTCGAGATCAAGGGGAAGAGCACGAAAGGCATCTCCATGGAAGATGCCGTGAAGAAGCTCAAAGGCAAGGTCGGCACCAAGGTCAACGTGACCGTCATTCACCCCAGTTCCGACAAGAAGGAGAAAGTGGATATTGACCGTGAGGTCATCCAGTTGGATACGGTCTTGGGTGACCACCGTGGCCGAAAAGGACCAATGGGACTTCATGCTGGATCCCAAGCAAAAGATCGGTTACGTCCGCATCTCTGCCTTCAGTCGCCAGACGCCCGATGAACTCAAGCACGCCGTCGAGTCGCTCAAAAAGGCAGGCATGAAGGGACTCATCATCGACCTCCGTTCAACCCAGGTGGGTTACTGTCAGCCGCCATCACAATGCTTCACGACATGTTCATTTCCGAAGGAGCCATTGTCAGCACCGAGGGACGCAACAGCCCCAAGCGAAGTTGGGAAGCCACCGCTCCTGGCACCTACGAAGGATTCGGCTTGGCCATTCTTGTCAATCGCTACAGTGCCAGCGCCAGCGAGATCTTTTCGGCCTGCCTGCAAGATCACAAACGGGCCGTCGTGATTGGCGAACGAACTTGGGGTAAGGGAAGTGTGCAAAACGTCATCGAACTCGAAGGGGGCCGCAGTGCGTTGAAACTCACCACGGCCAGCTACAAACGCCCTAGCGGTAAGAACATCCACCGTTTCCCGGACTCGAAAGAAACCGATGAATGGGGAGTCATGCCGGACGAAGGGTACGACATTCGTATGACCGATGCGGAATTGGCTCAGCTAGTCCAGCTTCAGCGACTTCGCGATATCGTCCGACCTCAGGACGGCGAAGCCAACGAAGACGAGTTCAAAGACTCGCACATGGAAAAAGCCCTGGAATTCCTCTCCACCGAGTTGGCCAAAGCCACTTGATCCGGCACGCACCAGCAACAGGACCTGACGTGCGGATCTTGACCCTGGAAACGTCTTGCGACGAAACCGCTGCGGCGATTGTCACCGACAAACTCGAAGTCCTCGGTGCCGTCGTGGCTTCGCAACAGGATCTGCATCAGCGGTTCGGTGGGGTCGTCCCAGAGATTGCCTCGAGGGCGCATGTCCAGCGGGTGCTTCCCGTTGTGGACGAGACACTTCGTCAGGCGGGGCTTGAACTGACGCAGATTGACGCGGTGGCGGTGGTCAATACGCCAGGGCTTGCCGGATCGCTGCTGATTGGGCTGGCTGCGGCCAAATCGCTCTGCCTGGCGTTGGGGGTCCCGCTGATTGCGGTCAACCATTTGCAGGCACACATCTACGCTTGTCAGATGTCCGCCTCAGAGTCTGTGTTTCCCGCAGTTGGATTGATTGTCAGCGGAGGGCATTCGAATCTTTACCGCTGCCGCGGACCGCTGGACTTTACGCTCTTGGGAGCCACCGTGGATGATGCCGCCGGCGAGGCCTTCGACAAAGTGGCCAGCATGCTAGGGCTAAGCTATCCCGGAGGCCCTAGTATTCAACAGGCGGCCGCCCAGGGCAGCCCGACGGCCTATCCGTTCCCCCGCGCCTTCCTGCATGACCAGCGTCTGGACTTCAGTTTCAGCGGCCTCAAGACCGCTGTGCGGTATGCGTTGGCTGGGCCAGGTGCCGTGGACTTTGACACCTTGCAGTTTGCTCCCCAGCAAGTTGCTGATGTGGCCGCGAGTTTTCAAGCTGCGGTGGTAGATATCTTGGTCGCGAAATCGCTGCAAGCCCTCGAGCGCGAACAGCTCTCGCAGTTGTGCGTCGGAGGGGGCGTGGCCGCCAACGCCCTGTTGCGAAGCCAGCTAACCGCCGCATGCGAAGCGCGTGGCATCAGCCTGCACATCCCCCCCCTAGCGCTTTGCACCGACAACGCCGTGATGGCCGCCATTGCCGTCGAACGCCTCAAGGCGGGACTTACCGAGTCGCTCGACCTCGGCATCCAGCCAGGGTTGGTACGCAACAGCTAAGTTCGAATTTCGGGAGCAATTCCCTCATGCCCGAATTGCTTGCGTCAACGGCAGCGCGGCACGGTTGACGGTTGCCCCTTGTCTTGCAATTCAAAGGTGCCACGACTGCCGTCAGCAGTGGAGCCATGACACTTCGCATCCGGTGCAACTAGGTTCGCTGCTGCCGAGAAAAGCAACCGATGTCGATCACCGGTTGCCAATAACGGTTTGTTCAGCGGCATTCACCGTTGCCAGTTGATTGCGAAGTCATGTTCCTCGCCAAACAGGTCGACGCGACCAGAGAGCTCAAGGGATTTGTCCGGAATGAGTTGGATCGTTACGTTGTCGACATTGTTGTGCTCCATCATGTAGATGGCAAACTCATAGTCATCAACGTCATCGAGTTTGACGCGGGAGGTCGCGATACCGGTTGACGGATCAACTTGGGCGGGAAACGAGTACAGGTAGAAGCTGGGCGGATAGAGTGCCCAGGACCACTCCGAATCGTCGTCGGCAGTAAGAGCATCGAAAGCCGATTGATCGCCGAAGATTTCAATCGTGATCGTTGGTCGTTCGGGGTCAGTCGTGTCGACGGTAAACGAGGACGTTCTCGCGTCAATTCCGAAGTCCGTATCACCAATCCTGAACTGTTGCATTGTTTGGCCCGTCGATCGTGCCTGCTTGTCTGGATTTGAACCCGGCGACGTTGGCGCACAGCCAACGAGGCAAGCAACGAGCAGGGTATTGAGTGATACTTGTCTCATTCAATCACCTCGTGGGCGTTCACCTCGTCACGAATCGCCTGGCGAATCCTTAGTAGAATCATAGATCATATCTGCTTGAAGCCCCACCAGTCGATGTTTCTTGACCTCCGCGATCACCTTCTCGCCGACGAAAATATTGAACGGCGATGGTGACCTCATACGAAAGACCAGATTGCTCTCAATCAGAGACTCTTGAAACACATACTGCTTAACGTCCCGAATGTCTCCGTCTTGATAGTACTCAAACTCGCTAAGATCATGATTCAACGCGTCAACAACATTCGTGCAGTGGAACACAAAAAACATCGACTCACGCTCTTGGGTGATCGGGCGAATCTCACCATATGGATCGAAGTATGTCCCAAGAACTTTACGTGCGCGCTCACTTAGTACCAGACACGCGGGCGAAAAATGCGGGAAGTCTCCTGCGCCGTTCCGGATTCGCATGGCCGCTAATTCGGGGGCTTCTTCCTCCAGTTCTCGCTCCTCGAAATCCGTTGCAAGACGAATTGGCGGGATCGGCCAGTTCTCGAAGGGAGTTTCGGATCGGAACTGCAACGCGAAATCCAGTTCCTCATCACCATCGTCATCGGAATCTGACCATACGAGGTGTCGATAGTCCAAGCAGCCCGAGATTAAGTAGATTCTCACCGCGACCTCTCAAGGACAAACGGTACGCGTCGACCATTGCCTCATACTACAGCGGGAATGGGATGCCAAAACGTCGTTTTCACGGATTGGGTTCGTCCATTGCCACCGAACGTTCAAGGTAGCGTGGTGCCGGCCAAGTTCGACCGGAAATCGAAAGAATCGTTCGGACCAGGACCTTACTCGCCGTTGCGTTCGGCTTCGAATCGCCCGAAGATCATTCGGCCGGCGCTCTTTTGGAGAACGCTGGTGACCACGATCGTTACGTCGCGGTTGATGCGGTCACGCCCTCCTTCGACCACCACCATGGTGCCGTCGTCCAGATAGGCGACCCCTTGGCCTGACTCTTCGCCAGCTTTGACAATGTGAACTTCGACTCGTTCGCCCGGTAGGAAGACCGGTTTGAGGGCGTTGGCCAAGTCGTTGATGTTGATGACCGTGACACCGTGCAATCGGGCAACCTTGTTGAGGTTGTAGTCGTTGGTGACGACCTTGCCGTCGAGATGCTTGGCGAGCAGCACCAATCGCATGTCGACCGGCTGGCCGACAAACTCAGGAAGTTCGCGATCGAAGATCTGAAGGTCCACGCATTCGTCTGCCCTCAACTGATTGAGGATATCGAGCCCTCGCCGTCCGCGCGCCGTGCGGCGCATTTTGTCGGAGCTGTCGGCAATGGTTTGAAGTTCGGTGATCACGAATCGGGGGATGACCAGCGGGTTGTCAACCAGGTTGGTATCGAAGATATCGACAATCCGGCCATCGATCACGACGCTCGTATCCAAGATGTACGGGTGCAGTTCTTTGGCTTCTTTGGCGAACTCGACGTACGGAATAATGAAGCGAAAGTCATTGCGGGTTTGCAACAACAGGCTGATGCAGCCGTAACAAAGCAGCAGTCCGATCACCATTTGTACGGCCACCTGTATGGATCGGGCGTTCTTATCCGGGCCCGCGCCGATGACCACATCCAAAAACGGATTGATGACCAGGCCGGCTACGAAGGTCAGAAACATTCCAACGATCAGGCCAAAGTAAACGGCCGAAATCGTGGCCAGTTGTTTCTCGCGGACCGCCATATCCGCAATCACCGCGATCACGGCAATCCCGACCGGGACCGTGAACACCAGGAACTGGAGCAACGTAGAATGCCCCGTCGACTGCTCCTTGATGAAGAAGAGCCCAAGTGTGGCCGCCACAAAGATCGTGGCGATCCGCAGGACGATCAATGGAACGTTTGACATACTCTCGGTCTGCCCCAAGAGTGGAAGGTGGAGGGTAGGGGGTGTGGACGCCGTCCATTGTATCACCCCGACAAGGCCCGAATAGTCTTAAACTCGTAGGGTTAAGAGGCAAACGCCAGGCGGGCCAGACCGATTTCGCAGGTCCTCCCAATTGGCCGCTCGCCAGGTTCGGATTACGCCGACGATTCGTGCGAATGGGATCCTCACGGTCGAGTGGCACGAAACGATCAGGGAGGCCAGGAAACTTTCTGCGTTCTTATGGTTGCGAGCATTCCGATACTTCCTTGCGGCTTTGTCTATCAGGTAAGCGTCTGCGTTGTGGCAGGTCCCGGTTGTTGTTCGTTGATCATCCGTAGACCATGGGCCGCACCGGGCAGAAGCAGGACGCAGCCCAAAGCTCTGGGGCACTTTCAAGTTCGTTGCCAAGGGAGCCAATTCAATGGCGAAAGATTTGTACCGGGTCGTCACACGCGGAACGGATGGCAGTTTGCGAATTCGCGACTACCCCACTCAAGAGCCGCTGCACAACATGCACACGCAGATTGGAATTGACGATTGCAGCACCGACCTTGCCCTGAGAGGGCTCCCTGTTTTCCGAGGGCTGATTGGCCCCATGCCGGAAGGTAAGAACGTCATTCGGTATGAGTCCCCCGAGGTCTTTGAGTCGTTGACCAAAGAGTGGGGAACGGTCAAACCGCGTCGCCGACGCCGCACCCGCAAGACCACGGGCTAACCAACGTCTGAGCGCGCCGAATTGTGTGGCGAACGCCCTACGGCGATTCGCTGCGCGGATGCCCTGGTGAGGCAGATTCGGAGACTCTTCCTCCCACGTAAAGTTGCAACACCTGGCTCTGAACCTTGATGGCCCGGATCAACACCCAGATTTGATCGGCCGTGAAGGCGCAAGGGTCCGTTGTCGCCAGTTGTTCTAAATCCTCGGTCATTGCCGAGTGCTGATCGGTTGCCGCCTGCAAGCGGATTCCCATTTGCCGCCAGGCTTCCGTCAGCAGGGCATCGTCTTCTAAATCGTCCAGGTTGTTGGCGTAGTTCGAAAGCAGCAAACACAATCTCGCGACATCCCGCGGCATTGCATCCGGTTGAAGCATTTCAATTTTCGCTGCTAATTCTTGGCACGTCATGGTAGACCTTGTCGTTCGTGGGGCACCGTCGGGAGTACGTGGTGCCTGACCTTTGGATGTCGTTCGACCAAAACTGGCGGGCCCGTTCGCCTGATCGATCGCGCCGTGGATGCCTGACGATTCGGCACCAGGTACGAACGATGTTGGCAACAGGGAACGTACCATCCAAACGGAGCAACCGAGATCACGGTCTGTTTGAAATGAAAACGCCAGGGCAGTACGCTCCCGCCACTGAAACTTAGGTCATTCCCTCATGCCTCGCAGGAAATTGACCATTTTTAATTCAGTTGATCTGTAGAAATGCCGAAAGGCGGGGCCAGCGCTCTCTTGGGCAACAGGATCGGTCCGCAACCATGGCCTGACCGATATCCGTATGCCCCCCAAAGGCTGGTTGTCGTTGCCACATTCGTTGCGGTAAACTCAATCTCTATCGTCCGCTTCATCGGAATAGTTTGAACGACTCAAAGTGGACGCCTATTCTCTTGACGATTCCGTTACCCCTTCGGTAGTCTTCGGTCCCATGCCACCACCACGGCCGGCAAGCGGATGGTGATCGCGATCTGGCCCGCAATCATGTTTGGATCTTGACCACCTCAACAGAACAAGTGTTCTCGTTTTGCACCCTGATTCAGTTTCTGTTTTGTTTTCGCAAGTAGGAGCAGCAAGTCATGCTACGTCATCGTGGGTTTCTTTGGGCCGTCATGGCGGCCACTTGTCTACTCGCTGGCAGCGCTGATGTAACCTCGGCCCAGCAGAAAAAGCCCAACGTCTTGGTGATCTGGGGAGACGATATCGGCACCTGGAACATCAGCCACAACAATCGCGGGATGATGGGGTTCCGTACACCCAATATTGATCGACTTGCCAACGAGGGAGTCTCGTTCACGGACTACTATGGCCAGCAAAGTTGCACGGCCGGAAGAGCTGCCTTTGTCGGCGGCAATGTTCCCGTCCGCACCGGGATGACCAAGGTCGGACTGCCAGGAGCGATCGAAGGCTGGCAGAAGACCGATGTGACCATCGCCACCGTGATGAAGTCGCAAGGTTACGCCACCGGCCAGTTCGGCAAGAATCACTTCGGTGACCGGGATGAACATCTCCCCACCATGCACGGTTTCGACGAATTCTTGGGCAATCTGTACCACCTCAATGCTGAAGAAGAACCCGAGAACCGCGACTACCCAACCGATTTGGTCCTTCCCAACGGAAAAACATTCAGGGAGCAGTATGGGCCACGGGGTGTTCTGCGGTGCAAGGCCGACGGTCGAGGCGGACAGACCATCGAAGATACCGGCCCGCTGACCAAAAAGCGGATGGAAACCATTGATGATGAGACCGTGGCCGCCGCCAAAGACTTCATCAAACGTAAACATCAGGCAGGCGAACCGTTCTTTTGCTGGTGGAACGGGACGCGGATGCACTTCCGCACCCATGTCAAAAAAGAACTTACCGGCATCTCAGGCACCAGCGGCAACGAGTACCATGACGGCATGGTCGAACACGACATGCATGTCGGCGAGCTGTTGAAACTACTGGACGAACTCGGCATCGCCAACGACACCATTGTCTACTACTCCACTGACAACGGGCCGCACTACAACACCTGGCCCGACGCCGGCACCACCCCCTTCCGCAGTGAGAAGAACAGCAACTGGGAAGGTGCCTACCGCGTTCCGGCATTTGTTCGCTGGCCTGGCAAATTCCCCGCCAACGTCACCGCCAACGGTATCGTCGCCCACGAAGACTGGCTTCCCACGTTCGCCGCCGCGGCCGGTGCCACGGACATCAAAGAAAGACTCAAACAAGGGGTGGAACTCAACGGACGCCGGTATCGCAACTATATTGATGGCTACAACATGCTGGACTACCTCTCCGGCCGGTCCGAGAAGTCACCACGCCGAGAATTCTTCTACGTGAACGATGACGGCCAGGTTGTGGCGCTTCGACTCGGCGACTGGAAAGCCGTGTTCTTGGAAAACCGCGGCAAGGCGTTCGAAGTCTGGCGCGAACCGTTCGTCGAACTTCGCGTGCCCCTGCTATTCAACCTGCGTCGCGATCCCTTCGAGAAGGCTCAGCACAACTCCAACACCTACAATGACTGGTTCCTGGATCGAGCCTACGTCCTGCTACCCATGCAGCAACTCGCCGGCAAGTTCCTCAAAACCATGACTGACTATCCCCCTAGCCAGACTCCTGGTTCCTTCAATTTGAAGAAGGTCCAAGAGCAGATCGAAGACGCCGCGCGCGGGAGGTAACCGCGGACACGCCAACCGTGCGAGAGTCTTGTGCGTCCCGACGATCCATAGGTTCGTCGGGACGCTTTTTTATGGATCGCCGGCTGTTGGCTCTTCGATCGGGATTGACGCAATCTGGCAAAACATCAACATTGAGTGATATGAAGCCAACCGTGGCAATCGCGAACCAAGGAGAATGCGATGCAGACCGCCGTTTCCAAGACACTGTTGTTAGCCGTGTTGGCCCTCTCGGCCACGCTTTTCCAAGACGCCACGGTGACGGGAGAAGTGGGTTGGCGAAACGATGGCACTGGCCAGTTTGCAGCCACCAACCCGCCGACGCAGTGGTCCGCGGCTAAGAACATCGCCTGGAAAGCAGAACTCCCCGGTCGCAGTTTGGCCTCGCCGATTGTCACAGGCCAGCGCGTTCTCGTACAAGCGGATCCGGCCGAACTGCTCTGTTTTGATCGCGAAGACGGTTCGCTCCTCTGGCAGCGTTCGCATCAATACGGGGATGTCTTTGATCCTGCCAAGACCGCAAAGATTGAGAAAGATTTGGCCCAGGCGAAAGAACTTCGCCAGCAGATCGACGACCTGAATCGCAAGCGCCAAGAGGCGAACAAGGCCGAAGACAAGCCTGCGGCCCAGGCGTTCGAAGAGCAGATCGATACCCTGCGCAAGCAAGTCGAAGAGTTGACCATCTACCCTCCGCTTCCCAATGGCGAGCCAGGCAACACTGGGACAACACCCACCAGCGATGGCCACAATGTGTTCGCGGTTTTCGGCACCGGCGTTGTATCGTCGCACAGCCTGTCCGGAAAACAGAACTGGATTCGCTACATTGAGAACCCCCGCACCGACCTCAGTGCTTCACCACTGTTGATTGACGGCAAACTGATCCTGCAACTTCGTCAC
Organism: uncultured Planctomycetia bacterium; assembly: GCA_942492195.1. Taxonomy (GTDB): domain Bacteria; phylum Planctomycetota; class Planctomycetia; order Pirellulales; family S012-138; genus CALOEH01. Next base: position 22,365 of record CALOEH010000192.1, on the reverse strand, counting down.
CTGATTGCGCTAGACGCCGAGACAGGCGAGAAGCTCTGGCAAACCGAAACGCAAACCTTGCACGGTTCGCCCGTTGCCGCACAGTTGGGCGAGACGCCGGTCATTGTGACCGCATCGGGCGCGATCGTTCGCGCTGCTGATGGTGAGATCTTGGTCAAAGATCAGTTCCGCCTGGGACATGCCTCACCGCTGGTTGATGACGGAGTGATCTACTCGGTCGAGAACGGTGCCGTTAAAGCCTTTCAACTCACCGAACCTCAAGGCGATCCGGCCAAACTCCCGGTGCTCTGGGAAACGGAAAGTTCCCGCACCAATCGCTTGGCTTCTCCCTGCGTGCTGGCCGGTCATCTGTACGCCGTGACTGAGCAGTCCATTCTGGAAGTCACCGATATCAAGACTGGCAAGATCGCCTACCGCAAGCGGCTTGGATTCTCCGGCGGTCGCGCAGACCCTAGCGTCTGCCTGGCCGGCGGCCTGGTCTACATCACCAGCAACCGCGGAGCCACTATCGTCCTCCGACCCGGCGCCAAGTACAGCGAAGTGGCGCAGAACCAACTGGACGCCGAATTCAGCAGCAGCCTGGCCTTTGACGGTTCGCAACTCTTCGTCCGTGGCCGCAAGTACCTCTGGTGCATTGGCGAGTAGATCTCGGGAAGTCGATTCCCAAACGCGTGACCCGCTGGTGCCGCTGGATTACACTCCTTGATATCCAAGGAATTGAATCCATCTGCCGCACGCGTACAGAGAATCTTATGAAAGCCTGTTTCAACGACGCCACCTGCCTGTTGGCCGTGGCGGTACTGGCACTATCTGTTTTGCCTGGTCCGCTGCCGGCGCAAGAGACCTTGCCGGACGGCACCCAGGCCGCCTTGCAGCAGATCCAGACGCTGCGCATTCCGCCCGGTTTGCAGATGGAACTGTTTGCCGCAGAGCCGCAACTCTCTGGCCCAGTGGCGTTTTGCCTGGACGAACGTGGCAGAGTCTTTGTAGCCGAAGAGTACCGGTTCAACCGCGGCACGGAAGAGAACCGCACCCGCCCCTTCGTGTTGAATGACGATCTGCAGATTGACACGGTCGATGATCGACTGGCCATGTACCGCAAGTTCGCCGACAAGTTCGCAGGAGGCACCGACTGGTTCACCCGGGTTGCCGATCAGATTCGTTTGGTCGAAGACCGCGACGGGGACGGTCGCGCGGACGCTTCGCGCGTGTTCACCCAGTTCAAAGAACCGCTCGATGGACTGGCGGCCGGCGTCCTGGCACGCGACGGGGATATCTACGTGACCTGCATCCCGCATCTCTGGCGATTGCGTGATGACGACAATGACGGCCAGCCGGAAGTTCGCCAGTCGCTGCACCGTGGGTTCGGCGTCAATTGTGCCTTTCTCGGCCACGATCTGCATGGGCTGGTCTTTGGACCTGACGGCCGGTTGTACTTTTCGGTCGGTGATCGCGGCTTTCATGTGAAAACCCAAGAAGGGGTGACACTCCGCGCCCCGCGACGTGGCGGCGTTTTTCGCTGTGACCCCGATGGTGCGAATCTCGAACTCGTGCATGTTGGGCTGCGAAACCCGCAAGAGTTGGCCTTCGACGAATTCGGTAATCTCTTTGCCGCCGACAACAACTGCGATAAGGGAGATCTCTCACGGCTGGTGTACGTGGTCGAAGGGGGAGACAGCGGTTGGAACATGGCCTATCAGACCATTGCGGATCCGTATCTGACAGGTCCCTGGCACGCCGAGAAACTTTGGCACGTAGAAGCGACGGACCAGCCCGCCTGGATTGTTCCGCCAGTCGGTTCGCTAGGAGCTGGGCCGTCTGGGTTTGTCTACTATCCTGGGCTCGGCCTGCCTGATCGTTATCGCGAGCACTTCTTCTTGTGCAACTACACGGGCGACGGCGGCATCGAATCGTTCGCACTCAAGCCGCAGGGGGCGAGCTTTCGGATCATTGACGCCCACGACTTTCTCAAACCGGTCAAGGCCACCGACGTCGACTTCGGCTACGACGGCAAGATGTACGTCCTGGACTTCGTCAATCTGGACTGGTCCGGCAAGAGTCTCGGCGGACGGATCTACACGCTCTTCGACCAGAAAACTGTGGACGGTGCCGCGGCGAGCGAGATGAAGTCGCTGTTCGCGCAAGGGATTGGAACTTTGCCGACACCGCGACTGATGTCACTTCTCGGTCATGAAGACATGCGATTGCGACTGCGAGCCCAGTACGCGCTGGCCGAGCGGAAGAACATGATCTCCCCCCTGCACAAACTGGCCGCCTCACCGACGGAGAGCCCCCTCGCGAGGCGGCACGCCATTTGGGCACTCTGGCAAATTGGACGAAGCGACAACGCCGCAACCTCTGCGCTGCGCGAGTTGCTGGCAACCGATCAGCAACAGGATATCCACATCCAGGCCATGCGGGCGTTGGGCGATCTGCGTGATGCGCGTTCTGCCGAACTCCTGGTCAACGCCCTGGCTGAAGATTCTCCTCGCCTGCGTTTCATGGCAGCCATGGCATTGGGGCGTTTAACCATCGACCGAGACCGCCAGAAGGCCATTGATGCCATCGCGGCAATGCTCAGCGCCAATGCAGATCAAGACCCGTATCTTCGACATGCTGGAGTGATGGCCTTGCTGGGGCTTGCCGATGACGCCGCGCTCAACCATTTAGCGCAGGCCGAACATCGTTCGGTTCGCCTGGTTGCCTTGCTGGTGGCGAGGCGGCGGGGCCAAGATGTCTCGCAGTTTCTGAGAGATACGGATCTGGCCATCGTCACCGAAGCGGCCAGAGCGATCAATGACGAAGTCACGCTCGAGCGGCAACCCAAGATGCCGACGCAACCGGTCACCGCGGCCGAACACGCCTTGGCGGCACTGGCCGCGAGTTTTGCCAAGTGGGAGACCGTGCCAGAACCGCTGGCGCGAAGAGTGATTCATGCCAATTATCGCTGTGGTCATGCTCAAGCCCTGCTGAATTTGGCTGTGGCCGATCTTACACCAGCAATGCGACAAGAAGCGCTCGCTTGTCTGGCACTTTGGAGTGCAGGGACTTCGCGTGATCGCGTGAATGGAAGTTGGCGTCCGGTGCCTGGCCGAAGTGCCAAGGCTCTGCAAAAGATCATTGCCGACGGTTGGGCGGACCGCCTGCTGACCGAAACTTCTGGCGAGACGCTGGTGGCCGCCATTGGACTGTTGGCCCAATATGAGATTGCCGTGGACGACCAGCGCATTGCCGCTTGGGCCGGCGATCGGAAGCGGGACATCCCGACGCGGAAAGAATGCCTGGCATTGCTGCAGCGCCGCAAGTCGGCACATACCGACATGGCCATCGAGCGATTCCTGGATTCTGAGTTCCCGGAGCTTAGATCCGCAGGGCGTGCCGCACTTGCCGAGCGTGATCCGGCGGCGGCCATCGGGTGCATTGCCGAATCGCTGGAGGCCGCAACCACCACGCCGGCCGAGTGTCAATCTTCGCTGGCTGTGCTGAGTTCGCTCAATTCGAACGAGGCCGACGCGTTGATCCTCTCGCTGTTGAAACAATACACCCCGCCGCAAAAGGCCAACGACGACCAACAGGCTCGTCTGGCTGCCATCGAACTTGATGTCGTCACTGCGGCCGAGGCTCGCGGCCAGAACCAACAGATTGCCAAACTATTGGAAGCATATCGAGAACAAGCCGCCAAGTCCGCCACGGCCCATCCGCTGGGCGAATACCGTGTGGCGCTGGTTGGTGGAGACGCGGCCCGGGGAGAGCAGATCTTTCGTGCCCATCGTCAGGCCCAGTGCATGCGGTGCCACAAGGTGCGCGGCGACGGCGGTACGGCAGGCCCGGACCTTTCGCAACTAGGACGACGGCCCGATGCCACGCGAACGCACATTGTGCAGTCCATCATCGACCCCAGTGCCAAGATCGCCAAGGGCTTCGAAACCACCTTGATTGTCACCGATGCAGGGCGGATCTTCGGCGGTGTGGTTCGAGAAGAGAAGGACGGCTGGCTCGTTCTCGAAACTCCTCAAGGTCGCCAAGAGCGGATTGCCTTGGACAGCATTGACGACCGCGCGGTCGGCCGCTCCGCCATGCCTGACGTTCGCCCTCATCTCAAGATGCACGAGATTCGTGATCTGGTGGAATTCCTGAGCCAGCAGAAACAAGGCCACAGCCCGCATTGACGTCTATGCCAACGCCTTCCGGTTCGTTCACACGTGATGCCAGCGGTCGTCTTACGTTCGAAATGTTCGACGTTGATTCGTCGGACTATCCGAAGTACGCAACGCGCGTCGTTGACGTATTCGACCTGTCTCCCACTTCTGAATTGGTAATCGGGCTGGATCAGATGTTTCGCGATTACACGGATGGCAAGACTACCGTAGGGCTTGATTGGGATATCTGGTCTGGTTTCATGATTGTTGCTAAGAGTCCAAGTGCGGAACCACTTGTCCGCAAGTTGGGTGCCTATTTGATTGGCGACTGACTCGCTTGACGCTGGCATCCTTTCAGACTTCGTAGTCAGGGACGCCTGGTGCGTGTAAACTGGGAACTTCCAATGAACCAATCCACCCGTGCATGGCCGCTTAGGTTTTCCTAGTCGGCCTACCCGCCCACTGCCCAGGGTTTTGCTCCATGCCTCGCCGTTCGCTCCGTGTTTTGTACTTGTTGGCAGCCGCTTGCCTGGTAGCTGCCATTTCGCCATCCAACGTTCTGGCAACGTGGACCTCTGACCGGAGTCCTCACGATGGCGAACATCTGGTGGTGATCCGAGCTGCTCAGGCGGTGGACTCCAGCGGCCAGCCGTTGACACCGGTCAATGCACCCTTGGCGGTGTTTGGACAGCAGGTTCCGGTCACTTCGCAAGGGATTGAGATTCCGCTCGAAGTTCGCGAGGCGGGAGAGTATCAGATCTGGATTCGGTTGGGTTCCGCTGCGGAACAGCCTGTCAAAGTCCAGGCCAAACTCCTAGGGCAAGATGGCAAGGTATTGCTCGAAGGACTGCTGGCGGGCGATGGCAAGCAGCCTTCTGGTGGACCAGTCGGTTATGCGGCCTACCTCAAGGAAACGCGCAAACATGGGCCAGCTTCAAAGTTCGACAATCTCAAGATCGCAGCCGATAGCAACAAGACAACGAATGCCGCAGCCAGCGCGGCGAGCGAGTTCGAGAAAGAACTCTTGACCGACCTGGCCAAGGAGAAGGGAACCTTCAAGAAGGACTGGGCCCTGCCTGCTCGCTTGGAAGAACTCGAAACGGCACAGCCGTACTACTGGTATCGTCTGGCGACCGAGAAGCTACCGCGGGGGAGTTTTCGGTTGCAACTTGCCGCGGTGGGAAAGCATGCCGTGGCGTTCGACGCAGGCTTGCTTTCCACAAGCCAAGAACTCGTGTATCCGTACCGTGGAGACATTGAGGCCGTGCCGGCCAGCTACGTCCGGTTCCGCATCGACGCCTTGCCTGAGTCTGGCACCACCATCTCGGCAGGGCTGCGGATACATTACGATCCCTGGTCGACACCGCGCGTTTCGTTCAACCCCGGCGGTATCGATGCCGGAGAACCTGCTCACACCGAGACCGGCGTGACACCTTGGTACAGACTGCAAGACATCGAGCGTGCCCCCGGCTTCGGACGTGCCCAAGCGCACCTGTTGCTCTCGATTGCCGGAGTGACGGAATCGGCAGACAGCCCCGTTCGCGGGGCGACGCAGTTCGCCATCTTCCCGCACGATGACTACGTGCTCCGCGAAATTTCCTGGAATCAGCCAGAGGGTTTGCGAATCTCGCTGGCGACCGATTTCGCCAACCATTTGGATCAGTTGCGGACGTACCGCGAGCACGCCAGAGAAAACTACGAGCGGGCGCTAGCCGCCACCAGCGAGTCACTCTTCCCGTTGACGCGGGGGGACCTGTACTTCGGCAATGCCTGGGGTGCGGCTACGGGTGCGGCTGGCGAATACATGTCGAAGACGCTTCGTCTGCTTGGCTTCAATACCGTGGGTGATGCGTCCGATCCGGTCGGCAACCGTGAGCGGTTTGCCTGGACCAGCCAAGGGGGACATTACTGGCCTCCGGCGCGGGTCCCCTTCGACGACAAGGCGGCGTACGATTTTTACGACGAGTACTACCGCAACTACTTCGCCAAGCGGAACGACTTCTACCAAGGGATGAGCATCTTCCAAATGGCGGATGAACCGAACGAAATTGCCACTCAGGCAATGAGTTCGCCGCTGTGGCGATACCAGGAGTCTCCGGCCCCTGCGGTCAAGGGAGCCGAACCATCTGCCGCGAAAGAGATAGTGAAGAAGTACGTGGACGTCGCCGGCGGGAGCATGCTTTCGACCCGCAAGGTGGATTACAGTGACTGCGTCCTAGAAGGTCTCGTGGAGAAGCATGGCACGTGGTTCGGTTTCCGCGTGGCGACCGATGATCCGCAGAAGCCGACCAAGTACGCCGACTGGCGGCTGGGACAAGTGAGCGTCAACCGCGAGATTAACCTGGCCACAGACCGCGTGGGGATTGATGGTGCCAAGAGTGCCTCGACGCGCCCCGGTGCGGTGATTGGCGCCCGCCCGACGCCGTTCAAGATTATCTACGAACAGGGGAATGCAGAGCTCTATATCAACGGCAAGCGCATCCATCAGCACGCCGGTCTGCCCCGCTCGGGCGGGTTTGCCATTGTCGGTCCTCCCAAGGCAATCAGCGAATTGCGGATTCGCCCCATTGGTGATGACGAACACATCACGGCCGTGCAACCTTCGGTCAAGATTGCTGGGGGCGGCAAACCGGCGGGTTTGGGCCTGGATATTGATGACCTGCTCAACGATGTCAACAACCCCAAGAAGGTGACCAAAGCCCTGACGTTGGAAGAGACGATCACGCAAGACTGGGTAGTCGGCGGTGGCATGCCGGAGGCGCATGCAGGTTTCCGACTTTGGGCGGCGGAGCAAGGTCTCAAGCCGGCAGATTTTGGACAGCAGGACTGGGACGGAGTTCGCATGTTGACGGTGGCCAGTCTGGTTTCGTCACCGGCTGAAGCCCGCCTGTTCTACTGGAGCCGACGCTACAGCGGTTACCTGACGCCGCGGATGTTTGCCTTGGCAACCGATGCCATGGCCCGACATGCCCCCAACCCGCAGATGCGTGGATTTGTGGCGGCGCGGTGGCCACTCACTGTATTTCCCCAGCGCGATGCCGCTGGATATGTTCGAACTGGCCAATCAGAGCTCGAGTATGCTGCCTGGTGTCAGCGACTGGATGTCCAATGGCAGTTGGCGTTGGGACAGCCATCAGGCGGTGGCCTACTCGGTGGCGCCCTTTAACGCAGGGGCCCGTCGATACGATGGCACCTCGCGCGTCAATTTCCCCATGATGCACTGCGTCTGGCCAAGCGCGTTCCGCTCGTACACCATGCTGGCCAACAATGTCAAATTCGTCAGCTACTTCAACTACGGGCCGTCGTATGCCGTGACCGAGGGGTATTGGTCAGAATCGCTCGGTTCGTATCATGCGGTGCATCAGACCAACAACCGTGCGGCCCAGGTGGATGACATCTTGGCCAAAGCCGAAAGCCGCCCCAGTCGCGTGGCGATGCTTTACTCGCATGCCAACGAGTATTGGAACCCCCAAAGCAGTTTCGCCGACAAGCGAGCCACGTTCTTGGCTCTTGCCCACGAGTACTACCAGCCTGAGCTCGTGACCGAGAAGCAACTGGATGCCGGAGCGCTGGAGCACTACGACGCCCTGTTTGTGCTCGAGCCGATCATCGCCACCTCGGCCCAAACGGCCATCAGCGAGTGGGTACAGCAAGGAGGTCTCTTATGGACATGTGCCAATGCCGCCACCAAGAATGAATTCAACGAACCGGCAGATCTGCTCGCCACGTTGACCAAGATCCAGCGGGTTTGGAAGCCCGCCGATGAGAACGCTCCAGCGGCGAAGCAACTCACCATTGATAGTGACGAACAGGGCTTGCTCTCGCCTCACTCAGTGCGGGCCGCAGGTGTGCCTGATGGAATTGATCCGGCACAAGCCCAGGTTCGCGCGAGCTACGACGATGGCAGGCCCGCCTGGTTGGAACAGTCGGTAGGCGATGGACGGGTCATGTATCTGGGACATCGGGCCGGTTTGACCTACACGTCCAAGGCGGTTCGCTTGGGCGGTTATCCTGTGGTTTGGGCCGATACCGGCCGTGAGGTGCTAATTCGACCTTTGGCAGATGCGCAGATTCGGCGCGAGTTGATTGTGTCTGAACCGCTCGTGGTTGCTTCTCCCCTTTCGACCGAACAGGGGACCGTGATTGTGCTCTACAACATGCGCCCCAATCCGCTCAAGAACATGACGTTGTCGCTTCGCGAAGACGCCGCGCCGCACAGCGTGCAGGCGTTCGACGGCAACCGCCTGGTGGACGTTCCGCACACCTTCGAGAAGGGCCGGGTGGTAATCACGCTCGAGTCCTTCAACGGACCGCAGCTCGTCACAGTACGGCGAAGCGCACCCGCTGACGATCCCCGTCTGGACGAAGAACGAACTCGGGTGGTCGCGCAACTTCAATCCACCGACGCCAAGACCATTGCTTCGGCAGCCTGGCGAGCAGGCTTCTTCCCAGACTGGGAACTCGCGCCGCAGTTGATCGGCCTGCTGGATCATGCTCACTGGGATGTGCGGCGTTCGGCGGCTGAGTCGCTCGGGCGACTGGCAGATGACGACAGCGTGCCACACCTGATGCGGTTGGTTGAGCAGGAGCAGGACGAGCACGCGTTGGGAGATGCCTTGGTGGCGTTGGGCAATCTAGGGGCTGAGTCGCTGGAACCGGTGTTGGTGCAGGCCATGCAACACCCGTCTGCATGGGTCCGCCAGCAAACGCAACGTGCCGCAGCGGCCTGGTTGGATCACTCGAAACTTTCGACCGAGCAGCGCGCGGCGGTGGCCGCGATTGACAGAACAAGCCTATCTGGACGCAGACGCCCGAGTGCGTACGGCGTCGATCGAACTGATCGGCCGGCACGCGCCAGCGTTGACCGTGGCACGTGCGACGGATTCGTTTGCTTCGGCAGAAGGGGCAGACGGCGCGTCGTATGCCGGGGCCATTGCCAGCAACCCAGCCGCTTGGGAACGGTATCAATCAGCTAAGTTCCCCGGCAGTCAGAAGTTGCTGTTGGAAGTCGCTCGCCGCAAGCGGGATCCGCAGTTGGCCGCGTCACTGCTGCAACAGCTCACCGCCGGCGAGGGAATCAGCTGGGCCCAAGTGCTTCCGCTGGCCATGGCACAACGGCATCCTTCCCTGACCAAAGCGCTCCTGGCTCACCGCGATGAGCTCCCCGAAGCGCAGAAGCGGACACTGCCGCTATTGCTGGAGTACACGTTTGATGCCAGGCTCGGCCACAATTTGGCTGCCTGGGAAGCGTATTTGAGCAATCATTAAAGACCGTACCTTACCGAACCACACACGTTACGTTGGCAGCGGGGGGTTGTTGGGGTACACTTGATACTCAACCCGCCCTAGAGGGTCATTCTGGAATTGCACCTAAACATAGGAGTTTCGACTGTGAAGAATTCGTTCATGTTGGCATTGGGTTGCCTGATTGCACTGGGTAGCAGCGCTTGGGCAGAAGACAAACCCGCCGCCAAAGAAGATGACAATGTGTTGAAGGTGCGTCTGTACGTGGAAGGGGCCTATTGCCCTGGGTGTGCTGGAGTGTTGACCACCGCCCTGAAAGAAGGTGGTGTGCTCACGGCTTCTAAGGTGCCTGTCAACCGTGGCCGCGGCCATGTGATCGTGCTCACCAAGCTGGCCAAAGGTGCCAACCTGAGCAAGACGGCCAATGCCGTCAACGAAGCATTGACCCCGCACAAAGAGATGGTAGCCCCAGGGCTTTCATTGGAACTATTCGCCGAAGGTCTGACCGAAGAACAAGGGGCCAAAGCAATTGAAGCCCTGCAAGGTCTCAAGGGCGTTGGCAAAGATAGCCGGGCCGACACCAAGCTAGGCGTGATTGTCGTGCGTTTGGCCGGTGGCCCCACCCTCACGCTCGAGCAGGTTCTTGAAACCGTCAAGTCTGCTGGCGTCGACGCCAAGCCGATTACCGAAGGCAAGGGAAACATCGTGCTGGAGTAAACATCCTCTAGCACTTTCGCTTCGATCCATTGAGCCCTGTCTTCGAACGCCGAAGGCGGGGCTCTTTTGTTTCCCGCAGGGGAACAATCACTAGGAAACTAGTCATCACGCTCCGTCGTATGACCTCCGTATCGTCTCGCGTTCATGCCTGTGAGCAGAAGCTCAAGTTGACTCGAGGTTCTGCGTCGTTGGATTCCATTCGGCAAAGAACTGCGTCAGGAATTGTTCCATGAACGCATGCCGACGCTCCGCCATTTGCCGGCCCGTTGCGGTGTGCATGCGGTCTTTGAGCAGGAGCAGCTTTTCGTAGAAGTGATTGATGGTGGGACCGGCAGCGTTCCGGTAGGCCTCGGCAGAATCGTGCCGCACAGCCGGAATGGCGGGGTCATAGATGGCTTGCCCTACGTGCCCCCCGTAGGCGAACGTGCGGGCAATCCCGATCGCCCCCAGGGCGTCGAGCCGATCGGCATCTTGCACCACCTGCCCTGCGAGCATCGGCATGTGGTCCGGAACGTCCGCCCCTTTGAAGGACAACTGCCGGATGATCTCGGTCACTTCGGCCACGGTCTGAGGTTCGACGTTCAGGCTTTCCAGCCAAAGGCCAGCGGCGCGAGGCCCCGCCTCGAGATCTCCATCGTGAAATTTCCAATCGGCAATGTCATGCAGCAGTGCCGCAAGTTCGACGACGAATTCATTCGCACCTTCAGCCTGTCCGATGACCAGCGCCGTCTTCCACACCCGGTGAATATGCCACCAATCGTGGCCTGTGCTTTCGCCGGCAAGTAGCGCTTGCACATGCTCGGCGGTTCGCTCCACAACCTGGGATTGGTCCAAGTGACACCTTTTCAAACGGGGGTCGAATGACAGATCGTAAAGATGCAGTCGCGTGCGGGTCGCAGGTGCCAGATTAGCATCGCACCCACTCGAGTTGGTTCGAGTCATGCTACGTTGTCAGGAGTTCTTGAACAACATTTCCTCCCTCGACTCCGGTCAAGCGGACATCGAGCCCACCGAATCGGAAGGTGAGTTTCTCGGGATGGATGCCGAGTTGGTGGAGTATGGTGGCGTGGATATCGTGGATGGTGAGGGGCTGGGCGACGCCACGGAGTTACCGAACTCGTCGGTCTGCCGAAGGTCATGCCACCACGAACTCCGCCGCCGGCGAGAGAAATGCTGTAGCCGTTCAGCGTGGTGGTCTCGACCGCACGTCTCGGTGATCTGAGGCGTGTGTGGCGTGCGACCCATCTCACCGGCCCAGATGACGATGGTTTCATCCAGGAGGCCTCGCTTGTTTAAGATCAAGAATCAGCCGCAGCCACGGCTTGATCGGTGATCCTTGCGTTTTCGGCATGATACTGTTTTAGGCGTCCATGTTGATCCCAAGGAGAGTTGTTGGCATGCGTCAGCGGACAGGTGATCTCGACGAAACGGACGCCGGATTCGACAAGTCGTCGGGCTCTCAAGCATTGCAAGGCGTAGTGCTGCTGGTGGTCGTCACCGGCATCCAAACCATAGAGTTGCCGAATCGATTCGGTTTCGTCGCTGACGTCGGCCACGCGAGGGACTGCCGCCTGCATGCGAAACGCCGTTTCGTAATTCCGAATCGCCGACTCGATCAGTGCCTCTTCCGGTGTTTCGCGACCATATGCGCGGTCTTGATCACGCAAGAAGCTCAGTTTCATCCGTTGCGTCAAGCTGCCGTCGGCGGGATTGATGTTGTCAACGGTTTCGCCCTGAGCACGCAGCATGGTGGCAGAATAGTTGGCGGGCAGAAAGGCACTGGAGAAATTCTCCAGGCCTCCGTTCGGAATCCAATCGTTGTTCAGCAGCACGTAGCCGGGCAATTCGTCGCTATCGCTTCCCAAGCCGTAGGTGACCCACGAACCGAGGCTGGGTGCGAGTCCTGTGACACGTCCAGTGTGCAGCAACAAATTCTGTTGTCCGTGCAGGGGTTGGCGGCCGACTAACGAGCGTACGACGCAAAGCTCATCGGCGCAGCGCGCGATGTGTGGCAGCAAGTCACTCACCCAAAGCCCGCTCTGTCCATGCTGCCGAAACTTCCAGGGGCTGCCAAACCAAACGCGACTTGCACTGCTCTGCGAAAGAGCGGAAACGGCACCGTCGCCGATCGGTTGTCCTTCCAACTGCTTCAGCAATGGTTTGGGATCAAAGGTATCCACGTGACTCGGACCTCCATCCATGAAGCACAGGATGACGTGTTTGGCCCGAGGTGTATGGTGGGCGGCCCCGTTGACTCTTTGCGACGCGGCATCGGCGCGACCTGCAAGTAATCCCGACAAAGCCAGCCAGCCGAATCCGTTGGAACTGCGGCGGAGGAACTCCCGTCGATGGAACGACCGGGGCGCGGTCACTTCGCCTCGCGGGACAACCTCGCGATTCGTGGCCGTGGCGTTGCCGATCGATGAGTAGCGAGAATCGGTCGACAGTTCACCTCACGTAGATGAATTCCTTGGTATTGAAGATCGCGTGGGCGACATCTTGCCACAAACCGGTGTCGGTCATCAACGTGGTATCTGCAACCTGGCGGGCTGTGGCAAGATCACGCACCGCAGCGACTCCACCTGACCAGTTCGGCTTGCGAGGCTCTGCGCTTCCCAGGCTCGCGCAACATTCTACATGCTCGGCAGGCGTAGTCGACATCGTCCATGAATTCTTGCACAACTGCGGCCCATGCACCGCTTGATGGATGACAAAGGGGTCGTTGAGCAGCACGAGCGATTGAACGGGCGTAGTGCTGACGTCGCGTTGGCCGGTTGGAATCTTAGGATTCGGTTGATTGAACGTTGCCAAGAAACCGAGGGGGTTCCATGATGGTGATCTTGGTGTAGATGGATCGACGCCCATTCCCATCCAGCGGGCCCGAAAAGAGTCGCTTCTGAGGGTCTTCCCTGCGGTCGATGCGGATCAATTGGTGGACCGTAAAGTTGAGTTGCCAGCGAGCCAGATGTCCGCAGAATCCCGTCGCGAATCGACTCGGCATTCATCCTGCGGAGCGGATAATGGTGCAATAGTCGGTTGAGTGGATCGACCCTGTCGGCGTTCGCGTCGGCCGCTTGCGACTGGCACCACGTCTCGCTCAGCAGTATCTCACGAATCAATCGTTTTACCGACCAGTCGTGATCGACAAACTGAGCGGCGAGATAGTCGAGCAGTTCCGGATGCGAAGGTAGTTGACCCGACTGGCCAAAGTCGTTGGGTGTGGCGACCAATCCGGCCCCGAAGAGCCAATGCCAAACGCGATTGACAAAGACTCGTGCGGTCAGAGGATTGTCGAACATCTAGCAATCATTTCGGCCAATTCGAAGGCGCCCGCCACCGGGGACGTACGAAAAGCGTCGAGCCGTTATCGGCGTTGGACGAATCTGTTCTCGGATGACCGCTGAATACGCGCAGTAACCACGTGGCACCGCGTCACCGAGTTCGTCGTAGTCGCCTCGGACGTTGAGAGGGTAGTTGTAAGCCGGGATCAAAGTCACGCCAGGCCGTTGATGGTTTAGGGGAGCGGCAATTGCTGTTCGACCGTCGTCGATAATCAGCGACGAGTGCCAAGATTCGATCGTCGTGGTGCGGTTCACCAAGTTGGTTGGTGAGCAACGTGTGCCGGAGTAGCCAATTCAGCAGTTGTACATGGTCCGCGTCAGCGGTGTCGTTTGCCCAAGCTTGGACCGAGTCGCGGAACCAGGCAGCGTATCGTTCTGCCAATTCGTTTGCGTTGCTCGGAGTCTGGCCGGTGAACAAGGATTGAAATCGGGAAAGTTCGTCCTTGGGGGTGGTCGTCGTGTCATGCAGCAGCACCCGAGTGATACCAAACCAACTGGCTGGGCTGGCCGATTGCTGCTCACTGCACGCTCCTCCCAAACCGACGCGCGGGGGGAAGTTGGGGTTGCTGGTTTTGGTTGCAAATTCGAAATAAACATGCCGGTCACGCAGCCCGGGATCCATGGCAAGTCGCACCCAAGCCGGCTCAGACTGCTTCAGGTACACTTGCCGCTCTGTCAGGAACGCGTTATCCACCACCGTCCGGTGCGTGCTGAAGTCACCACCAACGCACTCAAAGCTCATCTGTGCTTGGGTGAACTGATTCAAATACGGCGTGCGTATTGCCCCATTCAAGCGTTTGGAAATGGAGTGCGTGTACATTCCCCCAGGCAGCAGACGACCTACCGCCTGCAGACCTTGGGGTGTGACGGTGAAATCGCCACAGCGCACCACCTCTCGCAGTCCGACACCATCGACCGACCACCCTGGCGGGACCCCTTTGCTAAAGTCCGCCGCAACCACAAACTCCCGCGCGTTGGCTTCTCGGCGTTTTGCCTGTTCGGCACGGTAGGCAGATCCAAGGGTTTGCCAACGTGCGGAGAGGTCCTGGCCGGCAGGCTCTGCCACGGCTCGCTGCATTCCAACCGCATGCGACCAGGGACCAAGGACGTTCTTCCACAGCGGTTTGGTCGCGTTGCCAAGATTCAGCAAGCTCAAGCTCATGACATCGACACGAGCCGATGAGGCCGAGCCTTCCTTCCCGGCTGTTGCCTCGATGAGTTGCTCGGGCAGTTGATTGATTTCTTGCAACCAGAGCGCGGCCAGCGAGGTTCGCAGTTGGGCCTTGATTTGCTGGAGCGTTTGAATTTGTTCGGCATGGCGTTCAGGCAGATCCAGCGTATTGGTGACCCACCGCGAGCTCATGAACACGCCAGCGAGCGCGTAGTACTCCTGCTGCGAAATCGGTCCGAGTTTGTGATCGTGGCAACGCGCACAAGAAATGGTGAGCGCCTGGAACGCCTTGGAGAATGCGTCAATCTTGTTGTCCAGCATCTCCTGATGGATTCCGTTGAACTGGGCTGAGTCGCCGTGTCGCTTCTCCCCCATCTGATAGAACATGACACCAGCCAGTGACTCGTTGGTTTGTTCGGCATCGTTCCGGCGAGGCTCTTCGAGCAGGTCACCGGCAATCTGCTCGCGAATCATCTGGTTCCAAGGTACGTCTGCATTGATGGCGCGAATCAAATAGTCTCGATATCGCCAAGCACCTTTGGCCGGGATGTCCCACTCGTAGCCATAGGTATCCGTATACCGAACCACGTCCATCCAATGCCGGGCCCAATGTTCGCCAAAGTGAGGAGAGTTTAGCATCCGCTGCACCGCCTGCTGCCAGGCATCCGGCGAAGAGTCTCCCAGGTACTGTTCAAGCTGGGGTGCCGTGGGAGGTAGGCCCGTGATGGCGAACGAGAGTCTGCGAATCAGCGCGGTCTTGCTCGCCGGAGGTGACGGCGTCAACCATTGGGCTTCGAGCTTGGCCAGAATGAAGCGGTCGATTGGGTCGGCGGACCACATGGTGTTTTGCACTTGGGGAAGTTGCGGCCGCGCGAGCGGTTGAAAACTCCACCACTGGCGACGCTCGGCGTAGCGAGCCTCCCAAGCGGCCTTGGCAACAACGTCGGCCTTTGGCAGTTCGGTTCTTGGATCCGCCGCACCCTGGTCAATCCACCGCACGAAGTCTGCGATCACGGCGTTGGGCAACTTCCTTTCCGGCGGCATCTCAAGCGACTCGTGTCGCAAGGCCTCGACGAGCAAACTCTTGTTGCCTTGGCCTGGCACAACGGCTGGGCCGGACTCCCCTCCTTGGAGAATTCCTGGCCGCCAATCGAGCCGCAACCCACCCTTGGGTTCGTCTGTAGCTGCCGAATGGCATTCGTAACAATGGGTTACCAAGACCGGTCGGATCTTCTTCTCGAAGAATTCGATCCCTTCATCCGCCCAAGTGGGGCAGGCAAACAGGCCGACCCAAAGGGGGATGAACAGCAATTGGAAACTGCGCAACATCCGAGGTCTTCCGCTCAAGACGCGAAGTGGCAAACCCGTAGGCGGTCCTGCCTGCGGACGCAACGACTCAACGCGAATGATAAGCGGTGACCTGCGGTAGGCCAAGCAAATACCACAGTGCGACGTCGCCACAGGCCCCACAGAGCGCAGTATGGAGCAAGATGGCACAACGAAATCACGTTGCGTTCTCTACCGTTGGTAGATGGGCAAGTAGGCGTTTTCCAACTGCAGCATTGTCAAATTCAGGGCGGTTACATAGATCGGACCAATGTTGCCGGTCCAGTATCCGCCTTCGGTTTGCTGTTCGCCTAGGACGCGGGCGTAGAGCTTATCGCGGAAGTCTTCCCACTCGGCACCGCCCTGGCGATAGAGAACCTGCGTGTAGTAATAATACGTGTAGTGCCAATGTCCAAAGGATCGTTGGGCGTTTTGAATGTTGTACAGATTCTTCTTGCAGTAGGTGAGCAGCTTGTTGACGTAGTCACTTTTGTATTCGCCAGCGTTGAACAGGCAGGCGAGCGCAGCGGCCGTGATAGCAGGCCGGCTGCCGTTGCGGTTTTGCGAACTGTAGCAAACGCCCCCGTCATCCAACGTGCAACTGTGAATGTACTTGATGGCCTTATCAATGGCTTCCTTCGGCACCGGGATCCCAGCATTGCGACAGCCACGCAACCCCTGCACCTGGGTGATGGTGGTTGAGCCTTCGTCAAAGCCATTGCCGTCTTTCGAACTGACGTATCCCCAACCACCTTTGGGTGTCTGAGCCTGGCAGCTGAACCGAACTGCCCGGGTGAGCACGTCAATCAACTCTTCGCGTCGCAGCCGATCTTCTTCTTCGCCCAGTACCTGGGAAAGGAACAGCATCGAAAACCCGTGGCCGTAGGTATAGCGGTAGTCGCTAGGGATTCCGATCAGACCATTGTCAAGCGAGTTGCGAACCAGGTAATCCGTGGCCCGGCGGATGTTCTCGCTGTATTTGCCCTGCGTGGTGGTCGAACCTTCGGCAAGCAGCGCGGTTCCGGCCAAGGCTGACATGGGAATACGGTACTGATTGGATGCCGACCAATGCCCGATCTTCGATTGCGTGTTCGCCACCCAATCCAAGGCTCTCGATATCTTCTTCCGAAGCTCAGGGTGTTGGCTCCTGGCAGCCTCAGCGCGGCGACTGGAAAGAGCGACAGAAGCCCCCCCACAGAGAGCGCCTAGGGTATGCAGGGCCTGGCGTCGAGACAATTGGAGCATGGCTAAAGCCTCCTTCGCACAAAACTCACGGCGAACGACATCCACCAGGCAGTTGGCATCGTGCCGCAAGCCGGAGGTAGAATACGGGTTTATGTCTTGGTGACCCCAACTGGCCAAAAAGTTCATCACGGCACTTGGGAGTCCACCGTGTATTGTAAGCGAAAAATAGGAAAACGCCTCGCCGGATTGCCGTGTTTTACCGTAACTGGTTACATACATATAGCTTGCGACATGAAATATAACCGCCGTTACGGCGAATTCGATCACGCTCCGTCGTGACGACAACCGTGTCATCTCGCGAAATGTAACGGGTTCTTTGGAATCCCAACCCGAAACGTAAGCGAGAAACGCGTGGCAGCATCCTCTGTCAATGCGTCCTCGCTCACGCGCTCACGCTTCGGTTGGAACTGAAGAGCGGTAGCTAAAACTGATTCGAGATCCTGCGTCGTTAGGCACCAAAGCGGAGCAAATGGACCTTGGAGCCAGTGGGCTTACTTGCACTTGTCCAGCATTCCCCCCGTCATGCCCATGGTACTGACCGTGTACTTTCGCAACTTGTAGAGTATTTCGTGAGCTACTTTGATATCCTTCTTGCGGGTCACTTTGATGGGCTCGTCAACGGGGTCGAGGCGACTGCCGAACTCGTTTTGTAGATCCGTGGCACCGGAGTCCAACGTGACGGCCTGTCGATGCAGTTCTGAACCACTTTGAGGACTTGCGGCTTGTCTTGATCGGGCACCGTGCGGCGGTACCGGGAAGAAATCTTCCCCAATTCGTCGCGGACCACATCAGCCCGCTTGACCAATAGTGACGAGTTGCGCTTGACGAAGAAGCAGGCGGATTCAACATTCTTGAGCTGTTTGTTCAGCGCTTTGGTATGTTCCGCAGCCATCTTTGTCAGCGAAGCGGCAAACTTGTCGACGGGGGTCTTCAGCTTGGTTTTGGCGACCTTGGCGACGGCTTTGTCCTTTTTGGTCACTTCCGCAATGTAGGAATTCACCTTCTTCGAGAGGACATCGATGTGCTTGACCAGCATGGCGGGGTCTTCTGCCTTCACGCCTTTGGCGTAGATCTTGTGCCAGCTGTCCAATGCCGAACCAATGTTGACTTTCGCCATCCCCGCCTTCCCGCCTGCGCCATCTCGGAAGCTGCGCCATCCCGCTCGGGTGATCACGTTGTTTTTGGGTACCTTCATCGATTCCTAAGTTCTTGTCTTCGTGGTGTAAGTGGTTGGTACTACTCTTCTATCCACGTAAATCGTGCGACCGGGACATCAATATACCGAACACAAATCGCCGTTCAACGATTCAACCGGGGTTGAAGATCAACTGAATCCGCTCGTTCCGATCAAACTCTTCGCCCTACCGCTGGCTCCGCTCTCGGGTGCTGCTTGCACTGCGCACGTGTCGCCGGGTAGCATGACGCCAAACGTTGACAAGCTTGACGTTTTGCAAGTTCCTGCTGACCTTTCCCACGCATTGAACCCCGGCTATTCAGCGATGCCAACTACCGATCGTCCACGAAGTCGTGCCGCTTTTGCTCGAGCCCAAACGTTGATCCCAGGCGGTGTTAACAGCCCCGCCCGAGCCTTTGGAGCGGTTGGTGGTGAGCCGCCGTTTTTCGAACGGGGGGAAGGAGCGTTTCTGGTCGATATTGATGGGAACCGATATCTGGATTACATCGGCTCATGGGGGCCGCACATTCTGGGGCATTGCCACCCTCGTGTGGTGGCCGCGCTCGAAGAAGCCGTGCGGCGCGGCACGAGTTTCGGCGCTCCGACCGAAGCCGAGAGCGATCTGGCAGAACTGATTGTGGCGGCTGTGCCAAGTGTTGAGAGGGTTCGCCTGGTGAACTCAGGCACGGAAGCCACGATGAGCGCCATTCGACTTGCCCGCGGATTCACCGGCCGGGATGTGATTGTCAAGTTCGCCGGCAACTATCACGGGCATGTCGATAGCTTGCTGGTTGCCGCAGGGAGTGCCGCAGCCACGCTGGCTGTTCCCAACTCGCCTGGAGTAACGGCCGGCACTTCGCAAGACACGCTGGTCCTTTCGTACAACGACCCACAAGCGCTGGCTGACGCCTTTGAGCAACACGGTAGGCGGATTGCCGGGGTGATCTTCGAGCCGGTCGTCGGGAACATGGGCTGCGTGATCCCAGACGGCGAGTTTCTCACAGCCCTGCGAACGCTTACCAGGCAGCACGGTGCCCTGCTGATTTGTGACGAAGTGATGACGGGTTTCCGCGTGGCTTACGGAGGGGCACAGAGTTTGTACAACATTGATCCAGACATCACCACGCTCGGCAAAATTGTCGGCGGAGGGCTGCCGGTCGGTGCCTACGGCGGTAAGGCTGAGATCATGAATCACATCTTGCCGGCCGGTCAGGTGTTTCAGGCAGGGACGCTCAGCGGCAACCCTTTGGCCACGGCGGCTGGAATTGCCATGCTGGAAGAACTCCGCGACCATTCACCTTACGAGCGGCTCGAGCAGCTCTCAGCCCGACTTTCTGCTGGATTGACCGCGGCTGCCACAGCCGCCAATGTGCCCCACACGCTGACCCGCGTGGGGAGCATGCTCACCCTCTTTTTCCACCCCGGCCCGGTGCGCCATTGGGACGATGCCGCGGCGGCAGACACCAAGCGGTTCAGCCGATACTTCTGGGGCCTGCTGGACCGTGGTGTCTACATGCCCTGCAGTCAGTACGAAGCGTTGTTCGTCTCCGCCGCCCACAGCGAAGCCGATATTGATACGACCCTGGCAGCGGCCCAGGAGGTACTGGCCGAGTTGCAAGATTGATTTTTCGCTGACATCCAAATGTCATCTCACTGAACGAGTTGCCAAGACGGTTCTCGTTTGTTCACGCGGAGGTTTCCATGTATCTGCTCGAGTTTAGCATCTCGCCTTTGGAGAAAGGGGCCAGCGTCAGCGAGTACGTGGCGCGCAGCTTGCAGATTGTGGAAGACAGCGGGCTGGACTATCGTCTGCACGCGATGGGAACCATTGTCGAAGGGGAACTCGACCAGGTGTTGGACGTTCTGCGGAAATGCTGCGAGGCGATGAGTGCCGACTGCGACAGAATCACCTGTACCGCGAAGATGGACTTTCGCCGAGGCTACCAGGGACGTTTGGAGTCCAAAGTTTCCAGCGTCGAAGAAAAACTGGGACGCACGCTGAAGAAACAATGACCTGGTGCTTTGTCACGGCAAAGTTTTCGGAGGCCATGGCATCCAACCCAAGATTAAAGCGTTGACGCAGCACCAGGCCCCGGGTGGCTGTTATTTCTTCTTGGACTTCTTGTCTTTCTTGGAATTGCCGTTCGGCTCGTCAATTTCCACGTTGAGTTTGGCAGCGAGTTGCCGCACGACGGTTTCCAAGACGCGCACGCGCGCAAAGTGTTTGTCTTCGGCTTCGATCAAATGCCAAGGGGCAATCTCGGTGCTGGTTCTGGCAATCATGTCGCAAGCGGCCGCTTCGTAGGCGGACCATTTCTCGCGGTTCCGCCAGTCATCGTCCGTGATTTTATAACGCTTGTACGGCACGTTCTCGCGAGCTTTGAATCGCTTGAGTTGCTCTTCTTGCCCAATCACCATGTAGAACTTGAGGGTCAGAATTCCGGCCAGGTCCCACTGTTCTTCCATGGAGTTGATTTCTGAATACGCCCGTTGCCACTCGGAAGGCGTGGCGTAACGCTCCACCCGCTCGACCATCACCCGGCCGTACCAGCTGCGGTCAAAGATGGCCACATGCCCATGCTGTGGCACGCGCCGCCAGAACCTCCACAAGTAGGGATGCGCCAGCTCTTCGTCCGTGGGGGCCGAGATTGGATTGACGCGGTAGAATCGGGCGTCGAGCGCATGGACGATCCGCCGAATGCAACCTCCTTTGCCGGCGGCATCTACCCCTTCCATCACAATGGCCATGGCCAGGTTGCCATCCAACCGTCGAGATAGTTGTCCGAGCTGTCCTTGCCAGTGTTCGAGCAGCTCGTTGAATTGGTCACGCGGCAAGGTTTGCGTCAGGTCCAGGGATTGAATGATGTTGACTGGTTTCGCTACCGGCAAAGGTTCGGCGGCGGGCGGTTCTTCCGCAGGCTTTACTAAGCGCTGCTGGAGTGCCGCTAGAATCCGCGTGGCAACGGTCATGTGCCGGTAACGTTTGTCCCCAGCTTCGACAATTTCCCACGGAGCGAACCCGGTACTTGTGCGGCGAATGGCGCGGGCGGCACTTTGCGTGATCTGCTCGTAACGCTCATGCAGTTCCCAATCGCGGGGAGTAACGCGCCAGGCCTGGTCTGTGTCGGACTCGAGTTGTTTGTAGGTTTGCTTTTGTGTCTTCTTGGAGATATGCAGCCAGTACTTGAGTACCAACACGCCGGACTGCGCCAACATGCGTTCGAAGTCCACGATCTGGTTGAGACGGAAATCGAAATCGGCATCTTCTGTCTTTTCGAAGGCATGATCCCCGATCGCCTCGCTGTACCAAGAACCAAAGAAGATGGCGGTCCGTCCCAGCGCTGGTAACCGTCTCCAAAATCGGTAGAAATCAGGCCGAGCTTGCTCTTCATCGCTGGCAGGTCCTAAGGCGTGGGTTTCGATTCCTCGGGCGTCGAGCCACTCGAGCATCAGGTTGACCGTCTCCCCTTTGCCGGCCCCTTCGAGCCCTGCGATCAAGATCACGACGGCGAAATCGCTGCGCTCTTTCAGATCGAACTGCGCTTGCAGCAGCGCGGCGCGAACCTCTGGCTCGCGCCGGTTGAAGGTCTCTTTGTCCAACTTCTGACCAAGTTCGGCAACTTCGAACATTCCAGCAGTCCTCCGCGTGGTGCTTGCCAGCAATCGGACAATGCTATCGATCACAGCGTTTCCGAATCGCCGAACTCATGGGACGAAAACCAACCAAGTTCGGCATTTCGCCCCGCTGCACTTTAATGTTTTTTGAATGATCTTGCTGGAATCTTCTCGGCTCTGTAGGGTTCGCCACCTTCCCTTGAGGTGATGGGATGCAGCAAGGTGCCTACGGCGGGAACTGTAGTGGCAGCTTGCGAAGGAGTCATCCTTGGCCAACGTTCTGCGCTGGAGAATTGCTGATGCTGCGCGAAGATCAAAGTTGCCGGAAGAGCCCGAGTTCGGCAGTCCGAGCTTGTGGGATGCTGCCTGTGCTGGCATTGATCAGCGTTGCAC
>CALOEH010000191.1:0-51121 GCA_942492195.1 uncultured Planctomycetia bacterium | reverse complement strand
CAGGCAGAAGTGGCACTTCTCCATCGTGCCTTGCGGCCGAATGCGGTTCGACAGGTAGCCCTGATCTGGGTTGACTTCGTCGACCGGAATCTCGGGCTGTTCCCAGTTGAATCGTCGAGCGTGGTACGGACAGGCAGCTTCGCAGTACCGGCAGCCAATGCACCAGTTGTAGTCAACAACGACGATTCCATCGTCTTCCTGCCAGGTGGCTTCGATCGGACACGCCGACACGCACGGAGGGTTATCGCATTGCTGGCACTGCACCGGCATGTAGAACTTGTCGTCCTGCGGAACCGTGTGGTCGAAGGTCGTTGTGCCGTGTTCCATATCCATCGAGCCCTTTGACATTTCCAACACGCGGATGTACGACTGGTCGACGCCCCGGTGGTGGTTGTTCTCCTTGTTGCATGCTTCCATGCATGCGCCATTGCCGTTGCATTTGCTGAGGTTGATGGCGTAGCCAAAACGGACGCCGGGAATCGGTTTCGGGTCGGAAATCGATGACGTCCGCGCCGTAATTCGCTTTGGCTTCCGCCTCCAGTCGCTCGAAGACCTTCCGTTTGTCGTCGTCGGTGAGTTCCTTGTAGTGTTGTTGAAGGAACTCCTCGACCGAGACGTTTTCAGGAATACTCCAGAGTGGCGAAATCGCCGTTCCAAAGGCTGCCAATCCGAGTGCTGCCCCCACAGCCTTCAATGCGGTGCGACGGGTCGACGGCTGGTTCAGAATCGGCAACTGCGGACCACTGCCGGCTGCCGGTTGTTGCTCAGGCGAGGAATTGTCATCAACTGTCAATGTTTCGTCCTCGGTTGATCAAGAAAGCGATCCTTCGGTTTGAAGGTGGGTTGCATCTTTGGGAACTGAGGCACATGGGGATCGTGGCAATTGATGCAGTTGTTCTTCACCTGCGGTCCGCGACTCAGATCCCAGTAGCCTGTCATCCCGCCATGGGCCCCATGCTCGTAGGCAGTCATCTGGGGTCCGTGGCATTGGGCACAAAGTGTCATCACGTCCACAAACTCAATCCGACTGCCGTCCGCCAGTTTTAGAGCGTCGTAGTCCTGATCGTTGTGGCAGGACAGGCAACTGACCGTGCCGTGCGAGAACGCCATGCCGCCGTGGAACTCGTCCAAATTCTGCACGAATTTTGTTCTGATGATTCGGCGGACGAGTTGTGTGGCATGTTGAACAGGCTGCCGTCACCGCGTTTCCGTGCAGATCGTTCAGGCCGGTTCCAACACGCGGTGGTCCCGAGGGCTTCCGAATCGAAACCGCAAACTTCGTTGCTGAGTCTGCCGATTCACTTTGTAGCTCAGGCTTTGCTTGCACAGTCCGTGGTCGGTTCCGATGTCGCTTCTGCATGGCCTGGGTCAATGTTCGACATCGCCGTGCCAAGGCCCACCATCGTGATCGACAGCATCACGCTCGCGAGCAGCCATCGTCGCAGGGCAACCTTGTGGCGATCAACGGCTAGCTGGGGAGGTTGGGGAACTCGCACTTTTGCGATCCCTTTCGTGGCATCAGGTCCGAGATCTTTGTCTTATCGAATGCCTCTTCGACAAGTCTACTCGCGTCATCAAGGAGTTGGTGCAGCGGACATAGTTGTTCATGGGCCACGATTCCCAACGGGCACTCGGTAATTCTTGGAATCGTGTCCACAGCTAGCACAACCGTGAGTGCCGTGAGTTCGTTGGCAGGCTTGCTCAAGCGATAGCCACCACCCGGTCCACGTCGTGATTCAATAAGCTCTGCCACGTCGAGTTGATTCAAGACCTTCAGCAGGTAATCGTAAGGCACAAGTGTCGCGCCCGAAATTTGGGCTCGATTGACAAAGCCATCCGGTTGGCCCGCCAGATACACGACCGCTCGAAGTGCATACATGGCTGTTGACGAAATCATGGCAATGAATGTAGACTTTTGCGTCTACAATAGCAATGCGGATGTCAGACGAGCCCTTTCTCCTGCGGCCCAGTGACGGACTTCCCCCGGATTAACGAAGGCCAACCATGATCGCCAGTGTTGTGGTCACACTCGAAGAATGCACGGGTCCTCTGCGGGATATCGTGGACGAGATTTCCGAGCTGCCAGATGTCGAAATAGGCGAGTTCGACACTCGACACACATCGATTCCGATCACGATTGATTCACCAGCCCCGAATGCACTTGAAGACACGACGCGACGTCTTCAGGAGTGTCGCGGCGTGGCGTTTGTCGATGTTGTGTTTGTCCATTTTGAAGACGAATCAGAACAAACCGCAGACGGCTTCGCCCGGAAGGATCGAACAAGCCATGAGCGGCGACATGCCACAGACGCCCACTATGCAGCGTCGGCAGTTCATCAAGGCGTCCGCGATGGCGGCGGCAACGGCTGTTGCTGGCGGTACCAGTTACTCTCTTCCCATCCTCGCGGATGAACCTGAATCCGGGGTTCAATGGAACAAGGCTCCGTGCCGGTTTTGTGGAACCGGTTGCGATGTCCAGGTGGGCGTGCAGGTTGGAAAAGTCGTTGCCGTGGCAGGTGACCGAAACGCCGAAGTCAACAAGGGGCTGCTCTGCGTCAAAGGCTATCACGTCGGCTCGGCCCTCTACGGCAAAGATCGCCTGACCAAGCCACTGCTGCGTGATGGCGATGGCTATCGAGAAATCTCGTGGGAAGAAGCAATTAGGACCATTGCCGATCGAGTCGAGGCCGCGCCAGAACGTTTTGCATTCTACGGTTCGGGCCAATGGACGATTCCCGAAGGCTACGCGGCCCAGAAAGTTCATGAAGGGAGGCCTGTCGAACAACCACATCGACCCGAATGCCCGGCTGTGCATGGCGTCAGCAGTCACTGGATTTCTCGCAACGTACGGCGTCGACGAGCCGGCAGGCTGCTACGACGATCTTGATGCGTGCGACGTCTTGATCATGTGGGGCAACAACCCGGCGGAAATGCATCCCGTGCTGTTTTCGCGGGTTGTTGACCGCCGCAGCCGGGGCGAGAAGATCACGCTCATCGATATTAGCACGCGGCGGACACGAACCACCGAAGCCTGTCAGCATTATCTGGAAATGAGGGGCCACGGCGATCTGGCGATCGCCAACGGCATCGCACATTTGCTCATCAAGAATGGAACGTACGATCGCAAGTTCGTCGAATCGTTCTGCAACTTCAAAGCTCCCGACGACGAGAATCCGAACCTGCACGGCAGAGCGAGTTCGTTTGACGAATACAAGAAACTGCTCGAACCTTACACTCCTGAACGAGTTGAAGAGCTTTCGGGAGTCCCTGCCGATCAGATTCGGATGCTGGGTGACATCTTCGGTAATCCCGATTTGAAGATTACGTCGCTGTGGTGCATGGGCATGAACCAGCACACGCGAGGTACCGCCATCAATTCGATGGTCCACGGAGTTCACCTGCTCAGCGGTCATTTTGGGACACCCGGCAACGCACCGACCAGTCTCACGGGACAGCCATCAGCCTGCGGCACGGTTCGCGAAGTCGGCACCTTGGCTCACGCACTTCCCGGTGGCCGTCTTGTCGCCAACGAAGAGCATCGGCAGCAGGCGGAGGAGTTCTGGAAGGTTCCATCAGGCCGCATCAATCCAACGCCCGGATATCACACGGTGCAGATGTGGGAAAGCTTCTGCACGCCGACCGACCAGGGGGGCGACATCGGCACGATCTGGGTGCAGGTGACCAATCCCGGCCAGACGCTGCCGAACCTGAACAAGCTGTTCAATCCCAAAGGTGAGAACAAAGCCGGACTGGAAGACAAGTTCCTCATCGTCAGCGACGTCTACCCGACGGCAACAACGCGACTGGCCGATCTTGATTCTGCCCGTCAGCCATGTGGGTCGAGAAGAACGGCATGTTCGGAAACTCGGAGCGCCGGACGCAGCAGTGGTTCAAGATGGTCGATCCGCCCGGTGATGCCCGCGACGACTGCTGGCAGACGATCGCTGTAGCCCACGAATTGTTCGATCGTGGCCTAATGGGCATGCAAGATCGAGACGGCCGCTTCCTGTTTGACGTCCGACAGAATGGCAAAGCCGTTCCCGTTTGGGAGTGGGAGCACTATTACGATACCAATGTGGACGAACATTTGTTTGAGGAGTACCGACAATTCAGTCGGCTCAAACACAAAGACCTCGCCCCGTACGGCGAGTACGTCAAAGCCCGAGGCCTGCGTTGGCCAGTAGTCGAAACAGACGGGGAGTGGCGCGAGACGCATTTTCGATTTTCGGAACGGTATGATCCGTACGTCGAAGATGGCAAAGTGATCCAGTTCTATCACTCATCCACACATGATGACCGCGCCCAGATTTGGTTCCATCCGTGGGTTGCACCGGCAGAGGTTCCCGACGACAAGTACCCGCTGATGTTGTGTACAGGTCGGGTCCTCGAGCACTGGCATTCGGGATCGATGACGCGCCGGATCCCGGAACTCAGCCGAGCGATGCCGGGTGGTTACCTTGAGATCAGCGCCGCCGATGCCGCCGACTACGACCTTCGCAATGGTGATAAAGTGAAGATCGAGTCACGGCGTGGATCTCTTGTGATCCCGGTATGGATTGATGGTCGCGGGCAGTCGCCTCGGGGAACTGTATTCATCCCATTCTTTGACGAAACACTGCTGGTGAACGATCTGACTCTTGATGCGGTTGACCCGTTCTCAAAACAGCCAGACTACAAGAAATCGGCCGTTCGGATCACGAAGGTATAGCGATGAGCGTGGACAGGACGTCACGAACCACTCGACTACTCGCTTTCGTAGTGATCTCACTTGCGATTGTCGGTTATTTCACAGGTATTCAATCGCCTATGCCGGTAATCCCAACGACTGTGACACAGCAAGTCGATGAGAATTCAACAGATCCGGCAACCAGTGAGTTAGTCGGTGTCATTCCGGCGACCCATTATATCAACATGGCCGAGGTGAGTCTCAATCATCGTCGCCACGCTTCTTTGGCAAGCCTCAAATCAACGATTGATCCACGAGCCAAGATCAAGATCGAATCAGACGACAAACATGCCGCACTCCAGCGGCGGGCGCAGAATAGAGCCTACAACGGCGCACCACCCACGATCCCCCACCCAATTGACCAGCGGTCGGATGCATCGTGCGTTGCCTGTCATGGGAACGGAGCCAGAACAAATTCGCTTCGCATACCCAGGATGTCTCACGCCTTGCTGTCCAACTGCACGCAGTGCCACGTGGAAAGCCGTTCACAACACATGACGCCAATCGCGTTTCGCGAGAACGAGTTTGATGGTTTGGTTGCTCCTAGCCAAGGCCCACGCGCGTTCAAGGGTGCGCCGCCTCAGATACCGCATTCGACATGGATGCGCTCAGACTGCATGAGTTGCCACGGCTATGCCGGACTGCACGGTATTCGCACCACGCATCCATGGAGGACCAACTGTCAGCAGTGCCACGCACCATCGGCCACCATGGACCAAACCCTACTAGCCGAAGAGCCCCAGTTTCTGCCAGGCCCCAAGTCGATTGAGTGAGACGACCATGACTGACAACCAGATGTCGCGCCGTGACTGGTTCCGACTGCGACCACGCCGCGCTGACTCGGACGATTCAGCCAAGCGCGCAGATCATTTCATGGGCGAAGAATCGCGAGGGTTGCAACCGATCGAACAACCGGTGAACCACGACGGGATGGACCTATCCGCACTGCCCCCAATGCGCGAAGCCAGCTTGTCCGTGGAGGACGTTCGCCAGCTATTCTCCGACATCGAATCACTTGGGGCTGATATCTTGCTGATGCAACGGGGAGCTCGGTCGCAGCGTGCTTCGGCTTCACGAGCCACCACCGCAGAACAACTTCGCGCGGCACAGGACGCGTTCTTGTCTAGCGCTATTCGGCGCGTTCAGATCCGCTACCGTTGGCAAGATGCCCACTGGATCGACACGCTGGAACGTCGCGAAGAGGGTGCTCGATTGATCCGCATCGCGCACATTTCCACCGGGAAAACAGAACGCCCGACGAATTGATTCTCTCCCCCGTTGTTGGGATGGGTTGGCGGTTCTGGCTTCGCATCCATTGCTGCAGGTGACGTGTCAGATAGTTTCGAACTGGTAGATACCACAGCGTGCGACCAAGCACACTTCGAAGTGTGCGATTGTGCGCATTTGCGGGCGTGCAAGAGTGTCCGAGACGACAGGCGTGCTCCTCTGGCACCCTAGTGTCGGCTGGGAGTGCAGGTTCTATGCGTTTCCCTGGGGCAATCGACGTGTTCGCGAAGGTTGCCGCTCTTGGCACGCCAAATGCACAACGTAAACAGAGTGAATACTGAGAGAGGCTTGAACACCATGTGCGGATGATGCGACTTCCTCACGCCGAAGATGATAATGAGCACCAATGACTGCTTCAAGCGCGGTAGGCATCGATCTGGGAACCACACACTCCGTTGTCGCCTGTGTCAACAACGCTGGGCATACCGAGATTGTTCCCGATCTTGAGGGACGTCTGTTGGTACCAAGTATCGTCTTGTTCGACGACTCTCGGACCATTGTTGGTGAGGAAGCACGATTGCGTGCCAAGGCTCATCCCGAGCGATTCGCGGCATGTGCGAAACTTGACATGGGCGCAAGTTGCTACTCTCAGACCATCGGCGATCGGCAGATTCCACCGGAAGTCATCCAAGCATGTATCTTGAACAGGCTGAAGCAGCACATCCAACGTGGCGTGGCGCCTGGTTACGGTGTCGTGATCGCGGTGCCAGCGCATTTCAATGATGTTCAACGCCGCGCTACGGTTGAAGCAGGGGCAATGGCCGGACTTCCGGTATTGGATGTGCTGAATGAGCCAATGGCGGCAGCCTTGGGATACGGTGAACAAACAGGCTATTTGCTCCCCGACGCACCTGCTGGGCATCCCCAGCGACTATTGGTGTACGACCTGGGGGGCTTCACCTTTGAAGCAACTCTACTTGAGCTCGATGGCGGCAATGTCAAGACAATTGCAACTGAGTACGATGCCCATCTAGGCGGACATGACTGGGATATGCAGTTGGTTGACTATCTGGCCGAACAAGCGATCGAGCAAGGTAAAGAAGATCCACGACGAGATCCCAGCCGTTTAGACAACGTGCTCCATCGAGCTGCAGTCGCCAAAATTGCTCTTGGAATCAGGTCTGCCACCACGGTCACCTTGAGTTCTGGAAACGAGACCTACAGCGTTCGGTTGACACGAGACGATATGTCGCGGTTGACGACCGATCTTCTTGAGAGAACAGCCGCCGTCACAGAACGCCTACTCAACCGAGTTGGGATAAGTTGGCCGGACGTGCCGAGTGTATTATTGGTGGGCGGCGCTACGCAGATGCCAGCCGTAAGGGCGTTGATCAAAACGCGTACGGGTCGTGACCCGCTACAAACAGTCAACGCTGCCGAAGTGGTCGCTCGCGGGGCGGCAATCTATGCCGCACATCTCATTGGCAATGCGGCTACGACAGGTCGCCAGCGGCAGTTTCAGATCACCAACGTCAGTACGCACAGCCTTGGAGTCGAAGGGGTTGATACGAAACATGGCACCAAAGTCAACAAGATACTCATTCCGCGCGGAACTCCGCTTCCGGTGACTGTGAAAAGAGACTTTGTCACGAAAGCTTCGGCGCAGCAGACCATTGCGATTGTTGTACTGGAGGGAGAGCATCCGAACCCCGAGAAATGCACGACCGTTGGACGTGCCGTGCTCCGCGATCTACCCGGAGACTTGACGGCCCAATGGCCTGTTGAAGTGACCTATACCTACGCCGCCAACGGTCGGCTGAGCGTTGACGTCCGCGTACGCTATACCGAAAGGGCTGTGCATCTAGAACTGCAACGCTCGGGAGGGATCTCCCAAGAGAATCTCGCTCGCTGGAAAAACGTGATCGGGCAAGAGAGCGGCTTTGCCGCGTTTCAGCAAGTTCTGGACCATGCAGAACGTAGCCGGTTATCACAACCGATTGCACTGCCGATGGGTTCCTTGGTCAGCCCTAAAGAGCCTGAAGTAGGAATTCTATCGTTCCTCAAACGATACATGCCTTTCGCCTTCAATCGAGGAACGCGTGATACAGCTGCGCGCGAACACGATGACCGCGGGTGAAACGACGAGTTGCCCCCTCTAGGAGAAGAGCACCATGTCCGCGCAAGGTCTATTCGAGCAGCCAGCGGATGCCACGTATCAAGTCGGACAACATTGCTGGCTTGTCGGGCGTCGCAATCCCGCCTCGATGTTGCAGTGCAATACGTATCTGTGCACTCTGGGCGAAGGGACATCTCAGCGCAGGATTTGCGTCGACCCTGGCTCGCAATATGATTTTCCTGTGATCAACTCGAACATTCAGCGACTCATTGGCGACTTGAGTGAAGTTGATGTCATCACCGTGAATCATCAAGACCCGGATGTCGTAGGCAATGCCCAAGCATTCTGCCAGGCGAATCCCAACATCACAGCCATGATGACGGAGGACGTTTGGCGACTGGTGCAGCACCTTGCGATCTCGCCTAAACGCTTGCAGTTCGCCAACCCGATCCACTCTCGAACAATACAGATGGCTACCGGGCATCGTTGGCAGGTGATTCCCACTCCGTTCTGTCACTTTCGCGGCGCAATGGCCTTCTATGACACGACCGCCCGCATCTTGTTCAGCGGTGATCTGTTCGGAGGAATCAATCCCTTGGGGCGAGTTCATCTATTTGCTGAGCAGTCCAACTGGGACGGTATCGCGCAGTTTCATCAGATCTACATGCCTTCCCGAGAGGTGCTCCGTTACGCCGTCCGACAGATTCGAGCGATTGATCCGCCTGTGGAAGTGATTGCTCCCCAGCACGGTTACTTGATCGAAGGGGATCGGGTTCCAGAGTTTCTTGACCGCATGCACGAACTGCTGGTCGGTCATGACCTGTTGGCATTGGAACTCGACGACACCTATTTCAAGAAGTACTGCGAAGTCACATTGGAGTTGGTCAAGTGGGTTCAGGAGATGATGGGCGAGGTCGAGGTCATCGATCGACTCTCCAAAGTCCACGACGATGGACTCGAACAACTGGTTAACATTGTCGGAAATGACATCCGAGTCCGGCGCGAGGGCTACTCTGCGCTTGCCAAGATCTTCGCACGACTCAGCTGCAACGAGCCCTCCGAGTTTGTCAATGCAATGCGTGCCATGGTGCTATTGATGTGTTCCGAACGCGGCATTCCTATTCCACCAATCGGTGTGGGGGTTGAAGGGGTACCTGGGAGCTGACGTGATCATCATGTTCGGTTTAGCGGTGGTCTGCGGATCTGTCGTCGGTTTTGCGCGGGGGCAGCGGCGTTTTCGCGGTCCCCTCGCTGGCTTACGGACTTGCCGTCGCGACTCGAGAGGCGGTGGGCGGCACGGCTTTGGCGGGCGTCTTGCCGCGTTTGTGGCGAGGTGAGGTCGAACTGCGGACAGGTTTGCTCTTTGCGGTCGCTGGGATGATCGGGGCACCGCTGGGTTCCTGGCTTTCGACACTGCTTCCCGAAACAGTCTTGTTGATGTTTGGTTGTTTGATGCTGGTCGTGGCTTGGCGGATGTGGGCCAAGACTCGCCATCCGGAGTTGGCAACCGGCGTTTGTGCGACGGAGACGGAACGCTGCGGCTCACGTCCCGCTGCGCTCGCATGCTGGTGCCAAGGTTAAGTACGAAGCTCATGGAATATCCCACTGCCATGGTGCTGGTCGAGGTGAACCAGCAGAAGATTGCCTCTATGAAGAGCGGCTAATCGGCCGACTTCGAGGTATTCAAAGCCTCTGTAACTCCAAGTATAGTCGACACTTGTCGGTCGGCTCAATACTTTGACCTTACGGGGTTTAGCAGGCAAGAAATCGCAGACAAACGGTAAACAATTACGCTGCAGGCACCTTCCAAAGCGAAGAGCGCTCTGCGAATAGCATCAACGCAACCAGCCCAGCCATCGTCCACAAAATCGCCTTTGCAATTCTCCTGATGCCGCTATACCGAAGTTCAACGGAGATGGTCAGGATACCGTTGTGTTCTCTCGTGTCAGATCGTATTTGTCCAACAGGCGGTAAAGGCTCCGGCGGCTGATGCCTAAGGCTCTAGCCGCACGAACCTTGTTCCCCCGTTCTCGCGCCATGGCTTTGCACACCTCAGCTCTCTTGAGCGATTCGAGCGTGTTGAGTTCGTCGCCCGAGCGACCGACGGCAGTTCCATATGCCTCGTTGGATACCGTGCCGGTCGCGTGAAGTTCGGCGGGCAAATTCGAAAGATGAATGGCTTTGTCGTCGCTGAGAATCTTAGCTCGCTCGATCACGTTCATCATCTGCCGCACATTGCCTGGCCAGTCGTACTCCAGGAAAGCGTGCATTGCGCTGGAATCAAACGTCCAGTCCGGTCCGGCGAATTGCCGAGCCAACATTCGGATATCGTCGCCGCGTTGGCGCAGCGGTGGCAGTTGCAACGTCAAGACATCGATGCGGAAGTACAGGTCGCGACGAAACCGACCGGCTTTGACTTCGTCTTCCATTTTTCGATTGGTGGCCGTTAGCAGCCTTACATCCACACGCCGTTCCTTGATCGAACCGACTCGCCGCATCGTACCGTCTTCGAGTACCCGCAATAACTTGGCCTGCAGGGGTGTCGCCAGTTCCCCTATCTCGTCAATAAACAACGTTCCGCCATCCGCGATTTCGAACAAACCAGGCTTGTCGGACGAGGCACTTGTAAATGCTCCTTTCTCGTGACCAAACAGTTCGCTCTCCAACAGCAATTCCGGCAATGCCGCGCAGTTAATGACCACCAACGGCTTTTCAGATCTGGGGCTAACCCTGTGCAAGGCCCGCGCCACGAGTTCTTTGCCAGTGCCGCTCTCCCCTTGGATCAGGATAGGATGCTCAGTAGGCCCGGCGCGTTGGATCAGCCGATAGACTTCGTGCATGGCCGCGCACTCGCCAATCATGTCGTCGTGCGATTCCATGCGGCGAATCATGACCTTGAGCTGTCGGTTTTCTTTTCGTAGTCGGGCGGCAGTTGCGGCACGCTCAACAACCGCCTGGATCTCCCTCAATTTGGCTGGCTTGGTGAGAAAGTCCGCCGCTCCGAGCTTCATGGCTTCCACGGCCGAGCCAACAGTACCTTCTCCGGTCAGCAAGATGACTTCGCAACTTCCCCCGTTCCAATCATGCGCCTCGACACCGTGCGCCTTCATCTCTCGCAGAAGCTCCAAACCGGTCATCCCTGGCATGACCATGTCCACAATGGCCACGTCGAACACTTTGCGCTGCGCCAATTCCCAGGCCGCGGCACCGCTGGGGGCTGTCTCGACATGGTAACCAATCCGCTGAAAGTGCTGACTGACATGATCCAGAAACATCGGATCGTCATCTGCCAGCAAGAGGTCAATCTTGGAAAGGTTTGCGTTCGTTGTCATGGGTTGTCTCACAATGTTCTTCGAAGCTGAACGTACGAACTTACCGTGGCTTAGGGATGTGCTCGCTACTTAGTCCTGTCGCACTTACCACGTCGACGTCGTTAACGATTGACTTCACTCCCTCGATGCCGCGCAGCAACTCTTGCAGCAACTGTTTGAGATAGAAACTGGGCACACCGCCCCGCAGCGTCAGGCGGTGGTCCATGTACTGCCATGTAACCTTGCGGAAAACTGCAGCGTAAACGCACCGGGTCAGCCGTTCTCGAACCTCGTCGTCCACAAGACGCGTGCGGTCTGGTCGAGTGTGCGCCCAGGGCGTCCGTGCCGTAATATTTTGGTTGGCCATCATGAACCTCCTTGACTCGTGGACGCGCACACGTCCGCGTCATCGTGCGGCGTGCCTTGGTCAATCGTGTACCAAGGCCCTTGCCCGTCGCACGCGTCGCGGATGGCGGACGTCAAACAATGTCGGCTTACCCCCTTGATCAAGTACCCTTTGGCACCGAGAAGTCGACACCGATCAACAACATCTGGGCGGTCTTGCAAGGTGTAGATCAATACTGGAACATGCGGCTGGATTTCCCGGATCAGCTGGAGTGCCTCGATACCATGACCGTTTGGTACTTTGATATCGAGTAGAACGACGTCCGTTTCTTCGGCCAGTTCCTTGGCAATGGACTCCGCACTTGTTGAATTTGCACATCGGAACTGGAACTCCGTGGCGTCAAAAGAGTCGGTCATGGCGGCATAAAGCGCCTCATGACTGTCCAGGAGTAGAACGCGAACGGGCATTTCGTTGCTTCCTATTCGCACGGTAAAAGGTTCGATTGGGTCGTATCCAAGTCAAACTCGCCAAGCGTTTCCGCCATTATCAATGTGCTCCCTATCCGGAGAATCGAGAAGAATACCTTTCCTGCGTGGTTGAATCCGCCATACCGAGGCGCTGGGCAGTAGAATGGCCTTTTCCTTTTTACGACCGGTTCGTATGACGGATCCGCCGGGCATCCACAGGCACGCAAGCATGCACAACGCAAACGAACGCGAGAGCGGACAGCCTCCACCTGCGGCTAGACGTTTGGAAACTCCGGACCACACGCCCCCCGTTGGCGCGCATGTGGCGGCAGACGAAGGCAAGTCCTGGAGCCAGGTCGTCCTTCTCATGGGTGTTGTCACTGCTGTATTGGCAGTGCTCGCAATCGATGCGGTCGCCCCACTTGGTGTCGCTACCGGGATTCTGTACATTCCAGTCGTGCTGCTCTCTCTTTGGTTGCGGCAGTATCGCTTAACGATTGCGATTGCGTTGGTCACGACAGGATTGACTGTGTTAGGCTTCTTTCTCTCTCCAACCGAAAGTGCCTCCCAATGGATGGGCATTGCCAATCGCAGCTTGGCGATCACCGCGGTTTGGGTCACAACGGGTCTGGGTTATGTCGTGATCCGAGGGGGCAAACTTCTGCGCGATCGTGAGCAGCGACTGAGGGCAGTGCTCGACACTGCCGTGGACGTGATCATCACCATCGACCGAAATGGCATTATTCTGCATGCCAACCCCGCCATAGCCAGGGTGTTTGGTTATCAGCCTGAGGAGGTAATCGGGCGGAACGTCAATGTGCTGATGCCTGCCCCCTATCGAGAAGAGCACGACGACTATTTGGCTCATTACTTGAGGACCGGTGAGGCGCGGATCATCGGAATCGGCCGCGAAGTGGCGGCGCGTCGAAAGGATGGAAGTACCTTCCCGATCGATCTGGCGGTGAGTGAGATGGATCACGTGCAAATGTTCACCGGCATGATTCGTGACATCTCCGAGCGCAAGGCATTGCAAAAACAAGTGCTGGAGATCGCCGCCGACGAACAACGGCGCATTGGGCAGGACCTGCACGACGGAATCGGGCAAGAGTTGACCGGCATTGGATTAGTGGCAGGGGGACTGGTCGAAGCATTCTCCTCGCCCGAGACAGCCCAGCTCCTCGAACAGGCGGGCTTGTCCAAACTCCAGAATGCCGCCGTAAAGATCTCGACCGGGATTGGCCGCACGCTGGGGCAAGTCCGTGCGCTTTCGCGTGGCATGGTGCCGGTTGAAGTGGACTCCGAAGGACTGATGGCTGCCCTCAGCCAGTTAGCGACATCAATCCGCGAGTTACATGACGTATCGTGTACGTTCCAGTGCGACGAACCTGTTCAACTCACCGACAACTTTACCGCCACTCACCTTTACCGCGTGGCCCAAGAGGCTACAACCAATGCCATCAAGCATGCCAATGCCCAACATTTGAAGATCGTGCTGACGGAGTCCGCCCGAAGGTTGATCATCGAGGTGATTGACGACGGGGTAGGGATGCACAATCCGGGAAAAGGGATGGGATTGCAGATCATGCGTTACCGTGCAGAACTCATTGGTGCCACATTGAATATTTCTAGCACTGAGACCACCGGAACGCACGTAGTTTGCACCTTGCCTCATGGTATCAGCCCGTGATCCGTGGCCCTAGTCATCTTCCAGGAGAGAACTCGTTAATCTTGAGTCATCATTTTGTGCAGCGACCAACGAAGAGTCGTTATCACGCTCCGTCGTGACGACAAGCGTGTCGCATCAACTCGCCCAACGTAGCGTGTTTTTGGAATCACAACCCGAAGCGTTAGAAAGGAGACGCGGGCGGCCGCATCGCCTATCATGCTACTTCGCTGACGCTTCGGGTTAGGATTGTAGATGCGGAAGCTCAAATTGGTTCGAAGTCCATACCTCATTCGCATCGGATTCATCGAGACTCGACCGTGGATCGAAAAACACAGATCTTGATCGTGGATGACCACGCCATGGTGCGTGACGGTTTGGCCATGCGCATCGATCTGCAACCAGATCTCGAGGTCTGCGGCGAAGCCGAGGGAGAGGACGAAGCCTTTGCCTTGGTTAGAAAGCTCAATCCAGAATTAGTGATCATCGACATTTCATTGAAGCAGGGGAATGGCGTTGACTTGATCAAGCGCATCAAGAACTTTGATCGCAGTGTCAAGATGCTTGTTTCGTCCATGTATGACGAGGACCTTTATGCCGAGCGAGCTTTGAGAGCGGGCGCGATGGGCTACTTGAACAAACAGGAATCTCGCGAGAAAGTAACCGAAGCGATCCGTGCCATACTGGCCGGTAGGCGCTATCTCAGTCCCGCCATGACACAGCGAATGTTGAGCCAGGCGCTCGGTGCCAAACCGGCCAAAAGCGGTTCAGCCATGGATGCACTCACAGATCGTGAACTAGAGGTCTTTCAACTGATTGGGCAAGGGATGACGAGCGGAACGATCGCCGCCCATCTGCACCTCAGCCCACACACGATCGATACCCATCGCGAGAAGATCAAGCACAAGCTCAACCTCAAGAATGCCAACGAACTCAGCCGCGCTGCCATACAATGGATGCTTGAACAAGGTTAGTCCGACTCCGACTCTGCCGGAGTTTGCACCATCAGGAGCGGCAGTGGCCGTGATTGCGAGAGTTCGTTCAACGTTGAATCAATCTTGCTTGCCGCCAAGAGTCTGACGAGTTGGCCTGAGAACGTCGCTCCGATGCGCTGCATCGCACATCCAAGCGTGCGGAAATGCGCCACATCTGCAGTTTCTCCTCGCCGCACTTCACTCGCTCTGGCTGCGAATATGCAATATGCAGCAACCGCCGTCGCAGATCCCCGGCCGACGGGTTACCATCAACCCAAGGTGTCGTCCCACTTCTGTGAAACCCATTTTGAGACAGGTTCAGTGAAACTTGATTTCCGCAAAGACCCAGCCATTCTGCAAAGCATGGTGGACGCCATGGCTGATGGGCTGTTCACCGTAGATGCCAAGGGGCGTTTTGTCGCCTGGAGTGATGGTGCCGAGCGGATCACTGGATACACAGCGAATGAGCTGATCGGTCAGCCGTGCAATATTCTCGAAGGCCCCAACTGCAAGGGATTCGCCAAGTTGGCAGATCTGCTCGAAAGTGCGGATCCAAAACCTGAAGGGATCTGCGATCAAGAGTGCAAGTTACTCTCCAAGCAAGGCCAGGAACTCTACATTCACGGCAACGTCCGTTTGCTGTTTGAAGAAGATGGCCGAATCGCAGGCGCCGTCGGCACATTTACGAATCTGACGAACTTCATCTTGGCAAATGAACGGATTGCCGTACTCGAAGAGCAAGCCCGCACGCGCGTCGCACTGGGGCGACTGGTGGGCAGAAGTGCTCCCATGCAAGAGGTGTTTCGCCGTCTGCGTTTGGCTGCGGATAGTGATGTAACCGTCCTCCTGACCGGCGAGTCTGGTACGGGCAAGGAGCTTGCCGCCGAGGCCGTGCAGATGCAAAGTACCCGAAAGAGCGCGCCATTTGTCAGCGTCAATTGTTCCGCGATCCCTGAAACGCTTCTCGAGAGCGAACTGTTCGGTCATGTCAAAGGCGCTTTTACCGGTGCCGTCAAAGACAAGACGGGCATGTTCCAATCCGCTGAGGGAGGCACGCTCTTCTTGGACGAGATCGGTGACATCTCGCCACTGCTACAACTCAAGCTGCTGCGTGCCTTGCAGGAGAAGGAGATTCGCAGAGTCGGCGACGAACGGTCAATCAAGGTGGATGTCCGCGTCATTACAGCCACCAACAAGGATCTCAAGTCGCTGATTGCCCAAGGGGAGTTCCGCGAGGACTTCTACTACCGGATTCATGTCTTCGAGATTGCGCTCCCTCCGCTACGGCAACGGCGCGAAGACATTCCACTCTTGGTTGATTATTTCATCCAGGAACTTGCCAAAACACAGCACAGAAATGTTTCGGGAGTCACTCGTGAAGCACTCCAACGATTGATGGAATACCCTTGGCCAGGCAATGTGCGTGAGCTGCGAAACGCCATCGAGCACGCGATGGTCCTGGTTGCCAGCGACACCATTTCCCTCCTGGATTTGCCGCCAGAGATTCGGCATGAGATGCGGGAGGCCGCCAGACTGGGTTCCTCATGTTTCACCGAAGAGCAACAGGCTGAGCGAAAACAGATCATCGAAGCGTTAGGGGCCACTGACGGAAACAGAACCAAGGCTGCCAAGCAATTGGGGATCAGTCGCGTTACGCTTTGGAAGAAGATCCGAAAGCTCGAAATTCCTGGCTGATTGCAACAAGCGGTTTTAGAGCTCGTTATGGCCCGGTCTCTGCGCTCCATCACGCTAACTGGCTCCTCAGGCGCTATCCGAGGCATGAGCCCTGAGAGGAACTTGTGGCAAGTCGCGCTCAGGTGCCAACCGACCCGAGTGTTAACGCGTTAAGTTAGCGTATTAGCACCTGCCATTAACACTGCCGCGAATGCACATCCCACCCTGAGCTCTCAGCTTATCTGTAACACATTGCGAGTTATTGGTTTGCGCCAAAACTTACGTGCATCGATAGGGTTGGCATGAGTGTTGCTAATTGGTCCGTCCAGGTAATGAGTAATAGCAATCACGGGAGAGTTTACCATGTTTCTCAAGCAGTATTATCTCGGCTGCCTGGCCCACGCATCGTACATGATCGCCGACGAGACGACCGGCGTGGCTTCCATTGTCGATCCGCAGCGCGACATTGACCAGTACCTGAAGGACGCAAACGAACAGGGTTGGCAGATCCGCAATGTCTTTCTGACTCACTTTCATGCGGACTTCTTGGCAGGCCACATCGAATTACGCAATCGCACGGGTGCCAGCATCTACCTGGGTGCCGAGGCACAAGCCGACTATGCGTTTGCACCCCTTCGGGAAGGAGATGTCATCGAGTTTGGTCAGGTACGTCTTCAGATCCTAGAAACGCCAGGGCACACGCCGGAGGGTATTTCGATCTTGGTATACGACTTAAGCCGCAGCGACCAATCACCGCATGCCGTGCTGACTGGTGACACACTGTTCATCGGTGATGTCGGACGCCCTGACCTGCTTGCCTCGATTGGTGTGACCGCCGATGAACTGGCCAACATGCTCTATCATTCGATCCACAAACTGGCCACGTTGCCAGACGCCACGCTGGTCTATCCAGCGCACGGGGCTGGTTCGATGTGCGGCAAGAATCTGAGCAAGGAAACCGTGTCAACCATTGGCGAGCAAAAGAAGTACAACTACGCCATGCAGCCAATGAGTCGTGAAGACTTCGTCCGCCATGTGACGGCTGATCAGCCACAGGCTCCAGAGTATTTCGTTTACGACGCCATCAAGAATCGTCAAGAGCGGCAAAGTCTGGAAGATGCCATGCGGCAGTCGTTGAATTCGCTCAGCTTGGACGAGGTACTGCGTTTGCAGAATCGTGGCGCTCAACTCGTAGATGTGCGTGAGACCATCGATTTCGAAGGTGCCCATCTGGCGGACACAATCCACGTGCCACTCCAAGGCAAGTACGCCACTTGGGCGGGGACCGTGTTGAGTCACAAGGAGCCCATTGTCGTCGTGGCCGAAGAAGGGAGCGAGAGCGAGGCGATCATGCGGTTGGGACGCATTGGGTTTGACAATGTCGCAGGGTATCTCGGCGGCGGTATGCTGGCCACCGAGATGCGCCCCGACTTGGTACGTAGCACCCAGCGAACCACCGCCTTGGCGCTACGTGCACGACTTGCTGATTCCGACTCCCCTTTGGTACTCGATGTCCGCTCGGAGAGGGATTGGCAGCAAGCACACATTCCAGCAAGCATCAACGTCCCACTTACGCATCTCGAAGAACGTATCGACTCTCTACCGCAAGGTCGAACGATCGTGGTCCATTGCCAGGAGGTTATCGATCTGCCATCGCGGCCAGCCTTCTCAAGCGACACGGACACCAATCGGTTTGGGATCTTGTCGGCGGGCTCGATGCCTGGCAGGCCTCACAACTCCCCACGGAAACCGAAAGCATCACCACGGGTTGATCACTGGGACAGCCCCCTTTACGGAGAAACAACCATGTCTACGTCAACAGATGTTCACACCATTACCTGCGCCGAACTGAAACATCGTGCTGACTCCGGCACGGCCCTCGAACTGGTCGATGTGCGCACGCCTGCTGAGTTTCGCGAAGTGCATGCGGAACCGGCTCGCAATGTACCGCTTGAGCGCCTCGATCCCGGCGCGCTGATACGCCAGCGGCCAGGGCAACTCCACGAACCATTGTATGTGATCTGTCATTCGGGAAGTCGCGGCAAGCAAGCCTGCGAGAAACTCTCCGAGGCAGGCTTCGAACAGGTCATCAACGTCGAAGGGGGTACGCAAGCGTGGGAACAGGCGGGCTTGCCTGTCGTTCGCGGCAAGAAGACTCTTTCGCTCGAACGGCAAGTGCGAATCGCGGCTGGCCTGCTGGTACTCCTCGGTTCCGTCTCCGGCTACTTCTATCCACCGATGCTCGGACTGGCAGCATTTGTAGGTGCCGGGTTGACGTTCTCAGGCATCACCGACACCTGCGGCATGGCCATGTTGCTGGCGCGCATGCCTTGGAATCAAGTGAAGTCTGCGAAATCCCTAGCGGCTGACAATTCGGACGAAACCTGCTGAGGCTGAACTCACGGTACTTTCCATTTTCGGCGCGCTGGCCGCTGGCCTGATTCTGTGGACGTGGGCGCATTCTTCCTTACGCTGGCCGCAATGTTCTCTCGCAGGATGGCTCAGCCTCTCAATTGCCAGAGATGAGATGACCACAACCAACCGAGCTTTGAGATTGACCTTTCGAACTTAGGAGCCCACCCGATGAGAACATTCGCCATTGTGGCAATTCCGATAGCCGTTGTGACCGCTTGGCTTGTAGTCGTTCGGGCGGAAGAAGGATCGAAGTTGCGCCAGATTCAGGGGCATGGCGCGGTGATGTCTTTTCCAAATGCTCCGGCGCAACCGCGTGATGACGCCAAGATCCTTGTCGATTTGACGGTCGGCGGCCTGAGAGATCAGATCAATCCCGGCATGGAGAAATTAGCTCGGTACGTGAACATCTACGCCGCAGCCGGCAAGCAACCTGCACACGCGAATTTGGTCGTGGTACTGCATGGTGACGCAACGCAACTCGCTCTCGACCGTAAGGCCTATGCAACTGCTTTTGAAACTGACAAAAACCCCAACCTGCCGTTGATGCGCCAGCTGAGCGAAGCGGGGGTCACGTTTCTCGTTTGCGGTCAGTCGTTGAACTCCAAGGGCTTCAAACCTGGACAGGCGATGGATGGTGTTGTGGTCGTGGTGTCAGCGCTCACCGCGTTGGTCAACTACCAGCAAGATGGCTACGCTTACGTTCCGCTCTTGAAATGAGCGACTTGGCCTGGACCTAAGGGTATTGAATTCGCAATGTCTGACTCTCGATCGGAAGTTGTCGCGTTTTTTCGCACCCTGGAGTTTTCATCGACGCGTGCCGTATCCAAGATTGCCTTCTGTCTTTGCTGCGCAGCCCTTGTTGCGCTTCTACCAAACTACCACGGTCTTAGCGACGCTGGCGTTTGGGCGTTCTTCATACTGGTGTTGGCAGCAGGTTTGTGGATCACCGAAGCAATGCCGGCCTTTGCCGTTGGCTTGCTCGTCATCGGTCTGGAGATCGCCATTCTAGGGCGTCCCGGAGGAGTATTCGCTCAGAACGCGCACGACTGGGAACGCTTTGTCGTGGTTTGGGGCAGTCCCTTAGTTTGGCTGTTCTTTGGAGGTTTTGTGCTTGCAGCGGCCGCTGAAAAGACGGGACTGACGCAATGGCTGGCCAGGATGGTGATGAGCCGTGCAGGCAACCGTCCGTCAACACAGTTGCTCGGTTGCATGGTGGTAACCTTCGTGTTTTCAATGTTCATATCGAATACCGCGACTGCCTCGATGATGATTGCCGTACTGGCACCCGTGCTGGGTTCGCTAGCCATGCATGACCCGCTTCGTAGGGCGTTCGTGCTGGGCGTTGCATTCGCGGCCAATTTGGGAGGCATGGGGACCGTCATTGGTAGTCCGCCGAATGCGATTGCGGCTGGTGCGTTGAGTGATGTTCAACCGATCAATTTCTCCGAATGGATGATGGCTGGTCTGCCGCCATCTTTGTTGTTGCTCGGCGTCGCATGGGTGTATCTCGTCTTCCGCTACCCGTCGACCACCACGCATATCGAAAGCCCGGTGGTTCTGCATTCATCACCCAATCAACCCGGTGTTCCGTCGTGGCAACGTCTGTCGGTTGTTTTCGTGTTTACACTCACCGTCGGCCTGTGGTTGACGAGTTTCTGGCACGGCATACCTTCGACGGTGATCGCATTCGTTCCCATCTGTACGCTCACCGCTATCGGTGTGTTGAAATCAGCGGACATCTGCGCCATTCGGTGGGATGTCTTGCTCCTGATCGCGGGCGGGTTGTCGCTAGGCGTCGCGGTTACCGATACCGGCCTCGCCAACTGGCTCGTGGACCAACTGCCCCTCAATCAGTTGACCGCCATCGGGCTAGCATTGGCATTCACCTTCACGACAGCGGTTCTCTCAAACCTGATGAGCAATACGGCGGCTACCAATATGTTGACGCCGATTGCGATTGCAGCCAGCACCGGTTTCGAAGTTCAGACACTCGTTCCGATCGCGCTCGGCGCATCGGCGGCCATGTGCCTCCCAATCTCGACACCACCGAACGCCATCGCGTACGGAAGTGGTGAGATCGATACACACGACCTGCTTCAAGGTGGGCTGCTGATTGGGCTAATCGCGCCCCTGGCGGTCACTGCTTGGTGCTGGTTCGTATTCAGCCGATGACGTGCCGCTGGGACGCGTTGAGCGTTTGCTACCGTGTCACAAAACGGCCACTACTCGTCGGCAGGTGAACCAAGTTGTTGCCTAGCGTCGTACTCGCTGGAGAGCATCGAAGGGCAAACGTCGGTCTCCGAACATTGCGTACAAACGACGCGAATGAGATCCGAACTCGAGAGCTTCAGATCGTTCTCTTGGCAAAGTTGATAGAGTTGCTGTAAATGCACACATGTCATGTCGACAACCTCGTTAGTAACGGCCGAAAATCAACTTCGGCTTTTCAGCCGTGCTCACATGGCCCTGCCAGCGAAGGAGTTGCGGAGAAACCGGAAGTTATTTTTCGTGCGTTACTTAGTTCCAACATCGGTGAGTCACGGTACGTCTTTGTTCTCGCGAAGATGTTGATGGCACTTGATGCAGCTTTGAGTCATTTGAGTGAAGGCCTGCGTAGCTCCACCTAGGTTCTTTTCGACTGCTTGCCGCTCCAGACCTTCCAACGATGTTAGAAACGCCTTCAATTGGGTTCGGTAAGCTTCCGGCTCGCGTCGTACAAAGTACTCCAGTCGATTTAGACGTTTCATGGCAGCGGTGCGCGCACGGATCAACTCGAAGTCTTCCGTGACCAGCCCGCGCAGGATCTCCTGGGAGTGAATCAGTTTCTTCTTCATCCAGATACTGGGGTCTTGCTCGGAACGAGGCTCAGCGAATACCAGTGCTCCACCCGTCAGAGCAATGATGCAAACGATACTCAAGGCAGTCCTGTGCATTAATCGAAACTCCATCCTGTACATGCGGTGTCCAGCTCGGTTCCAGCAAATACCATACCTGGCGAATGCTTGCGTATTTCGACGGGCCAAGATTGGTGGGAGGGTCACTTTCTTACGGGTGTGAAGGGTTTGCGTCTAAATGGCTAACTCGCGTTGCGTAAGCCGATTTAGAGCTCTCACCCCGCAGCAGACGCAAGGACGCCATCACTGAGAACGAAAAAACACCGGCGGCTGGACGCAACGCGCCGTATTTGAAGGTAGCCGTGTGTGCGAGGTCGCACAGGTCCGTGCGAGAATCGAAAGGAATTGGGACTCGGCGCAGTTTTTGCAACTCACGTGAAGCACGTAACGAGTTGCCCACTAGTCGCGATCCAGAGACCCGAAGATGTCTTCCTCATTGCGAATTGTCGTTGCTGCTGGCGAGGATGACATGCACCGATACTATCGAATGATCTTGCCTGAGATGGGGCACTCCATCATCGCCGTCGTGGGCTCAGGCGGTGAACTCATAGACCGTTGTGAGCGCTGCATGCCAGACTTGATCTTGGGAGA
The DNA here is from genome assembly GCA_942492195.1 of uncultured Planctomycetia bacterium. Lineage (GTDB taxonomy): Bacteria > Planctomycetota > Planctomycetia > Pirellulales > S012-138 > CALOEH01. Next base: position 28,717 of record CALOEH010000191.1, on the reverse strand, counting down.
ATGCGAACTGACGGACATGTTGGGAGTCGAGGCCGTAAGGCAGATCAACATCAAGCACTTGATCCCCGCGATCCTGCTCTGTCGATTCGATCACGAAGAACTCGTGCATGCGGCGGACTGCCCGATCATCCACTTGGTCAAGCCCGTAGGAAAACCAGGGATTCGGTCGGCGATTCGCGATGGAATCCTGCTCGCTGAGCAACATCGCCAACACTGACTTGACCCATGCTCTCAGTGGTTAGAGACGAATGGGAATCTGAGAAACATTCGGGATGGTGCCTCCACGGTCAAAGCGGAACCTCGATTACGAACCTTGCTCCTCGCTCTACCTGATCTGCTAATCGGATCTGTCCGCCGTGAGCTTCGACAATCCGGCGGACGATGGCGAGTCCGAGCCCGGTCCCTTTTGACTTGGTGGAGTAGAACGGCTCGAATGCCTTCCTTCGTTGTTCCTCGTTCATGCCAGGACCATTGTCCGAAACGGTCACTTGCACACGGGGGTGCCCGCCAACATCGGAGAAGACGCCGTGAATCTGCGACTGCGGCGATTCACCACCTGCGACGAGCGAGTTCTCAAACAGGTTGCGGAAAACCTGAACCATCCGCGAACGGTCCCCGTGGAATGTTAGCTCCTGATTATCGCCCAATTCTACCAGCGCGGCGCTCGGGTAATTGCCGGCTTGTGTTGCGCGGGACCATGCATCTCGCCATGCGGCGCGAAGGTCGAAAGGCTCAGTTTCCAACCGAATGGGGGCGGTGAACGTGCGAATCTCGTCGAGCAGTTTGCTCAGGCCATCATTGGCAAGTTCAATCCCTTCTACCTCGGCCAGCGCGGCAGGGTTATCGGCCAGTTGATGCTGGAGCAATTCGACTCCCATTTGAATCCGCTGCAACAGGTTGCGGCTTTCATGGGATATTGTCGTAACCACTTGCCCCACTGCGGCGAGACGCTCCGCCTGGATTGCCTGTTCTTCCGCCTTCTTGCGGTCAGAGATATCCCGCAGGATGCCAGTGAACAACCGCCGTCCCTGCAGCACCACTTCGCTGACAGCCAAGTGGACTGGCACCAGTGTACCGTCCTTATGGCGGGCAGTTACTTCACGCCCAACTCCGATAATCTGTCGTTTGCCGGTGGATAGGTAGTTGGCAATGTATCGGTCGTGGTCTTTGCCAATGCTGGCAGGCATAAGCAGGGCTACGTTGCGACCAATGATCTCCACCGGTGTGTACCCAAGCAGGTTTTGGGTTGCCGGATTACACGACCTGATGATTCCATGGTGGTTGATCGTCACGATTGGATCGACTGCCGACTCCAAAATGGCGCGCAGCATGACCTCGCTATCATGTAGCGATTCGCCCTCTGGCATTGGCGGCTCGGAGTCAGGGCTCGGGGTGTCGTTGGACATGAGGTTTTGAAGCGGCAGATTCTCTTCGAACAGGGGGCTGCGATTAGTGAACAGAGTCATTCTCTGGCCAGGCTGCCGCGGATGCAAGTTGCGCCGACTCCAAACTCCAAACCGCCGTCACGGTCTACCGTGCGATGCCTGCGGTCATTGTCACGCGGCAATTGCCACCATGGCTAGGCGAGGTCACCCAAGGGGGCCTCGCATTTTGGCACAGTGTGCGCCCTCTCGCACACCCTATTGGGGGCACGGATCCAATCTGCCTAACACCGGCACATTCATTTGGAGCCTAAATTTACGGCAAACAGAAATTCCAAGGTTGGAAAGGTTGTATCGAAATCTACGGCACGCCATCTGCTCCTATTGGTCTATCGAAAGCACGCCAGCGGGTTCACCGTCGCAAGTAGCGAAGTGCGAACCGGCGGCATCGATGGGAGGCAATCATGGACCGCAAGACGATTCTGTTTCCAACGGACTTTTCCCACACCGGGGATGCTGCGCTCACGCTCGCGACATCGCTGGCTCGCGACATGAAGGCAAGGTTGCTGATCGTGCATGTGGAAGAACCGCCGATGGTATACGCCGGCGAGATGTACTACGGGACGGCGGAGCCCAGCCGAGAACAATTGACGAAAATGTTGTCCGAGGTTTTGCCGAATGACCCAAACATCCCCTGTGAGCACCGGGTGGTGACCGGAGATCCAGCCGGAGCGTTGATTCAGACTGCCCTGGATGAGAAAGCTGCTTTGATTGTCATGGGCACGCACGGCCGCACAGGGTTGACTCGGCTCCTGATCGGGAGTGTCGCCGAAGCCGTCGTGCGCGGGGCACCCTGTCCCGTACTCACTTGCAAACAACCGGAAGGAGCTCCTGTCTCGAGTTCGTAAGCGTCACGGCTAGGCTATGTAAATGTGGAGAGAACGGGAGGCGAAAGAGTGCCTCAGGAAGAAGGTGTGTGATGACTGATTTTCGTGACTGCCAACCCTACTTGGTTCATCTCCAAGCAGAGCATCATCGGTTGCAAGACTCGTTAGACCAGATCAAGCAGGACTGGTCAGAGTTCGCCACAGATCCCCAGTCTGGTGATCCTGAAACGGTGCTGTCTGACTTGAATGTATTGCGCAGTGAATTGGTAGCCCACTTCTCGGAGGAAGAGACCGGAGGCTGCCTGGATGAAGCCGTCTCCCGCAACCCAAGACTGGGAAAGGCATCGGACCGGTTAGTGGAAGAACATCCCGCTTTGATTGCGGAGCTGGATCAGATCATCCAGCAACTCACCCAGGACCGGAGCTACCCGGAACTTGTAAAATTGGAGCGGGAATTCATCAAGTTTAGCGAGAGATTACGTGCGCACGAAGACGCGGAACGCCAAGTACTGGCTTCTGGATTCGGTATCAACCTTGAACAATAGAAGGACAACGATGAGAAATGTTGCGATCGCCACCGCGGTGTTGTCAATGTTGGCAACGGTAAGCTTGTGCCTTGTACGAAACAGTCAGGCTCAATTGGGTCAGGAGAACACCAAACCCTTCATGCGTGCCAAACTGGCGCATTCGCAAGAAGTTCTCAAGGGACTGACCACGGAGGATTTTACTATCATCGTCAAGAATGCGCAGGAGATGAGCCTGCTTAGCCAGGCGGCACAGTGGCAAGTCATTCAAACCCCCGAATACGTGCAGCGGAGTGCGGAATTCAGACGCGAAGTCGATGGCCTGATGGAAGCCGCGCGTGAAAAAAACCTTGACGGTGCCACACTTGCGTATGTTAAAGTCACCATGAACTGCATCGAGTGTCATAAGTACGTTCGGAGCGTTCGGTCTGTACGTTTGGACGACCACTCGCTACGCCGCTAGACAAGATGCCTTCGGCTGACATCAACGGCGTAAGGAGATTGGAACGATGAGCGCTGACCTTTCCACTCGCTACCTAGGCTTGCAACTTCGCAACCCGCTGGTGGTCTCGGCCTCACCGTTGACTGCCTACGCAACCGCGCTGCAGCAACTCGAGTCGGCCGGAGCTGCCGCTGTAATACTGCCATCGCTGTTTGAAGAGCAAATCTTGCGCAGTGACCACAGGGCTACGAGCGGCCCGGCAGCGTTGGAGATGGGTGTGCAGCCTTCGATGTCAGACTACAACACTGGGCCAGATGGTTATCTGCGAAATGTAGAGCTTGCCAAGAAGTCCATAGAGATTCCGGTGATCGGCAGCCTGAACGGCCACTCGCGAGGAGGATGGACTCGATTCGCGACGCTGATTGAACAGGCGGGTGCTGATGCGTTGGAGCTCAATATCTATTTTGTTCCCATCGATATCCAAACGACATCGCAGGAAGTCGAAGACCGATATATCGAGGTTATACAAGCCGTTCGCGCCGCAATCTCCATTCCGTTGGCCGTCAAGGTTGGACCATACTTTGCTTCGCTGCCACATTTCGCCCAGCGTGTTGTCCAGGCAGGTGCCAATGGCTTGGTACTTTTCAACCGATTTTTGGAACCTGAGTTTGACATTGACAACTTTGCCATCCGACCGCATCTGGAACTCAGCGAACCCAAAGAACTGCGGCTTTCGCTCCGGTGGATCGGTATTCTCCACCAACAGTTACCGTTGTCACTAGCCGCCACCAGCGGGATCCACGACGCGACCGATGTCATCAAGGCACTGCTTGCTGGGGCTGATGTAGCTATGATGGCTTCGGTGCTTTTGCGACACGGCCCCAGCCGGATCAGTGACATGCTGGTAGGGCTGAACCGTTGGCTTGAAGCCAAAAAGTTCGCTACTCTGGACGATGTCCGAGGTTTGATGAGCAGGAACATGTACGGAGAGCCGAAGGAGTTTGAGCGAGCGAACTACATGGAAGCTCTCGCTTCCTACAGCAAGACGTTTTGACGCCCTATACTTCCTGTCCTTGATGTGTGGCCCAATCCGTGACTCCCAGCGAGATGGCTCCGTTTGAATGCCTCGTTTTTTCGCCGCAAACACACGATGATTGCCATGCTGGCGACCGTGGCAATCGGCGCACATCTACTGCTCCGCTATGGGATGAGTGGCAAGTACGGCAACGATCTCGTGCCACTAAGGACTGCCCTGGTATTGGGTGGCATCCCACTGGTCTGGGATCTTCTCGTCAAACTCTTCCGGAGAGAGTTTGGTTCCGATCTGTTGGCCGGCATTTCTATCGTGACGTCGGTCATCCTTGGCGAGTACCTGGCAGGCACATTGGTGGTGCTGATGCTCTCTGGCGGCGAAGCGCTGGAAGCCTATGCGGTGCGTAGCGCTTCGTCGGTCCTCGAAGCCCTCTCGAAACGCATGCCGTCGGTGGCGCATCGCAAGATCGGTGCCAGTGTCGAAGAAGTGCCGCTGGGGCAGGTCGGCGTGGGTGACGTTGTGCTTGTGCTCCCATACGAGATTTGTCCTGTTGACGGGACGGTCCTCGAAGGGCACGGCGTCATGGATGAGTCCTACCTGACCGGTGAACCCTACAGGATCACGAAAGCACCAGGGGCTACGGTCATGTCTGGGGCTATCAATGGCGATGCGGCACTCACCATTCAAGCGGATCGGTTGGCTGAAGACTCGCGCTATGCGAAGATCATGCAGGTCATGCAGGTATCGCAACAGCAGCGGCCAACGATCCGCAGGTTGGGCGATCAGTTGGGTGCCATCTATACACCCATTGCTGTCGCGTTGGGAGTGCTGGCATGGGGCATCAGTGGTGACCCGGTGCGGTTTCTGGCGGTGTTGGTTGTGGCAACTCCCTGCCCTCTCTTGATTGCCATTCCGGTGGCGATCATCGGTTCGATCTCACTGGCGGCCAAACGAGCCATCGTTGTCCGAGATCCGTCGGTATTGGAAAGGCTCGACACTTGCCGAACCATCATCTTCGACAAGACCGGCACGCTGACGTACGGCGAACCGCAGCTCGTTGAGCAGCATTACGCCAGTGACATACAACCGATGGATGTCTTAGCCTTGGTGGCCAGCATCGAGCAGTATTCGAAACATCCACTCGCCAATGCTATTTTGAAGTCAGCCCTGCAACATAAGGCCACCTTGCACGAGGCAAGCGAGATCAGTGAGCGGCCTGGCGCAGGGCTCCGCGGTCTGGTGGCAGGACACCGCATACGCATTACAAGCCGCAAGCAGTTTGTCGCCGAACAACCTGATCAAGGCACGCAGTTACCGCAACAAACAGGCGGGCTAGAGTGCGTCATTCTGGTGGATGACCGCTACTCAGCAACCTACCGCTTTCGTGATGCGCCGCGGCGCGAAGGTGCCTCGTTCATTCAGCACCTCGGTCCCCAGCACCGCATCCAACGCGTGATACTCTTATCAGGCGACCGCCTGGCGGAAGTCCAACACCTGGCAGACCTGGTCGGAGTTCAAGAAGTTCACGGGGACAAAAGTCCGGAAGAAAAACTCCTAATCGTGCAACGTGAAACTGCCAAAGCCAACACAATTTATGTTGGCGATGGCATCAACGATGCTCCAGCGCTGATGGCCGCCACGGTCGGGATTGCCTTCGGTCAGAATAGCGATGTCACCACTGAAGCGGCCGGAGCCGTTATCTTGGATACATCGTTGGCGAAAGTCGACGAGTTCATGCACATCAGTCGACGTATGCGCCGTATCGCCATGCAAAGTGCCATCGGTGGCATGGCCTTGAGCGTGCTCGGTATGCTCGCGGCGGCAGTCGGTTACCTGCCGCCCGTGGCTGGGGCGATTGCCCAAGAGGCGATCGACGTGATTGCCGTCCTGAACGCGCTCCGGGCATCATTCCCCCCAGTGTCGCTCACTGATTTTGATCATTCGTCGAATTGAGCCCAGACAGACATGTCACACCTCAACGATGACGGTCATTGGAACGAACTTCCTCAGGCCGATTCGCTCTGCGCTTAGCGCCCCTTCTGCGGAAACCCACTCGCGTTTATAATCCACAGGCCAGGTTTATCCGGCGCAAATTTAACACACCGTAGAAGTGAGAAAGCATTCGCTCCTGCTGTGAGCGCCTCGGGGTCTCCGTTTCCCATCGATGTTTCGCGATCGCAGCAAATGCTCACTACCATCGCTCGCAAGGCAATTATGGCTCTGACCGGCCTGTTTCTTTGCCTATTCTTGGCCATCCATTTGGTGGGAAATCTGCAACTGTTCCTACCGGAATCGAAGGCTCAGACCCAGTTCAATTGGTATGCGAGCGTTCTTTCAGAGTTGCCGTTTATCGAAATCGCTGCGATCTTCACCTACACGTCCATTATAGTCCATGCGATCGTCGCAGCACTACTTGCTGTGCGAAATCGCACGGCCGCGGGGTCCGGATACCAGGGCAAAGCACCCAACGCATTGGCACCTTGGTACTCGCGCATGATGGGACTGCTGGGAGTCGTGATCCTGGTTTTCCTAGTCGTTCATATGTGGGACTTCTGGTATCCGTTTAAGTTTGGGCTCGGTATCGGTACAGACGCGGAGGGACGCCGTGACTTGTTCGGGCTGGTTGTTCGAGAATTCCAACATGGTTGGAAGGTCCTCGTCTATGTGGTGGGAGTCTTGGCCGTAGGGCTCCACGTGGCGCATGGATTCTATAGTGGATTGCGATCACTCGGGCTTCATCATCCTGGATATGCCATGTGGGGAAAGCGGCTAGGCTACGTGTTCGCTGCTGTTGTCACGCTTGGTTTCGGGGCTATGCCGATTTACCTATTCATCGCCCATTAGGTTCGCCGGAGCATCATCGACGCTTCGCAGAAGAGGTTCTTCGCTATGCTGAATGCCAAAGTGCCAGCCGGACCAATCGAACAGAAGTGGAACCGCTACCAGGGGCTTTGCCGGTTGGTGAATGCGAAGAACCGCAGGCAACTCCAGGTCATTGTGATTGGTACAGGGCTGGCTGGCGGCGGGGCAGCGGCGGCACTCGGCGAGTTGGGCTACAGCGTGAAAGCATTCTGTTTTCACGATAGTCCAAGACGGGCGCACTCCGTTGCGGCTCAGGGAGGCGTCAACGCCGCCAAGAACTACCAGAACGACGGAGACAACGTTTACCGGATGTTCTACGACGCAGTCAAAGGAGGAGACTTTCGTTCCCGCGAGGCCAACGTCTATCGGATGTGCGAACTCTCCATCGATCTAATTGACACGTGCGTGGCGCAAGGAGTTCCGTTTGCCCGCGAGTATGGCGGCGTGCTAGCGAATCGGTCCTTCGGTGGCGTCCAAGTCGAACGCACCTTCTATGCACAAGGGCAAACCGGACAGCAACTGCTCTTAGGCACGTACGCAGCACTCAATCGTCAGGTGAGCTCAGGACGTGTCCAGGTGTTCAATCGCCACGAACTTCTCGATATTGTGCTTGTAGACGGTCGAGCGGCAGGCGTGATCGTTCGCAATACGGTCACCGGTGCGCTCGAACGCCATTCCGCACACGCCGTTGTCTTGGCGACTGGAGGTTATGCAAAGATCTACTACCTCTCGACGCTGGCCATGGGCAGCAATGCCACGGCCATCTGGAAGGCACACAAGCGCGGTGCGCTCATGGCCAATCCAAGCTTTGTCCAAGTGCATCCAACGAGTCTGCCTCCGCTAGGCGAGCATCAGTCGAAGCTGACTCTTATGTCTGAATCACTTCGTAACGACGGACGAATCTGGGTTCCGATCCAGCCCAATGATGTCCGCCCGCCCAGCGACATTCCCGAGTCTGAAAGAGACTACTATCTCGAACGCCGCTATCCAGCATTCGGGAATCTGACGCCTCGTGATGTTGCTTCGCGGGCAGCTAAGGAGCGGATCGACGCCGGACATGGAGTGGGACCGCTCAGGAACGCCGTCTACCTTGATTTCCGAGATTCCATCCAGCGGCACGGGAAAGATGCCGTCGAGTCCCGTTACGGCAATCTATTTGGGATGTACGAGAAGATCACAGGCATCAACGCCTATGAGCAACCGATGAAGATTGCCCCAGCCGCCCATTTCTCGATGGGCGGTTTATGGGTCGACTATGAACTCATGACCACGATACCTGGGCTGTATGCCATTGGCGAGTGCAACTTTGCAGATCATGGGGCAAACCGATTAGGCGCGAATTCACTCTTGCAAGCATGTGTCGATGGGTACTTCATCCTTCCATGCACTCTGGGGAACTACCTGGCAGACTTCATCGGGAGTAAGTTACCGAGCACGGATCATCCGGCCTTCAATGAATCAGCAGACGACGCGGAGGGTTCGATCCGTCATTTGCTGGGAACCGGTGGCTCCCGACAGGTGGACGAGTACCACCGCGAACTCGGTCGGATTCTGACGGACCGTTGCGGTATCGCCCGATCCGCTGTAGGTCTGCGGTCGGCGATTGACGACGTGCGACAACTGCGCGCTTCGTTCCATGAGAATGTGGCGGTGCCAGGCGGGGCACAAGAACCGAATAGCGAACTTGAGAAAGCACTCCGCGTCCAGGACTATCTTGAGTTTGGAGAACTGATGTGCCGTGATGCTCTCGCACGCGACGAGTCATGTGGAATGCATTTTCGGGTGGAGCACCAAACGGACGATGGTGAAGGTGTTCGCAATGATGACGAGTTCGCATATGTCGCCGCTTGGGAACACCAGGGAGATGACAAACCAATCCGCCACCGAGAGTCACTGACGTTTGAGTCCGTGGAGATGATCACCCGGAGCTACCGCTAACAATGAAGATCACGTTTCACATCTGGATGCAAGATGATCATGTGCCACCGGGTACGTTTGTGGAACACACTGTGGATGACATCCAACCGGATATGTCGTTCCTCGAAGCACTCGACCGAGTCAATGCCCAACGCATCTCTCGTCATGAGCGTGTGATCGAGTTCGACCATGATTGTCGGGAGGGAATCTGCGGCACGTGCGGAGTGGTGATCAACGGCCGACCGCACGGACCGCTCAAGGCGACAACCACTTGTCAGCTTCACATGCGAACCTTTGTAGACGGAGACGTGATCACCGTTGAACCGTTCCGCGCAGCCACGTTTCCCGTTGTGCGTGATCTCAAGGTCAACCGAACTTCCTTGGACCGAATCCAGCAATCCGGTGGCTTCATCTCAACGAACGTCCGCACGGCTCCAGAGGCCAACGCGATTCTGATTGGTCGAGCGGCTGCTATAGCGGCGTTCGATGCGGCCTCCTGTATAGGCTGCGGAGCGTGCGTCGCGAGTTGCAAGAATGCCGCAGCGTCGTTGTTCACGAGTGCCAAACTTGCCCATCTCAGCAACCTTCCCCAAGGTAAAATTGAAGCCTCGACGCGCGTCGTCCGCATGGTCGAAGCGATGGACCGCGAAGGGTTCGGAAGTTGCACGAACACTGAGGCATGCGAAGCAGTCTGCCCGCAAGAAATTACGACGGATCATATTGCACGGATGAATTGGGAGTACCTAAGCGCGAAAGCAAAGAGCCTGGGACGCCGGGATTAAGTCGGCAGATTTGCTGCGGACAGCGGTGGATACATGCTACGGGCTAACGCGCAGCCGTGACGCTCGGCTCGAAGGTCGGTGGCACTTTCCAGGCCAGTATGCGGCGCGAATAGTTGTCGATCACACCAAAGAGGTCGGCCCGGCTTTCGCCGAGCCCAGGAGCGATTCAGTATGCTTCTGCTCTAAAAGTCGTCTGCCAGCAATGTACTGGCACGGAATGGACGCGTGTAAACGGGATGAAAATACCGCCATAAGAAAAGCCGGCTCAATCGCAGGAGAAAAGGGAATGAAGATTGTCATTATCGGTGCCGTTGCGGGGGGCGCTTCCGCCGCGGCCCGCGCACGGCGTTTGGACGAGGATGCGGAAATCATCCTCATTGAGCGCGGGACAGAGCCGTCGTTCGCCAACTGCGGACTGCCGTACTATGTCGGCGGTGAAATCGAGTCGCGCGACAAGCTGCTGGTGGCACCGGCCGCACAACTGCGGCAGCGGCATCGACTTGACGTACGGACTCGACAGGAAGTCACCGCAATCGATCGCGAAGGGCAGTCGGTAACGGTCAAGAATCGGGAAACGGGCGAAACCTATGCGGAAACCTACGACAGGCTGGTGATTGCGACGGGCGCCTCGCCGTTTCGTCCTCCCATTCCGGGTATCGACGGCCCGCATGTGATCGAGTTGCGTGATCTGGCTGACGCGGACCGGATGCACGCTCTCGTGACAACCGGCGCCAGTCGCCGCGCGGTCATTGTGGGGGCCGGATTCATTGGCATCGAAGTTGCCGAAAACCTGATTCGCCGCAGACTGGAAGTGACCGTGGTTGAGCTGGCCGATCAAATCCTGCCGCCGTGGGATGCGGAAATGGTTCGTCCGCTGGAAGATCACCTCCGCCAGCAGGGCGTCCAACTGCGATTGAAAGATTCGGCGGAAGCGTTTGCAACCTGTCCCAACAAGGAAGACGGCAACGTGATGGTGAAGCTCAAGTCGGGGGAGGAAGTTCCGGCCAGCTTCGCGGTGGTCTGCATTGGCGTCGGACCGGAAAGCAGACTCGCGGACCAGGCAGGCATTGCGTGCGGGCCGCGCGGCGGCATTATCACCAACGGCTGCATGCAGACCAGCGATCCCCACATTTACGCCGTGGGCGATGTGGCGCAAGTGACGGACTTCCTCACGGGCGAACCGACTCAGATCCCGCTGGCCGGGCCGGCCAATCGGCAGGGCCGCATCGCCGCCGACCATATTTTTGGTCGAGATTCCACCTATCGAGGCACGCAAGGAACGGCGGTCGTCGGCGTCTTCGGCAAGACCGCCGCCATGACGGGCCACAGTGAGAAGCTGTTGCGGCGAGCCAATCGCGCTTACGAGAAGATCTACATCCATCCCAACGATCACGCCGGTTACTATCCGGGTGCGACTCCGATGACGTTGAAGCTGTTGTTCGATCCTCAGGATGGCCGTATTTGGGGCGCTCAGGCGGTGGGGACGCACGGCGTCGACAAGCGGATCGACGTGATCGCCATGGCGATTCAAGGAGGGATGACCGTCTATGATCTGGAAGAAGTCGAACTCTGCTACGCACCCCAGTACGGATCGGCCAAAGACGCGGTCAATATGGCGGGATTTGTCGCGGCAGGCGTGCTGCGAAGAGATCATACGACCGTTCACCTGGGCGATGAATTGACAATCCCAGTGCCAGAAGACATGGTTTTGCTGGACGTTCGCACCGAGCGCGAGTTTGCCCTGGGACATCTGCCCCAGGCATGGAACATTCCGCTAGAGACGCTGCGCGAGCGACTCGCGGAATTGCCCCGCGACCGAACGATTGTCGCGTACTGCTATGTCGGCCAGCGCGGCTACATGGCCACGCGACTGCTGCGACAGAAAGGTCTTGACGCGGTTAACCTCGGCGGCGGATACCGGCTCGCTCAAAACTCGGGCCTGCTCAAGGACGCCCGCTGACAGCTCGAAACACTTTCGCGGGTATTGGTCCCGCTCGTCCAGCGATAGAGCACCCCGGGAATGAAATGACAACATCGAACTTGAGCACATTGCCCACGGTCGTGTCGGAGATGTGGTAACCGACGTTGGCCAATGCGCCCTGAATGCGATCGTAGCCCCAGGCGGGATTCTCTTGGGCGAACCGCAGGATCAGATCCACGATCACCTGGCGGATGCGCGGTCTGCCGAGGGTGTTGCGCTTCTGGCTGTGGTCCCACTTCTTCGCCACCAGTTCGCGGTGCCAGCGGAGGATCGTGTCGGGCGTCACGATCGTGGTCAACTCCCGCAAGGTCTTCCGGCCCAGCGCCTTGCCTTTGACGGCCAAAATCCGCCGCTGGTCGTCTGTCAGCAGGATGCGTTTCTTGCCCAACTGTTTGAGCAGGGACTGGATCTGATCGTTCTGGAACTCGATGATCTGTTGCTGCCGGTGGTGAATCCAACCCGAGAGGATGGCTAACAGCAACTGCCAAGGTTGAAGTACGAAGCTCATGGAATATCCCACTGTCATGGCGCTGGTCGAGGTGAACCAGCAGAAGATTGCCTCAATGAAGAGCGGCTGGTCGGCCGAATTCGAGGTATTCGAAGCCTCTGTAACTCAAAACATAGTCCACACTTGTCGATCGGCTCTATATTTTGACCTTACGACTTGGCTTGACCGACCGCGGCCTTCTGCGACCAGGCAATCACGCCGACGTCGTGGTTTTCTCGCCGGACGATCTTCTCGACCAGGCTACATTCCAGGACCCGCGCCGATACGCGACCGGCATTCGATACGTCTTCGTGAATGGCAAACCCGCGGTCTATCAAGGAACGCCCACAGGCGCACTCGCCGGCACGGCGTTGCGGCATGACTCCCAACGTTAACTTCACTTGGCCTCTGCCCGGACTTGCCAAAAGCCGACAGTCGGCTTATCATGCTGGACATGAAGCGCGAGAAGACAATCCGGCTAGGGGAATTCTGCGAACTTCTGAACGTACGGTCGCGCGATGCCAGGTACGTTCTGGAGCAAGGACATGTTCCGGCGGGCGTATCGGAGTCACCGGACAGCGGAAATTACCGTTACTTTGGTCCCGGCCAGGCGTTCTGGCTCGGCATGGTGCTGAAGTTGAAGGCTGTCGGGATCAAGACCCCCTTGGCAGCCACCATCGCGGACTACGCTGCGAAATCTCTCCGGGGCGTGACTCAGAATCTGAATTGGGACTGGACGTTTTTCCCCGGAGCCGGGCGATTCGACACCGAACATCAGTATTACGTGGATGTTGGAGACCTCGACTACGTCCGATTCGTCACCGATGCTAACCCCAGTTTGGGTGGGAAGCTGGATGAGTTCCCCTGGTCCCCGGTGGAAGGTAGAAGCAAGGTGCCCGAGAATACCCGACCCTGCGTAATCATTCGGTTGGATCTAACCCAGATCTCGCGCCTGCTTTCCGGCGCCTTTCCACAAGATTGGAAGACGGGTTGACAAAGCCGATTTACGGCTTTACGCTACTGGTGTTCCCTCGGCCGTCCAGCGTCGGTCTTTGCGCCTAGAAAGCCGAAAATCGGATTTAATGTGTGTGGTAGCTTTCCTCAGCATGGAGGTGGGGATGGTTGAATCGATGTTCCAGTCCAGTAATCCATGGCGGCCGGTTGATGCCCGATTCCGCAGGGCGGAGGAGATTCTCCGTCATGGCAAGCGAGTCACGCGATATGACGACCCGTGGATTGCCACTCTGCTGAGCTTCTTGAGGAAGCTGACCCGCTGCTACTCGGAATCCGATTTGGCGGCGCTCCGCCAGCAGCAGCCAGCTGTCTACCGTGCGTTTCAAATCCATCAGGAGATGTCGCCGGCACTCAAGTCGACGCTTGAGGCACGATTCCTTGCCGCCGAAACGGATGATGGCATCGCCAATAAGACGGGCCTGGAAAGTGCCGCCGTCGAGGCTTATCGATTCGCATTTTTTGACATCGTGGAGCGGCGGGGATGTGTGGATTTTGTCGTCGACAAGGTGATCGGTCGACCCAGTGAAACGAGCTCCGATCTCGAGATCGATGGCTGCCTGAAGAAGTCTGTTGGCTATTTCTTTGGCGTCGGTTGCCTTGATGAAATCCTCTATCCGAGCGGGACTGCGAGTGGTGCCATGCTGACAAGCAGCGAGGCGTTCGAATCACTGACCCACGGGATCCAACGATTCAAAGCCGCACAGGTCTTGCAGCGGCTTAAGACGACGAATCCGTCAGATCGCCGTGAGCTTCTCAAAGCGATGGCCTCCAACGCCAGTGCGGACGAAAACTCGGACGAGTCCCATTCGATGATCGAAAAGCACATTCATGCGATGTTGTCCGAGATTCCTTGGGTGACCGGGAAGGCTGCAGCAGGAGTCGTTCCAAAGGCGATCTTGGAAGTTGATGAGTATGCTGCGGAACTAGACGAGGAGGAGTTGATGCTTCTCGCCGCCGGTGAGCTCGATCCGGCGCGACTTGATGAAGTGAAGGGCCTCGGTTTCCCGACCGTGGATGCCCAGGGAACGAAATCGGCGTCCACCGGCGGGGGAAGCTCGCCGCAGAAGCCCGGCGGAAAACTAGGAATGGACGGCTCGACGGAAGAGGTGTCAGGATGACCCCAGAACTGAGAACTGCAATTTACAGCACAGTCTTGGATACGTGCGATCCAGTGGAACTTCCATCGCCGTGGGCCTTCCTCGACGATCAACTTGATGTGGTTGGTCCGATAGCCGATTCGGAGGATTTGCTCGACCAGCTCTTGGATCAGTACGAATCGGAAGCTTTGACCAGCGCCGGCGTCGCTGTGGAAACTGATGAAGACATCGAACTTCACGATAGCCTGTCCAGCGAACTCTTTCTGCCGCTACGACATCAAATTGATCAGGAATGCTTCGAGATCGTGACTTCCGAGGGTTGTCTGTCGGGCCGATCAATTCCCGCTTTGTCCGTATCGAGAGACGAGCAAACTTGCGCCGACTCAGTTTCGCAGGACAGCCGATTGTTTGTCACGGGCAGTCTCTGGGAAACCGGCATCCTCAGAAGCCTGGGTCTTCCCGCGGTGACAGCGAGCGGGCTGACCACGGCCGATTTGCAGCAGATTGAACAAATCTGTCGTAGATTCGGTTTGACAGCCAATCCGTTTAGCTCGACGTCGCAAGTTGGAGAATCCGCGTCTCCACTGCTTCGATACGCCGCCAACCTGCGCGAGGTGCAAGGCAATAATCAGCCCTGTTCACGACTGATCCTGGTGGCATGGTCGGTCTTGCAATGCACACAGGAGTTGCCTCCGCGGATCGACGAGGTGATGCAGCACTTTGCACACGTGTCGATCAATCTGCACCGCGAACTCTCCCATGTTCAAGTGTGGCAGCCTCCCGTAGCGGACCTGAGTCAATTGGTTTGGGCATTGGAGTTGGAGAGCCGCGAGCTGGTGCGAGCGGCACTACTCCGTAGCATCGCGAACTCGACCAGTTCCCTCGCCGATCTTGTTGCTGAACTTGCTCCCGATCCGGCGGACTCGATGGACTACCAGGAGGCCTGCCAGAACCTGCTTAAGGAGTTGCGGGGTGCGATACCAGGCGAGGAGCAAGGTGCCGAGATGCAGGCAGCGCGGGTCCAGCTTGCCAAGGTTGTCGATAGGAAGCTGATTCAACCATTACTCGATGAAGCTGAGCAATCCGCCGATCCGGGCAATCGCGTCCTAAAGATGCAAATGGCGGAGTTGTCGCGGCTGTTCTTTCAAAGGTCATCGGAACTGATGACTCAGGACGGCGAACTACCCCCAAGAGCAACCGAACGAGACATCAAAACTCAGTTGGAGCTTGCCAAGACGGTAGCCAGCTTGCGCAAGCAGTGCGGGAGTGAATGAGGATGGATCCGCTCGATTCCACGGCCTGCAGATTTCCGACTCTCCAGCGTTTGCGACTATCAGCTGCCGATTTGAAGGCGCTTTCGCGGCAGGGATTCGTTGCCGCGGAACTTCGAGGTCCACGACGGCGGTACTTTAAGTTGCGGTTTCGGCGAGGCAATAAGCAGGTCGTCCGCTACATCGGTGCCGACCCCGCCTTGGCTGCACAAGTTCGACATGAACTTGATGTGTTGCAAGCAGAACGGCAGGCAGACCGGTTGATAAGCCAGCGCATGCGTGCCGCGCGGGAGATGCTGCGTTTATCCAAGCGGCAACTCACCCCGCTGCTAGAAGCCAGGGGCTACCGGTACCATGGCTACGCGATTCGGAAGCTTCGTACGGTCCGTGAATGTGAACAACTACCAAACGACTCGCATCGAAAAGTTTCTAAGCTGTTATCCCAGGAGGAATGCCATGACGATCAATCATGCAACCGATCAACTCAGCCCAGCCGCGACAGCCGAACCGGCTCAACCGGACGAAGTGAAGTCATCAACAAGGTGTCAGAGAGGAATCGAACGCGCGCTGGAATGCGTAGACGACGCACTGGAACTCGACGACCCGTTCGAAGCCTCCTTGGGAGCATTTACCGGGAAGCTCATGATGATGGGTACGCAGATCAGCGAAGCGATTCAATACAAGCTGGGACATGGGCAACCGACACTCGAGGAGATCCAGAAGGTGACTGGTGCGATCGACTTGAATCTGAAAGTGGCTCGGCAGTTCGACCGCCTGCTCCATTTGAGGAATCGGGAGCAAGATCGGAAGAAGCCGTAGCAACCAATTGGGGATCTGGAACCGCTAAGCGAAGTTTTCGCCAGTTGATACCCATGCCGTGCCGGTGCTGGATTGAAAGCAGGGCACCACCCATGCCCGCCGCCAGCGTTAAGAAGTAAAGTGGCATCACACGGACAGGTTGCCAAGTTTTATGTCCGAAACTCGCCCGTTGACCAGGTTTTGTGTCCCAGATTTGACAACAATTGTGTCCGAAGGGACTATAAGTCGTTGTTTCTTGGGGGCGCACGTGACAACTTTTATGTCCGCCACCAGGGACATAATAATTGTCAATTCGGACATAATACTTGTCAACGGGCGCGCTTGACGCCCACGTGTTTGGGGTGACGAGACCGAAGCGCGACAGATCCAGGCGTGAATCAGGCCCGGTCCTTGCGCAGGAACTCTGGCCCGCGCATGGTTGTCGATCGGTGGCGCAGTTGCAGAGGTCTTCACCACCGCCTGCAGTTTGACTGCGGGCTGAGCCGCGTAAATTTGTCCAACCTCTCGTAGCTCTATGCACTGGAACTCACGTCGTTTGATATGACTGACGCAGTCGGCCGTTGCTGACAAATGACGGTTCGTCCGACGCGCGCGGCGTTGGCATTCTGCAAGCCGCCGAGGTGGCTCAGTTCGGTTGCGCTTTTCGCCGCCTCGAATTGCGATCGGTGTGTTTCACCTCCCGCAGATGGTCGGTTTGATTCCAGCGCTCGGTCGATGCATCCGCTGTCTCGAAGAAACGGCTCTTCGTGCTGGAGGCGCACGTCACCTCGCCAAACTGATAGGTTGCCGCTACTCAACCGGCCACTTCACCGAGTCCGGCCGATTCTTGCTTTGTGAAGAGCCCCCGTCCAGAGTCAAAAGATGTTGACGGTTGACGGGGCCTGCTTGTCGTTTCAACACCGGACATCGCAAACCGAGTATGATGCATAGCTCCAGGCACTCGATTCTCGGAGGCATGGCGTGAGCGTTCGCGCTGTTGACTTGTTTGGGATCGCAGCATTCGCCAACTATCAGGACTTGAAAGCGATCCTTATCCACGGGAAGATGGGCTGGCGCGATCATGCATGGAAGCTGTCCCGAGCGGCACCTTCGATTGACGCAGGGGATTCAGCGATCGGAAAGTTATCACAGAATTCGGAGAACATTCCCGCGCCAGGGGACTCCGCATGCGAGAACTGCTTCGCTCGATCATCCTGTTCGATGCCTTCCGAGCCGCGTAAACGATTTCGCTCGAAACCCGGTACCTCTCTGAAGGGATCCAGTGCCACGACTGCGACATCACAAAGCAACGACACCTCACTGAGTTATTACCACCAATGTCGACACGATTCCTGGCGCCAATCTTTACGGTCATCCTGCTCGCGACTCTCGGTCTAACGTCCGTCGCTGCGGATCGGCCGAATATCGTCATCATTCTTGCCGATGACCTCAGCTACGGCGCAGAGGAAGCCCATATTCGCACGCCAAACGTTGATCGACTGGCGAAAGAAGGCAGACGTTTTACCGATGCCAATACTGCAGGACCTCAGGGTCACCTTGATCGATCAGCGCAAGAATCTGGCTAACTTCTCATTCATAGCAACCAGATTGTCGTCGTCGGCTGCACGACGCCATCTTTTCAGCGGATGTTTGCGAGGTCTAAGAGATCTCTACTCTCCGTGCTAGCAATCTTCAGTGAACCCGCACGTTTCGTCATAGAGCCGAGATCCGCTAAACACTTGCCAGGAGGGACCTCCATTGAGTTCCCATGGAAATTTTTATCCTCATATAGTGTTACACTGACTTTGTTTCCTACCATCAACGACTGAATAGCGTCGTCAAAGTTGATGTTGGTGGGACGATCTTTGCCTTGCTCTAGGATGATCGGAGGTGCCTTTAGGGAAGGATAATTGCGTGGACCGACAAGCAGTTCCCGCAGACCACCGTACTTCTCTTGGGCAAACACCAGAATGCAGTTGTCCGGCACGAAACAGCCTTCGTGTACGGACCCATCTTCGGATGGGTAAATCGGAACTATGAAAGATTGTTCGGGACGCTTGGTTCTTATTTGCACTTCGGCCCTGAGGGGGAGGGGATTCGGATCGGCTGGCGTTGATCTGACCCCCATCTTCATTAACGTCAGTCGGCGGCCCGAGTCGTCCCATGTATCTGCAGCGTTATAACGTCGAATCATCTGATTAGGCCCAGGATGCTCGAATCCTGCCACACACCAATATGGCCACTTCGTTATCTGAAAACTCAGTGTTGCCGAGAATTCAACTCCTTCCTGTTGGACGATTGCATCGTATGGCGTCCCCCATCCTTCCCAAGCACCACGATCCTCATAGAACATAAAGAATCTCTTATGTTCCGAGGAGTACGGCGTGAGCCAATGCACCTGGATTTCAATATCCAGCGGCGGACGTTGATCTCTCTGCCAGTAGCCCCAACCCGTACCACTCATTTCAAATGACATCGTGCATCTCCGAAACGCGATCGCTTAGAGCGGAATCCAAATCAAGTCATATGGTGCCCCGCTCGTTCCGTTCCAGCTGTATCGTATGTAGCCCGGCTCATTCACCAGGACCTGAACCTTTCCGACTTTGATCTGAATGCACTTTATAGAGTGCCCATCCAACTCATGTTCTTGTGTGCTGAACAGCCAATGGCTTCTCCGGATTCTTGCACCAGCCGGAGCCATGAAACAGGCAACACATGGCGCATTAAATGTCGTTTCGAGTGTACGCCATTCTCCGGGTTCCACCCGTCGCGTCTTTACTCCCCATGCACCTCGCCACCATTCAGGTTCTTCGTCAAACAGTGCGAGGCTATCGATGTTGTCGCCGATGCTGTACTTCTCATCGAGGTTGGGGATCTCGGTGTTTGGGCCGATGAAATGCAGATTCCCCTCAAAGTCTTCGTGCTTGTAGATTTCAAGCCAAGTATCCGGCCCGGTACGAAGCGAATCGATCTCGTTGCCAGCCGACTTTCCATTGCTCAATCGCAGGTCATCCAGCTTGCGATACTCAGCTGGACCGTCAATACGAAGTTGCCCTCGCGTGAAGTTCGTGTGTTCGAAGACTTCTACCCAACACCCATCTTTAGCCATGTTCAATGCTCCAATTTGAGGTGTCCAATCTAACAGAAGAAGAGGCACTCGGGAATCAAATGATGAAACGAAAATAGCGGCGTGCTGCTCGAAATGTCAACTCGTTTCGAATCGCTGAGAGGCGAAGCATTTCAAGTTTGTCCGCCAAGTCGTTTGAAACGGCAATCTGCTAACCTGCGTCGGCTTCATCGACCGGAACAATTTCGGAGAAACTGAAAGACGCTCCGGACCGACACACGACCGACACACGGACGCAGGTTCCATACGGGGCTACGTAAGTAACGGGTGTCATTTGCAGCCAACGCATCACAGGCAATCCGCTGGCGGCGAAGAACTCCGTGCCCGAAAAACGTGGTGATTCACCGTCGTCCAAACACACACATCCTACACAAACAACTGGGGTGATGGATGTGTCATTCGGTCCTCTCAAACGAAATGGATGTCGCCGATCGCTCCACGTGCGGCTCATCAACATCAGAGCCGTGGCGTTGGGAGCGTCGTCCAAAAGACTCCCGGCGTATTTGGATGGTGGGCCGAAAGAGCTGTCGCGCTTGTACTCGCGGACGAGGGCATTCATCTGCTCCTCGAATCCCGCGGCCAACGGTGGGTACCCCGGTAGCTACACCGTAGCGAATTGCTCGGTCGTCGGCAAATCGCCGAATGGAATTGATCGGGAACGACAATAGCGTCCTTCGGTTTGACACACGTTTGACACACCGAAGCAGCACCGGGCGATGTGACCGACGCAGTTTCGCAACGGACCGGGAACCGCCCCGGAGATACGGCCGACGCGGATTGAATTGGCTCGCAGAGTGTTCTGCTTGCGGTGTGGACGCTCCTCACAAGCCCGTGCAAAGTAGGTCCATCATGCACCCGCATCGTGGTCGATCAGTCGTCGCGGTTCACTGCGCAACAAGCTAGAATGACGGGCATGGATGGATTTGAACCAGCCCGTAATCAAGACGCATGGGCGACTTTCCGCGGTTTCGTTTATCAGGTCGACCTCACGCTGTTGCGATGGGGGGCACTGGAGGAATACGGCTACTTGGAGTTGGAGCGCGGCGAAGACATCGACGCCGTCGCCCGTGCGGTGTCGGTTACTGGCGACGAAGAGTTTGTCCGAACGCTAGAACAAGTCAAGGTTCGCGAGCGGAATCTTTCTCTCCGGTCCGAGGAAGCGCTTACTGCGCTGGCGAATGCTTACGCCAACCTGGAAGCCAATGCGGAACTGAATCTTAGGTTCTGCTACACCACCAGCGCCCAGTTGGTTGGCGAGCGTCCCAATCCGTTTCCGGATGGTGCGGCTGGAATCGAGCTTTGGGAACAAGTCCGGCGGCAGTTGCTGGACGAGAAGCAGGAAGAACGCGCGGTCGACGCGATTCGTTCGTTCATCACTAACGCCGTGAAACCGAAGCAGGTGCCAGACGAGGTCTGGATTTCCCTGGTCACTCTGATGTCAACGGCGCCACGAGCAGACGCGGCGGATTTTATGCGCCGTTTCGAGTTCAGTTGTGGCTTCGAGGCGCCTGATTCTCTCAGCGGGAAGGTCAAGCGCCGCCTTGCTGACATCATTGCTGGAAGCGATAGCAATGGCCTTGAAGTAGACGAGTTGTATAGCCGCCTGTTTCTGTACGTGCTCAAGCTACTGACCCGGAACCCCGGCGGCCACCCGGCGCCTCAGCGTGCTCTGGGCTGAGCCACGCCGCTCACAGGCGAGGCTGCAGCTCGAGGGCGACGGGACCCGCTTTCCGACGGTGGTGAGCGACTTCGAGGCGACAGGTTTCGCCCACCCGGCGGCGGCCTGGCATCTCGACATCAGCCTCTCGGACCTCGACGCTGACCCACTCAACTGCGTCGAAGTCGTCCTCAACTCAGCCCACCCGGGGACCCATTCACTCCTGAGAGGTGACCCTGACACGGCCACGCGCCTCTCACTCTCCGTACTCAACTGGCATGTCGCCCGCTGTCTGCGGTCGAGGCGCTCAAGCAGAACCCGGGCTCCGGGACCGGTGGGGGGATCTCTCGGCTCTGGGACGATCGGGGAGTCACTGCAGACACTGGTCGAGAGCACCTGGCCCGGCGAGGACGCCGCAAGCGTGGCAACGCGGCTGTCCTCCGATCCCCTCACGTTCGAGACAGAACTCCAGGCCGTCTCCACCTTCTGGACACTGACGCATGACGGGCTGGGTCTGGCCGAGGATCGACCGGTCCCTCGCACTCGAGTTGATCGACGTCTTCGAGGGCGTCGATCCCGTGGAGCTTCGAAGCGAGCACTCACAACTCGAACACCAACGAGCGGCTCCCGTGGCCGTCGGCGGCGTGCGGGTCCCGGCTGAGGAGGTCCGTCACGTAAGAGCAGGGCTCCGAGAGGTCGCCGACACACACGGATTTCCCGATCCCCTGTCGAGGTCGAAGGTGGCCGACTTCGACCGCCCCGCCACCCGGGTGCTGCATGAGCGAATGGGCATCATCCCTTCAGATGCTGCTGCGGAGGGGACGTGGTCCTTCCTGTCGCTGATCGTCCTGCCTGATGTCGCGGTGTGGCGGTTCCCGGGACGGGCGACGGAGCGCCTCCTCGGCCGCCCCAGGAACGTCTTCCGGCGTCTCTGGTGGCGGGCCGAGACGATCGGACTCGACGCGATCGACGTGGACGGTGGCCTCGGCGAGGACGAACTCGTGAACATCTTCGAGAGGACCGCTCTTGCCTCCCACCGGGCCGTTGCGCGTGAGCTCGCACTCTCCGTGTCCAGGCTCCCGTCGACTCTGCCAGCCCGCTCCGAGGTGATGCGGGAAGCAGCCAAGCTCCTGCTCCGGGAGGACCCCGTCATCGCGCTCGAGCTGCTCGATGCGGAACAGGCGCGCGAGAGGGCGCTGGACGCGGTGCGAAGGGGCCTCATCGGACTCGACGTCGAGCCCGACCGGTCGGCCGCCGTCATCCGCGAGGTCCGGGACCTCCTCGGCGAATCCGCTCCCGACCCGAGCAGACCGGCCAACCCCGGCGGGGCCAGGACCGGCTCAGGTGATCCCAGGGACAGATCCCGATCCGGACTCCGAGCCCATCTCGACGATCCGCCGATTCCGAGTACGGCCCCGGTGCCTGGCCCGTCATCACCGTCGGAGCGAGCCTTCAGGCCCGTTGCCGACGACGGCCGGGAGATGGATGCCACATTTGAGGTGGAAGCTGCCGGTGACGAGCTCCACGTGGTGTTCCACGCCCGCTACGGCAGCGGATTCACCCCGCGAGGACAAACGTCGACTACTTCCCTGCCCTCGAGGTCATGCTCCGCCGGCTCGGTGAGTACTCGCCGACCATCCGGTGGATAGCCGTGGACTCAAGACCAGCGCTCGCCCTTTCCGAGGCTGAGCGTCTGCTCGGAGCCTCGTTTCCGCTCAGGGTGACCCCGACAAGCGACGTCCGGCAGCTCAGGATGAACATCACGACGGCGCAACGGACGATCGCCCGGGCGCCCGACGCCAGGCCCGGCGGAGGAAACAACCACAAGCGGATCCGCATGGCCATCGACGCGGCCGGGCTGACGCAGGAGAGCTGGCGGATCTGCTCGTGGGCGGTTGACCAGCCGTGCGATCAGTCGGAGTACCGCAGCACCTCGAGAAGGTGATCGAACTCGGGTCCCGCAGCATCAGCTCCGGTCGAGCGGAGCCGCTCGATGATCTCTGGGGCGATCCGCCTGCGCACCTCAACCGGGCCCGCCACCTCAAGGTGGCCGTCCACATATCGAAATCCCTCCTCGCCGACCGTCACCTCGGTCGCCACGAGATCCGACCAGTCCATACGACGACAGACAGCGGTCGCTGCGCGGGCGACGACCGAATCGGCCAGGTCGGCATCGGACAGACGTCTGGCCACCTCCTCCGGAACGGACTCCGGAGCAACCGCCCCCGCTGGCATCTCAATCCCCCGGGCCCACGCCGAGCCGGCCGCGGGGTCGAGTGCGGCAGCAATAAGCCTCGACATCACAGAGCTGGTCTCACGTCCGCCTCGGAGATCCGTCGGTAGACGGGACCATCCGGTTCTCACCCCGGCGACGGCTGACGCGACGACCACGGTTGCCGGGTCGGCCGCCATCTCACTCCACCAACTGACCGTGTCGTGTGGCTCCGGTCGCAGGGCGAAGAGAATCAGGGCCTTCACAGAGCGCAACCCTGTGTCTTCCCGGAAGACCGGCAGCTCCTTCTTCCCCTTCAGGACATCGAGGGCAGCAGCCAGATCACGGCTCAGACGCTCATCGTCGACCTCGTCCGTCAGCTGCTGAACGAGCTTGCGGCCGCCCACCTGAGCCGTCGGATCCATCGAGGCGACGGCTCCCACCCAGATCTCAAGTAGCGCGGCGTCGGCGGGCTCGTCGGTGAGAAGCGGCCCGAGCCGGTCGACCAGTGCGGCCGCAGGATCCGTTGAGCCGATCGCCTCGATCAGCTGGCCCGCCACCTCGTCGCGGGCCCCAGCTGCCGGCTCCGCCACCGGCGTGGCGAGGAGCGCAGCCACCGCCCCGGTGAGCCGGTCGACGGCAGCGAGAACATCCGGTGGATCCTCAACCGACGATCGGGTCAGATCCTCGTCCGACTCACCGCGCTCCTCGTCAGGGAAGAGGGCGCCGGGCGCCTCCTTCTCCGCCACAAAGAGTTCCCGGCCTCGCCTCAGCGGTGATCGCAGATGGTTCGAAGTTGTCGTACGCACGGGCGTTGAATTCTGCGACGTCCTCCTCTGTCGGGAGCACAACGCGGTCCACCATCGACCACGGGATCACCGAGGCGCCGTCCGGAGGTGTCTCGCCGAGCATGAGGACCGCAGGTGAGCTCCCTCCCGACCCGGCCACCGCAGCTTCGGCGGCTGGGCCCAGTGCGGCAAACAGCGGCCCGTCCGGCCCGATCCGGAGGGCGCCGGACCACGCGGCAATGACACCGGCCGCGGCGATCTCGGGGATCGCCTGACGCGTTGTCGCAACTCCCATCGCGTCATCGCCAGTCATCAAGGGCCTCCATGGGGAACGAGGCGATGATGGGCGGCTCGCCCTCACCGGAGTACAGCAGGTAGAGCTCCCTCTTCGCCCTGCTGGTCAGAACGTACATCCTCATGCGGAAGTCATCGGCGGTGGGGTCCCACTGCTTGTACGCCTGCAGTTCGGGGATGAAGACCGTGTCGAACTCGAGGCCCTTCGCGCTCGCCCAGCTGAGGATCTTGACACCCGGCTCGGCGAAGTCGACCAGGTCCCGCTTCTTCTTCGGGTCGCTGGCGAGACCAGCCTTGTACATCCCCGGGTGGTTCGTCGTCTTCGACTTCAGGCGGTTGAAGAGCTTCGTCACCTGGTTCGAGTACGGAACCAGCACACCGATCTGCTGGGTGGAGTTGGCCCGCTCGAATGTGGCGATACGCCTGACGACGCCGTCGAGAACGGGGTCCTCGTCGAGAACGGGAAGGTCACCGTCCTCGGCCGTCTCACGCACCTCCACCGGCGCAGCTCCCGCACCTGTCCAGAAGTGTCCCGACACCCTCGCAATGGCGTGGGTGTTGCGGAAGTTGCGTTCGAGGCTGGCCTCCGAGCTGATGCCCGCGGCCGTCCGGATCTCCCTGTTGGTCGAGTTCTGGTCGGTGAGCGTCTGGTTCTCGTCAGCGAAGACCGTCATGCTCCGGGTGATCATGCGCAGCATCATGTAGAAGGCCCTCGGCATATCCTGACCCTCGTCGACGATCACGTGCTCACGGAGCTTGGCCGGTGGCGGATGCTGCCCGACGATCTCGATGCACCCGTCCCAGTCGAAGGTGTACTTGTCCACCATCGGGGGCTTCCGGTCGTAGGCGTCCCGGAACCATTTCTGTTACCACGAGTGGTAGGTGCTGACCGAGCCGTCGTCGACACCGATCCCGCTGAGTGCGCCCGAGGTGTAGAGGCTCAGGAGCTTGTTGAACATGAGGAGCTTGATCGGCTCGCCCATCCGTGACAGCGCCTGGGCCCGGTAGAGCGCCATGACCGTCTTGCCACTCCCCGGTGGGCCGGTAATGAGATGCGATTCCTTCAGCGGGAGTTCGATGACGGCCCGCTGGTTATCGGTCAGGTCCGGACGGTCGGCAGTCGCCACATGTCAACTCCCAGGGGTACTTCCGGACTCGGTCGCCATCTGCACCACGTCACCGAGGAACCCGAGGTCCCGGTCAACGACGAGCGCACGGTCGAGCAGCGAGTTGTTGTGATCGCAGCTGGTCTCGGCCACCAGACTGCATGCGTGGCACGCGGCACGCGAGAGCCCATCCGGCCCTGCGCGGAGGACTCGAGCAGATCGGGTCGAGCGAGCACCAGTCGGCCCTCAGAAGCGCCGTGATCAGGGACGGGATGAAGAGATCGGGGTCACCTCCACGGACCAGACCGCCGAGCGTCCCCTCCGAGTCACCCGCCCCGGTGTAGACGAGCAGGCCCGCCATCGGGGTGCCGTCGGCGGGCTCGGCGACGTAGAGGCGTTCGCGGATGGACGAACTCGAGTAGCCGGACTCGTAGACGAGTTGGCGGATGAGCAGGTGGGCCAGGGTGTGCAGCATCACGAGACGCGGAGTCGCCTCCGGGAGAAAACTGGAGAAGAGGCTGTTCTTCCGACGTTCCTCTAGGCCGGCGACCCTGTCACGGACGCCCGGCCGGCTCTCCCATGACGCGACGAACTCCTCGGCGAACGAGACGAATATCCCCTCGCCGTACACCTCGAGCGCGGGGAGCCAGTCGAGACCCCGTCCGAGATCGACGGGCACCGGCTGCTCGAGCGTGTAGCGGCGGAAGGCTCTCAGCACCCGAATCTCGCGGAGCCGGGTCGCCTTCACCAGACGGGAGATCCGGTCAACGAGGAGCGCTCCGGCTGAGCCCAGATGGACACGAGAGGACACCGGGTCGA
Organism: uncultured Planctomycetia bacterium; assembly: GCA_942492195.1. GTDB lineage: Bacteria > Planctomycetota > Planctomycetia > Pirellulales > S012-138 > CALOEH01. The sequence continues at coordinate 2,237 of CALOEH010000191.1, read as the reverse complement.
GGTCCGTGTGTCGGACGACAAATCGATCCCTGTGATGGGGTTCCCTGGTGCGCTTCACGGTAGAACGCGGACCACTCATCCCGGAGGATCTGCTCCTCGGAGGAATCCACGCCGGCGGCCGTTCGGGGTGGGGGTATCTCGTCTTGGAGGCTGGCGAGGATCGTCCGGACCAGATCGACCGCGACATCCTCCTCCTCCGACGCGACGAGGTCGATCAGGCCGTCGCGGAGCGGGTGCTCGGGGTTCGCCTCGAGGAGCTTGAAGTTGGAGTTGTTCCGCACCCGGACGATCTCCGCGCCGTACTGATCGAAATCCGACTCAGGGGGGATGTCCAGTGCGCTCGCAATTGCCGGGAAGTGGACGTTCGACGCACCGCGCTGCACGACCACCGGGTCCGCGTCACAGTCTTCGCGATGCTCCGGTGGCAGCCAGGGTTGACGACCGCGACACCTCCACCCCATCCTGCTGAACGCGTCGGCAGCGGCGATCCCGCGCAGGGTCCGGCTCGAGTGGCACGCCTCGCATCCGACGGCGAGCGAGTCAAGACCCCCACCACGGCCGGCCAGGACCCTGAAGGTCAGCCTGTCCGTCACCTCACATCGCGACGCCCCCGACGCGCCGCTGTGAGCCCAACGGCGCCAGTCGACATCGTCGAGGTGACCGTTGCCGCACACCGAGACAAACCGCATCGGCACGAGCTGCCGGCGCGCACGACACACTGTGCACCTCGGTGGCCTCCCAGGTTCGAGTCCGCCCTCGAGGCGGGTGCTCCACCGCAGCCTGCGCCTGCACGTCGGCGCAGGACAGAACATCCACTGTGGGAAGCGAAAGAAAGGCACACCCGGACCCTTGTCGCCCCGCTCGGGGGCCGCAGGCGCCGTCTTCAAGCCACCGACCCCCATCAAGCTTGCGATACGGGGGGCGTCGATCGGCCTGCCGCCCTTCCACCGGTGGATGTCCTGGGCCACGAACGACTCGCCGACGATGTCGAAGATCGCTCCGACCCCGAACGGGGTGAGCGCCTGACTCCTGCGGATCCTCCGACCGCTCACTCCGCCTCCCCCTGGACCTTGACCAGACATTCGAAGTCGACGTTCCTCATCGAATTGAGGGTCGGCCATCCCTCGGTCAGCTCAGAGCCGTACTGCAGCAGCAGGGCCTGGGCCTGCTTCCCCGAGGAGCGGTAGCGCAGGCCGCCTGTTCGCTCGTCGTGAGTACGGTTGACCAGTTCGAGAAGACGCCCGAGGTGGCGCCCTGTCTCGGCAGCTTCGCGGGTCGACATCCGAAACCCGCTCGAGTAGCTCGCTGACAAGGTGCTCCAGTTCCGGCGTCCGCTCCAGATGAGCGGCGTCCTCGTTTCCAGGCAGGCCCGCGAGATGGCGAACGAGGATGACCAGTGCGGCGTGGAGCGCCTCCTCGCGTGACGGAAGGGCGAACGGCGTCACAGAGGTCGGTTCCACCTCGCGGTACAAGGCCGAGTGGTAGGCCTTGAACGATTCATAGTGCGAACGGTCGCGCGGCTTGGCCGCCGAGTAGAGCGTCACAACGAGTCCGGGCGGTCGAGTGGGGTCCCGGCCGACCCGGCTCGTCGCCTGGATGTACTCCGAGGTGGCCTTCGGTTGGCCTATGACGAGCATCAGGGCGAGCCTTGGCACATCGACGCCGACCGAGATCATGTTCGTGCACGCAACCATCGAGACTGCCTCCCCGGCCCCGTGCGATCGTCCGAGAATCTCGAGATTCTTCGGGATCTGCGTCGAAGGGATGTTGCTGGTCAGCTCAATGAGATCCCCGTCGCTGTCCAGCGTACGCACCACTTCGGTACGTCGCGCTATGACCGAGATCCGGGCGGGAACGTCGTCGCGTGCGAGCGTGACGGTCTTCCCGAGCTCCCGAAGACTGTTGTGGTAAGCGACAAGTGTCCAATAGGCGTCGCGCTCGTCGTCTTCAAGTCGAAGATCGACCGGACCCTGGAGGAGGGCCGCCGTCGTATGGACCGCCCCAGTCGTGGGCGTGTGGCTCTGAGCCATGACCCCGATGTACCGCCGGCCGGGACCATCCGGATCCTCGCGCACGAAGTACGAATCGTCCGCTGACATGCCGGCGGGGGGGAACAGGAACACATCCCGGTTGAAGAGCCCTCGGACCTGATCCACGGCGCGGCGGATAGTCGCCGTCGATGCGATCACCTTGGGTCTGCCCGACCGGTGCGACATCACGACGTCAAAAGCGGCCTC
>CALOEH010000190.1:0-47993 GCA_942492195.1 uncultured Planctomycetia bacterium | reverse complement strand
TCTTTTCGTACCACCGTTGCGGCGGGCGGCGGCAGGGTATGCGGTCATGTGGGGGCTCTTGACTGCATTGGCCCGCCCTGTCGCTGGTATGTCGCTGAGTCTACACTTTTGGGGAGCGGACTACTTTGTGCATGAAGCCGTTTTGCGCGCCCCACATTTCCTCATTCCGCTATACCTTGTCGCGCTCTGGCGCCGGCCGCGGATAGTCGAGGACGCCCATGCCACGGTTTGAATCAGACGTCCATCACCTATCACCAGAAGAACGCCATGAAATTGTATCTCCGAATCTCGCTGCACTGCTTGGTTGTGCTGTTGATTTCAGGTTCCGTGAATGCACAGCAGGCGCGGAGACGCGTCGATCTCAGCATTCCCGAGGTCGAGAAGAAGGACCTCATCTGCTTTGCCCTGTACACGGTCAGTGACAAGACCCTGAAGCTCACGGCCCAGATGTATCCGCTTGCCGATGACGATCCAAAACCGTCCGCCTGGAAGTCGAGCAAGAACGGCGACTGGGTCGAAGTGGCTCGAGCCACGTGATCCAGCCCGGCTGGACGGCTCCATTTCGAGTCGAGAACTGGGACGATACCCAATCACATCAATACCGCGTGGCCCACGGCACCGAAGCCATCTTATGAAGGGACGATTCGCAGGAACCCGATCGACAAGGATGAGATCGTCGTCGCTGCCTTTACCGGCAACTCCATCCAACCCGGCCCATGGCGGCGACATCTCGCGCCAGGATCATCATCGACAACGTCAATCGAATCGATGCGGATGTACTCTTCTTTTCTGGAGATCAAGTCTACGACCACAACCGCCACTATGCCGCCTGGCTCAAGTTCGGCCGGGATTTTGGCGACATCATCAAAGATCGCCCCACGGTATGTCTGCCGGACGATCACGATGTTGGCCAGCCGAACATCTGGGGCGAAAGCGGAAAGATCTCCACGCTGAGCGGAGCGGCGGACGGTGGTTACGCCAAGCCTGCTGTCTATGTTAAAGAGGTGGAACGCGCACAAACCAGCCATCTGCCAGACCCCGTCGACCCGCGTAACATCGGCCAGGGGATCGGCGTCTATTTCACCAATCTGAATTGGGGCAACATCGACTTTGCCATCCTGGAAGACCGCAAATTCAAAACCGGCCCCGCAGGCCGAGTGCCCAAACAGGGACCGCGTCCAGACCATCCTCAATCCAGACTATGATCCGGCCAGCGTCGATGTCGAGGGGGCGATTCTGCTGGGCGATCGGCAGTTGAAATTCATCGACAATGGGCCCAGGACTGGCGTCAAGCCGACATGAAAGTGGCTCTCTCGCAAACCATCTTTTGCGGCGGTGCCCACATTCATGGCGGCTGCCAATGGTCGCCTGCATGCGGACATGGATTCCAATGGTTGGCCGCAATCGGGCCGCAACCGCGCCTCAGCGGCCCTGCGCAAAGGCTTCGCGTTCCACTTCGCCGGTGACCAGCATCTGGCCACCATCTTTCATCACGGTGTTGACGAGCACCGCGACGCCATCTGGTCGTTCTGCGTTCCCTCCATCGCCAATCTCTATCTGCGCTGGTGGGAACCGCTCAAGCCCGGCAAGAATCGCGAGCCGGGCGCTCCCGACTACACCGGCGACCATCTGGATGGGTTCGCCAACAAGGTCACCAACTACGCGGCCGCCAACCCTGAAAAAATGACCCAGCTGGCAATGTTCTCAACACCCGTGCGGCAGGCTTTGGCATCGTTCGCTTCAACACCCAATCCCGCCAGATCACCATGGAATGCTGGCCGCGAAATGTCGACATCTACGATCCCGCCGAGGCAAGCAGTATCCCGGCTGGCCACGAACGATCTCGCAGTTCGACAACTACAATCCTACCCCTCCTGGGGCAAGCTTGGCGAACCTGACGTTTAATAATCAATTGAGTGCTGGTGCCTGGTTGCAGGGTTTCGGTAGGCGGATTTGCTCCCGCCTGGTGGAGCGGCGAGGAGGACTCGCTTTTTCGCACCAGGTGGGCCAGGTAAATGTCTGCCCCTTGGCTGCCCGGACGGTCCGATACAAAGAGCAGCGACTTGCCGTTTTGTAAGAGACGCGGCTTTGCTTCAACCCACGACACATCGAGAGACTCGAGTAAAACTGGGTCTGACCATGTGCCTTTCCAATCTGGTCGAGTTGTGACCCAGAGATTGGCGTCCATTTTTCCGTTCTCACTCTCCCGTGGGCCATTCCGTTGAAAGATCAACAATCGACCATCATTGCTGATTGTTCCCGAAGATTCATGATCATCGGTATTCACCGGAGGCCCAATCGGGGAGAAATTGCTCCAGGGTGCCTGAGGCGAGGATCGGCGGCCGATCCAAAGGCCATGCGGTGATAATTCCCCATTAGCGAGCGCGGTACGTCTTGCCACGAGAAGCGTGCGGCCGTCTGGAGTCAGATCCGGTGCCGCTTGATGCCCCACGTTGATCTCGTGGGCAACAGCTGGAGTCCAGGGCGAAGTCGCAGAAGTTCGTGTCGAAACCAACGTCCTCACTCCGTTGCCAAACCGAGTGAACATCAGCTTCTGGCCGTCCGCAGAGAGGATGGGCTCAATTTCGAGTACGTCCGTGTTGATTGCCGCTCCTAGATTGGTCGGCTCGGACCAGGCCGCTTCCGTGGAAGCGCGAGTCGCCATCCACAGGTCGTGGTCGCCATGCCCACCGGAACGATTCGACGCGAAAACAATCGTCAGACCGTCCGCCGTCATGTCCGCTCCCCTTTCAAAGGCAGCAGAGTTGATCGGCGCATCCAGCCTCTTCTCGACCCGCCATTCCCACCGGCCGGTGGCTAGCAAGTCGGCGGCGGAAGTGGATACTTCACCTCGTTCCTTCTTCATCAGGCGGGCCTGGTAGAGGTCAACGGCATTCGTACCCGGAGTGACCGAGGTGAATAACAGCGACTTGCCGTCCATGACAAGGTGCGGGTCCCAGTTCAATCCGACCGCGTTGAGGGCTTCGAGCAGAACCGGCTCCGACCAGGGCGCATCCCAGTCGGCTCGAGTTGTCATCCAGAGCTTCGGAACACCAAAGCCATCCGCATCCGTCTTTTCTTCTCGAAAGAAGATCAACAGTCGGCCATCATTGCTCAACGTTCCTCCGCCTTCTTTGTTGACGGTATTCACGGGGGGCCCCACGGGCGTGGGCACTCCCCAGGAATCTTGAGGAGAAGTACGGCGGCTGATCAATAACCCGGGCGGATACTCCCCATTCGAGGCTCTGATCGATCGCGTAACCACGAGCGTGCGTCCGTCCGGTGTCAGGTCCGGCGCGTCTTGAAAGTTTTCATTTATCTCGTGAGGAACCGCCTGCAACCAGGGGGATGTGGAAGAGCTTCGCTTAGAAAAATAGGTCTGGCGGATCTTGCCGGCGCGCGTAAACAGCAGAGTGAGACCGTCGGCGGAGAAAGCCGGCTGAGTTTCTGTAGCTCCGGTATTGATGGCCGGCCCCAGGTTCGTCGGCTCCGACCATGGCTCTTCCATCGAGTTGCGCGTCGCCATCCACAAATCCATGCGACCGTGCCCTCCGGGACGGGTTGAAGCGAAAACAAGCGTCAGGCCGTCGGTCGTCATGTCGCCACTCAATTCTCTCTCCGGAGAATTGATGGGCGACTCAAGCTTCTTCTCAACCCGCCATTCCCACTCGCCTGTGGCCAGTAAATCGGCGGCCGACATCGACGACTCGTCTTTGATTTCGTCCTGCGTGAGTTGGTCGTCACTCTCAACCACCGTGGCGATCTGCGCGTTGCCGGGACGTTCGACCAATCTGCGATCGTTTCGACGATCGACCTCATTGGCAGTCCAAATGCGAGCCGCGCCAAAGAATACGACCACAAGCAGCACCAGCGCAACTCCGGTCCAAAGACCAGTCGCCTTGGAGAATCGCGGCCAGCGCGTCTGCGTCGCGTGCTGACTGGGCGGTCCTCCGACGGTCGATTTATCGTTGACGACGGTCACTGACTGAGAAATTTTGCCGCCCGGGCCGCCACGGGTTTTCTTGGGAGAAGACTTTTTCGGTGGAGCGATCTCACAGGCTTCCAGGGCCGCGATCAATTCATCCATGGACTGATGACGCTCTTCGGGCCGTTTGGCGAGCATCTTGCTGCAAATCGTCGCGACGTTCTGAGGAACATCGGGGCGCGTGTCGCGCAACGATGGAATTTTTCCATCGCGATGTTGCACGAAAACTTGGAAAATCGTGTCTCCCCGATAGGGAGCGTTGCCGGTGAGCAAGTAGTAAAAGGTGCAGCCCAGGCTGTAGATGTCCGAGCGCGCATCGGCCAGGTGTGTGTCGAGCGACTGTTCCGGCGACATGAAGGAGACCGTCCCCAGCACCATGCCGGCGGCTGTCAGTTCCGCGGCCGTAGGTTGTGGCCCATGCTCTTGCTCGACTGCCACCGACCCATGATGCAGGACACGCAACGACTCGTCGACGTTGGCCAACCCCAGGTCGAGCAGTTTGACAACACCGTCGCGGGTCATCATCAGGTTGCCCGGCTTGATGTCGCGATGAATGATGCCTTGGCGGTGCGCGTAACTCAGACCCCTTGCCGCTTGCAGGATGCAGTCGACCGCCCGCTCCAGCGAGAACGGACCACTTTGGCTGACGGCGTTGTGGAGATTCTCGCCGCGCACATATTCCATGACCAGGAAATGGACTCCGCGCGACTGATCGGCGTCATAGGAACGCACGGCATTGGGATGCTCCAATGTGGCGGCGACGCGCACTTCGCGTTGGAACCGCCGGACCTGTTCGGGGGAAGAGAGCGTCTGCTTCGAGATGACCTTGAGGGCAACGACTCGATTCATGGTGCGGTGAATCGCTTTGAACACCACGCCCATGCCACCGACATCAATCAGGTCGAGGATCAGGTATTTGTCGATGAGCAGTTCCGGTTCTCCCTTCAACAACGCGGAAGCCTGGTACTCCGTCAGCTTGCCTGAAGTGACGAGTTCCGACGCAAGTTGGCGAACGTCAGAAGTTTGCGAATCGTCCGTCGACAACTCGCTTACGGCAGCCAACTCGTCCGGAGAAAGAACGCCAACTTCCGAAAGCTTCGAGAGAAAATGATCCAGGTCCACCGCTTCCGACGACTCGTCGCCGGATAACTCAATCCGCTCGTTGCCTGGATCGCATTGCGGAAGGTCGGCGACTGCCTGATTCAGGTCGAGTTCCAGGAGGTCCACCGTCGGCTCGGCATGGGCCAGCAACGCCCTGACGTTCTGCAGCAGGGAATGGTCGTTGTCGCATTCTTTGACCAGCCACGACTCGCGCTCGGAGCCGGGCATTTCGAGGGCACGCAGAAAGATCCGTTGCAGGCGCGTGGTTGCCGATTTATCCATCAGACTCTTCCCTCTTTGCATCCGGGCCAAGTTCCCGATAGAGCCAAGCCTTGGCGAACTTCCAGTCGTTGTTCACGGTCCGCAGCGAAATCCCCAACTGCAGGGAAATCTCTTCCCCCGTCAGACCGCCAAAAAACTTCAGTTCGACGATCTTGGCCGCTCGGGGGAGTTGCTCGGCCAGGGCTTCGAGTGCGTCGTTGAGTTCTAGAAGGTCTAACGTCTTGGCGCTCTCTGCGACAGAAATGTGCAACGGAATTCCCCGCCCTTGCGGTCCACCCCGTTTTTGCCGTCGCCGGCGACGCGCGTAGTCGATCAATAGCCGCCGAATGATGGTTGCCCCGGCGGCAAGCACCATCGAACGATCGGCGGGATCGAGATTTCGCTGTTCGAGCAGTCGCAGATAGGCGTCATTGACAAGCAACGTCGGTTGTAGCGAATGTCCGGCCAGCTCGCGCCTCAGGGCCTTCTCCGCAAGATGGTGGAGTTGGCCGTAAATCGACTCATTCCAGTCGCTTGCGTCAGACTTGCGGTGGGCGTCGGACATCGCGACACGTCGGGTTTTCCGGAGTAGATATGGCTAGAAACCGAAAACTTTCGATCTCTGTTGCACACGTTTCACTCCATTGTCGCCAAGGAGGGTGGCAACTGCAAGCGTCGCTTGTCGTTGCGACTTTTCAAATTCGGACTTCGCCGCAGCACAGGGAGTTTCTCATGCCGAACAACCCATTCCGATTCGTCGCCGGCGCGGCGGTCATTTGTATTGCTTCTCTTTTTGGGTCTGCTGTTGCCAGTGCGCGTGCCGAAGAAGAGCTCGACTTCGATCGTTTCGCCAAACCGGACCACCAGTCCCTGCTGCGCATGTACTACGCGGCACAAGGCGACCTGCTTCGAGAACATTTTCCGTTCGGAATTGAACTGCTGACGGTCTTTCAGCTTCCTCCTTTGGCCAGCCCTCCGGGTCCATCTTCGAAATCGATTGAACGTGGCTTCGACAGCGAGTGGTACAAGTTGTCAGAAGAGTACGTGTCCAACGAGTTTGCCCGGAAGAAGTTCCAGCAGCAAGTGATCGCAGCCGCCCCAACGCTTCTGCAGAAAGTTGATGGGGGAAAGAAGATTGACCTGTTCCGCTTGCGATGGGAAGCGCCCCTGGCGGCCTACGACTTCGCGGAGCAACGGTTTCCCTTGGCACCAGATAGATTCATGGGACTGAACTACGGGTCCGACCGTTTCAGCCACGAGAGCGTTGTCGTCCCGCGCGCGTTCTACTCGGCCGAGGAGCGCCGGGACTTCAGCCGAACTGCCGTCGGTTTGACATTTCGCAAGAACTTCGTGCCTTCTTCCTTACTCCCTCAATCGTTTGTCGGCAAACGCAGGACGGGTGTCTTTACGTTGACCGTTGCAGGACTCGAGGGACTCAAAGAGCTACCGATGTCCCCGGAGGCCGCCGAAACCTTGTTGACCCAGTTGACGGACGAGTCGCGTGGCCAGCGCGCTAACCGCAGCGTGGTCATCGAAGGGCTCGTACGCATCGGTCCGTTTGGTATTCAGGAAGGAAAGCTGGAGCCGGTGCCTGCTCAAGTGGTTGCCGCACGGGTTCTCCACCCGTTGACTGATCGCGAAGTTCACCGATTTTCGGACTCCCTGTTCTCGTCGGAAGAAGCCGTCAAAGAAGCGAACGGAATCGCGGCCGGTGCCGACGTCCAAGGGATACCTTACTTGTCACGGATGCGCATGGCGCTGCTTCAGTTTCGGGACCATCCTGAGTTGCTGGATACGAGCCGACTCGACAATCTGACGCGGAGTCAGATCCAAACAGAGCAGAAATCTTGGCAAAGGATCGACGAACTGGCGAAGGAACTGCAGCGGCAAAAGGAACTGACGGGTGCATCGTCTCAAGCATTGAATCCCCGGCGTCCGTTCTTCACGTTCGAGTGGCAGGCATTGCGAGAGGAAGGGAAGAAACTCGCCGACGGACCGCTGCTGGAGATCTTTGCCGGCAACGACGCCTACTGGTCGTTTGTCAAGGAAGAGCCGAATTGGGATCCGCGGTTCGATGTGGTCGTGGCGCCGTTTCTGTTCGCTCGCAGCCGTGTTGAAGGCAAATCCGTCGAGGCGGCGCAACTCGAACTCCTGCCGCACGTCAAGAACTTTGTCGCCGAGGCGGCACGAAGGATTCCCGACCAACTCGCCATTCCGGTTCGGCTTCCGCCCTTGATTCTCGACGCTTCGCGGACTGCTTTGGTTCCAGATCCCAGCTACGGTTCCGGCCGGGACGGCAAGCTGGCGCTGCTGATCCCAGTGTACGCGCCGGCAATTGGTGAGCCGCGTGAGAAGCCAGGCATAGGCTATCCGAATAGTGTCCGCGCCAAGACCCTCTATCAGGTCAAGTCCTTCCCGGAGAGTACACCCATCGAAGGAGAGATCGCCAAAGCGATTCTCGACAAATGCCCCGAAACCGGCTTGGGAGCTCGCGCAGTCAGCAGGTTTCGCAGCGGTGCCACGTTCCTGACAAACTATCCGGCGGCAGTTGCTCTTGATCGAGAACTCGTGTTCGACCGAATTCCATTGCGGCCGGCAACTGTGCAAGAGTTTACGGACAACGAGTACCTGCGGCGAAACTCAGGCGAGAATGCTTTCGAAGCACAGATCGTACTCGCGGCGATAAGGGTCGAACTGGCGACCGAGTTCGAATACGACGGCACGACTCGACCGCGAGGCGTCATCGTTGGCGAGGTGCAAGGAGTTCGCGTTGTCACCAAAGAGGGCAAGCAGGTTGCTTTCATTTCGGCCACAGAACTGCCGGAGAGTGTGCCAATTCCCGACAACAATCCATTCGCTCCCGAGCCTGGCGACCAGGCCGCAAGTGGCGGGTTGCAGGAACTGACGCCTGCCATGATTCCGATGCTGATTGCCAGGTATCAGCCGGAGTTCTTCCAGCAGCATCTCGATCAGTTCATCGTGACACGCTTGCAGCACGAGTACTGGTTTCGCACGAATCCGGCAAAGAACACCTACGGTGTCAATCCGGCACTGGGAGAAGCTTTTCCGGCCGTCAATGAGATGCCGGATGCCGCGCAGCGTCGGCAGTTGGCCGGTCGATTCAAGACCTGGATGCTCAAGAACAACAATCTCGGCACTCGATTCACCCTGCGCTTCGGGGAAGTTTCGTTTGAGAACCGCAACGGAGGGGACTCTCCATCACCTGCGCTACTGGGAGGCATGGCCGGAAGCCCTTTCGACAATGCACTCGGGCGGGCCATGACCACTCACTCCATTGCGGTTGGGCAACTTGAGTCGGAGCGGCGATTCAATAACTCGATTGCGGACACGCCCGACCGCACGGTGAAAGCCTGGACTCAGGCATTCGCCAAGGTGGAAGCCTGGACTCAGGCACTCGCCATCGCCCCGCCAGAGATTCACTTCAGCGAGCGCAGGTATCACTTCATCGTGCCGGATTCCAACGGCGAGCGAGCCCTGCCTGGAAATCAAGCGTCCATGGGAGGAAATGCAGCAGCGCAGGTAGCTGGCATCCCGATCGCCCGCCCAGACACGGAGCCTATCCGTCCAGTTCTGCGGGTCGACAAGGAAATCTGGCTGCCTAAGGACGCCGCGCTCTCGTCTGCCAACCAGAGACTACAGTTGGAATTGGAAATGAACGCGACCGAAGTCGAAGTCTTGGACGAACCTCCACCGCATCCGTGGGTCGAAGCCTGCTTTCGCCACAGCGATTCAAACTCGTTCCATCCCGAACTGCTTGACTACCGCAAGCTGTCCGATGGTGGGCAGTACATGATTCTCCACGTCGCCTTGCAGAACGCACGATTGATCAACGCCGACACAGGCGAGACCGTACTCCCACTGGTCTTGAAGAACTACCGCACGATCAAGAACGCCCCCAAAGCGATGGCAAAGAGCCTCGTCCTGCCAGTGCAGGGCAACAGGCACCATCGGCGGCGTTGGGTACAGCACACGCTGCCAGACCGGAGTCATCTGTGCATGCGTTTCCATCCGGCAATCAAGTTGCCTCTCGCCTTCGCGATAGCGGTTCCACGACTGCCGAACCAGGCGCAGATAGTCACACGCAATCCGCTGACGAACCAATCATCGCCGGACACGAATATGGCGTTTCGATCCGTTGGTTCTTAACCGCGTTTGGGCTGTTTGTCGTGCTAGCGCTTGCCATCGTTGCAGGGATCGGATGGATGAAACGAGGCGAGGCATTCAACAACGAGGCGTAGCGCATCGACGGTGCCGAACGCGACGTGTCCACTTGTGCGGAGGTCAGCGTTTCCATTGGACCTCTAGCCTGCTTCGGTGAGTTATTCCCGCCCCTTCACCCACGTGGCGCCGTGAATGTAGGCGTCGAGTCCGTTTTCGGAAGAGTCCTTAACGACGGGGCCAGATAGTTCGTCGCAGTGGTACAGGGCCACCGTGTCGTTGTCGGACTCAAATCGCTGAGCAGGCGTGAAGCTTTCCGTGTAGCGGGCAACCTTGGACAGCCGCACCTCGTCAATCATGCCTGGCAGTCGGAAACCGAGATTCATTTTGGCCTCAGGGATCTGCATTTCGACCTTTCCGCTACCGACCAGTTTGCCATCAAGGTAGAAGCGGTAGTCCGGGCCATCATAGACCGCTGCGCAGTGAAACCAGACATCGCTTGGCGCCTTAATCTGAGTCCGTTTATCAAACGTAAGCATATCATCCCGAGACCCGTAGATGATTCCCACGATTCCACTGCCACCCGCGGAGTGCGCTCCGACGCCGAAGATCGGACCGGAGGACGTGCTTTCGGGATCATCACTTAAATAGAGCCACGCCTCGATGGTGAACAGTCGCTCCACGCCAGTCACATCTAATTTGGTGGATGCCCCGGGTTTCCCCAGACTACACAGCAGGGCACCGTTTGTACCTGTGCCAACACCCGTTCTTCCTGTGCCAACGCGTGGTTGAGTATCTGGCTTGGACTCCGAGTCGCCTACGGCTGGAGGGTCTTGGATGTTGGCAACGTCTACGGGCGTTTGCGGCGGTGCTGCTGACCCAAGCATGGTGTTACCGTTGGCGACTTTGATCTGGCCGTCGAGCCATTCGACCTTCACCCTGGTGACTTCATCTCGCTTGAGCACAAAATCCTTCGTTTCAAATTCGAAGTCGCCGCGCTTGACGATGAGATTTTGCTCGCCAACCGTCAGACGAATCTCTTCGTCCTCCCCTTCGAGGACAATGTCGGTGCCCTTGACGCGGACCTGGATCTCAGGATCACTGATCTCGACGCGCAACGTTCCCTTAGGTGTCTGCAGGAAGAACACCAGGGCCGCCAGCAGCGCGATGGCACCTGCGGCGAGGCCAGCCAGTATCCCTGGCGTCAACTTCCGCTTTCCATTGTCGGCGGATGAGGCAGGCATGGCTGAAGGTGGATTGCCTGCGGAATCGTGTGACGGCTCGGGAAGGGCGGTATCTGTGTACGAGCCAGCAAGGCCGCGATGCGTAGGCGAAAACGAACTTTCCGGCGTCTGCGATTCGTCCGCTAGGGCGCGATTCAGTAGTTCCGTCAGATCTGCTCCCGCGCAATACGGTGCTAGAGCCTCGACAACCTCCTCGGGAGTTGCATACCGATCTTCCGCATTCTTGGCCAGCATGCGATGCACAATCGCAGCTAGTTCTGCTGGAACTTCGCTGCATTGGAGGTCGAGCGGAGGAGCTTCCAGCGTGCTCAGGGCCATCATCTTCTGCATCGGTGTCGAAAACTGGTCGCCGTGGTAGATCACGTGGCCTGTCAACAGGCGGTACAGCGTTGCCCCCAGCGCGTAGATATCAGCCCTGATGTCCACGTTCTTGCTATCGCCCCCCTGCTCGGGTGCCATATAGTCAAGCGTCCCCATCATCTGGCCCGTGGTGGTCAGCCCTTCCTGGTCGGGCAAGTGGTGCTCAGAAAGCAGAGCCAGCCCCATATCGAGAATCTTCACAACCGGAGGTTTGCGCCGCTGCCTGGCCAAGATCAGATTTCCCGGCTTGATATCACGGTGGACCATCCCATGTTCAAAGGCTTCGTCGAGTCCCACGGCGGCCTGGCGGACAAGCTCACAGGCGTCAGGAATCGACAACGGACCCAACTGTTTGCTTAGCTGGGAAAGGTCCATGCCTTTCACATACTCCATGACCAAAAAGTGCATGCCGTCCACCTCTCCGGCGTCCATGGCCCTCACGATGTTGGCATGGTCCAGTTTGCCCACGGCCCGCATTTCGCGCTCAAAGCGGGCCACGGCACTGGCATCCTTCATCCGATCCGCGGGAAGCACCTTGACTGCCACAATCTTGTCCAGCCTCGTGTGTCGGGCTTTATAGACGGCTCCCATTCCCCCTTCGCCCAACTTGTCGAGTAGTTCGTACTGTCCCAGCGCACTGTGCGGCGTCAAGTCGACCGATTTCAACGAAGTGGTTTTGTCCGAACCGTGCGACATCGTGCAGTCCTCTGGGGCTTGACCGATCTCCTGGACTAAGTGAGTAACTCGCTGGCAGCTTGACTCTTGTTCGAATGGATCTTGCTGCCCGCTGCGGAGAGACGTAACGATTGTGTCCAGTTCCGCCTTGAGTTCGATGAACGTCGCGTCACTCTGTCCCGAGCTTTCATTCTGTTCGAGGCGTTCCTCCAAATCGGCCAATCGTGCCGCCAGATCGTTTGACGTGAGATTTTCTTTTGACATGCTCGGTTGCTCTTGGGACTCGGAGGTTCGAAATGAAATGGCGAACGTGCTACGAGCGATCGCAATTGCTCAATGGTATAGATGCGCCCGCATAACGCGAAAAATTCAGGCACGCACGAGATACGCTGCGCGAAGTGGCGCAACTAGTGACCTCCCATGGGATTGTGGAATCACAATCCTTGCAACTCGTCCCGCAGTCGGCAGAGAACGCGGTACTTGGCTTGACGCACCGCAGCCGTCGTGAGTCCCAACTGGTCGGCGACCTCGGCTACCGGAACGTTGTCGATAGCCACACGCCAGAAGGCCTGCCACGACTGGGAGGAAAAATCGCCTTCGATCGTGCCTAAGGCTCTCTTGATCAGGCCAGCGTTCCCGTCCGGTTTGCTAGGCTCTGTCTCACATTCAATCCAATCGGGAAGTTCTTGGATGAGCTGTGCCGCGGTCGATCCCCCGGTCGCCTGGGGCTGCGGACCTTTCTGCCGGAAGTACAAGCGGATCCGATTGCGGGTCACGGCCCAGAGCCAGTTGCGAAAACGCGAGTTCTGCCCGTCGTTCTGGAAATCGCCGATCTTGTTGAATACGGTGTGGAAGACATCCTGAACAATGTCCTCGGCATCGTTAGCTTGGAGCCCAACACTCCGTGCCCAATAGTAGACCAGCGGCGAATAGATAGCCGCAAACTTTCGCCAGGCGGCTTGTTCTTTGGCCCTCACCCGCCGCAGTAGGCTGGTGGAAGTTGAAGGGCTGGAATCGAAGCCGTCGGTCATGTTGAACAGGCCTTGGTATCGGAAGTGAATCCACCTCATTCTAGGTCGCTCGACCTCGCGCCGAAACCCATCTTTCACCACTTCCGATCTCGCCAGGAATTCTGCGGGGCGATATCGCGGGTGGGCAAGGTCCAGTAGTTGCCGTTGGAATTGAACGCCATCGGCACTGGTGGCACTGACCAATCGTTGTGTTGTCGGGTGCCAGTGTCTTTTTGCGGAATGGCCCGACTGCTCAAGAGCGGGGTAGCGCTGCGACAGAATGAAAACTCACCATGCGTCGTCCATCTTGGGTAGACTATCAGACATAGGTCCAGACTCTGCCTGACCTCCCGCTGGATGCAAATGTCTTATCGAAATGACGTCCGGCAGGAGCCTGACTTGCGGTTATTCGTTCGCATGCGGCCTAAACTCCAAGAGAGAATCGAAACGAACGAAAGCACTGGCAGAGCCAGGGCATCGAATCAGAATTTCGGTGCCGGAGGGCGAAATGAACGGAAACCCCGATGGGCTTTGCAGCCTTGCCAAGTATTCGAAACTTCCTGTCGAACGAATTGACTACCGTCCTGAAGCTGACAAAGCCATCCTCGGACAAATCGAACGAGGCTTGATCTTCTTCATGGCTTTCTGGAGCGTTCCCTCGTTTCAGGCATTCGCCGAAAACTCACGAAAGTCTTGGGGCGGCTAGATCCGTCCGGTCAACTCACACTTGTCGTGGTCGATGTGGATGGTTCCCCAGAATGGGAGAAGTTCCATCAGATGCGTGGAGTAGGCGAAGCGATCTGGGCGAGAAGTGGAAGAATCATCGCCACGTCCAGGGTGGGACTGAATGTCGATTACTTCGAGCCCAACACTGTGGACTTGCTGGCGATGCCATGAAACCAGATTGATATGCCTCGAAGCTCCGCACCAAGAAACCTCAAGAGGTTCCGGCAGTTCAGTCTGCGGAATGCTGCTCCTGTTAACTGTGTTCTGTGTCCTGGCAGGATGGAAAGTCACTCAACTGCGAAGGAAGTGGGAAACGGTGGAGTGGGTTTGGGAGAATGGCCTCCTGTACGTTTGATGAATGCAGCCGAGGCATTCTAAATTGCAAACACGGACATCGTGGCAGATGCCGCTTTCAATATTTCAATCTCGACGGCTCTGTTATTCAGAATGCCGCCGTTTGCACCCCGGCGTCTTCACAATCGTTGAGTCAATTGCCTGCCACTTGGATGGGGTGTTATCATTCGACGTCTGCTCACTCTTCCCAGTTTCAAGACCAAGTCGATGACGCCGAGTTCCTGCCAGGGACGCTGTGTTGCATCGGCGGTGATCGCAGAGTCTTTGCGTTTCAATCGGTTGTTCTCACGGTACACTGAGTCGCATGTCGGCGTTGTCTTACGAACAGATTTTTCGATATCCGTTTTCCTCGCAGTTCGACGAGGACGCAGGCAGCCGTACGTTACGACTGGCGACCTTTCGCATGGGGAAGGACGCCAATCCGTTCTTCTTTGAAGGCCGCCTGGCGAATCCGCAGCGAACGGCCGAGCTGTTGCAAGCGATCATGATCATCGTGCAGTCGCGATTTCATATCCCGGCGGCGATGTTGGGACGGATTCTCGCGCAAGCTGACCCCGTGGTGACGGCCAATGACGATCGGTTGCGGTTCGAAGGCTTTTCCGCTTGCTGCGGAGCTTACGCTCGACTCGATCTCTTGCCTAACGCGTTTGACGGCGATGTGTCAGGGCGAGGCACGACGAATGTCGATTTCAATCACGCCATGCTTGCCGCGCTGGCCCGTGTCAAGCGGACAGACGAGGTTTCGCTCGCGGTTGGTGCCGACAAATTGGTTCTGAAGCAGAAAGCAACCGACGTCATCGAGAAGAAAGTGAAGCTGCCAGTTCGCTGGATGAAGGGATTTGTCGAAGTACAGACCGTGCAGAACCGGATGCGGCACGTGCATCACATCGATGCGATTCAGGCGCTGCGGTTCTTTCGCGCGCTGCCGCGGATGAAGACCCACCGGCGGGCCACGTTTGTGACAAAGTCGGGGCCAGGGTTGAGACTTTCGCAAGTGGAAACGAGAGACGGCGTGCGCGTCGGCGGGCTGGAACGACTCCGGGTTCTGGAATCACTGGCGCGAAACGCCGAGGGATTGAACGTCTATGCGGATGAACTCACGGGCGCATCGGGATGGACGTTGGCGTTCTCCGATTGCCGGTTCCATTTGGTGATTAGCCCGGAAGTCTGGCGAGGCTTTTCAGGCGAAGGTCAGGCACTGCGGTCGCTGGCCAATGCGGACGAATCGGCAGTCCCGAAAGTTCGTGCTTCGCTGAAATGGCAGTCCATCGTCGACCGCGAACAACTTGCCCGTACTGCCTGTCTTGATCCTGCCTCGATCGATGGTGCCTTGCAAATGCTCGGCACGCGAGGGTTGGTGGGTTTTGACCTTGCGGAACAAGCTTATTTCCATCGCGAAATGCCTTTCGACATCTCACAGGTGGAGAAACTCCAACCACGACTGATCAATGCCCGCAAGCTGATCGACGCGGAAAAAGTCCAGACAATAAAGCGAACGAAAATGTCGGCGGAATTCCAGGTGGCGAGTTCCGGGGTAGAACACCGCGTCACGATCACGTCGGGCAGCGAAGCCAATTTCAAATGCACATGCCCCTGGTACAATAAGCATGGCATTGAACGCGGCCCCTGCAAACACGTCCTCGCTGCCCAAATGGTGCTCGAAGAGTCAGAAATAGACACAAAGTAATGGCCAAGAAAAAACCTGCTCCGAAGAAGATATCCGCCCAAAAAGCCGCGCAAAGTTCGGCCGCAACAAAAAAGTCGCCGAAACCAGACGCCGCAAAAGGCAAGAGCGATCTCGAGTCCGTGCGAACCAAACTGCAAGCACTTCTTGAGAAACCGGGAACGGAAGCAAAGATCGTCAAGCTGTTGTTGCCGCTCGACGAAGACCAGCGGCGGGAGTTGTCGCCGATGTGCCAGAAGTCGTACCGCGAAGTGAAAAAGAACGAATGGATCGAGGATCCGCCCGGTACGCATAGTGTGAACGCGCTGTTGCCAGTAGCGACCACTGCGGTTTTCTGCACGGGGAACGTCACCGAGATCCAAAAACTAGGATGGCGAATTCCAAATGACGATGTGATTCTCGAAGTTCTCACCGTTCGCAAACCAAATTGGGTTGAGCGATTTGTCGAGCTACTGCTGAGCCAAAAGCACTACTGGTTCCGGTGGCGATTGTGCCGCGAGTTCGTCCGTCGTGGATTGTGCCCAAAGCCGGACGATCCGCGATACCACACCGGGATGATTACTGGGCTGATCGATCGCTCGAACCGTGGCGAGAGGACCGCGCTCGATTCGCTGCGAGATGATCCCGGCCTGCTGAAGGACGAAGTCTGGCGGTTGTTTGAATATGAAGGCGAAGCGGACAACACACTGGCGAACGTGGATCGTTGGGAAGCTTCGAACTGGTCTGGTGCCTTGGTCACGCTGTCGAAAGAAGGCGAACTGCCTCGAGGGAAATTGCTCGACTCGGCATTGGGGGCGTTGGAACTCGGGTTTAATCATTACCGAGCACGCTGGTTCCTTAATTTTTTCGACCGTATGGAACCGACGGATCAAGAGCTCAAGAAGCGATCGGCAACGATACTCGGCTTGATCGGCAACGCCGCGCCGAATGTCGCGCAGTGGGCCTTCGAAAAGCAGCAACTCATGCTGGATCGCGGCCTCATTCAAGTCAGCCCTGACGTCGTTCGCGCCAACGCACCGTTGATGGGCGGGCGGCACAAGAAGACGGTACTTCAAACACTGGCCTTGTTCGATCAAATCGCGCAGACATCCAGCGACGTCGCGCGCGAAGTCTGTCGGACGACGGCGCAGTCGCTAGGCCACGAGAAGGCCGACGTGCAAAAGGCGGCCTTGAAAATCATCGAGAAACATGGTTCGTGCGATGACCGTGAATTGCATGAAACCGTTGGGAAGTATGCTTCGGTGGCGTCTGCAACGGTGAAGAAACAATTGGGGACGTGGCTCGCATCGGGTGCTGAGGAAACCGCGAAGCTCACGAACAAGAACGGAACGAAACCGGCGATTCTCGATGCCAACCTGAAGAAGTTTGATGCCAGGCATGTCAAGCTGCTCAGTCTCGAACCGCTGGTGGCAGCGTTCGAAAACACGCCAACTGTGACCACGCCGATCCCTGCGGCGGTTTTCGATGGTACCGACTTCGCACGGCTCGATCCAGTTCGCAAGATCACTCCCATATCAGATGTCGATGAACTACTGGAAGTGCTCGGGCAAGTCATCGAGAATGAAAGTCTGATCGACGAGGCCGAACAGGCGATCGATGGCCTCACCCGACTGCATGCCGACAAACCGGAGGACTTCGACAAGCGGATTGGACCGATTGAAAAGAGAGCCGCGAAGCTACTGCAGGAAGGCAGACACTCGCCATTTTCGGGCCAGGGCGTCGTAGGCAACCTCTGCGGTTTGATCGTCGCCTGGAAACGCGGCAAGCCAGTGACGACCGAAGTGACGAAGGACCAATGGGGCCAAGAGACCCTTCACATTAGCGGCTTGTTCGATGAGCCCATGACAACATGGCATCTGAGCAGCGTCCCATTGGCGTTTATGTCCGAGCGGATGCTGAATGTTTGCGAAATCGTGACGAGCAACCAACCGCGGCAGCTTCTCAGTGCACCAACGCATGAAGGCGGCTGGATCGATGCGGCAACGCTTGTTGAACGAATCAATCGGCTGGAGATCGAACCGCCGGAAACGGACGTCGTTCTTGCCCTGCTGCGGCTCGCCCCCGATGGCCGCGCGTCGGCGTTGAAGTCGCTCAAACCGAGCCTGAAGGGAGAATGGATTGATGCGATCAAGCATGGGCTGGGGGCCGACCGGATTCGCATCGGTAAAACTGCTGCTCTATGGGCCGCCGCCGCACGATGTTGCTCGCCACTGCAGGATGACCCAAAGGTCGCAAAGGCGTTTCCGAAACTTGGCCCCGGCGCGGGAAAGGCAGCCCGATTCGAAATCGGGTTTCGACAAGAGCAAACCCAATACAGCTTGGTGCGACATATTACTATCTCGACCAGCGAAAAAATGCCAAAGGACGTCCCCACCAACATTCCCAGCCAGCTGATGCAACGCAATCGACACGACGGCACATCGCTCAGCTTTCAGGACATCGGAACAAGCGCGGGGGACATCCAGTGGTTGGCGACCTTGTGGCCGGCGGCGTTCGAATCGTTCTTCGCAACCGGAGCCGAGTGTATCGGCGAGAACTTGGACTGGTGGGAAGCCCAATGGCACAACCGCTGTTTTCTGGAACCGTTGCTCAACGCCGATATCCCGCTTCTCGACATGGGCGAGATTTTACTCTTGTGCGGATTGGCCGCGAAAGAACCAGGCGAACACGGTTTGGCCGTCGATATCGCCATCCAAGCCATCAGCGACGGACGGTTGGGCACCGACAACATGAGCCACATGCTGACGACTGCAATCACCTCTGGGCACTTCAATTTGCCCCGACTTGCCAAACGCTTGCAGGACGTCGCCAACGTGTCGGACCTGCACGCCTACGTTGTAGTGCACTCGACGGAGACCGCTGTCCCCCGCGCCCATCCAAAACCGCTCCCACGGGGAATCGGTGACCTCTTCGAGTTGCTGGCCGAAATCAGCACGCAGCTCGAACGCGGGATCGAGAATCTGGATTGCCGGTCCTTCCTAGAGAGTATCACCGGCTCAAACAAAGCCGCAAAAGCTGCAAAGCAGTTGCTGTCGATCAAGACCCACTTCGATCCACAAGAGATCATCGCGTCGGCCGTCACGAATCGGATGGACCGTCTCAAGAAATGGAGTGAAAGGTCGTAGCGAGCGGCTCTTGGCATCCATCTCGTGGCTCACTCGTAAATCTTGCCGCAGTAGAGAAATGTTGCACATTTCTTCCAGACAGATGTGTTCCCGATGCCCTGAGAAGCTCCCAAATCGCTGTCTTCACCCCAGCGAACGGCTGCTTCTAAGAAGTCTTCAATCGTATGATTCTCCCAGCCATTTGCCCCACGCCCGAAAGCGTCCGTTTGTATACCGACTTCGGCGAGCCTGTCGGCGTGCAGCCTTCGGACGAACTCCAGGAACGACTCTGGCCCATCGACCCTTTCAAGCAACTCGTGAAGTTCCAGATCGTTCATTCTCCAATCACCTTGACCAAGACCCGTTTGTCCCGCCGCCCGTCGAACTCACCATAGAAGATTTGTTCCCAAGGCCCGAAGTCCAGTTTCCCATCTGTGATGGCTACTACCACTTCCCGGCCCATGATCTGTCGCTTCATGTGGGCGTCGGCGTTGTCCTCGCCGGTTCGGTTGTGGGCGTATCGCTGGGGAGAGGCATCAAAAGGGGCCAGACCTTCCAGCCACTTCTTGTAGTCTTCATGTAAGCCAGATTCATCGTCGTTGATGAAAACGCTGGCCGTAATGTGCATGGCATTGCCCATCCCCGATTGGGATACTCTTGATTTCTCGCCAGAAACCAGCCCCACCGATACCCAAACCACAACGACCGAAGAACATCATACCCGCAGAACTTCGAGATGTTTACGCCGAAGTCGTCGCCAAGGCCGCTGAACGTCGGGAGAAGGGGAAGACCCACATCGAAGTCTGCGTTGCCGTGAACGAGCTTGGGTTCAGGACTCGAACCGGGAAGCCTTGGCGTTACCCCCAGCAGATTGTGAAGTTGCTTCGATCATTCAACAGTTAGCATTCTTCCTAGTCCTCATTCAGAGGTCATCATCTTCTGGCACTTCCCACTCCCCTTTCAGTCCGTCATTGGCGATCAGGTCGCAAACGACCTTTTCAATCAAGTCCCGGTCAAGACGTTGCACAAACAAGTCTGGGGGAAGCAAATATGCCCCTTGCATGCATTCGCCTGTCTCTTGGCAATCTTTGACCATTCCCCGCAGCGAGTTGAAGGTCCAGGCGTTCAACGCATATTTCTTCCCATTGGAAAGAGTGACAAGCATGTTGAAGAAGTCATCTTCTGGGTCGTCGCCTTCCTGTGCTTCCCATTGCTCGAACTCCAACCACAAGTCAAACCTCTCGCCACTCATGGTCACGTCCTTCTCCAGTAGTAGGGTGGACTGTCACCAGCAGATTCAAAGTATTGCACTCCGCTTTCGGGAGTCTTGTCATTGTCTTGGCAGTCTTTTGCCTCCAACGGTCGCCAGTCAGAGCAGCGTTGAAGATCAGGTTCGGATTCGGCCACTGTTGTCAACGTCGGCAGTACCTCTTGCTGCCATTCCCATAGACTTTGATTGTTCGCCCCTCCGCTCATGCCAGGATGTCGAGTTGCACTGGATCATCTTCCCAGCCACACACTCCACAAATGTCATAGCTCCCCGAAGGCTCATCGAAGACCTCGTAACCACCGGCGAGACACGGGAATCGCATGGCTATTCTCCGATCACTTTCACCAGCACCCGTTTGTCTCGTCGCCCATCAAACTCTCCGTAAAAGATTTGTTCCCAAGGCCCGAAATCGAGTTTCCCATCCGTGATGGCCACAACAACTTCCCGGCCCATGATCTGTCGCTTCATGTGGGCGTCGGCATTGTCTTCGCCGGTTCGGTTGTGGGCGTATCGTTGGGGAGAAGCATCAAATGGGGCCAGACCTTCCAGCCACTTCTTGTAGTCTTCATGCAACCCAGATTCATCATCGTTGATGAAAACGCTGGCCGTAATGTGCATGGCGTTGCATAAGACCAAGCCGTCACTGACGCCGCTCTTGCGGACGATCTCCTCGATGGTCGGCGTGATGTTCTCAAATGCCATCCGCGCGGGAAGGTTGAACGTCAGATACTCGGTGTGAGATTTCATAGTAGCGCTGTCCTGGAAGATTGAGGAGAATGCCGCTATTGGAAGGTCGTTGGTGCTTCGCGCCAAGATTACCGCGCCGAGGGCAAACCGTGGCCGTCAGGTGAATCAAGCAGGTCGTCCATCCGCACGATGTCTCGCATGGACTGCTCGGTGTAAAGGTCGTGGTAATGCCCTTTGAGGCTGAGAAGTTGGGCGTGGGTGCCTTGCTCAAGGATGTCTCCCTGCCCAATGACCAGGATTCGGTCGGCGGCGCGGATCGTCGAAAGCCGATGGGCAATGACGAAGCTCGTGCGGCCGTGCAGCACTTGGGCAATGCTCCGCTGGATCAGCCGCTCCGTCTCGGTGTCAATGGACGAAGTCGCCTCGTCCATGACCATCAGCCCCGGCCGTTTGAGCACCGCCCTGGCAAACGAAACGAGTTGCTTCTGCCCTAGACTGAGCTGACTCCCTCCTTCGCCAACCTGCGTCTGGTATCCCTGTTCGAGCAACGTGATGAACTCGTGGGCACCGGCCAACTGCGCGGCGTCTTCAATCTCGGCTTGCGTGGCGTCCAGTTTGCCATACCGAATATTGTCTCCGATGCTGCCGCTGAACAGATGCGGTTGTTGCAAGACGATGCCCAGGTTGGACTGCAACCAATGCAGGCCGCGCTCGCGGTAGTCAATGCCGTCTATCAAGATTCGGCCGGCGGTGGGTTCGTAGAAACGGCAGAGCAGGTTGACCAGCGTGGACTTGCCGCCGCCGGTCGCTCCGACCAAGGCGATGGTTTGTCCCGGTTCGACCGTGAGGTTGAGATCGGTGAGTACCGCAGGGCCGGTTCGGTACCGGAAGCTCACGTTTTCAAATTCAATGCGTCCTAGCTCGTCGGGGTGACCATCGCTCCCAGACGCTTGCAGACGCGCGGCCACCGTGTCACTATCCCGCACGTCAGGCACCGCTTCAATCAGACTGAGTACCCGTTCGGCGGACGCCTGGGCCATTTGCAACTCGGCAAACCAGGCGGACATGTCCTGCACCGGCTGGAAGAAAAGCTGCGTGTAATACATGAACATGACCACTTCGCCCACGGCCAGTCCGTAGGCCAGCACCTGGTGCCCTCCGAGGACCAAGGTGGCGGCAATAGAGATGCTAGCCAGCGTCAGCACAATCGGCAGGTAGATGGCGGACAACACGGCGTTGTGGATGGAGTGCGTGCGCATCTCGTCGGCAAGGTGGTCGAAGTCGCGAAGGTTTTCTTCTTCGCGGACAAAGACCTTGGTGGTCCGGACGCCGATGATTCCTTCGTTGTAAGTGCCAGTAATGCGAGAGTTGGTCTTACGCACCAAGCGGCTGGTGCGCAGGATTCGTTTCCGGAAGAAGACGCTCACGCCGAACAGCAGCGGCACCACCAGCATCACGGCCAAGGCGAGCCGCCAGTTGTAGATCAGCATGACGACACTGATGCCGAACATCAGCGCCGAGCCCCAAATGAAATCCATCACCCCCCAGGCCAACACGTTCGAGAGCCGCTGGCAGTCGGACGTGAGTCGGGCCATCAGCCAGCCGACCGGTTTGGTATCGTAGAAGCTGAACGAAAGTTGCTGGAGTTGCGCAAACGCGTCGCGTCGCAGATCATGGCTGACGTGCGTGCGGATCTTGCCGGCACAGACGATGAAGCTCCAGATGCAGCAGCAGATACAGACCGATAGACCAGCGAACGCCCAACCGTAGACGGCCAGGTTGGCATCTGCCCCGTGCTGTTCGATATCGCGAATCACCATGCCAGTGACCAACGGGAAACCTAGATCACTGGCGGCCAATCCAAAGGCCACGAAGGTGAACGCCCAGGCTGTGCGGCGATAATGCAACGTGTAGCGCAGCAGCTTTCGCCACAGTTTCAGATCCACCTTTTCTTCTTGGTCGTCGTCAATCCATTCGTTCATTGCTTGGGTGACTCCGACAGGTCCCGCTGGATCTCCTCTTCGAGCATGCCTTGGATGCTCCACAGTCTGGCGTACGGCCCGTCCGCTGTGAGCATCTCGGCGTGCGTCCCCTGCTGTACCAGCCGACCATGGTCCAGGACGAAGATCCGGTCGGCCAGGCGCGTGGAAGAAAGCCTGTGCGTGATCAGGATGGTGGTATGCCGGCCACGTCGGGCGGCCAGGGCCCTGAGAATATGAGTCTCCGTCTTGGTGTCCACCGCACTGAGGCTATCGTCCAGGACCAGAAACTCGGGCCGCTTGAGCAATGCCCTGGCGATGGCCAACCGCTGGCGTTGTCCGCCAGAGAGGGTGACGCCGCGTTCACCGACCAGGGTTTCGTAACCATGTTCGAACTCCGACACGTTG
This sequence comes from uncultured Planctomycetia bacterium, assembly GCA_942492195.1. Taxonomy (GTDB): domain Bacteria; phylum Planctomycetota; class Planctomycetia; order Pirellulales; family S012-138; genus CALOEH01. The sequence goes on along the minus strand of CALOEH010000190.1, from coordinate 24,966 downwards.
TCATGAATGTCCGCCGCTCGGGTGGACTCTTCGACTTCGTGATCGGCGGCCGAACTATGCCCTACCACGATGTTCTCGCGGACGGACTTGGAGTAGAGGAACGGGTCTTGGAGCACCATGCCGAACGACATGCGGACCGTGTCGCGATTGATAGTGTTCAGTTCGCGGCCGCCGATCTGAATCGAACCGTGCTGGTAGTCGTACAAACGGACCAACAGGTTGACCAGGGTTGACTTACCGGCACCGGGAGGGCCGAGCAGAGCAATGGTTTCGCCTGCCTTGAGGGTCAGCGAGAGTTCGTCCAGTGCGGGACGGCCGTCACCATAAGCGAACGTGAGGTTGCGGACTTCAATGTCGCCGGTCACCGGTTCCGCCGTGAGCGGCTCTACGCTTTCGTCCGGAACGTTGAGGATCTCGCGAATTCGAGTGATGGCCACCATGGCTTTGCCAGTATCGGCCAGCACTCGACCGAAATGCCGGACCGGCCAGATGATGGTGCGGAGCAACCAGAAGAACAGCACCCAGGTACCAATCGAGATGTGCCCCTGCTGGACGAAGTATCCTCCGCCGATGAGTACAAGCCCAATCTGTCCGAACACCAATACGTCAGACAAGGTCCAGTAGCTGCCCAAGGCTTTGAAGAGTTGGAACTCCAGGTCTCGGAACTCATCGTTGCGTTGGGAGAACTTGTCCATTTCGTACTCCTGCCGGGCAAACGCACGCACGACACGGATGCCGGTCAGGTTCTCTTGCAAGACGGTGGTGAGTGCCCCTTCGGACTCGTCCACTTCTTGGAACAGTCGCCGCACCTTGCGGAAGAAGACCACGGCAAAGATCACAATCAGCGGGAACAGCGCGAGCGACAACAGCGTCATCCACCCGTCTTGTGAGATCATGATTGGGATGGCGACCAGCAAGAAGAGGGACACCCTGGCGATTTCGACAATCTGCGAGGAGAGAAACACCCGCAGTGTTTCGACATCGGACGAGCAGCGCTGGACCAGGTCTCCGGTGTCTGCCTGATCGTGGTAACTGCACGGAAGTCGCTCAAGGTGGGCGTACAGTTGGTGGCGAAGTTGGCGAGTGATGCCCTCGCTGGCTTCGGCCGCCCAGCGGCCTCGCAGGTAAGTGAACAGCCCATGCATGACATTGAAGCCGACGATGGCCACGGCGGCAGGCATCAGCACGTCCCACAACTGAGCCTTGCCGGCGGCGATAGCATCCAGCGTCAGCTTGAAGATGTACGGCACGAGCAGCAGAAAGATCGTACCGATGGCCATCGCCCCCATGGCTCCGGCGTACTTCCTGCGAAATCCCGACGTGAGATCCCAAAAGCTACGTTGCTGGATCGCGGCGGGTGGGGCGGTTTCGATCACGTTGCTAACTGGCCTGACTCTTTTGGTCCACAGGTAGTGACGCTGGCCGCCACAAAAGGTTCGCGGTTCATTCATGGCGTTGGGCGTCCGTCGAGTGTCAACCTCGTCGCAAGAAGGGTTGATAGGCGGCCACGGCGAGTTCGTCACATCGCTCGTTTTCGGCGTGCCCACTATGCCCTGCAACCCAATGGAAGTTGAGTTTGTGCTCGGCGAGCAGTTGGTCTAAAGCTTGCCAGAGTTCGACATTCTTGACCGGAGACTTCTTGGCACCGGACCCTCGCCTCCAGCCTGCGGCTTTCCATTTCGGCATCCATTCGCTAATGCCTTTGCCGACATAAACGCTGTCGGTGTACAGTTCTACCTGGGCGGGCACTTTGAGGGCTTTGAGACCTTCGATGACCGCCGAGAGCTCCATGCGGTTGTTGGTGGTCTCTCGTTCGCCGCCGCTCCGTTCGATCTCTTTGCCGGAACCTGGATGACGGAGGATGAATGCCCAACCGCCGGGTCCCGGATTCCCGCTACAGGCGCCATCGGTGTAGAGTTCCACTTGCGAGAGTGGCGCGCCTTGTTGCTCACTGGCAGTCATATCTTCTCCAGACCCTCGTTGACGAATGCAAACCCACCCGACTATTGGTATCTTCTTCTTCCAGGCCCGTGAAGGGTCAAAATCGCCTGACGGAGTTCGAAACGGGGGCCTGATACCGCCAGCCACCGCACAAACATTCGCGGCATGGGTTTCTTCTCCTGCTGAAGTGCGGCAGAATGCCTGACTCAACATGGCAACACGCCTGGACCCATTTGTCATCTGCAACGCCGGGAGAATCGTGCACATGGACGCTCGTTATCTACAATTGCCGCTGCCTAACGGTTTCGACTCTGGCACATTTGGGCAAGCCAGTTGTCTGGCCTTCACCGAAGGGCCGGCCGTCGATGCTGATGGCAACGTGTACTTCTCCGATATCGAGAACAGCCGGATTTACCGACTCGCGCCGGATGGAACTCGCACGGTGTTTCGCGAACCGAGCCACCGGACCAATGGGCAAACGTTCGATCAGGCAGGTCGTCCTCTACCACTGCGAAGGTGGCGCATCGAGCTGGGTAGTCGATCTCCAAATGGTCCGATCTGACTACCGTGGCAGCGGTAGTCGCCGACTAGATCGAGGAACGTATTGCCAATTCGCCAAATGGCCGTCAGCGTCGATGAAGGCAACAGCCACTCGCACCGATCCTCGCTACGGGAACCGCGACGGAATGGAGATGAAAATCGAAGTGGTCTGCCGGATCGATCCGTTAACCAGCGGCCACAGGTACCAATCCTGGCCCGCCAGACATCCAGCGACCCGACCGATTAGCGGTGACACAAGAACGGAGGACCCCAGGCCCACCGAGTTGTTCGCTGCCGTGGTAGGCGAGCACCGTAAGGTTTGGGGTTTCGATCTCGACGCCGAAGGCAATCCCCACAACCAGCGTGTGGTCTACGACTTCGCTCCGGGACGCGGTGGAGACGGGATGCGGCTTGATCAGCAGGGCAACTTGTACGTAGCCGCCGGCATCATGACACCTCGCGGGCCGCACGAAACGGCCGAGGTCCGCCCGCCTGGCATCTATGTCATTTCTCCGCAGGGAGAACTTCTCCACCGGATCCCGATTGCTGAAGACGTTCTCACCAACCTGGCCTTCGGCGGCAAGGATGGAAAGACCATCTACATCACCGCCGGCAAGAGTTTGTTCCAGGCACAGGTGCCCGTTGCTGGCCAGGTGGCTTATCCCCGTTGGGCATGAAGTGCCTGCCTCACGCCGGTCTGGCTCTGCTAGAACAACCCGTCTATGGGTGTCCCTTCGCTGAGTACGCGGTTCACATCGGTTGGCACGCTGTTGGTAATTCGCAGCACGCCGAGATCGAAGACGGAGTTAGCGATCGAAGCCATTAGGTGTTGCGGTCCGAATCGGGTTGTGAGCGGATTGCTGGCATTGCGATCAGATTGACCGATCACGGTTCCGGTATTCACGCCACCGCCGGCTAACACCAGGCTGGTCATGTTGCCGTAGTGATCCCTGCCGCCGCGGCTATTGATGCGTGGGGTGCGCCCCATTTCGCCAGTCACCACCAGTAGGATCTTGTCACTGAGCCCCCGTTGTTGCACATCGTCCAGAAATGCCGAGACGGCGTGGTCCACTTGCGAGCCCAACGGGACAATGCCAGAGAGCCTGGGCAGGCTGTTGTTGTTGCCGTGCATGTCCCATCCGGCATCTGCCACGGTGACAAACCCGCAGCCTGCCTCGACCAGTCGGCGTGCCATCAGCAACTGCATGCCGAGCAGGTTGGAGGCGCGGTACATATCGTTGTAGCGATTCAGCACGGCCATATCGAACAGCGGTCGCGTGTCGTATCGGGCCAGCGTTTCGGGACTTTCCTGGGAAAGGTCAAAGGCTTCTGCCACGCCGCGCGTGATGACGTCGAACGCCTGCTGGCGGTAGCGATCGACCCCTTCGAGCAACCCGTTGTGGTCCGCTTCGCGTCGCATTCGGTCAAGCGTTTGCAGCAGATAACGGCGATCGGTGAACCGCTCGGCGGGAATCCGCAACTCCATGTTCTGTTTGAGTTCGCTGGCTCCACTCGGATTGAACGCCCCGTAAGACTCGCCGAGTCGCCCCGGCGTGGTCAGCGTGGGAAGCGCGCCGGTTTCGAAGTTACGCCGGAATTTCAGATCGGGCTGGACAGCCTCGGCCGTCAACAAGGTGTTGTTCGGCATCCCTGTCTCAGGATTGTTGATGCCAGCAACTCGGGCGTAGATCGAACTGAGCGAAGCCTCGAGCGGGTTTCTGGCAGTTGTCACCGAGTCGTACGTGTGCCCTGCATTGCCTGAGGCATACGAACGTACCACGGCCAGGCGATCTGCGCGGGCGGCCATCTGCGGAAAGGTGCCACCAAAGGTCACGCCTGGCAGACGCGTTTGCACCTCGCCGGTGGTCGAACGGAATTCAACGGGAGCGTCCATTTTGGGATCGAACAGTTCAATGTGGGCCGGCCCTCCTTGGAGGAACAACAGCACCACAGAACGATCGCGTAGATACTCAGCCCCTTGGGCCTTGGCGGCCAGGAAGTGAGGAAGCGTCATACCAGCCAGACCCAAGCTGCCAATGCGAAGAAAGCAACGGCGCGACACGGTCTGACAGGTGCGCGTGCGGCGGGTATCGGTGAGCGTGAGCATCGCTGGTTCCTCCTACCATGGCCTGAGGTGCTGGCAGGTTCGCCACGGGGCGATTCGCCGCGGACAAGCCCTCTAGCAATTGTCCATTCTCATCCAAACGTTTCGGAAGAGGGACAAATTCACGCAGCTGGCTGCATCAGTAAACTTTGATGAACACTCTTTATAAACGCCAGCAGGCTGCCTGCCCAGCAGAATTCGCCCAGCAACAACAGCTTGCGTACTTTAGGTTGCCTGGGAAACGGGCGATGGTCGGTTCCTGCAGATTCGTTGGACCAGTTTTGCGGATTGCGTCGATGATTCCGATATGCCTCGGATGGATCGAATGCGAATCGGCGGAAGGAGTTTGCGGTCTACATGTACTACCTATCTTGACAGCGGCCCTGCTGGCTGGGGGAAACCCTGGCGAGTCCTGCGAATCATGTAGGCAAACATGTTGTGGGCATTGCGAACCGTGGCTTCCTGCGGACTGCCAGCGGTGTGCCTGCGAACCGCCCAACGTTCAGGCCATGATGAAACAGGCACTCGATGAATACTGGCTCCCCTCGTTCAGCTGGCGACAGTATCGAATGGGGTGCGGAGCTTTTGGCGTTCGCTGCCAGCGAACCACCTACGATGGGCAAGGAGGGCTGCATTACGATTCGCACATTGAGTTCAACTACGGTTGGGACCGGATGCGAAACCCTCATCATTATCCCATGCCTCCGGCGAGCCCTAGGGTGGTCAACATCGTCAAGCCATCGCGGTTCGAAGCGTGGCATCCTGCCGAGTCTGGCGGGAACTCGCAGCCAATCGAGATGGTCCCAGCCGGCACGGAAGACCGCTGATCCGATTAGCGCGCCGGCCCGCTCGCCTGGGTAGGGATATTCGACACCGCGAATCCAAATTCGCTGCAAGCGAAAGCTCTGGTCGAAGATCAGAATGTCCGCCTGTTTGTTCGGTTCCAGGCTGCCAATCTGTTGGGCATGTCCTGCGATCCGGGCTGGCGTTAGTGTTGCCATCCGCACGGCTTCGTAGATGGGAAGTCCGGTCATCTCGATGAACGTCCGCAACATGTGGTCCATTCCCTGGACACTCGAGGCCAGCGCTTTACCATCTGGCATGACCCCAACGCCGTCTTGACTTAGGAAGGTTTCGCCACCGTCAAGCGGGCCAAAGAGGTACTCCCCTTCAGGCAGGTCCAAAGCCCGATTGCAATCCGTGGCCAAGGCGAGCATGTCCGGCCCTTTGATCTTGTGGGCCAGCAGCATCAAGTCGCCAGTGAGGTGTTTGCCGTCAGCGATGATCTCGGTCGTGAGTTCGTCAAAGTACAAGGTGGCTTCGAGGACGCCTCCTTGCATGGGATAGGCTTGCTGTTGGCGAAGTTTGGACTTATCGCTCATCGCACAGTAGAGATGATCCACGTGCCGTGCCCCCCAATCCACGGCGGCGGCCATTTGCGGGAAGGTTGCCAGCGAGTGTCCTACGTTCACCACGATGCCCAACTCCCGGCAAGCTCTGGCGAACGCCTCGGCACCGGGAAGTTCGGGTGCCACAGTGGCGTTGGTGATGGAGTTCGCGTACTCCAGGTAGGCGTCGTACTGTTCCTTGATCGGAGGGCGAACATCCGAGCCGGGATGGCATCCGCGGGCTTCGTAGGCAAAGTACGGTCCATAAAAGTGCGCGCCCAGCACCTGCGCTCCAGAGGTTGACTCGCCGGTTCGAAACGCGCGGCAAAGTTGCAACACCGCCAGCAGTTGGTGGTGACTCGCCACGGTGGTGGTGGGGCATAGAGACGTGGTTCCGTGTCGGGCATGTGCGGCAAGTACTGTACGAAACGCCTCACGAGTGCCGTCCATAAAATCCGCGCCCGCCCCGCCATGCACATGTAGATCGACCATGCCAGGCGCAATGTAGCCATCGCCGGCATTCACCACGTCGGCCTCAGGCGAAGCAGCGGCGAGTTCAGCCGCAGGCCCCACCAGGGCAATCTTGCCGAGTTCGTCAAACAGCACTCCGCCTGATGCCAGCACCTTGTCCGGAAGCACCACGTTACCAGTCAGGAGTGTTTTGCGAGGTGCAGCTGCATCGTTCATGGGTTGCCATCTCAGCAAAGGGGGCGAGGGTGTTCTGCTGGGTGCGTAAGATCCAGCCAGCGACGGTTCTTCGAAAAAAGTTATCGCACGCGTTGCGCCATCGCACCAGAATGAAAGCGTCGGCACATTCGAATTCTATCGAGATCCAAGACTGGTTGAAGGTTCATCCATGCAACGAAGAAGATTCCTGCAAACATCACTCCTCAGTGGAATCACCAGCATCTGTTTGCCTGGGGCGGGCCGCGCGGCATTGGCTGCCAAGCCGGAGAGCGCTGCAAGCGTGGCAACGGCGGCCCGCTATCAGCTCACGCACAAGATTCCCGCACACATGTACGACGGCCAGCGGTGTTGGGTCCATCCCAGAGCAGGCATTGTGCCGGGTGCCGGAGACGCCGGCCTGCCGCGCGTGGTGATGACCATGAACACGCTGGATGTCTCCGGCAGTGACGTCTTCAAGGAGGTGTATGGTCTGGCCACCGATGATCTTTGCGAAACCTGGAGCAAGCCGAAAAGCCTGGAATCGCTGGCCATGCGCCAAGAAACCCACGCGGGGCAAATTCGACCGGTGGCGGTCAGTGACTTCTGGCCACGTTGGCATGCCGCGAGCAAGAAACTGCTAGGCATTGGGCATACCGTGGTCTACTCGCCGGACTTCAAGATTCCAAAAACTCGGCCGCGCCACACTTCGTATTCCACGTACGATCCGCAGCAGAACACCTGGAACGCCTGGCAAAAGCTCGCCATGCCGGAGGGAGAGACGTTTCATGATTGCGGTGCCGGAAGTGTGCAGCGCGCGGATCTGGCCGGGGGCAACATCTTGCTGCCGGTGTACTATCGCCCCACCGGCAAGAATTCCCGCGTGACCGTCACGCGCTGCGCCTTCGACGGACAAACCCTTCGATACCAAGAGCATGGTGACGAGATCGCCATCAACGACACCACGCGCGGTCTGCACGAACCGTCACTGGCGCAATACGACGGCCGTTTCTTCCTCACGCTTCGCAATGACAAGCAAGGGTTTGTCACACGCGGCAAAGACGGACTGACGTTCGAAAAGTATCGGCCTTGGAAGTTCGACGACGGAACAGATCTAGGGAACTACAACACGCAAACCCATTGGGTGACGCACAGCACAGGGCTGTTTCTCGTGTACACACGTCGCGGAGCCAACAATGACCACGTGTTCCGGCATCGGGCACCCTTGTTCATGGCTCAGGTGGACCCTGACCGGCTGTGCGTGATTCGCGCCACCGAGCAGGTGATTGTGCCGGAGCGGGGAGCCAGACTGGGCAACTTTGGCGTGGTGGACATTTCACCTGACGAGACCTGGGTGACGGTCTCCGAATGGATGCAAACCTGGGGCCCCGAGCACCGCATGCCAGTGGACAACAAGTACGGCGCCAATGGAAGTATTTGGATCGCACGGTTGCGATGGAACCAGCCCAACGGGTTGTTTCAAGCGTGACGGAGCGGGGGACCTCGCGCCATTGTAGAACAGTTGTCTCAACTGTTCAGGAGCCAAGAGAACGTTTCGACGTTTCGAGTACTGCAGGTGAACAGTTGAGACAACTGTTCTACATTGCCATCTCGCGGGCGTGGTAGCTGCTACGGACAAAGGGGCCACTGGCCACTTGTTCGAAACCCATCTGTCGGGCGATGGTCCCTAGCTCATCGAATTCGGCAGGCGGAACGTAACGCACCACCGGCAAATGTTGCAGCGTTGGCTGGAGATACTGCCCGAGCGTCAGCAATCGGCAATTCGCTTCGAGCAGGTCTGCCAAGGTGTCGAGGATCTCTTCGCGCGTTTCACCCAGACCGAGCATCAGCCCACTCTTGGTTTTGATGGAGGGGTCCGCGGCGGCGACTCTCCGCAGCAGTTCGAGGGTCCAACGATAGTCCGACTTGGTGCCACGCACGCTGGGGTAAAGCCTGGGAACGGTTTCGGTATTATGATTGAAGACCTCGGGGCGCGCGGCCACCACCCGATCCAACGCTTGTGGGTTGTTGATGAAGTCAGGCGTCAGGACTTCGACCGCCGCGCCGGTCAGCGCGCGTACGGCGAGGATGGTCTCGTAGAAATGATCGGCACCCCCATCCGGCAGGTCGTCACGCGTGACGGAGGTAATCACCACATGCGCCAGTCCGAGCCGGAGTGACGCCTCGGCAACTCGGGCAGGTTCGTCCTGTTCCAGCGGAAGCGTCTTGCCTTTGGCAACCGAACAGAATCCGCAGCCACGCGTGCAGACATTTCCCAAAATCATGAACGTGGCAGTTTTTTGCGAGTAGCACTCCATCCGGTTCGGGCACTTGGCGTTCTCGCACACGGTTTCCAAACGGAGTTCTTCCAGCAGCCTGGTGGTTTGCCCTTGCACGTTGCCTTTGGGGACATTGCGGCGCAACCATTCTGGCAAACGGGGACGTGCCGCGGCAGGCACAGAGCCTGCGCTAGAACCGGAGGTACTGAGGATGGGTAGGTTAACCAACACGGGCGTGAGCTGTGGTACGGATGATTTGGGGAAGCAACGGATGTCCGGAATAAATGTGGTGCCCACCAACGTCAAACGCTTGACTCAAATGGCGCAGGACTCCTTCGCGGACTGCAGTCATTCTAACGGCTTGTTGCCGTTCGACCACCAGCGAACTCATCGGCGTGTTTTCGCGCGGGTTGGTCTGCACCTGGCGAAACAGCTTCATGTCTGGTGATACGTTGATAAACGCCCCGTGGTAGGTGGTCCCGTTCTTGACGGCAATTCCCCACGAGGCGAGCTGCCCACTGCGTCCCCAGATACCGTAGGCATCACCCCGTAGGTGTGGAGACCTTTTCCCCAATTCTTCGAGCAAAGACTGCAAAGCCCCGCGCAACCGCGAGAGGTACTCACCCACCGTCCAGCCATGCCAATCGAGCGGCACAATGGGATAAATGGCCAGTTGACCAGGAGCATGGACCATGGCTCCTCCGCCGTGATTGACCCAGCGGACCGGCACCTGACCGGCCGTGAGTTCGTCCATACCGCACTGCAGATGGGCACGCGAACCGCGACGCCCCAGGGTGATGCTCAGCGGGTGCTCGCACAACAGCAGCTGAATCTGCCCATCGCGGCGTCCGGTCGATTCGTAGATCAGCCGCTGCTGTAAGGCCAGGCAGACGTCGTACTTGACGACTCCCAGCAGATAGACTTCCAGCGATGCTCGCTGTGCAGGCGATGCATGCAGTTCCCCTCCTGGTGGCTGCTGAGAAGTCATAGTCTGGCCGCACTCCGCAAGTTTGCGATGTTGTGGTTTGTCAAATGATTCCGCAAGTCTCGCGCGAGTTACGGTATCAATACATGAGGTAGAAAAACGACTCCCCAAACCCCAACTTTAGTCCCTGGTGGAACAACGCGAAAGGGCACCAGATCGGTTTCCGCAGCGATGTTGTTGACAGTACCGCTGGGCTGCCAGCACAGTTGAGGGCCTGCATCTCATCTTGAACTGCCAGGCGGTTTGCAATAGTCTCCCCCCGCCGTTGTTTTGCCCTACACGCACTTGCGCGCCTTGTTTTGTTTGGACGGGTCCATGAAACCTCATGCTTCGCTGCAATCTGGTGGCGCGCCCATGGGGTGGATCGGTACGTTGGTGGTTGCCGTGGGACTGGCCGCGCAGGGGGGATGTGCCTGGAACAAGTCTTCGGAGCAAGTTGCTGCCTCGCTGAATGAGACGCAACCTGCCGATCAGGCTGCGGTGGTGATTTCTGACGCCACGGCTGCAACTGCTGAAGCAACCCCGGCCAAAGCAACACCGGCCCAACCACTGACCCCTGTTGATGATCCGCAGTTTGCTGCCATTCGGGCGGAGTTGGAACAGCTTGGCGCGCTCGACGCCGAGCACAGTGCGCAGCTCTCGCAGGATCTCAAGAGCGTGGATCCTTCCACCTGGCCCATCTTGCTGCAATACTTCAGGGCGTCACTTGCCATGCGGAAGCGTGCCGATGCCCCCCAGCCCAACAGCGATCTCGCCGGGCCGCAGGGACCTCCTCCCGTACGCCGGGAAGTGGGGCGAGCGTCGCTGGCCAGCTACAACACGCCGGCCAGCATGGTCCGGTTGCCCAACGCCGCCGATGTTTTGAATCCTGGCAGCACGCAGCGATTGCCAGAAGTTCTGATGGCTGCGGCCCAGGCGGACCTGCAGAACCAGCAACAAGCCGTTACTCCTCCGGCCGTGGCATCGACAACCACTCCGCCTGATGCGCTGACTTGGAAGCAACACCTCGAGGCGGCCGCCCAGGCACTCGATGCTTCGCATCCAGACGCACCTCGCACCGAAGCCGAAGTTCAGGCACAAGTTTTTCTGCGGTTGATGCAGTTGATGAACGGACAGCGCGAGCAGGCTCTAGCCCCGGTCGACGGAATCCCGCCGACTCAAAAACAATTTTGGTCGAACCAGATCTACGCGTTGGCAACACTCCTGGATCAAAACAACCCCAACGCTTTGCAACAGGCAACCGAAGCAACTCGCTACCTGCGGATGGCGGCGGCCGATCTGGCACACCAGGGGGCTTTGGAAATCCGCAACGTGCGGTTCTGTACCAAGGTGAGCAGCTTTGGGGTCTACGACACATTCGACGAATACACGTTCAAACCGCAGCAGCAGTTGTTGCTTTATGCTGAAGTGGACAACTTTGTCAGCATGCCGCACCAAGACGGTTACAAGACTTCACTGCGCGTCAGCTACCAGATTACCGATGATTTGAAACGTCAGGTGGTCGAACAGGAACTCCCCGTGCTGGAAGAAGTATGCGAGAACCGCCGGCGAGACTTCTTCATTCTCTACCGAATTGAACTGCCGGAGCGAATCTACGACGGCAAACACCAGTTGCTGCTTAGTATCGAAGACACCCAAGGGCGGAAGTTCGGCACTGCGCCACCGGTTGCGTTCGCAGTGAGCAGCAAATAGGCCGTAACCCGTTGCGAGATGCTTGACAAACGTAACAACACCGTGCCGACTTTGTGCGGAAGAAGAAGATCGCGGGATGCCCAACAAGACAAGGATTGTGACCCCTGGCCCGGGTGAACGAACCGTCCGCACCGCAGAAGGTCAACTGCTGGAGGTGCCTGTTGGCTGGGAACTTCTACCTCCTGGAGATGCTGGCTTGACCAGGCGAGTGAAGGGGGCTGGACCAAGCTGGACGGTTCAGGAGAAGAAGGGGCGTAAGACATTCTCCCGCGGCGTTTGGGCACCGGCTGAGCGAATCGCCTCGATCCGGGCTCAACTCGAGGCAGAACGCTCAACGGATGCCTACGCCAAACGCCAAGTGGCCGCGGCAGCACGACGTGAGCGGAAACAGACGGAATACGTCGAAGACTTCCGTGGTGCCGTTCTGGCATTCCTGGACTTCGCTGCTTGTTACGCGAGTTTGGCTGAGCAGCTTGCCGACGCTGTGACGGCACATGCCACCCCGGTTGGCAGCGGCACCGTTGCTCGAACCGAGCGGATACCCATTGAGCGGCGGGCTGAGTCCGCCGTCATTGCCTGGCTCCGGCACCAGACCACAGCGTATGACCACATGAAGATTGCCCGCGAGAAGGGCAAGCGGCGCGAAGTTCGCCGGATGCTGGCCGAAAGATCACGCCAACTGCTGGAACGGTACCGCCAAGGACAGACAGTGATTGCGGCAAACTGCCCACTTCAGCTGGCACTCAACGAGAACGAGGCCGCCGGAGGGCTTGGGTGAGTACTCAGAGTGTAGAACAGTTGTCTCAACTGTTCACCGGCAGTACTCGAAACCTTCTTTCTTGATTCCGGAACAGTTAGGACAACTGTTCTACATAGCCGTCAACAAGACTTGACTCAGATTGAACGACTTCTCTCCCATAAGGCATCTAAACCTGGGGCGGTATCAACCAGCAGGATTCGTGCTTGGTCATCCCGATATGCGGATAGTAGGTAGAAGCGTTCGGTGCGGAGAGCAGAATCAGTGTGGTGTTGAGTCCAGCAACCTGATGGGTCCGTTGGATCAACTGCCTGCCAATTCCCTGACGCTGGAAACTCTGGTCCACGGCGAGGTCTGACAAGTAGGTGCAGAAGGCACGATCCGTGATCGCCCGAGACACCCCTACCAGTTGCCCACTGCACCGAGCCGTCAGGATAATGCCAGCATTGGCAAGCATTGCTTGGATGATGTCTTGGTCATCAACCGGCCGTCGCTCGGCCAGTGTGGAACGCACCAGCACATCGATGAACTCATCGGCGGCGAGCTGTGGTTCGAGTTGATAATCAATCATGCTTGCTCGTCTCGCCGCTGGCTTCATCAACTTCTTCCAGGATTCCGAGTTCGAAGACAGTCTACCAAGAACTTCTCAGTTTGTTTCGCGCCAGCGTTAGAATCGCCAGAGCATTCGCCGCACGCGGACGGGAGGAGCGCGAGAAATTCTCGATCTGCGCAGATTCAACCGGAAAGTTTCTGGATGTCGCGGAGTATCCTTCTGCCCTCGACTTGTCTTTGAATTTCCTTACCGGTTCATCATCAGTCGCTCTTCTTATCGCTGTCCTGGCGATAGACAGGCTGCCACCGCTTAATCCCCAGCGCTTCGGCTCCCGGCATCATTTTCTCCACGTCATCGACCAAGGGAAACTCGACTCCAGCATCAAAGTATCGTTTGAGCCGATCGGGATGCCTCAAGTCGAAGCCGAAGTAATTGATACGAACGCCGGCTTTTTTCAGACGGGCCATGTCCTCCGGTGAGGCCACACCACGGAGCAATTGCACGAACTGGTCGCCACGTTCTAGCGTCTCATTCACGTACCGCGAGTCGAAGCCTTGATTGCGCATGTTGCAAATCAGAATGCCAGGATAGACTTTGCGGGCCGCTGCGGACTCGCTCCACCCGGTGGCCAAAAAGGCCTGATGTTGGCGTCCCTGTCGAACGATCTCTTGGGCGACGGCCGCGCCGGCATCTGGGCCTCCTCGGGTGTGTACGTTCAGCCAAATGTTCACCGGCATCATCTCCAGCGTTTCCCGCAACGTCGGTACCTTGACGCCGGCAAACCGGGCGTCCTTCCAACTGCCGGCGTCCAGCCGTCTGATCTCGGCGAGCGTCAGTTCCGAGACTTTACCGGAACCGTTGGTCGTGCGATCGACGGACCCGTCGTGAATCACTACGCACTGCTTGTCTTTGGTCAGGTAGACGTCGAATTCGATCTGGTGAACGCCCAGACGAATCGCCTCGGCAAAAGCGGGAAGCGTGTTTTCAGGATGCGAACCGCAGGCTCCGCGATGCGCACAGGTGCCACGAGTTGGCATGACGATCTTCTCGGCTGCCATTGAAAGCGCACCTGGCACCAGAATGAGTGCTAATCCCAATGCAAACAAACGAATCGGCTTCATGGAAAACGTCCTTGGTTTTCGTCGCGTTGGTGACACGGTCTCTCCTGATCCTATCCTCGCTACACTTCGCTCACTACCATTGCTGTTGCTAGGTTGCCAAAGCGGTCCATTTCGAAGAGGCTCGACATCAGTCAGCTTGTCGCTCTTGAGACTGAGGAGGACGAGGAAGGGAATGCACTTTTCTCCGTGCCTCCGTGGTGCAATTCTTCTTCATGGAAAAACAACTCAGTCGCCGTCTGGACTAAACACCGGCTGCGAGGCATCTCCGGCGTCCGCCGCCGTGTCGGTGCTGTTGGTGCTGATCAGCGTCGTCGTGCAAAGCTGCAGGTCGCGTACATAGACGTCCAAATCAGATTCGTTGAAGTCATTGGCGAACAGATCACTCGCCCGAGATTGGAAGGCCAAAAAACGTCCATCGGGGCTGAACGCTGCAGCCCCCGAGAACACATTTCCACCCGCCGTTCCTGTTAAGTTGATGCTGGCCAGCGTCGTGGTTCCACTAACCAGGTCTCGCACATACAACTGAAAGTCACTGAATCTACCTGAAACCGGCACGTCGACCAGATTGCTCGAATCGCTCAGGAAGGCGACCAGGCGACCATCTGCGCTGATAGCCTGGGCTTGGTTGTAGCCGTCGCCGCCGCCTGTCCCGCCCAAGTTGACGCTGACCAACTGGGTCGAACCGGTCTGCAGATCGCGAACGAAGACATCCGGCCGGTTGTTGTTATCGCCTGGAAATAGATTGAAGGCATCGCTTTCGAACAGGACGTAGCGGCCATCTGCGCTGAGGATCGGATTGTACGAACGTACGTTTCCGCTCACTCCTTCGGGCGTGGCGCTGGCCAACGTGATGCTGCCCGTGCTGCGATCGAGAACGAAGATGTCCTGCTCTCCGTTGAAATCATTGTCGGTCAGGTTGCCCGCCTTGCTTTCGAAGGCAATCAACTGGCCATCTGCGCTGAATGTTGAGTGGTTGCCGGATTCGTCCGCTCCGCTCACGCCATAGAAGCTGGGGTCCGCCAGCGTGATCGCCTCGGCGGCGAGCATTGCTCGAGATTCTAAGCTCTGCACGGTCAGGGACTTGGGCCGCCTTCTCTCAGTCCGCCGACTTTGCCGAAAACGGGACCGGAGCATGCCAGGCTTATTCATCGAATTTCCCCGTCGAATGGTTCGTGGACCACAACGCCTCGACCGACGGATTCCAACGCCCAACGACCTCAAGACTCCGGATGAGCGAAGTGCCGTCTTCCTAGAAGAGTCAGCAGCGGAAGCCCGTCCTGCCCGTGAATAGGAACAGGGATTCGGCAAGCACCAGCCATCCATCCTCGCGACATCCCGGCATATTTCTGCCGCTGCGCAGGGTACGTACGGAAAGCGGGCCGCATCCGGTCAACTTCGGGACAAAGTTTCTTGGTCACGCAATACGCCCAGGGGAGCGGCGCTTGCGGTTTAGCTATCGAGACGTTGATTGTATTCGCGCTGTTTGCCCAAGACGCGAGTCATTCACCCCAGGCCCAGTTCGAATGAAACCGAGCGGTACGTTTCGGTTTTCTTCTTGTCACCACGTCACTACGCACAAGGGTTCAAAGTCGAGCCAACCCATCACTTGCATAAACCCGCTAGGCTTGCCGAAGCTGCTGGACAAACGACCAGACCATCCCTACGAACGTCAGCATCCAGGCGGCCCAAGCGAGATGCCGTTGGCTGGGTTCGAAAATGCGCAATCGTCTTGCGGTGTGTCATGACGAACCTCGAACGTCCGAATCGCCATCATCAGCGTCTCAAAAAGGCACTGGCACCCAACACCAACCCCGTTCCGCCAATGCCACCCCTGCCGACTCAAATAGGCCTCCAGTTGTTCCAGGTTGTGGACACCCATGTCCGGCTCCCATGTGCAATGTACAATGCGGAATCCCAAAACCGCAGGTTCACCGATCCGGCTGAAGTGATACAAGAGCATTTAGAGCGGTAGTACGACGAACACTCGAATAGCGGGCAAGGCAACATGATCGATAGCGAGTTCCTCGCGGCCTTCGAGGATTGCACTCTACCGTTCGAGCGGTGGAACCATCTAGCCCACGTCCGAGTGGCCTACTTCTATGCCTCTCGTCTCACCCTGAACGAAGCAACCGACAAGATGCGTTCCGGTGTCAAAGCCTACAACGCTGCCAACAAAGTTCCCGATGCGATTGATCGTGGTTATCACGAAACGACGACTCTGGTATTCATGCAGCTAATTCACCGAGCAATCGACGAACTTGATTCATCTGTTAGGTTTGAGGATTTCTGCAATCACCATCCGGAGTTGTTAGATCGCCGTGTTCTGCTGTGTTACTACACCAGAGATCGGATCATGGACGCAGATGCCAAGAGTCGGTTTGTCAAACCCGATCTCGCTCCCTTGGATCGAATCGGTCTTGCTTACCCTGAATTTGGCGGACGACAGGAGGGTGTGAAATACACGATGCGGCCTGGAAGTTACGGCGTGATTACGGACAACGCTGACCATATCGGAGTCGTCGTGACTCCAATTGGAAGATACTTGCCCGGTGGAGGCCAGGAGAACGGTGAATCCGCAGTGCACGCATTGCATCGTGAAACGCTCGAAGAATGCGGGCTGACAATACGAGTCGGCGCGCCAATTGGCATGGCCGATGAATTTGTTTACGCGGAGAAAGAAGATCAACATTTCTGCAAACGCTGTTCATTTTACTCAGCCGAAACCGTAGCAACTGGTCAGTCCAGCGAGACCGACCATTCATTGATTTGGCTCACAGAACAAGTTGCGAGCCAGCAGCTTTCTCTCGCAAGTCAGCGATGGGCTGTGTTGCAAGCCTGCAAGTCCTCCACCCGGGCTCGACACTCAGCCGGGCTTCGTGAACAAAGGCCTTAAACATCGGCTCGATTCAGCGATTGCGTTGTCCGCCGCGCCGGTTCACCGCGTGATTCGGTTACGTTGACGGCGGCTGACCGAAGATCATTTCGTAGTGGTGCGCGCGGCAAAATACGCCGTTGTGAATCCGATCTTCATCGCAAGCAGGGTTGCGACATTTCTCGCCGACGACCGTTTCAAAGTGCTTGAATACAAACCATCGTTGTCGTAGTCCGTCCGGGTCGTCAATTTCGTATTCGACGACACCAGTTGGATTTGCCAAATACTTGACCACGACTGCCATCGTTTGACGAACCCGGTTGTCGAGTTGTTCGAGTTCGTCCATGGTGGGCGTGATTGGTTGATAGACGAACAAGTCACCGGGATGCGGCCGGTTTAGCGTCGCCTCGACTTTGTTTCCAATCTGCGGCCACAGGCGTTGAGGAACGACAGCAACACACTGTTCGATACCACCATCTGATTCGCAGCCGCAGAAGTTATCGAACAAGGCACTGACCAGTTCGTCATCCGTGATGACGCCGCGCTCCATGCAGCGAACATATTTTCCGGTCGTGTGGACGGCGACGGCATCAGATCGAGTCAATTGCATGCTTGTCAGTTGCATCACTTTGTTAGGTGGCAACGCGTTTGCGCCAAATCAGGATAGACATCGTGATTCGCTTCGCTAAACGAAAACCCTTGGGCTCCGGTAGAACTTGCATGCAGCAACATTCGCGTTCTGCGTCTCAACCTTGAGCTTACAACAGTGCCGACTTCTGGCCCACCCCGTCGAGTATCTCGCCGGATGGCTTGCAAAACCGGAGAGTGACGGGCGCGCTGGGTTGTTTCTAGGGTTCAAACGGCTGACAATGTATTCCTTGGTCGCCGGGCGGTCGACGCGACCACACTCCCGACAAATTTCGCAGAGAACAGAGACTCTTCACAGAATCGGAAATGCCAACAATGCTTCGACAGACCTCGTTCCTCCTAATCATCCTCACCGCTGTCTTGTCCGCAGGTCCTGAATCCAACCTGTTGGCTGAGGTTACCTGGCCGGGCATGTTGGGGCCGAACCGAGATGGTTGGGTCCAGGGGTTCGAGCCGCCTGCCAACTGGCCGGAGCAGTTGACGCGAGGCTGGCAGGTAGAAGTCGGCAGCGGATATGGCTCGCCGCTGGTGTCCGAGGGGCGCGTGTACCAGCACGCGCGGCAGGGTGAGGACGAAGTACTTTGGTGCCTGGACCTCAAGACCGGTGACGTGAAGTGGCGGAAGAGTTGGCCGGTCCCGTTCAAGATGGGTGGCGGTGGCGAACGGCATGGCAAAGGCCCTAAGTCTTCGCCGGTGCTGGCCGACGGCAGAGTCTTCACCATGAGCATCACCGGGTATCTGACCGCTTGGGATGCCGACACTGGCCAGCTTCTCTGGCGACGCGACTATGCGGACAAGTTCGAAAAGAGCCATCCCTACTGGGGCACCTCCACCTCGCCGATTGTCGACGGCCAGCGCGTGGTGGTGCATTTCGGCGGAGATGAACAGGGGGCCCTGACCGCACTGGATGTCAGGACTGGCAAAGAACTGTGGAGCCTGGGCGACGACGGCGCTTCGTACTCCTCACCTCTTGTCGTGGACTTGCATGGAGTGCGGCAGGTCATTGAGTGGAATCACAACGCCCTGGTCGGGGTCGATAGCAAGTCGGGGCGTTTGCTCTGGCAGCACGCTTTTCCACATGCTGGCACCAACCAAAACATGCCCACTCCGGCATTCCACCAGGGACGCGTCTTGCTGGGAGGTGAGAACCGCGGTATCCACAGCCTCGAGCCTCAGCGAGATGCCAACGTGCCGGACGCACCTTCTGTGAAGAAGCGTTGGCAACAGGACAAGGTGGCACTCGACATGAGTTCGGCCGTGATCAACGGTGACCGCCTGTTTGGGTTCTCCCACTACGGGGCAGGGCGGTTCTTCTGCCTGAACGCCGAGTCTGGCGAGATCCTCTGGCAGGGGCCAGGTCGGGCAGGCAACAACGCCGCACTGCTGTCGATTCCGGGTTACATTGTTGCCCTGCTGGACGAAGGAGATCTCAAAATCATTGCCGCAAATGACAAGCGTTACGAAGTCGCGGCAACCTACCATGTGTCAGACAGCCCCACCTGGGCACCTCCCGTCCTGCTGCCTGGCGGACTGCTGGTCAAGGACGAAGAAACACTGACATTCTGGTCGTTTGCTCCAACCGCGGAAAAGTAGTCATCTCGCTCCATCCGTGGCAACATCGCCTGTCATGCTTCCTCGCTGACGCTTCGGGTTAGGATTGAAATAGCGGAAGCTTGTTCTTCGTGCGTTAGCATCGATCGGAAAAAGAGTGAGCGGTTTTGGCGCTAGCCACCGGTGGTCGAAGCGATGTCCTAACTGCACCGGCGGCTAGCGCCATACCGCTCACCAATGCATTCGGGGAATTGATTCTCAATTTCGGAATTCGACAGTCATTGTTCGAACGATCCTTACAGAAATGGTTCTTCAGCAGGAAGGCTTCCCGATGTGTCGATACCTCACTGGCTTGCTCGCGGTCGTGGTCTTCGTCAGTCTGGCATCCCCAACAACCGCCGCGCCGCCAGAACTCAAGCCGGGCGTCCGGCTCACGCTCTCAGGGACTCGCCTCGCCGGTTGGGCTTCGCCGGATGTTGTCGATTGGAACAACGATGGCCTCAACGATTTGGTCATCGGCCACTCTTCCGGCGAACTCTCCGTTCACCTGAATCGAGGGCTTACGGCCGATGGCATCCAGTTCGAACGGGCAGAGATTCAGCGTCAAGATGGGCTGCGCAGCGCTGGCTCACCGATTTGGGCCTGGCGGTTCAATAAGGTCAATTGTATTTGCCCTGGCCCGGGAAGAATCAGCCCTCGCGTCGTGGACTGGGACAACGATGGCAAGAAGGATCTCGTCATTGGAGATGGCCAAGGTGCTCAAACACGCATCTGGCGCAACGTCGGCACCGATCAATCGCCGGAATTTTCGACGCACCACATTCAGTACTTGCCACCGGATGCCGGCGTCCGCCCCTACCACGAAACGGTCAATCCCTGCATCGCCGATTGGAATGGTGACGGCAACAGAGACTTGCTCATGGGCCGAAACCGTGGGGTGTATGTGTATATCAACCAAGGTACGGACACCGCGCCGGAGTTCGACTTTGACAACTCGCGCCTTGGCACGAAGATACGCGACCTGTTTCCCACCCAGCGGTTGAGCCCTGTTCTGCTCGACTGGGATGGAGATGGCGCTGCAGATTTGTTGGTTGGTACCGAGCATGGCGAAGTCTGGTTCGCCAAGAACGTTGGCTCCAAAACGGCCCCAGCATTCAAGGACTACGCACCTGTGCTAGCCGGCGGTAAGAGCATCACCGTCGAGTCTGACGCGCGGATCGCCGTGGCAGACTTAGACGGTGACGGGCTCCGTGATCTGGTGGTTGGCGCGAGCAACGGAGTCGTTCGATTCTACCAGGCGCGTCAATCCGAACCGATCGCCCGCAGCCAGTACCTGTTGCGCCGACGGGGAAGTTCGGCGAAGGTCGTCTTGGTGGGAACGGACGATCAGGATCGCGCTCTTGAGTATCGAATTCTAACCAGGCCGAAACATGGAACCCTTTCCGGAACCCCGCCCGACCTGACCTACACGCCGGAGCCGAACTACGAACGGCCAGATGCGTTCAGCTTCTGTGTGGCGATGGGCAAGTCTCAATCTTCGCCAGCGGTGGTGACCCTGGACGTTGAGCCGCAGCCGACACGCCCTGCGATTCAGGTGGAGCCGCTCGATGCGCTGATTGGGGTCGGACAACCCATCCAACTGGCGGTCACCGCTTCAGGCACTCCCCCATTGAAGTACGAGTGGCTCAAGGATGGAAAGCCGATCGCGGGGGCCACCGGTCCTACGTTCTCCATCCGGGAAAGTGTCGAAGCGGACGAAGCCGTCTACTCCGTAACGGTCAGTAGCGCACTAGGGTCGATCTTGAGTCGAGGGGCTGCCATCTTAGTCGAACCGCTTCCCACCAAGTCCGCTTACCTGCCGGTGGTGGACATCGCGTACAAGTCGCCAGTCATCGAACCGGCAACACCGGGCGTGCTGGTCATCACTCGCAAAGGGGACCTGACCAAGCCAGTCAACGTGCAACTGACATCACGAACAGCCCACCATCCGGTGGTGGCCGATGTGCATTATGTGCCGGTCCCCACATCCGTTCGGCTGGGAGTAGGGCAGACAACGGCCGAAGTTCAGGTGATGCCGATCGACGATACACTGGTGAACGGAACGCAATCGTTGACATTCCAGATTGTGCCGAACCCTGCCTATCGCCTCGCCTCCAACCTTAGCCTGGCGAAGATGATCTTTCTGGATGACGATTGCCCCAACGTCGGCATCCACCTGATTGAGCAGGACACGCGCACCGCCGGCGGTGAGCAAACCTTTCAAGTCACAGCCCAACCGGCGCCACGACGTGATACCGAGATCACGTATTCGGTCGGCGGTACGGCAACGCCTGGGGTGGACTACCGGCGACTCACTGGCAAGGTCACCATTCCGGCAGGTCAGACCACCGCCAACGTAGTCGTCCAACCGTATCGGCCAGCGGTACCGGCCCCTCCAAGTTCTGCCAAGAAGACCGTCGTCCTGACGCTTCCGCTGCAACCGTTTACGTACTTTGAGTTCTATCCGTACCTGACGGACGGGCGACCGCGGACTGCGACCGCGCAGATTGCGGCATTGGAAACCAGCCCCAGAGCACCCAGCGCGGCAAGTTCCAAGATTCCTGAAAACCCGGGCGTGAACCAGCTTCGCGGCGAGGTGGCTCAACTGGGCTGGATTCTCTTTTCCGCATACTCCGACGGTGAAGCGAGTGACTTGGATCTCTTTGTCATGCGACCTGATGGTTCGGATTTGAGAAACTTAACCAACACGCCGGAGTTCGATGAGTTCAGCGCTCGCGCAGCTCCCGATGGAAAGAGGTTCTTGTATCGGCGAACCAAGAAAACGCCGCGCGTGCCGATCACCACGCGCCTGCCGCAGAACGTGGGGGCCATCGCATTGAACTCCTGGCCAGCCACCGGAACCCTGGTTCTTGCCAACACCGATGGAAGCAAGCTCATGGCAGTCGAAAAAGAGGGGGATTTTGCTTGGGCTTCGTGGTCGCCGGATGGGAAGCAGTTAGCCTGCCTGGAAGAAGTGGTGCGCGACGCAGCCGTGGCGGACAACCCAACCAAGAAGAACGCTAAACCGCCGGAGCAGCGGATCATTATCCGTGATGCCGAGACGTTGGACGTGGTGCAGGAACTGCGAGCCCGCAGTATCCACAGTCAGGCGATCTGGTCGCCGGACGGGCGGCGCATCCTAGGGCAATCGAACGTTCCGCCTGGTAAGGAAAGGCAACCGAAAGGGGTGGAGTATCCGCTCGGCAGAGGAAAGATGGTGAGCGTGGATGTGCAGTCCGGCAAAGTGCTTTACCTTTCGCACTTCCCAGACTGGTATCCGGCTTGGGCCACCGATGCCGATGGCGACTGGTTCCAAGGTGGGTCGCCGCAGGTACTCCACTCGGCGAACAACTATGGAATCTGTCCGGCTTACTATCCCATGTTGTGGCGTAGTGGGCTGGACGAAAAAGCCTCGCAGCTAGTGTTCGGCGAGTTCAAGAAACATGTCTGGGGTGGATGTAGTTCGCCCAACGACCAATACGCGGTGTTCGTGATTGCCAGCGACCCGTGGCCGCTGCTCGGCAAGATGGCCATCATCCGGCTTGCCGACGCCCCCCTGGCGCGCGGCGAGTCAAAATTGTTCCATGAGGTGCTGGCGGACCACTTTCCCAAGCTGAAACAGGGCCCCATCTTGGACCTTTCTCAGGCACCAGCGGGATTCGATCCCCATTGGACGCAGGCGGATTTTGAACTCAAACCGAACCAAGGTAAGTAGCAAAGGTTCGAAGCGTGAGTTGTCGCGCAGCCGTTTGCAAAGACTTCTGGGTTGGTGCGGCACTGGCGATGGCTAGAATGGCGATGTGACTGAAAACCTTCCCATCCCCGATGCAGCGCTCGAACCCGTCCCGACAGCGATGCATGTTGCGCCAGAACCAGCCGAGCAAGTGCATGGACATTTGCTGCGGGGAACCGTGTTGGGCATTGTCTCGTCACTCGCGTATACGGGGGCCAACATCTTCTTGCGACAACTGGCGCTGACCAGCGATCCTGCTTGGACTTCGTGCATCAAGGCGGTCCCCACCGCTTTGGCGGCTTGGGCCATGATTGCTTGGCGCAGCAAACGGGGGAAACCCAGCCTCCCCCCTTGGCGTCTCGTGCCCATGCTTGTCCTTACCGGACTCTTCATGCAGGTGGGCGGGAACGTGTCGTTCCAATTCGCCTTGAGCGTATTGGGCCTGGCCGTGACCATCCCTATCTTGTTCGGCATGCTGATCGTAGGAGGTGCCCTGACTGGTCGGATCCTGCTGGGCGAAGGAATCACGCTCCGCGCGTTGGCTTCGATGCTGCTCCTGTTGATCGCAGTCATCGTGCTCTGCTTAGGCGTGCGCCGCGAACCACTCCAGCAGATTCGACCGGTAGCCAGGCAACTCAAGAGCGAGCAAGTGATCGCCTTGCCGGATGAGATTCCAGCAGCGCAGCTTGGCCTGGGGATCGCGGCCGCCGTGCTGTGTGGATTTGCCTACGGTAGCTATCCATTCTCTGAAACCGCTCTTGGCAGACTCGCCTGTTTTTGGCCATGATGGGGCATGGATATTGAGCAACTCAGGGACGATGCTGCGGCTGGGAGACTGTCGACCGACAGGTTGATCGACGTCATCGTGATGCTGCACAATCGGATCAATGAGCTTGAGAAACAACTCGAAGAGTTCAAGGGCAAGAACCCGACCGAGCGTCTCGATCAAGCCTATAGCGAAAAAGCGGAGCAACAACGCAAAGCCAAGGTCGGCAAACGGAAACGAAAACGCCGGCGTGTTGGCCGAACCAAAACGGCTGATAAAATCAAACAGGCTGAGCGAACCGAAACGGTCCTGCCGCCTGACACGTGCATCGACGACTGCACGCTCTCGCATACTCGTGTCGCGTGGCGGCTAGAGAACGGTCGCGCGGTTCTGATCGCCTACGAGATTTATCGGCGCGGCAATCGCTTCGGAAAGCCCGCCGGCCTGGTCGGCCGCAGCGAGTTCGGAATCGAGATCTTCGTCGCCGTCGCCTATCAGGTTTACCATCTCGGGCTGTCGATCGACAAAGCCTGCGCGGTGCTGTCGTTCTTCCAGGAGTTGAACCTGAAGAAGAGTCAGGCCGATGCGTTGCTCAACCAACTTGCCCGAGGCTGGGAAAGTGAATTCGATTCGCTCTGCACGCTGCTGGCCAACAGTGCGGTGGTTCACACCGATGAAACGTCGTGGAGCATCAATAGCGTGTGGGCGTTTTTGACTGACAAGCTCACCGTGCTGTTTTATGGTGTTCACAAAGATGGTGCCACGCTGGCCAAGATCCTCAATAAAGAAACGTTTGCAGGCGTTTTGATCAGCGACGATGCGGCGATCTACCAGGACTTCAACAAGTCGCAGAAATGTTGGGCACACCTGATTCGCAAGGCGATCAAGCTGACGCTGCAAGATCCTGAGAACGCCGACTACCGCAGCTTTGCCGACCAGTTGCTCAACATCTATCGCACGGCTAAGCGAATCAAATCGGATCGGCGTCTGAGCGATTCGACACGTGCGGCCCGTGTGGCCAAGTTGGACGACGAACTGCTGGCACTGTGCTTCGAACAATGGGTCGACGACACGGTCGGCGGCAACGAGGTCGCAGATGACTATCGACGTCTGTGCCACGAAATCATGCGTTTGATGTTGAATCAAGAACTCTTCGTGTTCGTGACCGAACCGGCGGTTGACGGCAACAACAACGTGGCCGAACGTCAACTTCGCGATGACGCGATGGCTCGCAAAGCGTGTCGTACGAGCAAAACGCCCCAGGGCGCGAAGCGTCGCAGCGTGATCTCCAGCGTGCTTCAGAGCATCGGCAAGCAACTGGATCGCTTCACACT